>UQNJ01000009.1 GCA_900542295.1 uncultured Eubacteriales bacterium | reverse complement strand
GCACCATTAAAAAATTAGAACAAAAAGCAACCGTTACACACGAAACAGCAAGAATAGATGAGATAAGTTGACCGCCTACCAGTCCCTCTATTATGCTTTCTGATAGTTTTAATGAATTGGGTAAATTAGATGTAAAACTATCCCGATACACATTCCCAAGAAAAGTCACATAAAGTACAAGCAATATAGCAGGCGTTATCAAAGAGGTAAAGAACATTCCCTTATCTTTGAAAAACAATTTGATATTTCTTTTGATAAGAATGAAAGCCATACTCATTTTTCTGCACCTCCCACCAATGTTTTGCCCGTAACAGCAAGAAAAGCATCGTCCATTTTTCCTTTTGTTATTTCGTAATCAGTAAACAACTGCGGATTACGAATAATCAATTCAGTTGCAGCCTTTGTATTCGGTACAGAAAGGCGATAACCGTTTCGGATTTGCTCATATTCTACATCAAGTTCTTTAATATCCTTTTCATCTACATCATAAATTGTGATGTAATCCCCAGTATAAATATTTTTTAATTCAAGCGGAGTACCCTCTGCGGATATTTTCCCATCATCAATGATTACAACATAATCAGCTTCCGCAGCTTCTTCCATATAGTGCGTAGTTAAAAATACAGTCATATTTTCATCTTTGCGAAAACTTGATATAACATTCCAAATAAGTCGGCGTGTCTGCGGATCAAGCCCTGTTGTCGGCTCATCAAGAATAAGGATTTTAGGCTTATGAAACAAAGCCCTTGCAATATCAATTCTTCGGCGTTGTCCTCCTGATAATTTACCAACGGTGCGTTTCAATAAGTTTTCAAAATCTAATATTTTCGCCAGTTCCTCAAGTCGTTTCTTAAACTCCATTCCAGTAATGCCATATAAAGCGGCACGACTTTCCAAATTATCATAAACAGAAAGGGCAGAATCCAAGACAGATGATTGAAAAACTACACCCAGTTCACGCTTAATATAGTCCATATCCTTATCTAAATCGTGTTTATCAATAAAAACGCTTCCACTGTCTTTCGACAGTTGTCCACACATAATATTGATTGTAGTTGATTTTCCTGCCCCATTGATACCAAGAAAGGCAAACAGCTCTCCTTTTTTCACACGAAAACTCAAATTCTGAACAGCGTTTACACTTCCAAAACTTTTATTAAGATTATTGATTTGAATAATATTGCTCATTCAATTTCCTCCTGTATAATCGGTTTTAATCTCGCATAGAGAGCAATCAATATAATCTTTTCCTGTTCTAATCGAACTCCAAATTAGTAGATGCAGTGCGATACCGTAAATTAAATTCATTATAGCATAATGAATTAGCAAAGTCATTATGAAAGAGAACACATCTAATCATAATTGTGGCAGACAAAGTTTTAATTTTTGACTGCCACAATTTTAATATTCTATATGTTACATTTTTTACTTATAGATAATATCGGCATATACAATTTCTCGTGCTCTTGCCTGTATCTCATTCATTCGACCAACCCACAACATCGGGTTTTCTACTTTAAGTTGTTCGGTCACGCCCTCCTTGTCAGCCATTTGCTCAACCAATCGAAACATCATTTCCGTTGCTTGTTCGTCAATATCGGCAAGGTAATTATTCAATTCGCCGCTTGTGAGCAGCGAAATATAAACCGTCCGTTTATGTTCCTGTAAGTAGTGTTTGTGTCGCTGCCCCCACAAACTGATAGGTTTGTTTTCTTTTTCAGCTGGTAAAGTAAGACAAGGAATATAATAATCCCCCTGCAACTCATACCATAAACCATTGCTTTCATCATAAATATACTTGTCCATTAAAAAATCCTCCGTTATAATATATTCGCACATATGTCACAGTTCTCCGATTGCCACACTCTGTTATATCTTGTTATGAGACTTTCTTCCCTTGATTTTGCCCTTATAAGCAGGCAGGGAAAGAGTAAACTTGTGTGAAATCATATAAAGGGATAAGGCGAACACATTGCGATAAATCCTTTATTTTCAAGGCTTTTGGAGGATTTTATTGACAACCTATGGAGAGCAATAATCACTCATAATTTTATGGTTTTCAAATTCCAGTTTACAAATTAACTTTTGTTCCCTGTTTATTTTATTATATCAAATAACCACAACGCTGCATATACCTGTTTACCCATCTTTTCAGCTAAACAGCGCCCGCTGCTATTAAGGCTTTATTTCATTTTTGTTATAAGTGCTGCCACTTCTATCGCTCTTGTCCACGGGAACATGTCCACCGGCGCAGCCTCACAAAATTCGTAGCCCTTTTCCGAAAGGCGCTTGATGTCTCGTGACAATGTTGCAGGATCACATGATATATATATTATCTTTTCAGGAGAAAGCTCTGCTGCAGCCTCAATCAATCTTTCATCGCAGCCTGCCCTCGGCGGATCCAAAATAACTATATCAGCATTATCAACCACAATACCTTTTTCGGCATAGTCTCCTTTCATAAGCTTGGGAAGTTCTTCCTCAGCCTTGCCGCAAATGTATCTTGCATTTACGATTCCGTTTATAACTGCATTCCTGTTGGCATCTGTAACTGCCTCTTTTATCGACTCAATTCCTATGACACGGCCTTTTCCACCAAGCCTTCTCATGTAATCTGCGAAAAACAATCCGATACTTCCTACTCCGCAATACAAATCAAGTACCGTCTCATTGCCGTTAAGCTCTGCATACTCTATAGCTTTTCCGTAAAGAGCCTCCATTTGCACCGGATTGACCTGATAAAAGGATTGCGGTGAAATTTCAAATTCAAGACCGCCGACAAATTCAGTAATTACAGGTTTTCCTGCAAGAGTAATCCATTCTCCGGTCACAGAACCACCCTTTTTCTGAATATTCAAAATAACGCTTTCGAGGGTGAAACCATATTCCTCCCTTTCCTCATTATCCCGTAAACCTGCTTCGTATATCGCCTCATCAAGCATGCTTACAAGCTTCTCTGCATTTGGAATACCTTTTCCGTTGATTGTAAGTATGACCATAACCTGCCCGCTTCCAAAAGCTGTACGAACAGTCATACTTTTCATAAGTCCCTTATCCCAACGCTCATCATATGAAGTTATATTGTCCTCCTCCATAAATCGTCTAAGTGCCTCTGCGGCAGCCATAGCAGGCTCAGACTGCAAGAGACAATCTCCGCAGTCGATTACTTCATGGCTCTTAGCTCTGTAAAACCCTACTCTCGGCTCATGTACAGGCTGAACTATTCCGCCTTTTTTTGTAATCAACCCTCCGGTGCTTACAGGCATGACAGCCTTGTTTCTGTAATTAAACGGATATTCCATTCCTATAACATCTCTTACGACCGGAGCCTTTATTCCTCCGAGACGGATAAGCTTGTCGGAAACTTGTTTTTTCTTCAATGAAAGCTGTGCTTCATAATTCAGCTCCTGATAAATACATCCTCCGCAGCGATCATTGTACGGACAAAGCACTTCTGTTCTGTCCTCTGATTTTTTCAAATATTTTCTTATATTTCCAAATGCATAATTCTTCTTTACTTTTGTTATTTCAGCTTCAACCACATCTCCTGTCACAGCGTCTTTAACAAAGACTGCCATTCCGTCTGCTCTTCCTATTCCACGGCCCTCCGTTGAAATATCTTCTATTTTAATCTTCACTATATCATTTTTATTCATACTTTTCATAATCCTCCGGAGTATTTATATTTATAAGTTTCTCATCTGCAATGGGTACTTCCCTGTATCCGATTCTTTTCAATATGTCCTTTACACTGTATATACCCTCATCAATAGCCTTTCTCATTATCGGTAAAACAGCTTTCGGATATATTCCCACAAGCGGCTCTATACCGTTTGTGCTTTCTGAAACAACAGGTTTTTTCAACTTTTCCGGTAAGCTCAAATACACCTCGGCAAGTTTTTTCGCCACCGAAAAATCTGCAAAAGGCACATCACAAGGTACAACCATAAGACTGTCGCTTTTGCAGTATGTAAGCGCAGTAACTATGCCTGCCGCCGGTCCTTTCCCCTCTGTGCCGGCTTCATCCGCCAAGGTTACAACCCATTCTTCATACAGCTTCCTTGATGAAGAAACGATACGCTCGTCATAATCACCCATATTTTCCAAAAGCCTCATGATAAAAGTTTCTTCTCCGATTTTCAATGTTCCTTTATCTCTTCCCATTCTTTGAGATTTTCCGCCTGCCAATATAAGTAAACCTATTGAATTTTTCAAAAAAATATCTTCCTTCATAAATACTTTTTGTCCATTTTGTTGTATAATTTCAGTGTAACAGATTTCAGAGGTGACTACAATGCAGAAATTAGGTTTTTACTATAATATGAATACCTGTGTGGCTTGCGGCGCATGCCAGGTAGCATGCAAGGATATCAACAATCTAAAATCAGGAGAATTCTTCCGCAGAGTGACGATTCTTCCTGAAGGACCTTTTTCGGGAAGCTGCAACCACTGTGAAGATGCGGCCTGCGTTAAAGTCTGTCCTACAGGAGCAATGTACAAAGATGATGACGGTACTACTCAGCACGACGACGGAAAGTGCATAGGCTGCGGGGCATGTATGTGGAACTGCCCTTACGGCGCTGTATCCTTCAGCAAATCAAAGGGCATCACTCAAAAATGTGACACCTGCAAAAGCCGCCGCAATATGGGACTTGAGCCGGCCTGTGCCGCAGCATGCCCGACCATGAGTATAAAATTCGGCCCCATTGATGAGACCTCTGCCGACATGCCTTTTCTTCCGGATTCATCCGGGACAAAACCTTGTCTATATATAAAAGCTCCTGCAAAAGGAGGAGTTACCCGATGAATAACAGATATATAATAGCAGGTGCCGGGATCGCCGGTCTGTCGGCTGCAAAAGCCATTCGCCAAACAGATCCCGATGGCATTATAGATATTTTTACAGCAGAAAACAACATGCCTTATTCCCGGCCTATGCTGACAAAAACACCTTTTAACAGCTTCAATCCCAACGACTGGATGATTTATCAAAATCAGTGGTTTGAAGACAACAATATAACACTTCATATAAATTCAAGACTTACCGGCACAGATAACATTTCACAAACAGTGTTCGACGGCTGCGGTTCATATCATTACGATAAGCTCATAATTGCCTGCGGTGCAGAAAGCTTCATCCCTCCCATTCCCGGAGCAAATTCCGAAGGAGTATTTACAATCAGACGCAGTGAGGATATCTTTGCAATAAAAAAAGCCTGCAAAGCTTCCAAACATGCTGTGATAATAGGCGGTGGAGTCATCGGTCTTGAAGCTGCCTCGGAGCTTTTAAGATACGGACAGAAGGTCACTGTGCTCGAATCCATGCCTTATCTTATGGCAAAACAGATAGATGAAGAAATTTCGGACATAATATGCCGCAGTTTTCCTGATACAGCTATACATACAGGTGTCAACATAATCTCTGTAAAAAAGGCTCTCGGCGGTGATTCCGGTTTAGTTGTCAATCTTGCAGACGGCCGCAGCTTTCCATGCGATTTTATTATAATGTCCTGCGGAGTAAGAGCTCAAGTAACATTTGCACCTGAGTCCGTAAAATCACAGGGAGCCGTTGCAATAGATGAGTATTGCAGAACATCAGATGAAAACATCTATGCGGCAGGCGACTGTGCCAAGGCAAGCGGCATGAATTATGCTCTCTGGTCATCTGCCATGGCTCAGGGAAAAACTGCCGGTCTTAATGCGGCGGCAGACTTGTGCGGCACTAAACGGTTTACTGTACCTGATTTTGACACCTCACTTGTTATAAACAGTCCTTATCTGAGCTTATTTGCTTTAGGCGACATGGGTAAAAATCACGATAAAGAATACGAAATAAAAAGATTCTATTCAGAGGAAAAGGATAATCTGTTCTTTGTCAACCCCGCCGCAGGTAATTATTTTGCAAAAGTCTGCTTTTCAGATGGCAAGCCGGTTGGTGCCACCATAGTTGGCAATTTATCCAATATGCAAACGCTCAAAGAAACTATTCAAATCGAAAGGCCAGAAAAATGATTGAAAAAAAATATATAAACTTTCACGGACTTCATATGCTTTTCAAAAGCTGTGACGAATTCAACAGATTCTGCGGGCGCAATGCAATACAGCAGCAGCAGTACAGCGACCTGTTCTATGGAACAGACAGCTCGGTATATGTACCTTTATGGGCTTCTGTGGCAAAAACCGGAGATGATGTACTGCTCAATCATATTACTCTTGATGTTATCAAATTCTACAAGTCCTACGGGTATTCTCCTATACATATGGATGGAAACCCCGCCGATTTTATAGGTGAACAATTCCGCTTTCTGGAGCATATTTTAGCATACGGTCTAAACGGAAGCATGACGGAAGACGAATGTCTGAATATAACAAAGCGCTTTGAAAGAGAGTTTCTCACAGATACACTCCACATGATTATATTAGCACTGTACAAATACGATGTTCCTCCTTTCATAATGGCCCTGCTGAAACAGACCTTGTCAGACGGTTACTATGACTGGCTTTCCGATTCTGACTTTATTAAAGCGCATAATCTTAAAGATAACGACAATCATCTGTCTTTTATAAAATCGTTTGACAGTTACAATATTAAGAAAAATCCGTCTTTACCTGTTGAAGATGTGAAAAAAATCAGTATAGCAAGTTCCTGTGACTGCGGAAGCAAGTGTAAGATGATTGCTACAGTTTGTGAGGGATGCCTGCTTCAGATAGAACCGGACTCTCACGGAACGCCTCTCCGCTTTTCCGGCTGTCCCAGAGGCAGAGCTTACGGCAGAACTTACCTGACTTCCAAAAGACTACGTTATCCTATGAAGCGTATAGGGCAAAGAGGAGATGGAAAATTCAAGAGAATATCTTGGGAAGAAGCCGCAAAAGAAATTGCTTTTGTCACCATATCAAGCCGTGAAAAATACGGTCCCGGCTCTCGTTTTGTCATAAATGCGGCAGGTGTATGCGGTGCAGTCAGAGGTGACAGATTCATGAAAAACCTCCTTGCTCTTGACGGGGGATATCTTGACTACTACAACTTTTACAGCGCCGCCTGTGCAGTTTATATCACCCCTTATATATATGGAAAAGTTCTTGCCGGAAATCACGAATCCACATACACGGATTCAAAACTCATAATTATGTGGGGCTTTAATCCGGCAACATGTCACTACGGGCTTAATACAAAAGATTATTTTATGAAAGCCAAAGAAAAAGGCGCAAAGATAATAGTTATAGACCCAAGAATGAGCGATACTGTCATGACTATGGCAGACCGCTGGATACCTATACGACCGTCTTCCGACACTGCTCTTATAGATGCGATGGCATATACCATATGGCAGGAAAACCTCCAGGATCAAGACTTTATGGATAAATTCTGCATAGGATTCGATGAAGAACATATGCCGGAGGGTATTCCTTACGGAGAAAGCTACAAAAGTCATGTCTTCGGAGTAAAGGATGGTATTCCCAAGACACCCGAATGGGCAGAAAATATAACGGGAATTCCTGCTCAGACCATAAAGGAGCTGGCAATAGAATACTCTACCACAAAACCTGCCGCTCTGCTTCCCGGCTTCGCACCACAGAGGACTATGGTGGGCGAACAGGCTTGCAGAGGATTCGTCGCACTTGCATGTATGACAGGCAATGTTGGTATAAGCGGCGGCAGCAGCGGTGTTCCATACCTTAAAGAAGGTCATGAAGCTCCCGGAATGAGCCTGCTTGACAACCCTTATCCCGGTAAAATTCCTGTATTTCAATGGACAAGGGCTATCGACCGCCATGAAACAATAGATACAAAGCAAAGAGGCCTTAAGGGAGTTTCCCGTCTCGATTCGGGAATCAAGGTTATATACAGTCTTGCCAGCGGAATAATTATAAATCAACATTCAAATATAAATGATACTAAACGCATACTCAGAACTCCGGGAAAGCTCGAATGCCTTGTGCTGTCTGACTTATTCATGACACCAAGCGCAAAGTTTGCCGACATTTTACTTCCCGGTATATCTTTCTTTGAAATGGATAACATCCCTTCTCCGTGGGCTGACGATGATTATCTTTTATACAACCATCAAATAACCGCTCCTCTATTCGGAGGAAAATTTGAATACGACTGGATACGCCGTGTTGCCGAACTTATGAACATTAAAGATTCCTTTGACAACGGGCTTGACGGTATCGACCAATGGCTTCGCTGTGTTTACGAACAATGTCGTCAGACTGAAACTGAGCTCCCGCCCTTTGAGCAATTCAAAGAAAAGTCATACCATATATATTCAGAGCACAAACCGTTAGTGAACTTTTACGATAATATCCACAGTGGTGTGCCTTTTAACACACCATCGGGAAAAATAGAAATTTTCTCAAAAACACTTTATGACATGAATCGTACTGAAGATATACCGGGCTCACCCGGACACATATACTGTGCCGAAGGACCTGAGGACCCTCTGAAAAGTAAATATCCTCTACAGCTCATAGCATACCACACAAAGAGAAGATGCCATTCTCAGCATGATGATAATCCTCTGCTTGAGGAGCTGGACCCTACAGCTCTATGGATAAACCCTGACGATGCAGCGTGCCGCTGTATTTCGAACGGCGACACTGTGGAGGTTTTTAACGACAGAGGTGTAATAAGAATTGCCGCAAAAGTCACCGGTCGTATATCTGCGGGTACGGTGGCAATAAGTGAGGGCGGATGGTACAATCCGTCAGGCGATAATGCTGACACAGGCGGATGTATAAACACTCTTACTATGAGCGACAAGGCGACACCTATCGCCAACGGAAACCCTCAGCACACAAATCTTGCGGATGTAAGGAAAGTTCTGTAATTGATATACGAAATACTGTAAATCGTACGAAAAATGCCGTTCCCTAAAAAGAACGGCATTTATTTCTATTTTACTTAATCTGTAATTTTTACGAACCACAGGCCTCATCCTGTTCTCGTTTCTCTTCTATTGCTTCCTTGAGAATCATGTCTTTAACCTTCATCAGTCTTGTCTGGTTCCCTCTCTCATTTTCATCAAGCTTCATCATTATATATTTGATGGTCATTTCCAACTGAGGGATCTTGACATATTCAAGGGCGTTGACACGGCGGCGTGTCTTTTCAAGCTCAGCAGCTATCATAGCTGCTTCCTTTTCTTTTGCCGCCAGCTCCAGCATTGACGGCAGGGCTTTTGCAAGTCCGGATATCGCTGCGTCAAGTTCTCCTGAAGTAGATGCAAATCCGTAAGGATAAATATCGGCAGAATCTTCGGCTTTAGTTTCAAAAGAAAACTGCGGTACATCTACACTCATTATATTTTTACCCTCAACAGTAAGTTCCACCCCCTGCTTTGGAAACATCAGAGCTTCTTCCATTACCTCCTGACTCATAACGGCACTTGCAACAGAAAAACTCTCATATACACGTGAAAGCTCACTTTCCACTTCTTCACGAAGTCTCTTGTTTTCACGAGCCAGCTCAAGGAACCCTTTCATAAGCTGATCTCTTTTATCTTTCATCAGTTTATGACCTCGTCTTGCTGTTACAAGGCGTCTTTTTAAGGTTGTAAGCATCATTCTGGTAGGATTTACATTTAATCTTTCCATAACTTCTCCCTAACACCTATTTGCCAAGATATTTTTCAATATATTCGTCTCTGATTCTCTTAAGCTCACTCTTCGGCAGCATTTCAAGGAGCTTCCAGCCTATTCCAAGTGTCTCCTCTATAGTTCTGTCTGTATCGTAGCCCTGAGATACATATTGTTTCTCAAATGCCTGAGAAAATCTTGCATACTTAAGGTCAGTTTCCGTAAGCGCCGCTTCTCCTAAAATAGTAACCAGCTCTAAAGCCTCCTTACCTTTTGCATAAGCGGCAAAAAGCTGATTCATAGTATCTGCATGGTCTTCTCTTGTTTTGCCTTTTCCTATACCCTTATCTTTAAGACGGGAAAGAGACGGAAGTACATCAATCGGCGGCTTAAGACCCTTTCTGTAAAGCTCACGGGAAAGTATTATCTGTCCTTCTGTGATATATCCCGTAAGGTCAGGAATCGGATGAGTCTTATCATCCTCCGGCATAGTAAGGATAGGAATCATGGTTATTGAACCATCATAACCTTTTTTTCTTCCTGCTCTTTCATACATTGTTGCAAGGTCTGTATAAAGATATCCCGGATATCCTCTTCTGCCCGGTACTTCCTTTCTTGCAGCCGAAACTTCACGCAAAGCTTCGGCATAATTCGTTATATCCGTAAGGATTACAAGCACATGCATTCCAAGATCAAATGCCAGATATTCGGCAGCCGTAAGAGCCATACGAGGTGTTGCAATACGCTCTACGGCAGGGTCGTTGGCAAGGTTCATAAACAGAACGGTTCTGTCTATAGCACCTGTTCTTCTGAAATCAGATGCAAAAAATTCCGCTTCTTCATGAGTTATACCTATAGCAGCAAATACTACCGCAAAGTTTCCCTCGCTTCCTCTTACCTTGGCTTGTCTTGCGATTTGAGCCGCAAGATTTGCATGAGGAAGTCCTGACGCCGAGAAAATAGGAAGTTTCTGTCCTCTTACAAGAGTATTAAGTCCGTCTATCGCAGACACACCTGTCTGTATAAACTCCGAAGGATAGTCTCTTGCTGCCGGATTCATAGGCAGACCGTTGATATCCATTCTTTTTTCTGCAATTATATCAGGTCCACCGTCTTTAGGTCTTCCCATACCGTCGAATACTCTTCCCAGAATATCCGGTGATACGGCAAGCTCCGTTCCTCTTCCAAGGAATTTAACTGTACTTTCCTTGAGGTTTATGCCTGTCGAGCTTTCGAACAGCTGAACCAAGGCATTTGAACCGTTGACTTCCAATACCTTGCAAAGTCTTTTTTCTCCGCTGGGAAGTATTATTTCTCCCAGTTCGTCATATGTTACATTTTCAACATCTCTGACCAGCATAAGAGGTCCAACAACTTCGCTTATAGTTTTATATTCCTTAATCATCGTCCTCAACCTCCTTTGCCGTCAATGCAGAAACAGCCTTTCTAAGAGTTTCCATTATTTTGTTATAAGCCTCATCTGTATCTTTTTCTTCAACATATTTGAATCTTCCTATATCTTCTCTTACCGGAAGTTCAAGAATTTCGTTGAAATTAGCTCCCTTTGCGACTGCTTCTCTTGAAAGCTCATAGTATGTCAGAATCATCTTGAGAAGTTGGTACTGTTTTTTGAGAGAAGTGTAGGTATCAACTTCATGGAAAGCATTCTGATGAAGATAGTCTTCTCTTATTGACTTTGCAGCCTCCAATTTAAGTCTGTCCTCATGTGAAAGTCCGTCAACACCGACAAGCTGCACTACTTCCTGCAATTCCGCTTCATCCTGAAGCAAAGCTATGGTTCTTGCTCTGAGCTGAGGGAATTCTTTGTTTACATTTTCCGCATACCATTCTTCAAGTCTGTCAACATAAAGAGAATAGCTCTGAAGCCAGTTTATGGCCGGGAAGTGTCTCTTGTATGCCAGTGAAGAATCGAGGCACCAGAACACCTTTACTATACGCAGAGTTGCCTGCGATACAGGTTCTGAAATATCTCCTCCCGGAGGTGATACTGCACCTATAGCCGAAAGTGCCCCCAATCTGCCTTCTTTACCAAGCGATATTGTTCTTCCTGCTCGTTCATAGAATTGCGCCAGTCTCGAAGCAAGATATGCAGGATAACCTTCTTCACCCGGCATTTCTTCAAGACGGCCTGACATTTCACGCAGTGCCTCTGCCCATCTTGAAGTCGAGTCTGCCATGATAGCTACCGAATATCCCATATCTCTGAAATATTCTGCAATGGTAATTCCCGTATAAATTGATGCTTCTCGGGCTGCCACCGGCATATCCGACGTGTTGGCAATAAGCACCGTTCTCTTCATTATTGATTCGCCTGTATTAGGGTCCTTAAGCTCAGGAAATTCCATAAGTACATCCGTCATTTCATTTCCACGCTCTCCGCATCCTATATAAACAACTATTTCAGCGTCTGCCCACTTTGCCAGCTGATGCTGAACTACTGTTTTACCGGAACCGAAAGGACCCGGTACCGCTGCAACTCCGCCTTTAGCGATAGGGAAAAGAGTATCGATTACTCTCTGTCCTGTTATAAGCGGCATTTCAGGCACAAGTTTTTCCTTATATGGTCTGCCTTTTCTTACAGGCCATTTTTGCATCATTGTAAGTTCTTTGACATTGCCGTCTTCGGTTCTTACCCTGCATACTGTGTCTTCAACAGTAAAGTCTCCGCTTTCTATGGCTTCAACCACTCCTGATACACCTACCGGAACCATAATCCTGTGTTCAATTACGATAGTTTCCTGAACCGTTCCGATTATGTCTCCGGCTTCTATTTCATCACCAATCTTTACCGAAGGAACAAATTTCCACTTTCTTGTTCTTGACAGTGACGGAACCTTTATGCCTCTGGTAATGTTCGGTCCTGCGGCTTCGTACATGGCTTCAAGAGGTCTTTGAATACCGTCGTACATAGTTTCTATAAGTCCCGGTCCAAGTTCCACAGAAAGAGGTGCTCCTGTGCTCACTACCGGAACTCCCGGTCCTATGCCTGCCGTTTCTTCATATACTTGTATAGAGGCCTTGTCGCCTCTCATTTCTATAATTTCACCTATCAGCCCCTGTTCTCCTACATGGACCACATCAAACATATTAGCCTCTTCCATGCCTGATGCTACAACCAGCGGGCCTGATACTTTTACTACTTTGCCTTGACTCATGGCTTTTATTCACCTCCAAACAGGATGTCTGCGCCTACTGCGCGTTCTACGGCTTTTCTGACATTTTCCATACCTACTCCCAGGACACCGTCTTTATCCGGTATCGGTATAACGGCCGGAAGCCTTCTGTCCGTATATTCTGAAATTTCTGCTTCGAGCCCCTTATACAGAGCCTCCGTTATATAGATTATCGCAAAATTATCCTCTGCTATATCTTTAAAGACTTTTTTCGCTTCTTCAGTTCTGTCGCACGGAAATACCTCAAGTCCCACAGCCTTAAAGCCGAGAATACTTTCTCTGTCTCCGATAACACCTATCCTATACATAAGATTCCCTCAGCCTTTCTAAAATCACTTCTTTTGGTGTGCCTGCGATTTTTCCCGTAAATATAATTCTGAGATTCTTTATTTCGCTTTCCTTTGCGACCAAATATGCTGCTGCCGGTTCAAACCCGAAAGAGATGTACTTAGCGTTTTTTATATATTCTATACGCTTATTGTCGCACAGCTTTTCAAGCAGCGAATACATACCGGTCTCCTTGACGCGATTTCCGCCTTTCTCTACTATCTCTTCAAAGCCATAAGGCTTAAACTTTTCTGCAAGCTTATGATAGTTTTCTTCATATCCTCCGGTAAACACTTTCTCAGATATATGTCCCCCATCAAGAAAAACCTTGCTGAAAAAGGTCCACGGTTTACCGATCTGCCTCAGCCTTATAAACGTAACGACATTCAAAATATCTATCAAAAGTCTGACATAATTTATCAGAAAGTCATTCTTCGTCGCAACTGCATCTCCAAGCATCTGCTTATAGCAAGCTTTATCGAGTATGATATCTATTTCCTGCGGATCTTGCCCCTTTCCAAACATCTCTGCTGCTCTTTCCACGGCTTCTTTCATCTCTGTACGCATGAAAATAAAATTACGCTCTCTTATCATTGATGCCATTATTTTAGGTTCAAAGCTGCCGCCTCCGGTCATATATTTTTCAGGATCGATTCCAAGAAACTCAGCCTTCAAAACGGCCTTGGCATTATGGTAATCCTTCGGGTATTTGAAGAGCTCAAGTTCTGATGGATCGGGCAGTGAAGAAAATACAAAATCATATGCTTTCTGCTCTTCTTCCGCCAACATCTTCACAAAATCTCTGGGATTTTCCGGCATCTTACCGCTGTCATACCCATTCTCCGTAAGAACCGATATGGCTCCGTTAAAATCAGGCGCCTCCGCAGCTCTTGTCATCTCTGACCATGGCATCAGAGTTTTTTCGCTTGCTCTTATAAGTGCGGAGCAGAATATATATGAGTCTTCTCTGTTTTTACTCATAGTACCTTCTCCTTATTTTTCAGGCGGAAAAAGAATCTCAGCTACACCGGCGGTAAGCTCTCGGCGCTTGTCTTCCACCATGGCTTCCACCGAATTGTTGATGTATATTTGCCCCTTGCGAAGCATATATCCGCCTTTGATTTTTCTGGTTTCCTCAGCCAGCAAAAATTTTCCTCCCTGTACGACTTTGTTTAACTCGTCAGCTACTTTCTGTCCGATTGTCTCTTTTTCTTTTTCATTAAATATAAGGCTTCCTTCGGAAAATCCCGCCTCTATACCTGCTTTTACAAGAAATTTTATATATCTGTCTTCATCCATAGATGTGATATATTCAACAGCCTCTTCAAAACAGTCATTTATAATTTTCTGTTTTCTGGCAAGGATTATTTTTTTGCTGTCTATGTCTGCAACGGATTTTTTTCTGCTGATAATTCGTTCTCTTTCCTCCTGAGCGTTTTTAACTGCAATATCCGTTTCAATTTTTATTCGATTTTTCAGCTGCGTTATTACACCTCTGTTTTTAGTATCAGCTGCATTCAATATCTGTTCGCATTCCGCCTGCGCTTCATCTATTATAGCTGATGTGATTTTCTCTATACTCATGGTTTTCACCTCTCAAAGGTTCTTATACCGGTATTCTCAGCCAAATCAGTACTGAAACAAGCAGTGCAAAGATAGCGTATGTTTCTACCATAGCGGTATATATGATACCTTTTACCATTTGATCCGGTCTCTTTGCTGTGAGCTGAAGAGCTGCTGCCGCCGCTTTTCCCTGTGCAATTCCCGACCAGATTCCAACCAGGCCGATAGGAATACCTGCTACCAAGAAATAAGCTCCCTGCGCCATGGTAAGATCTATCATGTTTCCGCCTAACAAACCTATTTTAATCATGATGAGAAACGCAATAATCAGGCCATATATACCCTGTGTTCCCGGGAGAGCCTGCAATATTATGGTCTTACCGAACTTTTTCGGATCCTCTGCCAATACTGCCGACGCTGCTTGTCCAGCTATACCTACACCCATGGCGCTTCCTATTCCTGCCAGAGCTGCTATTGCTGCTCCCAAAATAGCCAATGTGTTGCCGTCTATCATATTCATTTTCTATTCCTCCTCTTGCTCTATCTTTATATACTTTGTTTTCTTGCGGAAAGGATCAAACGGTTCGCCGCCGTCCTCATAAAACTTTCCGAAGAATTCAACATATTGCAGTCTGCTTGAATGTATAAAAGCTCCCAATACATTTATAGCTAAGTTTAGCGTATGTCCAAGCAGGAAAATTATTACAAGGGCAATCAGCCCTCCTATTCCTCCTCCGAACAGCGAGCCCAGAGTATTGACTACCTGCGCAATTACTCCTGTAGCCAGTCCTAAGGCCAGCAGCCTTGCATAGGAAAGAATATCCGACATATAACTTGTTATATTGTATATGTTGCTCAGTCCTCCCGTTACTTTGCCGAAGCCTTTGTTATGGCGGCCTCCTGTAAGAAGCAGTCCTGCTGCTCCAATAATAGTCATCCATTTACCTACGGCCGCTGCTGCGGGAAGTACCATTCCTCCGCCAAGCCATGCTATAAAGCCGATTATAGTAATGTACCAAAGGCCTTCGTCGCAAACAGCATCAAACCAATGACCTTCTTTGATCTGCATATAAGCCTTTATAGCCATTCCCGTAAACAGATGGATTATGCCCAGTATCAAAGAGAAAATGAGCATCTTCATAGGATCATCAAGCGGGTTGAACCAGATAGGCGCTATGGCTATTTCTGTTCCAAGGAATGTTCTGGTAAATACCGCAACTATGTCTCCGAACCATCCTCCGAAAAGCGCTCCCCATATCGTTGTGGAAATTCCGCAATAGAAGAATAGTTTTACCATCTTGTATGTGTTACCCTCAAGGTTAAATTTCCTGAGAACCGTAAAGCATCCAACCGCCATGATTATTCCATAGCCTGCATCACTGAGCATTATTCCGAAAAACACGGCATAAAACAATGCAAATATGCTTGTCGGGTCAAAGCCTCTGTAATCAGGCAATGAATACATTTCGGTGATTGCCTCATAAGGTACAAAGAAATTTTTGTTATCAAGCAGCACAGGTACTTCTTCGCCTTCCTCTGCATCTGCAAACTCATAGCAGCAGTTCATGCCTTCGAGAAGCTTTCCTGCCTTTTCTGTAAGCCGCTCAGGTATCCAACCTTCAAGGTAAAATGTTTTCTTTGTTCTAAGCAGTTTGTTTTTTATTTTTTCTTTTTCAGAATCTATGGCTGTCATGTCACGGTAATTTTCAATTGATTGCCTGAGCATAGCCATCCTCGATGCTTCTTGTTCGATTTCTCTTATTTCCTCATCGAGTACTTCCTTTTCCTTTTTGATTCTCTTCAGATTTTCCTTTGCAGTTCCCTTTAACCCCCTGAAGTAAACTTCAGAAAATCCTTTTTGTTTCAGTAACGCCAAGATTTGTTGTTCCTGACTGATAAGGCATATGAATGCGATATAGTTCATATCTTTATCGGAATGTACAAGCTTTGCAACTATTCCTCCGAAAACTTCAAGGTCATTCATAAGCTCCTGTCTGTCAACCGTTGCCGGAACGATTCCTTCGTGAATGATGGTCTTAGGTGTTTTTATCATCTCGAGGGGCATCGCATATTCGAGCCACGGTGTTATAAGAATCTCTTCCTGTTCCAGCTTATTCTTCCTGTCGTTAACATCTTTAAGATGTTCTTCCAGTTTCAAAACCGAACTAATGTCCTCTTCTGCCTTTTCTCTGTCTATGTTCCTTGCGGCGTCTGCTTTCATAACTCTTCTTGTGGTAAAAAGCGGTTCTTTTGCAGGATCATATTTTTTAAGAAAATTCAAAGCTGCTTCAGCCATGCTGAGTTTTGCATCGAGAGCTGCAGCTTTTGCGTGACTGTCATCCAATGTGACTATAGAGCCTAAGTCTTTATCCGAAAGTTTACTTTTCTGGCTTACAAGCTCTATGGCTCCGAAATCCATCAGCTTGGACATTATGGATTCTTTTTGTTTTTCAAGGCCTATTACTGCAATTTTTTGCATTTTAACAATCGACACTTGAATCCACTATCCTTTCCGCAATAAATCTTATTGCTTCGTTTTGTTTTTTACAGGCAGATGCATCAATCTCTCTGGAAAGGGCTTGTGCAGTTTCAATAGTCTTACGATAAAGCTCGTCTGCTATTTTCTGCCCGTCTTTAATCAAAGCCTGACATTGTTCTTTTTCTTTGGAAAAAGCTTCTTCTATCATTTGATTGGCTCTTTCATCGGTCTCTTCCGTAGAATTCTTTGCCGCAATCTTAGCTTTCTTTCGCATTTTGTCGGCTTGTTCTTCGGCTTCTTTGATAAGTTTCAACTCTTCTGTAAACAACCTCTCGCCTCCTTTTTTCCAAAATAAAAATTTTCCCCTTATTCTAAATTTACCACAAAATATCTCAGAAAATCAAAATTTTGTCAAATACTCATATATATTTTTTTATAAGATGTCTTTACTTTCGCAAAAACCTGTACATTGATTAGTTTGTACAGGTTTTTAAAGTTTAGATGCTATCTCTTCAATTTTTTTAAGGCGACTGTTAATTCCCGATTTTTTTAAAGGAGGGTCACACATTTCGCCTAATTCTTTTATTGATATATCCGGATGCTCTTTTCTGAGCAATGCCACTTCTCTAAGCTTCTCGGGAAGCCACGAAAGACTCTTTTTTTCTTCAATCTTTTCAACTGCCATAATTTGTTTCATAGCAGCTGCAACCATCCTGTCAGTATTGGCATTGTCGCAGTTCGCCATCCTGTTCGCTTCATTTTTTACTGACTTTTCAACAAGAGTGTTTTCTATAACCAACGAATGAGTGTCCGCTCCTACTATGCCCAGCATATCTGCAACATAATCAGCCTTTTTCATATAAACTACGAAATTTTTACCTCTCTTAAACTCCCTTGCCTGTAAATCAACAAATGAATTTATTAATTTTTTCAGGTCATGAGAAAGAGTCTCAGTTCCGCATACTATTTCAAGATGATAAGATTTCTCCGGATCACTCATGGTTCCGGCTCCCATAAAGATTCCTCTTAAATACGCTCTTTTGCAGCACTTACTTCTTACTATTCCGTCATAAATTCCGTCGGATATATAATTGTTTCCCTCTCTTACAAGAAGTATTCCTGTTTCCCTCAATATCTGCTCGCTTCTGTTGTCGGCATCTATTGTAATCTTGTATGCTCTTTTTTTACCGACTGATGATGACTCTCCGACCTCTAAATTAGTCTCAACATCAAAATAGTCGTGCAGCAGTTTTTTGTAGTGCCTTATAACTGCGGGATTTTCCGATGTTACTATTATTTTAAACTTTCCGAGTCCGGCAAGGCCTATGCTTCCGGAAACTCTTAAAAACCCTGCTATTTCTGCAAGCTGACAGCACTTTTTCTCTGTTTCAACTCTTGATAATTCATTTTTAACTTCTGACGCAAAAGACATATTTTCTCCTTATACAGAATATCAGCATTTTTTGATTTTATTATATATTAAAAAGCCGCCGGCATCAATATTCTGCCGGCGACAATCTTATATAAGTACTGTAAGCTATTTAAGAGGTGCAAGTCCTAAAATTTCTCTTGCTTCCGCAGGAGTTGCAACTTCTCTTCCCAACATCTTGGCCAGTTCTACAACCTTAGCTACCATCTGACCGTTAGATTCTGCAAGAACTCCCTTTTCCATGTAAAGGTTATCTTCAAATCCAACTCTTACATGTCCGCCTAAGCTGATTGTAGCAGCTGCGATATGCCATGCGTTCTTTCCAAGACCGGTTGCAGTCCATGTTGAGCCTTCAGGAATGGATTCTACCATATAAACCAGGTCTCTGATTGTAGCAGTCATCTGTACGCCCAATACGAAATCCCAGTGAATAGGCTTAGTGAGGTATCCTTTCTTGTAAGCGGTTTTCATTGCTGTATCAATCATACCCTTGTCGAATACTTCACATTCAGGCTTGATGCCTCTTTCCTGCATAATCTTTGCAAAATTCACTATAGTATTGTCAGTATTGATGAAAATTTCATCTCCGCCGAAGTTGCATGTTCCGCAGTCCAGAGTTGCCATTTCAGGAGTAGGAACCACTTCTGTCGACTGTAATCTTTCCAAGTCTGTCATGCCTACTGCTCCGCCTGTTGAAGGCTGGATGATAGCATCAGGACATTCTTTTCTTATGGCATCTATGCACTCCTGGAATCTGCCCTTGTCCTGAGTAGGAGTTCCGTCGTCCCATCTTACATGAAGATGAATAAGAGATGCTCCCGCATCATAAGCAGATTTTGCTTCTCTTACGATTTCTTCTACAGTGTAAGGTACATTCGGGTTCTGTTCCTTTGTTACTTCTGCGCCGCAAATACATGCGCTGATGATCAATTTTTCCATTTTTATCTCCTTTATTCATAAAAGAATTATTAGCTTATATTATTATATCATTATAATTCTCGATGTTCAAGTGTTACCCTCCATCCCTCGGCAGTGAAAAACTTATAAAACTCATTTGCAAGAGTTACCGAGCGATGCTGTCCCCCTGTACATCCGAAAGCTATGGTAAGACTGTACTTGCCCTCTTTTATATAGCATGGCACCAATTTTATTATTATTTCTTTTAAACGGTTTGCAAACTCTTTTGTAATATCCTGCTTCATAACATACTGCGCCACTTTCTTATTGTTGCCTGTCAGCTTTTTAAGACTGGAAACATAATATGGGTTTGGTATGAATCTCACATCTATTACCCAATCTGCTTCTGTAGGTATACCGTGCTTATATCCAAATGACATAAAATTTATGACAAAAGTCTGCTTTTTAGTCTTGCTGCCGAAAACCTTATCAAGTTCTGAATTCATCTCGGCTACTTTAAGTGAAGAAGTATCTATTACATAGTCGGCAATAACTCTAAGCTCCGACAGCTGTTCCCGCTCAAACTCGATTGTAGACTTTGTTATAACACTGTCCGAAAGAGGATGGCTTCTCCTTGTCTCGTTGAAACGCCGTATAAGAGTTTCATCCGAAGCCTCTATAAATAAAATCTTAAAATCAACATTTATGTCATCCTTGAGTGCCGCAATAACTTCTTTTAAATCCCCAAAAAACTGGCCTCCCCTTATATCCACCACAAAAGCAGCCTTTGAAATTTTCTTTTTACCGGTCATTGCCAAATCTATGAAGTTTTTTATCAGTGCAGGCGGCATATTATCTATACAGTAATATCCTTTATCTTCAAACCAGTCTGCCGCCTTAGTCTTTCCTGCACCCGAAAGGCCTGTAATAATTACGACTTCCATACTTTTCCTCTTTCCTGCATATTGCGTTGTAATTCAGACTATATTTTTTCAATATTCACTATTCGTTCCGGATCCAGTCCTGCCTCAAGAGCTCTTGCCAGAGGTTCTTCAAATTCTCCCACTCTTTCCGGCATATGCGCATCGCTGCCTATAACAAAATTCAAATCAAATTTTGAAGCTGTTTTTATTTCTTCAACAGTCAGATGCTTATGCTTTGCATTTATCTCTATCATGGTACCGGTATCTTCACATGCCCTTGCTATATCATGTATATCGAAAGGGCCTTTATCTCCCGGATGCGTAAGTATATCTATCTTGTTGTTGTAAAGCGCATTCAATATCATATCGGTATTTTGCACCATCAGTGACGAGTCTTTTGTAAAAAGTCCCGTATGATTGCTGATATAATTCGGAACCATCCCTGCCTTTAATATTCCGAAATGATAGCCGGCGAGAAGAATATCGAATTTTGAAGTTTCTTCGATATCGATGTAAGGAGGTTTTCTCAAAGTATTAGCCTCAACTCCAAGCAGAATCTCGACATCGGGATATAATACTTTAAGTCTCTTTATTTCTTCTCTCATCTCATCAAGCTTATCCATGGAAATTCCATATGTCAAATGCCCCGGTCCATGATCGGTTACAGCAATGCTTCTCAGGCCCTTTTGTGCCGCCACTCTCACATTATCTTCTATAGAACCCTTTCCGTGTGAATACACCGTATGGGTGTGGTGGTCATATATCATTTTGTATTTTTTTATCGTATCTGAGTATTTTTCCAATATTTTACCTCTTATCCTATAATTCTGACTTCAGGCTCAAGCATTATGCCGCTTTCATCATAGACTCTGTTCCGGACAAGAGTTATGAGATCTAAAATATCTGTAGCAGTCGCTCCGCCTTTATTTATTATAAATCCGCTGTGAAGAGAAGAAACTTCCGCCCCTCCTACAGACACACCCTTAAGGCCTGCATCTTCAATAAGCTTTCCTGCAAAATGACCTTCGGGACGCTTAAAAGTGCTACCTGCCGAAGGATAATTCACCGGCTGCTTGCTGTTTCTTCTTGCCGATAGTTCCTTCATCCTTTCTGCTATTTTCTCCCCGCTGCCTTTTTCCATATTGAGGACAGCTTCAACAGCTATATATCCGTTTTCTGAAAGCACGCTGTGCCTGTATCCGAATTTCATCTCTTCATTTGAAAAAATTCTTTCGGAAGAACCGTCGGCTGAGATTGCTCTTACCGATTCAACCACCTGTTTCATCTCTCCTCCGTAGGCTCCTGCATTCATAAACAGCGCACCTCCGAGACTTCCCGGAATTCCGCTTGCAAACTCAAATCCGGCAAGTTCTTTTTTCATCAGTTCTCTCGAAAGAGATGAAAGCAGAATTGCAGCACCGCAAACAACTCTCCCTTCATCAGTAACATTAACATATGCAAAATCCTGAGAAAGTCTTATTACAATGCCTTCATATCCGCTGTCTTTAAACAGAACATTAGAACCGTTTCCTATCAATATATGGGGGATTTCCAAATTCGATGTGATTTTCAAAATTCTTTTAAGCTGCTCCTCATTGGCAGCTTCCGCCACAAAGGCTGCCTCGCCGCCTGCTTTAAATGATGTGTATCTGCTCATGGAGACTTTTTCCTCAAAGCTGATCTCCGCCTTCTGCATCTCTTTCTTTATCTTTTCTGATAGGTCTGCACGAATCTTTTCCAAAGATGTCCTCCTTATTTATTCTATATTTAGCAAAATTTTCGTATACTTCCGTCTTGTTGTTAAGTTTTTTTACCTCAAGCCGCCTGTTTATAAATCTTGCCATATATGTGTACAGTATTGCCATGGTAGGCACTCCCAGAATCATTCCGGCAAACCCAAACATTCCTCCGCCCACAATAATTGCAAACATTACCCAGAAGCTGGCAAGTCTTGTAGTCTTTCCGAGAATCTTAGGTCCTATGACATTACCATCAAGCTGCTGAAGCACAAGGATCATTACAGCAAATTTTACAGCTGCCCAAGGCTCTATAAACAGCAGCAGTATTATTGAAGGAACCGCTCCTATAAACGGACCGAAGAACGGTATTATATTCGTAATTCCCACCACTACACTTATCAAAACGGGAAGCGGCAGTTTGAATATAGTCATAGCCACAAAACATATGATTCCTATTATTATGGAATCTATGATTTTTCCGTTAATAAAACCTCCGAATGTACTGTTGCACAATTCGCCAAACTCCATAAGCTCTGTTGCATGTTTTCTGGAGAAAACTGCCAGTATAAACTTCTTGGCCTGTGCCATAAAAATTTCTTTGCTGTTCAGAACATATATACATATTATAAGCGAAACAAGAAAATCTATCATTACTTCAAAGGTGCCGACAATTCCTATTGATATCTTCGTCAATAATGCTTCTGCACCCGGTATAACATTTTCCTGTCCCCATTGCAGCACTGACTGGGCGGCATCCTCCAGCCTTCCCTCAAGCAGGGCTGCAAGTTCAGGGTTTTCCACTACCGTCTTTTCTATCCAGTCTATGGCATTTTCAACATAAACCGGAATATCACCTACCAGACCTACTATACTGTTTAGAAGTTCCGGGATTATGAGCATAAAAAAGCCCACAAGAACAACAACAAGAACTATAAATGAAACTATTGTCGCCGTAACCCTTGCAAATCTGTAGTCCCTCAAATGCGACTTGAAGCGGCCTCTGTTCCGTTTATATACGATGCGCAAAACATTGTTGTATATAGGGCACAAAAGATATGCCATTATTATTCCAAGATAAAACGGTGTAAGAATACCGTTTATATCACGAAAAAAGCGTTTGACTTCCAAAGTATTGTACAGCAGATAATAGCACAGTAAAATGCCCACTCCTGCCAGAAAAACCGCCATACCGAATTTAAAATATCGGCTGTATATTCTTTTTTTATTTTCTTCCATAATCCCTCTGCTCCTGCATTTTATAATACCCTAACTTCAATACACGGTCAACTGTATCATCAGCCTGATACGTTCGTGTACAGCCTGTATCCATGCCTTGACCATGTCACAAGAGTCTCCTTTTTTGAGATAATTAACTATAGCACTGTTATATTCCTGTTCTTTCAAGTTAACAGTCACGGCAGGAAATCCTTTAGTCATTAAATAATATGAGGCTGCCCCTCGTGCCAGAAGCTTGTTATTTTCGTTATACGGATATATTTCCACTATTCTGTTGTGAATCAATGCTGCATTTTCAAATATTTTTTCACTAAAATTGCCGCCCGTGTCGGCGTTTATTATTTCAGAAGTAAGCTGCTGCATTTTTTGCGGTATTTCCGACGGCAGCGGCGGAGTATACTCAAGTTCTCTCAGAACAACACTTTTTTTCCTGTAGCTGCGGCGTGTTTCATCTCCTGAAATTATCCGATACATACAGTCTATCAGGTTGAGGTCAAGACTTCTTTCCATTCTAATAAATCCGTACATATCTTCAAGCAGATCATAAATTCTCCGGGCTCTTACATGCTCGCTCACAGGCACATTCAGGCATATTTCACCGTCTGCTATCTTTTCTATCTGATTATCAGTTAAACTGCTGCCGCTGATTTTAATATTGGCTTTAAGCCAGTCATGACGCTCAATATCGGCAAAATAGCTCTTGATTTCCGCAGAAAACGGCATTCTGTTTGACAATATCAACATCTTTTTTCTTATATCGGTAATGCTTTCTCTGTATGAACCATTCATAACGGCGGCACCTCCTTAACTTCTTCTATTTTATCATACAACAAATCCAATTTCTATGTTATACTAAAAGAACAGAAAGGATTATTTTATGAGAATTCTCGTTATAAGCGATACCCATGGAAATCTCGACAGATTCCGTGAAATTTTTGAAAAAATAAAAAAAGAAGACCCTGTACAGATGATAGTTCACTGCGGTGACCATTACGATGATGCCGCTGTTTTAAGGCGAAGCTGCGGCATACCTGTGGTTGCCGTAAAAGGTAACTGCGACGGGAATTTTTCCGATGATAGTTTCGCAATACTTGAAACAGAAGCAGGCGATTTTCTTGTAACTCACGGGCATATGGAAAATGTGGGTCACAATCTTCAAAGGCTATGCTATAAAGCTGAGGAAAACGGTTGTATCGGAGCAATTTTCGGACACACCCACAGGGCTGCTTATGTTCAGGCTGACGGAATGTATTTTATGAATCCGGGAAGTCTCACAAAGCCCCGTGACGGCTCAGGCGGAACTTTCGGAATTTTAAAAACAGATGAAGACAGCGTCTCCGGAAAGATATACCGCTTTGATGACTTCATATCGGATTCTAAAAACAGCGGAAGCGGCAATTCTTCTTCCGGCAGGTCTGCCAAAATCACTGCAGGCAGACTCAGAAACATTTTTAATTACAGCGACAGATTTTAAATCGGAGGAAAAATAATGGATATTAAAAAATTGATGGTTTCAAATCCTCTTATCGGTTCTATGGCAAGCTACCATGAAATATTCTGGAGAAATCCAAACGCAGGAAAGAAGGCAGACATACCGTTTTACATAAAAGATATTGAAGATGCAGAATCACGGCTTAAAAGATTTGCTCCTTATATAGAAAAAGCTTTCCCTGAAACTGCCAAAACTCACGGTATAATAGAATCCAAGCTTATTGAAATTCCAAAAATGAAAACAGTTCTTGAAGATTCATGCGGAACGTTCCCCGGCAGACTGTTTTTAAAATGCGACAGTCATCTTCCTATTTCAGGATCAATAAAAGCAAGAGGCGGAATATATGAGGTCCTGAAATTCGCAGAATCAATAGCCATCGAAAAGGGACTTCTTACTTTAAATGACGATTATTCAAAGCTGAACGACGATAATTTCAAAGAGCTTTTCAACAAGTATTCCGTTGCAGTAGGTTCTACGGGTAATCTCGGGCTTTCCATAGGAATTATAAGTGCCAAATTAGGCTTCAAGGTCACTGTTCATATGTCATCAGATGCCCGTCAATGGAAAAAGGACTTGCTGCGTTCCAGAGGCGCAACAGTTGTAGAATACCCTGACGACTATCAGAAAGCAGTTGCCGAAGGAAGAAAGGAAGCCGCAGGGGATCCTATGTGCCATTTTGTTGATGATGAAGGTTCCCAGGATTTATTTTTAGGATACTCAGTAGCCGCCAAAAGACTCGTTTCTCAGCTTGAAGAATGTAAAATAACAGTAGATGACAGCCATCCTCTGTTCGTATACTTGCCTTGCGGCGTGGGCGGTGCTCCCGGCGGAGTTGCATTCGGACTTAAAACGCTGTTTGGCGACAATGTCCACATACTGTTTGCAGAGCCTACCCATGCCCCGTGTATGACTTTGGGGCTTGTAACCGGTCTTCATGACAACATTTCTGTAAGAGACATCGGTCTCGACGGCATAACAGACGCAGACGGACTCGCTGTAGGGCGCCCTTCACGATTGGTAGGCACTATAATGGAAACTCTTCTGGACTGCTGCTATACTATTGATGATGAGCGGCTATATCCGTTCCTTTCTCAGCTTGCAGACAATGAGAATATATATATAGAACCTTCAGCCTGCGCCTCCTTTACAGGCCCGTCTCTGGCATTTGCCTCAAAGGATTATATCAAAGCCCATGATCTTGAGGACAAGATGTCAGGTGCTACTCACATTCTTTGGGCAACAGGAGGAAGCATGGTTCCTGATGAAGAAATGAACAGCTATTATAACCGAGGTGTCAAAAAATGAAAACGCTTTCACCTGAATTTGTAACAAAGGCTGCTTCTTTTTTCAAGGTGGTCGGAAACGATACAAGAATGAAAATATTATGCACCATAGCAGATGAGCAGATATGTGTAGATGATATAGCCTCCAATGTCAATATGACAAAATCGGCTGTTTCTCATCAGCTTAAGATATTGAAAGACGAAGGTCTTGTAAAATCAAGGCGAGACGGCAAAAATATCTATTACAGCTTAGATGACCAGCATGTTACAGATATCTTGGAAATTGCTTTCACTCACATAGAACATAAAAGCCACGGAAAAGACTGCGATTGTCATGACTGCAAATAGCGATTTTCTTTAAATCACACTCAATTCTGTAAACAAAATGCCGGAATGTTTCAAAATATTTTGAAACACTCCGGTATTTTTTATTTCTTGCTATTTTACTATTTTTATTATTCCCCTTTTTTCGTCAGAAAGTGAAGGCTCCGAATCGGTATATCCTATCGCAGCAGTTCCGTATACCACATGACTGTCCGGAATCCCCCAGCTTCCTATCAGTTGTCTTACTTCCTCATCATCACACACGAGACGCACCTGATTTGTCCATACCGATCCTATACCCAATGAGCGCGCAGCCAGAAATATGTTTTCCATAGCACACGCATTATCTTCTTTTCCCCAGCGACTGTCTCTTTCATTTGATGAAATTATAATCGCAGCAGGCTTATAAAAATCGTAGTCCTCTCTGCCAAGCTTTTTTTCTATCAAAAGCGCCAGCTCCTGTATTTTTCCCCGGTCTGTAACTGCTGTAAACTGCCAGGTCTGCCGGTTCATTCCTGACGGAGCATATACAGCAGCCTTTAATATCAAATTCAGGTCTTCCTCCTTGACGGGAGAGTCATTAAAATTTCTTACGCTTCTTCTTGAGAAAATGTTTTTTAAAGTCTCGTTCATAATTATCCCCTTATCATTTTTATAAGTTTCTTTAATTTTAAAGGCTCTCCTTTATAAAGAACCAGTGACTTATATACTTTACCCGCTATAATTGTTGCAATAACCGTAACTGTTACCGTAACTGCCAAGCTTCCCAGAGTCTGCCACCAAGTCAGCATTCCCATCATGATTTTTGACGGCGTTACAAGTACTGCCGTAAACGGAATCCAATCTAAAACCGAAACTGCTGCGCTGCCGTCCATAACTCCTCCGGCATATATCGACACAAGAAAACTTACCACAAGCACAAGGGTAAATATTGCGTTCGCCGACGAAAGATCTTCTGCTTTACTTGCCATAGCCCCTCCCATTCCTGCGAGAGAGCAGTAAAGAAGCATGCCCGTCATTACAAGCAGAATTGCCATCAGACAATTAAATGGGCTGAACATACCTTCTGTCATATCGCCTATCATTCTGAACACTTGAAGTATCGCCATATCCGAATCAGGATTTATGGACAGAACAATCTTACTTCCTGCAAAGAAGCTGATTGCTATTGCGAAAATCCAGCTGAAAAGCTGAATGATTCCTGTGAGTGTTATCGCAAGAAGTTTTCCCATTATAATCGCTGTAGGCTTTACTGCAACCAGCATACTTTCCATGAGTTTGGAACTTTTTTCAGTAACAACGCTGTTTGCAACACCCTGTCCGTAAGCAAGCACAAAGAAATAAATAAGCATCAAATTGGCAAAAGTAAGCACCATCATTACAACCTGTTTTAATGACTCGGCCGGATCCTCAACATCTTCATCGTTCTGCTGAGTGTAATACTGTGCTTCTCCACCATTGGCGATGCTCAGATTATCGGCAACATACATCATTATACTGTCAAAACCGTCTGCCGTATCTTCTGATACATCGCTTCTTTCCGGCAGAAGTATATTTATGGTATAGTCCGTTCCCTGCTGATCTATTACAAGCAAAACAGTGTTTTTCTCTCCTGTGACATCATTTTGAGCCTTCTCAAAATTGTCTTTATAGTCATTTATTTCAGCTGAAATTCCGACAGCTTCCAGTATTTGAGGAAGCTGCGCCAGATCAGCCTTCTTATCATCGCTTATATCAACTGTATATATTTCTTTTATCTCCGTAAAATCCACCGCTGCCGGAGTCTCATTCTGCTCATACTGTGCTTTATCCTCTCCGGCTCCACTTCCAAATGACTCAACACCTGTCATAATGGCTGCCGGCAGTATCAGGCACAGCAGTGCTATCAATATTGTGCTGTTCTTATATCCCTTACTCTTTATATGTTGTTTGAAAGTAAAGGAAAATACATTTGAAAATCCTTTGAATTGATTTTTCATTTATTTTCCCTCCTTTCTGTTCAAAGCCATTTTTATAATCTTTCCTGCTCTCAGGCGACTTCCTTTGTACATTATAAGGCTATCGTAAAGCTTTCCCGACATCTTATAAATTAACCCTATACATGCTGCCTGAATAAGCCATGATACAATTACCGTCACAAAACCTATATCTCCCGTTATATAGTAGGCAGGGACTGCAAATGCTGAAACAAACGGGCATAAGGACATGAACATCGCCGGCGAGCTTCCAAAAGAGGAGGCTATAACTGTAGCCATATAACATACAAGTATTATCATAGTAGAAGTCATATTCGCAGACTCCATGTCTTCCATGTTAGAACAGCTTGCTCCGCTGAGAGCAGCTATCAGTGACATAGTTATACATGCAAGCAATGCCGAAATCACAACCACAATTACGACATCAAAAGTCAAATTCAGCAATTCAGGTGTCAATCCATAGCTTTTAAGCTTTGCTGACACAAAAGAAGTATCCCTGAATATACCGGTTACAAAATAGGAGAAAGCAAATGAAACAACGATTGCTGCAAATGCTGAAAATATAAATGTTATTACTGCAAGTATCTTTCCTAAAATCATATCTTCGGATTTTATACTTACAAGCAGTGTTTCCACTAACTTAGAAGATTTCTCTTCAAGAATTGCCCTTACTATATATGTTACCGCAAACAGACAGACCATCATAACTATAATGGAATAAGCATACTGAACGGCATATCTTGATTCAAACCCTATATCATCCTTATTCATAAATTCATCCAAAGACATCACACTTGTATAGAATGTGGCTTCGTCAGCGCTTCCGCTTCCTACAAAAAATGACATCACCGGGATTGCAAATAAAGCAACTGCTATTATTATCCCAAAGGAAATAAGATTTGACTTATTCTTGTAAAGCTGACGCAATGTGAATCCATATACTTTTCCAAGTCCTGAAAAACTTCCGTTATTCTTCATGAACTTCACCTACTTTTTCTACAAATATCTCATGCAGCGACGGCTCTCTAAGGTCAAATGTAACTACGGTTACTCCTTCATCTGTAAGGACTTTAAGAAGATGGTTCGCCTGTTTATCTCCGGTAACTTTAAGCTGATATTCACATTCTTTTTCAGTAACAACTCTTATGTTTTCAGATTCTATTATATTTCTTACATCCTGCTCTGTTTTAAGATGCAGATTTACTCTTCCGTAGCTCTTCTTAATTTCGTTCAGATTACCCTGCAAAACAGGCTTTGAACGGTCGAGTATGGTAATATCAGTGCAGAATTCTTCTACGGTAGCCATCTGATGGCTTGACATTATCAGATACTTGCCGGCGGCAATCTGTTCTCTTATGATTCCCTTAAACAAATCTGTATTAACAGGATCAAGACCTGACAGGGGCTCATCCAAGATTATAAGTTCCGGATCTGAAATCAAGGCGATCATAAACTGTATCTTCTGCTGATTACCTTTAGACAGCTGGTCTGCAAGCTTAGGCTTAAATGCTTTCTTTTTTACGATTTTTTTCTTTTCGCCAATAACAGACGCAGATTCTTTAGGCGGATACAGGTATTCTTCTGCTTCAAGTCTTCTTGCCCAATATTTTATCCGTTCTTTTGCTTCTGCTTTAGACACACCTCTAAGAGCCGCAAAGTACATTAGCTGATCCATAAGAGAATATTTTGGATAAAGACCTCTTTCTTCCGCCAGATATCCCACATTACAAATTTCTGTAGTCAGAGGCATCCCGTTCCAGAGCACTTCTCCGCCGTCTCTCGCAAGCATATTAAGCATCATTCTTATAGTTGTTGTTTTTCCTGCGCCATTAGTACCCAGCAGTGCATACACGCCCGGTCCCGGCATTTCAAAGCTAAGGTTATCTACCACGACCTTATCTCCATAGGCTTTTTTTAGATTCTTTACTTCTAAACTCATTTCAGATTCCTCTCTGTCAATTTAATTTTCTTTATCGGTATCGATTTTCATCGCTTCCTTGCAGTAAGCCACTGTACTTACAAGCCATATTATTCCCACAGCCATATTCGGCAGCGGTCCGTATGCAAAGAAAAAGTTCAAAATCAATAATGCCGTAAATACTGCTATGCATACTAAAGTGCTTGTTCTGTATGCTTTATATGCAGCCTTGTATCTTGTAAACATTTCAAACTCATCACAACTGTCCTCCCACTTCTTCTGAAAACTTAAATCATATACACTGCCGCACTTTTCCGGATTCATTATCTTTACAAAGTCAACAGCCATCTGCTGCATTTTGACTCTTATAAAGTTACCTGCAACAAATACAACAAGCACCATTATATATATATTCTTATTGTATTTAATATAATCTTCGATATAAGCTATCGTCGCAGCAAAAAATATCATAGAAGCTATTTCACACACATTGATTGCCATCATGACTTTGGAAATATTCACATCGACTTTTCTGAACATCTCATCCAAAATATCATCGTCCTGTTCCCCGATACTTTTACTGTAAAGTTCTCTCCCCCTTTTGTAATATATTGCAGCAATAATCATCCCTGCAGCCGTAAAAGCTAATACTGCCCATGGGGATATCATATAAACAACCTTGTCAAAGCTGGCTTCAATATACGAAGTCAACCGATGTGCTGCCGCAGTTGTCGAAATCAATCCAAGAATCCCACCTATTACAGCCATAACAATAAGAAAAGGAATATATATTTTAAGCGCTTTTCTGTTTTCCTGCCTGTTCTTTTCATTATTCATCGCTGCTTTCATCCTCCTCGTAAGAAAAGATTTCTTCGACTTTTGCGCCGCATACTTTAGCTATCTTTAGCGCCAGCGTAACAGACGGGGAATAATCCCCTCTCTCTATCTGGCTTATGGTCTGCCTCGATACTCCCACCATTCTACCGAAGTCAGATTGGTTAGCATCTATCCTCGCTCGATATTCCTTCAGCCTGTTGGTCAATGGCATTATGCTGCTCCTCCTTATAGCGAAGAGGTACTACCCCCTCCCCAGCTTTTTGACAATTTTATTTGGCATTTTGACAACTTTGCTTGTCATCATGCACAGTATATCATCCGGCAAAATTTCTGTCAATAAAAAATATCTTATGTTTAATTAAAAACCTTCTTAATCTTTTTTTATCATTCCCGGGCAGTTATTATATGTAGACTTTTGTATTCATTTCTGCTGTTTTATATATTTCGTAGGATTATATCTGTTCCGAAGCTGCCATATAGAACCTCCATAAAAAGATTTCATCAGAATTATAAAAATTTAATCGGCAGCATAAGTCTTTTATTTGTAAACATTTGCATCAAAAAAGCCGGCAGTGCACTTAATCAACTTGCATTGCCGACTTTATACAATCATCTATTCCAGCTCAAACGCTCCGGTATAAAGCTGATAATATCTTCCCTTTTCTGCAATAAGGCGGTCATGATCTCCCCTCTCGATAATTCTTCCCTTATCCATTACCATTATAACATCTGCATTTTGGATGGTTGACAATCTATGGGCTATTACAAATACCGTTCTTCCTTTCATAAGGTTATCCATTCCCTTTTGAACTATCGATTCCGTTCTTGTATCTATAGAAGAAGTTGCCTCATCCAGAATCATAACAGGAGGATCTGCCACTGCTGCTCTTGCAATTGAAATAAGCTGTCTCTGCCCTTGAGACAATCCGCTTCCGTCTCCTTCAAGCACAGTATCGTATCCATTGGGAAGCATTCGTATGAATCCGTCTGCATTTGCCAGCTTAGCCGCCTCTATACATTCTTCATCAGTTGCATCAAGTCTTCCATAGCGTATGTTTTCCATAACTGTCCCGGTAAACAGATTCACCTCCTGAAGAACTACTCCGAGAGAACGGCGAAGATCGAATTTTTTAATCTTATTTATGTTTATTCCGTCATACTGGATTTTTCCGTCATCTATATCGTAAAACCTGTTTATGAGGTTTGTAATAGTGGTCTTTCCCGCACCTGTGGCTCCTACAAGGGCAACTTTCTGTCCGGGTTCAGCATATATTGTAATATCATGAAGTACCGGCTCATCCTCGTTGTATCCGAAGTCCACCTCTTTAAGGTTGATTTTACCTTTCATAGGAATAAGGTTACTGCCGTCTTTCCATGCCCAATGTCCGGTTCTTTTTTCACATTCTGTCAGGTTTCCTTCTTCATCTTCACATACATTGATCAGTGTAACAGTTCCTCTGTCATCTTCCGGTTTCTGATCCAGAAGCTCAAAAATTCTTGAAGCGCCTGCCATCGCCATAATTACAGAGTTAAGCTGCTGCGAAACTTGTGCTATCGGATTTACAAAGTTTCTTGATAATGTTAAAAATGACGCAATCGTTCCCAATGTGAGTACAGACTCGCCTCCAACGGACAAATTGTAAACTCCTGCGATTCCCATAGCTCCTCCGATTATAGCTATAAATACATACAGTACATAACCCATACCTCCTGTAACAGGCATAAGCACATTTGCTAAAGTGTTGGCCATTGCGGTAGTTTCTCTAAGATTTTCATTTTTAACCTTAAATCTCTCTTTTGCCTTTTCTTCATAGCAAAATACCTTAACCACTCGCTGCCCGTTTATCATTTCTTCAATATATCCGTTTACATCGGCAATACTGCTCTGCTGCTTCATGAAGTAAGTTCCGCTCTTGCCTGCAATAGTCTTAATTACAAGCATAAGCAGCAGGGTAAACAGTATAACCAAAACAGTCAGCCAAACACTCAGATGAAGCATGGATGCAAATACGGCAATCATAGATATGACAGATGCAAAAAGATTAGGCAAACTCTGTGAAATCATCTGTCTCAGAGTATCTGCATCATTTGTATAGTGGCTCATTATATCACCATGGGTTCTGGTGTCGAAATACTTGATGGGAAGCTGCTGCATCTTCTCAAACATTTCATCTCGAATATCCTTTAAAGTTTTCTGTGCTACTACTGCCATAGTCCTTGCATAAAACAGTGAAGCAAGGACACCCGTAAGGAAGACTGCCGCCATAGACAATATTATATTCAGCAAGCCTCCGAAATCCGGCGAAGCTTCAATCAGCAGAGGAGTGATGTAATCGTCTATCAAAGTCTGTAAAAACAGAGAGGATGCCACCGATGCAGCCGAACTTACAAGTATACATAAAGCTACAACCACAAGTCTTATTTTGTATTCTCCTAAATATGAAAGCAGTCTTTTAATGGTTCCTTTTTTGAACTTCCGGCCTTTTCCCATAGCCGCAAACCCATGGCCGTGACCGTGCCCTCTTTTTACAGGCATCTGATGTGTTTCTCTATTGCTCACCTATAACACCTCCTTTGTTCTGCGACTCATATACCTCTCTATAAATTTCACTCTTTTTCATAAGTTCTTCATGACTTCCTATGTCTATTATGCGACCGTCATCAATTACCACTATCTGATCCGCATCCTGTACTGATGCTATTCGCTGAGCTATTATTATCTTAGTAGTATCAGGAATTTCTGTGCGGAAAGCCTGACGGATCATAGCATCGGTCTTTGTATCCACTGCACTTGTAGAGTCATCCAGAATCAAAATCTTAGGCTTCTTTAGCAAAGCTCTTGCAATACAAAGTCTTTGCTTTTGTCCTCCCGAAACATTAGATCCTCCCTGCTCTATATATGTCTCATACCCGTCTTCAAAACTTTCCACAAATTCATCGGCACAAGCAAGTCTGCAAGCATGACGAAGTTCATCATCCGTTGCCAGTTCATTTCCCCAGCGTAGATTTTCTGCTATGGTTCCGGAAAACAGCGTATTTTTTTGAAGAACTACTGCCACCTGATTTCTCAGGCTTTCGATATGGTAATTGCGGACATCAACTCCACCTACCTTAACGCTTCCCTCTGTAACATCATACAACCTTGGAATAAGCTGTACGAGACTTGACTTGGCAGAACCTGTAGCTCCGATTATTCCAACAGTCTGACCGCTTTTTATATGAAGATTTATATTGCTCAGCACTTCTTTATTTTTAGTTTTTCCGTAGCTGAAATGTACACCGTCAAAATCAACTGCGCCGTCATGAACTTCGAAAATAGGATTCTCCGGATCGTGTATAGTCGGTTCTTCATCTAATATTTCAACTATTCTTTTTCCGGAAGCTCTTGCCATCGTAAACATCACAAATATCATAGATATCATCATAAGGCTCATAAGAATCTGCATAGCATAAGTGATTAAACTTATAAGTTCTCCTGTGGACAGACCCAGTGCTGCATCATTTCCACTTGCAACTATTGCTCTTGCACCAAACCATGAGATAAGCAACATAGACGCATACATACAAAACTGCATTAGAGGCATTGCAAAAGCCATTGTTTTCTCTGCCTTTGAAAAATCAACATATATCTCGTTAGATGATTTTTTGAATTTCTGCGTCTCATAGTCCTGTCTGTTAAATGATTTTACAACTCTTATGCCGTAAAGATTCTCCTGAACCACATTATTTAGCTTGTCATACTTTTTAAATATTCTGTCAAATACCGGATATGCGATTTTTATTAGGATGAATAGTCCTATAGCCAGTACCGGAAGAAGCGCAACATATACAAGCGACAGCTTCGCATCTATGCGAAATGCTGCTATAAGCGCAAATATTAACATTCCCGGAGCTCTCGTTGCAATTCTTGTACACATCTGGAAAGCCATCTGTACATTGGTCACATCAGTCGTAAGCCTTGTGACTATGCTGGCTGTCGAAAAGTGATCTATATTTGCAAAAGAAAACTCCTGTACACGGTTGTACATGGCTTCCCTCAAATTTTTTGCAAATCCTGACGATGCAACAGAGGCTGTTCTCCCTGCCGCTATTCCAAAAAACAGCATCATGAGAGCCGCAACCAAAAGTGTTATCCCATATCTGACTATCGCAGGCATAGACCCTCCGTCTATACCATTATCTATAAGTTCTGCCATTATCAGAGGTATCACAATTTCAAGGACTACCTCCATAAGAACCAAAACAGGCGTTATAACAGCTGTTTTTGTATATTCCTTTACATACCCTGCCAGTTTTTTGACCATTTTTAAGTTTTCCCCCTTTCCATTCTACTTTTTCATGTTATCCTTCATGCGTCGCAAGTAATTACAAAGCTGCATGATTTCTTCATCTGTAAATCCCAGCGTGAGTTTTTCTTCCATTTGTTTTCTTCTCTCGATAAGGACTTCTCTCATTTCTTCGCCCTTCTCTGTTATCGTCAGTTTTTTCAATCTTGCATCTCCGGCAACTGCCCATCTTGCTATCAGCCCTTTTTGCTCCATAAGCGAAAGTATCTTTGATGCAGTTGATTTTGTTATACTGAAATATTCTTCCAAGTCTTTTTGAAATATATCCTTTTCCTTGTTTTCGTGCAAATAAAACAGTATATATCCATTAGCTGCGGAAATTCTGATAATTTCTGTGGAAGCCTCATTTTCCAGCTCTCGCTTTATGAGATGGTGCAGGCATCCAAGCTGCCTGCCTATGTCATTTTTCTTCATTTTTTCACCTTTGTAATGTATTTTGCCTTGAAATTACTATGCTTGTTTATTTTTCGTAATATGTCAAACTGTTTGACATAAAACTTATTTTAACAAAAAGACCCCCTTTTCTCAAGGGGGTTTTTTTGTTGTTTTGATGAATATTTTCCTATTCTGTTTTAAATGTCAGGCAACGCATTGCGTTGATAATTGCAATTACAGAGACGCCTACATCTGCAAATACTGCCGCCCAAAGACCTGTTAATCCAAGAGCACTCAAAACAAGTACAGCTGCCTTTACTCCAAGCGCAAATATGATATTTTCTTTTACTATTTTCATAGTTTTTCTTGAAAGCACCATCATATCGGCTATCTTAGACGGTTTATCTTCCATTATCACCATGTCTGCTGCCTCAATTGCAGCATCAGAACCCAATCCTCCCATGGCGATTCCTACATCTGCTCTTGCCAAAACCGGTGCATCATTTATTCCGTCTCCAACAAAAGCAACTTTCCTATTGTCAGTAATACCGCTAATTATTTTTTCGACTGCATACACTTTATCTGCCGGCATAAGACCTGCATACACCCGGTCTATTCCAAGTTTTTCCGCAACAGCCTTTCCGACGGCTTCACTGTCTCCTGTAAGCATCACGGTCTTTATACCTTTTTCCTCAAGGCTTTCAACAGCCTTATATGCGTCTTCTTTTATCTTATCCGCAAGAAGTATGCATCCTGCATACTTTCCGTCAACTGCTACACAAACTTGTGTTCCGCCGCCCTTCTCATCAATAACACCATTAAATGATGTTTTCTCCGACATCAGCTTTTTATTTCCTGCGGCTATTTCATGACCTTTTATATTGGCGCATATTCCTTTGCCTGCGATTTCACATACATTTGTTATATATCTGCGTTCTATTTCTTTTCCATACTCTTCTTTTAATGAAATTGCAATAGGGTGATTAGAATCACTTTCTGCCATTGCGGCATATTCAAGGATTTCATCACTTCTGAACCCATCCTCAGGCAAGATTTTTTCTACATGAAAAGCTCCTTCTGTCAAGGTTCCTGTCTTGTCCATAACTACCCATTCCACTTTAGACATGGCCTCAAGATAGCTGCTTCCCTTTATAAGCACTCCTGATTTTGATGCTCCGCCTATTCCTCCGAAAAAGCTCAGAGGCACTGATATCACCAATGCACACGGACATGACACTACTAAAAAATTCAAAGCTCTGTATATCCAGTCACTCCACAAAGCACCTTCAATAAAAAGCGGCGGAATTACAGACAGCAGCACTGCCGTTCCAACCACTGCCGGTGTGTACACCAATGCAAACCGACTTATAAAGCTCTCTGTCTTTGACTTTTTGGCAGATGCATTCTCTACAAGATCAAGAATTCTGCTCACAGTAGACTCCCCAAAGGGTCTGGTCACTTCTACCGTAAGCACTCCTTTCAAATTTACACATCCGCTTAGTATATCATCGCCTTCTGCTACATCTCTCGGCAGAGATTCTCCTGTCAAGGCCGCAGTGTTAAGCGATGAGCTTCCTTCAATTATATTTCCGTCAAGAGGTACTTTTTCTCCCGGTCTTATTACTATTATATCTCCAGGGGACACTTCTTCCGGCGCTACTTCTTTCAGACCATCAGAAGTCTTAAGGTTTGCAACATCAGGTCTTATATCCATAAGTTCCGATATGGATCTGCGTGACTTTCCTACCGCATAATCTTCAAAGGTCTCTCCTATCTGGTAAAACAGCATTACTGCTACTGCCTCAGGATACTCGCCGACAAAAAAAGCTCCTATAGAAGCTGCCGACATGAGAAAATTTTCGTCAAGCATCTGTCCTCTGAAAATACCTCTCACAGCTTTCCATAAAACCTTATAGCCTACAATCATATATGCTGCAATAAATATCCCAAGTCGAAACTGAAAGGGGTTGTCAGGAAAGAGGAGTGCCACAATGTACACAACCATTCCTATAGCTATTCTTATCAAGCGTTTTTTCATATTCCGGCTCCTATATCGTCATATATATTAAATTTCTTTTATTTCTACATCAGGCTCTATCTTTCTTATAACTTTCTTTGCTTTCTTAACAACTTCTTCAAGATTGTCTTCCTCAGCTTCAAATATCAGTTTGGTAGTAAGGAAATTAACCGTTGCACTGCTTACTCCGTCTATTGCCGCTACTCCTCTTTCTATCTTGGCTGCACAGTTGGCACAGCAAAGTCCGTCAAGTAAATAAGTCTTTTTCATTTTGTCACCTCCGAAATTCAATAAAATAATTGAACAATTCTTCAACTGTCTTGATTATAGTTGAAGAACTGCTCAATTGTCAATAGTTTTTTTAATTTTTAGTTTTTAAATTTATTTTTTTAGTACCAGATCTTCATACTCGTCGTTCTCAGAGGCCAATCTTCCGACATTGTTGTTTGATCCCATAACCCACATTATATCTCCCTTTGATACAATCATATTGGTATTAGGCATTATTACAGAGAAACCCTTTCTTTGAAGACCCAAAACCATGCAGTTCCAATGTCCTCTTATCCCGCTGTTTTTTATGCTTTTTCCGGAGAAATTTTCTTGTCCCGTTATCTTTACGGCACAAACCGCCAAAGCTCTTTCTATATCTGCATAACCGCTGTCCATAAATTCCTTTAATGTCCTCATTCTCCTGCATGGTTCAGAGTCTATAAGCTTATAGAAATTCATTATCGCAATTTTTTCACCTATAACATATACTTTATCTCCGGGCTGAATCACTTCGCTTTCTTTTGGAAGGATATAAGTGTGATTTTCTCTTTGAATCTTAACAACATATACATTATACCTGTATCCCCATTCAAGATTGCTGAGTTTCACACCCAGAAAATCACCTTCATCAGGCGCTATAAATGAAATAATATGAAGCTTTTCATCAAGCCTTGTTTCTTTTACACCTAAATCTTCTTCGTTTTTTATAATCCGTTCATTAAAATTTCTTAAAAACCTTGTTTCAAGCTGCAAATACCAACCGGTCATACCATCTGATTTCGCCAAAATAACAATCAGCGATACGGCAATAAAGAACAGCCATATGATTTTTACTTCAAATAACGCCGCAAGGGGTATCATAGCAATACTTATCACTACAGCTGCTTTTATCAGGTTCAGCACTACAAGCGGCAGCCTAAACGACTTTTTTTTGAGCCATAGTGATGTGAAGAGATTGTTATGCAGATTCATAAGAGGTCCTATGAATGGAGTTATAAAAATATATATTACTATACATGTAACAGTATCTGCCGCAGTCTGTCCCATATACCCTCTCAGTAAAGGCTCCGCCACCTTTATTCCGAACACTGTTATTGTAAGCATCAGACCGCCAAAAACCACTACTCTGCTGAAATATTTCCTTATATAAAGGTACCACTGACTGTCCTTTTCTTTGTCCTGCTGATCTTCAGATGTATATTTGTTTAATTTCCCGACAAGATTGTCCGGAAGCCTTTTTTCAACAAAAGTGATAAACTTAGGAGCAAGCCTTATACAGAACGGAGTTGTAAATGTTGTAATGACAGATACCGATACGACAATAGGATAAAGATAATCTCCCGTGATGCCAAGACTCATTCCCATGGAAGCTATTATAAATGCAAACTCACCTATCTGAGCCAGTGAGAATCCACATCTCAATGAGTTGTTTAATGTCTGCCCTGACAGAAGCATTCCCGCAGAGGAGAAAAGCAATTTGCCAAAAATTGTTACCAGAGTTATAACCACTACCGGCAGGGCATATTCTATCAGTGTTTCAGGGTTCACCAGCATACCAACGGAAAGAAAGAATACGGCTCCGAATAAATCTTTTACGCCCTTTGTCAGATGCTCTATTCTTTCAACATGTACTGTCCCCGCCATGAGAGAGCCTGCTAAAAAGGCTCCCAGTGCCGAAGAAAATCCGAGAGCATTGGCCAGTATTACCATTCCGAAGCAGACACCTAATGAAACTATTAAGAGCATTTCGTCGTTCATCAATTTAATTGTTTTGTTTAAAAATGTAGGTAAAAAGTATATACCGAGAATAAGCCATATTATCAGGTAGAGAACCATTAGCGAAAGACTGGCAAACACCTGCATGCCTGTAACATTGCGGCTTACGGATACGGTAGAAAGAATTACCATCATAAATATTCCGGCAATATCCTCTATTACAAGAGTGCCGAATACAAGCTCGGTAAACTTTTTTCCTTTAAGATTCAACTCTTCAAAGGCTTTTATTATTATAGTCGTTGAACTCATAGATAACATGCCGCCAAGAAAAATACTGTCCATGACGCTAAAGCCAAGAAGTCTGCCAGTTCCGTAGCCAAGTGCCAAAATTCCGGTCACTTCGACTATTGCAGTTATTATTGCAGTACTTCCAACCTTTGCAAGCTTGTGAAGATTAAATTCAAGTCCCAGATGAAACATCAGAAAAATAATGCCTATTTCGCTCCATGTAGTTATACTTTCAGTATCTACCACAGTAGGAAAAAAAGGAAAGTATGAACTTATCAAAAATCCTGTAAGTATATAGCCAAGCACTAAAGGCTGCTTTATTTTTTTAAACAAAATTGTAATAAGACCGGCTGTCATAAGCATAACCGCCAAATCTGAAATCAAAACAGGTATATGCATAAGTCACCTCTTTCTTTAAAGTCTTCACTTTATTTTAACAAAGGACAAACTTTTGTATCAATAGCTTTAGCAACATTTTAGCGAAACTTAAATTTCATCCCAGCGATATTTTTTAATATCCACATGGTCTGCATTTTTAAATTCCACGCCTTCTTTTATCAGAAGTTTTTTCTGTTCATCCCATCCCGGAACCAGTCTGCCGGCATGATTTACTACTCTGTGACACGGATAGCTGCCATAATATTCCGCCATGCTTAAAACTCTCCCGACAAGTCTTGAATTTTTTTCTCTTCCTATAAGCCTGGCTATCTGCCCGTATGTTGCTACTTTCCCCTCGGGAATTTCTTCCACTGCCGACAATATTTCATATATTAGCTTTTTATCTGTTTTACTGCACATAGCGTCATATAGTCCTTTCAGGCAGTTGTTTATATCACATCTGATTATGAAAAAAGACAGGTCATAAGACCTGTCTCTTAAACTGGTGCGGCCAACGGGACTCGAACCCGTACACCCGTTCGGACACAAGCACCTCAAGCTTGCCTGTCTGCCAATTCCAGCACAGCCGCAAAGTGCAGTCAATTTTTGACTGCTTTTCAATTATACTTTCCAAATCGATTTTTGTCAAGTCATTTTATCCAAGTAATATAAATTCAAAAAAGAAAATTTTCTATATTTTATTAAGCTTCGATTATATCTGTCTTTTCTTCTATAAATGTTCTGAATTCTTTATCCTTATCACCCTCGAATCTTCTGCGGTCCAGAATATAATACGGCTTTTCCCAGATAAGAATATATAAATTTTCCGTTACAACACAGACAAGAAGATCTTCGAGAGATAAAAACTCGTCTGCATATTCGTTTTCGCTGTAATCATCCTCATCAGCGCCGTCATCAGTTTCACATGCCTCCGCTTTTCCGACAGCATTTTCTTCTGTGATATCGTCGTCGATTTCCTCTTCAGAGTCTTCTCCCTGCTCATAATCCTCTTCTTCAGGGGCTTTCAATTTTTCCTGAATATTGCTTTTTTCCTTTTTTATATACTCTCTGTTTAGAACAAAGAAAAAATTTTCACTAATACCATAGGTTACTCTTGTGTCCATCGCTCTTAAATTTTTGGCGGAATTTTTAATAATACTTTCACCTTTTATAAAACCAAGAGCTCCCATGACAGACATTACCAGGGCACCTATAGGAGCAATTCCGATGCCGTTTTCTCTTATTACCATAATCGCAAGAATGAGAAATGTTAATGACAGAATACCTGAAAGTATCTTGAATCTCTTTGCTTTTTTTCTATATGCCGGCTGAATTTTCCAGAATGCGTCTCCCGCCTCTAAGGCTATCTCCGGTGTATAAGTTGTCTCATTTCTAAAAAGAATTTTGCTGTCCAAAATTGCCTCCTTAACATACTGCCTCGTATTTTCTTGTTAAATACCATAACAGAAGAGCTGCCGGTTGTCAAGAAATCTTGCATCCCTCGAAGCAGAAGCACAGTTTACGATTTATCCGGTCTTGCGGAAAATGTAAAGATACCGCAGAAATTCTTTGACTTTTCACTTTTCATTGTGTATAATATCTATCTGTGGAGCAAATGCACATGCGCCATTAGCTCAATTGGATAGAGTCGCGCACTACGAATGCGAAGGTTGGGGGTTCGAGTCCCTCATGGCGCACCAATAAAAAAGAGATAGGTTAATTCCTATCTCTTTTTTCAGTTATATAATGGGACTCGAACCCGTGAGGGCGTTAGCGTAAGTGAAAGGGTTCTGTGAACCCTTAAACAGCTAACGGTCTGAGCCGCTCCTATAGGCGGCGAGGACAAAGCCTGACATACCAAATCCCAAGTCAGGCGGTCGAGTCCCTCATGGCGTATACAAACCTTTCCTTTTGCCCATACTATTATCATACTTAAAATATGGCAGGTGAACTTTATGTTATCGATTTGGTCCGAAAACTCAAAACTTCCTTCTTTCGACCCTTTAAAAGGAAATGTCAAAACCGATGTACTTATTATAGGCGGAGGGATGGCAGGAATACTTTGCGCCTATTTTCTAAAAAATGCCGGTGTGAATTACATTCTTGCAGAGCAAAATACAATATGCAGCGGAATCACTAAAAATACAACAGCCAAAATCACCTCGCAGCATGGACTTATATATCAAAAAATCATCAGGGAATTTGGAACAGAAACAGCTAAAATGTATCTTGATGCCAACGAAAAAGCTGTAAGCAAATTCCGTCAAATGTGTATCGGCAATAAGCATTCAGATAATGCGCCACAAATTGATTGTGACTTTAAAAACAAGCCGTCTTTTATATACTCCACCGGCAATCAATATAAAATCGAAAAAGAGCTTACCGCTTTATCAGGTCTTGGATACAAAGCAGAATATGAAAATCGGCTTCCTCTGCCGTTTCATGTGTCCGCAGCTGTAAAATTCAAAAATCAGGCTCAGTTCAATCCTCTCAGATTCTTGCAGCATATAAGCAAGGGCTTAAATATCTTTGAGCACACTGAAGTAAAAGAGCTTATTGGCGAAACTGCTGTCACAGATATGGGTAAAATATATGCAGACAAAATCATAGTAGCCGCCCACTTTCCATTCATCAACAAACACGGCGGCTATTTCCTTAAAATGTATCAACATCGCTCTTATGTCACCGCCCTGAAAAACGCAGCAAATTTATCAGGTATGTATATGGATGAATCAGAAAAGGGATTTTCTTTCAGAAACTGCGGTGACATGCTGCTTGTTGGCGGCGGTGCGCATAAGACCGGTAAACATGGAGGAGGATTAAAATATCTTGAGCATGCCTCTAAAGAATTTTATCCCAATTCAGAAATTAAATACGAATGGGCGGCGCAGGACTGTATGACGCTTGACGGAATCCCTTATATAGGTAAATATTCCTCCCATACCGACAAATTATTCACAGCAACAGGTTTCAACAAATGGGGTATGACATCTTCCATGATTGCGGCGGAAATTCTTACCGACATGATTTTAGAAAAAGATAATGAATACGCAAAAATATTTTCACCCTCGAGGACTGTTCTGAGGCCTCAGCTTTTAATTAACGGCTTCAATGCTGCCGTCAATCTTCTCAAACCATCAGCCAATAGATGCCCTCATATGGGTTGTGCTTTGAAATGGAATGAAGAAGAGCAGTCCTGGGACTGTCCCTGCCACGGCTCCCGATTCAAAAAAAATGGAAAATTGCTTAACAACCCGGCAACGGGAAATCTGAAAACAAAAAAGCGACGCCGTTAACAGCGCCGCTTGATACATACATCAATAAATATTTATATTCTTTTTTACATTTGGCAGCATTTCCATCGAAACAGCATCTTCAATATGCTCTTCCATGTTTTTAGGCGCATCCTCATAGCGGACAAGGTTTCCGCTTCCTCCGATGCAGCCGCCTATACATGCCATGCCTTCTATGAAATTATTTGGAAGCATTCCCTTTGAAGCCTTCAGCAATGCCGTTTTACATTTATCTATGCCGTCGCATACTATAGGATTGAAATCAAAATCCTTTATTTTAAGTTCTTTCAGCATCTGCTCAACAGCGGAAGAAACTCCTCCCGTAGTTGCAAATATTCTTCCGTAATAAGACGCCTGATTCCATTCAGTCCATTTCAGCTTTTTAAGTTCTATATTTTTACTGTCAAATAATGCCTGAAGTTCCTCAAATGTTATCGCATAATCAACATAGCAGCTTACATTTTCTTTCTTCACTTCGGCTTTTTTGGCTATGCAAGGTCCGATGAACACTATTTTGCAATCCGGCTTATTCTTTTTAATATGCTTTGCCAATTCTGCCATAGGCGACAAGTTGTGTGAAATATGTTCAACCATTGAAGGGTGCTTTGTTTCTATGTATTTTACGAAAGCAGGACAGCATGACGAAGTAAGAAATCCCTTTTCCTTAAGCTCAAGTCCTTCTTTGTATGCCACCATTTCTGCACCTACAGCCACTTCCAGCACTTCAGCAAAGCCAAGTTCCTTTATTCCTGTTATAACCTGACCGAGAGAGGCATAAAGAAACTGACTTGCAATTGACGGAGCAACTATTGCTATCACTTTATCTTTTTCGCCCTTTGCCTCCGCATCCATAATCTCTCTTATTACACTTACTATGCTTGAAACATCGACTGTGGCTCCGAATGGGCAATGGTATACACATGCTCCGCAGTTTATGCATTTATCATAATCTATTGCGGCTTCGCCACCGGGAGCCATAGATATGGCATTTACTTTACATGCTCTTTCACAAGGTCTCTGGAAATTATGTATAGCGCTGTATTGGCAAGCCTTGGCACATCTTCCGCATTCGACACATTTGCTCTTGTCTATATGCGCATGCTGATGCTCATCTATTACTATAGCATCCCTCTTGCATGATGCCACACAGCTATGAGCAAGGCAACCTCTGCATAAATCTGTAACTACATATCCCGCTTCAGGACATTCGTCACACGCAATATCTATAACCTGTACGATATGATCGTTATTTTTGCTCCCTCCAAGTGCCAGTCTTATTCTTTCAGCCACAACAGCTCTGTCCTTATATATACAGCAAGACTGAGGTGGCTCTCCCTTCGGAATAACATTATTCGCAATTTCGTTAAACTCAGCAAATGCGTCATTACCCTTCCATGTCTGATAAGCTACCTCTCTCAGAACCTTATATTTGGTTTCCTGAACCTTGTTGTCAAATAACTTCAATTATATTCCTCCAATCAATTATTAAACCATTTTTTCTTTGTAAATAAATAGCATAAGGGTACTAAATACATAAACACTGCAAACGGAAGTGAAGTAAAATCAGCACCTAATAATGTCAGCGGAACGCTGCATCCTATAGACCACGGAATAAAGCAGGCTACCAAAATTACCGAATTTTCCATATCTATTGCAAGTTCTTCTTTAGTTCCTCCGCCGCTAAGATACGGCTGTTTCATCAAGTCGCAGCACATCAGCGTACCTATGGTCTGATTACAAAAAATTGCCGAAATCGCTATACTCATACAAACCATAACTCCGAATCTGCCTATTTTGCTGCAAGCTTTACCAAGCTTATCCTGCAAGCTCAAGAGCATTCCCGTGCCATTGAATATACCTGAATATGTTCCTGAAATTATAAGTATACCGGCGATTTCTATCATGGATACTATGCCGCCGCCGTTTAATATCTCTCCGATGCCGTTTCCCTCAGCCTCATATCCCATCACACAGATTTTAAGCACCTCTAAAAAATCTATTTTCTGTACTATGCAGGAAACTATGATTCCACTTGCTATGCTAACCGCCATGGCCTTAAGAACACCAACCTTAAACAAAGGCAAAGCAATCATCATCAATGCAGGCACAAATGCCCAAGGTGAAATAACAAACTCCTTTTCAAAAGAAGATATCATATTTTCATCAACATGACTTATAGGGTTTAGAACAGAAATAACAGAATAAACCGCCAGTGATATTATAAGAGGCAGTAATGCAGTCTTAAACATTACCTTAACGTTATCATAAATTTTAGTATCTGTTATCCCTGCAACCATATTTGCACTCGAAGATGCGGGAGAACATCTGTCTCCAAAATAGATTCCTGACATTATAACACCGGCAGCCACAACAGGATTAACGCCTCCGCTTCTTGCAAGAGCCATAAATATGACGCCTACAGTTCCTGCTATTCCAAAAGAAGTTCCTATTGCATAGCTTAGGAGGCATGCCAATACGAAAGTTACAATCAAAAATATAGGGGGCATTATTATCTTCATACCATAATATACAAATATGGTTATTGTGCCGGAAGCTCTCCACACAGCAGTAAGCGCCCCTATCACCAGCATTACCTCTATCACTACTATGGAGTCAGCTACTCCCTTTTTGCTCATTTCTGCCATACTTTTCAATGTAAACCCGCGATACTTTCCAACTGCCAGAAAAGCTACAAGTCCTATAAGCAAGGCTATGATCATAGAGTATCCCGTTATAACTGCGGTTATCATTGCCGCAATGAATACGCCGAATGCAATGAACAGCTCCATCTAAAATCCTTTCCTAAAAACTATGCCTTAAAGAAATTTATCCAGTTCTCTTTCAACCTCCGGCATTTTTTTCACATTTGGTTTTCTTATAATATTTCCTCTTGCTACAACCATATCTACATTTCTGAGCGCCGAAAGATCTTCAAGAGGATTTTTAGATGTTACTGCAAAATCAGCACTTTTTCCTGCCTCTATAGAGCCTGTGATGTCTCCTATTCCTGCAATTTCTGCGTTAAGCTTAGTTGCTGTATACAACGCAAATTCATTGGAAACTCCACAGTATTTATGATAATATCTAAGCTCTCGCCACATGTCGTAGTGGGTTATATAAGGGCATCCCGTATCGGTCCCCAGTCCAACTGCAATTCCGTTTTCAAGACAGGCCTTTGCACATTCTATTATTCCGTCAAAAACAATTTTTCCGTTATATTGTGCCACCTCACTTACACCGCTTATACTCCTGTCAAACAATGCGAACGGAAGCGCCGGTGATATGGTCGCAATCTGGCACGCCCCCGTTTCCTTGAAAAGTCTTATCATCTCATCGTCAGGCTTAGCTCCATGCTCTATGGTGTCTACACCGTTTTCAAGGGCAACCTTTACTCCTTCGGGACTTTCTGCATGTGCGGCAACTTTTTTTCCTGCTTTATGCGCTTCTTCACAAGCCGCTTTTACAAATTCAGGAGGCATCTTAAGTTCTCCCGGCTCTCCCTTAGCCTTTGCGTCAAGAACTCCACCTGTTATCATCAGCTTTATTACATCAGGATTTCCTTCTAAAATTTTTCTGACAAGAGTCCTTGCTTCTTCTTCACTATGCGCCGCATACGCCAAGGAATGCGCCATATGACCTCCTTCAACCGACACAGCCATATCAGATGACAAAATCCTCGGTCCTACCATATGTCCGTCATTGATCCTATCTCTTATATCAGAATCAACCGAAAGTACACCGCCCATTGTTCTGATCGTAGTAACACCACTCATAAGCTGTGTTTTAGCATAACCTGCACATACCTTTCTCACCATATATCTAAAAAAAGCATTACTCGTTAAAAGCTTTACTTTTTTTACATTGTTATCCTCCTTTTTCTTCGGCTTACCGTTAGCCGGAAGATGAAGATGCATATTTATGAGACCAGGCATTATATATTTCCCATTTAAGTCTATCTTCTGATATTCTTCGGGGATATCTGAGCTGTTTTCTGTTATAGATTTTATTTTTTCTCCGTCAGTAAGAATTACTTTTCCGTACTCGGGTTTCATATCTTTTGACCCGTCAAGAATAATTCCGTTTATGTATGCGTATTTCATCTGATAAAATCCTCCCGATATCAGTCTTCTTTCCGATTTAATATTATAGCATCTATTGTTCAAATTAACAATGATGAAGATATTGTTTTTTCAGCGTTTTAACCCGTTTTCGCAAATTCCCTAAGCGACCGTGGGCAAAGTAAAAAGCAGAGAGCAAACAAAACATTGTCCGCTCCCTGCAAAAGGATGAAAAGTCTTTGATTATAATAAATTTTTGCACTGAAAAAGGCACCCGCTTCTACGTGAGTGCCCGGTAAAAATCCTATAAAGCACCGGTTTTGATCCTAAAAATTCGCCGCTGCTATACTAAAAAATGACCGCTGTCCCATCTCAGAAGACCGTTGTTCAACAAGTGACAGGTCTACCGACTCAATCTTTAAAACCTACTTGGATCCCTTCCCAAGAATAATAATTCTCAGTGGTTTTGCTTTTATACACCAATCCGTTCGTCGATAATACGGTTGCTGAGACACAGTGCCTGACTCTGACAGGCTTCCGAGATGTCACTTTTATATTCGATTATGTTTATATGATAACTCAAGTATTCCTAATTGTCAATACATAACTGTTTCTAATGCCCTCTTGGCGTTTCTTCTATCTTGTCATGCTCCGTAACTCTATCTGCATAAAAAAGCCCAGAAAATACAATAGAAAGGGGAATCAATGCAAACCATATTGCTCTTCCCTTAAAAAGATTGCATAATACTGCCGATAACGCACCGCCAAAGACAAAAAATATCAGCATCCTTACATGAGTCCAAAGCTTTGTTCTTACTGCTTCATCACTTTTTCTGCTTAAGGCCTTAACTATGGTAATTCCTATTTGTCTCACATGATTTGTGCAGAATGTCGTTGCCATAGGTATACCCTGCGCCTGCCGGAATGTATTGTATTGCATTGCACATATAAAATTTATTGTTATCTGAGATATCTGATAAGGTGCTGTTTCGGGTATTAAGCCAAGTATTACAACAGCCACCATTTCCACAAGTACAAGCAGAGTGTCCCACCTGATTATATGAGTTTTTTTTACAGGTCGTGGTATTACTTCCGAAACCATGGTTCCTATTAAGTATGCACTCATCGGAAGCAAGTAATACAGTGCTTTTTTCCATTGAAATGTTCCTACAGCTATAGCAAAAAAAACAAAATTTCCTGTTTGTGCGTTACAGAAAACTCCTCCTCGCAGCAAAAATGTGAACACACCGTAAAATCCGGCTACCAGCATAAGCATAAGAAATACCCATCTTTTTTCACATTCAAGATAGTATTCTTCTTCCTCCATATATTCTTTTCTTTCTTCGCTGTCTATACACGCATCTGCTTTAAGGCGCTCCTCAAGTTCTGTTCTTCCTTTATCAAATGTCATAAAACACGCTCCCTGCCGTTACCTTGGAGTTTGCGCATAAGAGTCCCCCTGTCTATTCCTAAAATCTGTGCAGCTTTTGTTTTGTTATAATCAGCGTTGCGAAGAGCTTTTTCAATAACAAACATTTCAGCTTCTTTCAAAGTCATAATTTTATTATCTATCCCTTCCTGCTCGTCGGATTTTCTGTAAAAATCACGATAAACCTTTATTTGCCTGTCCATTTCCCTAAACAATCCATCGACCTTGCCCATAGTTATCTTCCCGGATCTGACCATGGCTATCATTTTTTCCACAAAATTATTAAGCTCTCTTACATTGCCGTACCACTCATAATCATTGAGTTTTTCAATAACATCGTCGCTTATTCCCGTTATACTGCATCCGAGCCTTTCATTTATATCGTAAAGAGCTGATTCAGTTAGCTCTTCTATATCTTCCTTGTGCTCACGAAGAGGGGGCACATTTATATTGAGTATATTCAATCTGTAATAAAGATCTTCTCTGAAATTTCCTTTTAAAACTTCCTCAAAAAGATTTTTATTTGTTGCCGCAATAATTCTTACATCTATTGAAATTATCTTGTCATCACCGACTCTCATTATTTCCTTTTCCTGCACGGCTCTCAAAATCTTTGACTGAACGCTCAAATCCATATCTCCGATTTCATCGAGGAAAAGAGTCCCTGTATGCGCCAGCTCAAACACACCTATTTTTCCTTCTTTTCTTGCCCCCGTAAATGCTCCCGATACATAACCGAACAGCTCGCTTTCAAGCAGATGAGGCGGAAACGAAGGACAGTTTATTGCCAGAAAAGGTCTGTGCTTTCTCATGCTTGCATTATGAACTGCTTGAGAAAAAAGCTCTTTTCCACTGCCGCTCTCTCCTGTTATTAGCACAGTGCTGTCAGTTCTTGCATAATGTTCCACCTGATTTTTAAGCCTTTTTATAATCTCGCTTTTCCCTTTTATGTCATCAAGTGCATATCTGGCTTGAAGTCCTTTTTGGGCAAGTATGCTTCTTACCCTCGAATCATCAATAAGAATCTGGTCAGTTCTTTTCATTCTGAGGACATAGCCTGCCTCGCTGTCACCGATAGAAATCGGAACCTTATCCACCAGTATCTTGCTTCCCATTATTTCAAATATGCCAGACGGCTTGCTCAGTACATCCTGTATATCTGAAAGACTTACGGCAGATTCAAGGTCTTCCATCTTTTTGCCTACTGCCTCCTGCAAATTGAATTTGCAAAGTTCCGCAGCCTTTCTGTTTGCATATATTATATGCCCCTCAGAATCAGCCGCTATAGTTCCGACATCCGATACATTTACAAGAGTTTCTATGAGCTCTCTCTTCTTTTTTTCTTCGTGTACAAGCTGATACACTTCAAGGGCATTGAACAGACTATCCCTCATGCTGCTTTCGCTCGAATCCACATAAGCGTATTCGGCATCAATTTTCTGAAAGAAATCGTCATAATGCCCCATTGCGCCTCCGCATATTACATCTGCGCCGTCCCTCAAAGCCTCAGTAAATCCTTTGTAAAAATCACCGAATTTATCAACAACATACGGCGTTATTTCCATATTTAAGAATTCTGCCGCCTGCATTATAACATCTATAAATGCACTGCATTCTACCGCAGCGACTTTAAGTTTTTTGTCGGCATACTTATACAGTGCTTTTAGCACGTCAAAAGCGGATATAGATATCTCTATAACTTTGAAGTCAAGACTGCGGCGGATTTCTTTTGCCAGATAACCTCTTGTTATAATGATTTCTTTACCCTGCTTTTCAAATTCCTTTATGTGGTTCAAAAACGCGTCTATATCTGCACCGAAGCGATTTCCTATATATTCTATATCTATCTCCATATGCATATCGCCAAGTACATTTCTGTACATGTCTATCATACTTTCATCGGTGCAGATTATAAGTACATTTTCAGCTTTCTTCATACCCGTCTCCAATTTCAGCAGTATCATTATTTTAACGCTTTTTGAACGGGAATTCAATTACTTATCAAGCAATTTCAGCTTTCTGACAGCTTCCTCAAGGTTTTCCATAGAAGTAGCATATGACAATCTCACATACCCTTCTCCACATTCTCCGAATGCATCTCCTGCAATCAATGCCAGTCTGTATTTTTCAAGTGCATAATCACAAAACTCTTCTGATTTCATTCCCGTCTTCTTGATGTTCATAAATACATAAAAGGCACCCTCAGGTACAAGGCAGCTGAAATTATCCAATTTATTTATTTCTTCCACCAGATAATCACGGCGCTTTTTAAACTCTTGTCTCATTTTCTCTACTGAGCCATCTTCGTTTTCAAGTGCCGTTACTGCTGCTTTCTGGACAAATAATACACTGCCCGATGTCATATAAAATGACATTCTGTTCAGCGGGTCCATAAATTCCACCGGAGCTGCTATATATCCGAGTCTCCAGCCTGTCATTGCCATGCTCTTTGAAAAACCGTTAAGAAGTATTGTTCTCTCTTTCATTCCCGGAAGTAAGGCAATGCTTACATGTGGATTTTCATCACTGTATGTAAGTCTTTCATATATCTCGTCAGAAAGTACAATAAGGTCGTATTTCTTTGCAATTTCAGCTATAGCCTCAAGGGTATTTTTGCGAAGTATACTTCCCGTTGGATTATTTGGCGATACTATAACAAGCATCTTTGTCTTATCAGTTATAGCAGCTTCTATTTCCTTTATATCTACTTGAAATTCATTTTCCTCAAGTAACCTGTATTTTTTTACTACAGCTCCAGCGATAGGAGGTATTGCAGAATATGTAAGATATACAGGGTCAGGTACCAGAACCTCATCTCCCGGGTTTAAAAACGAAAGCAGAGATGCGAACATTCCCTGCGCTACTCCTGTTGTAACTATTATTTCATCGGGAGTATATGAAAGTCCGTTTTCACGCATAAGTTTGCCGCATATAGCTTTCCTCAGTTCAGGTGTTCCTATATTGTCTGCATACTTTGTACATCCGTCATCAAGAGCTTTTTTGCAGGCTTCCTTTATGTATTCGGGAGTGTCAAAATCCGGCTCTCCAATGGTAAGCGCAGTAACTTTTTCTCCTGCTTCTGCCAAGTCAGCACACTTTTTCAACATAACTCTGGTCTTTGACATAGGTACGCCTACAAGGCGATTCGCCTGTTTAAATCCCATATCTTCATCTCCTCTCATGTTTTGCCTTGCGATAAGGCCATTATCATATTCATTACCGATATATCCGGCTTTATTTTCAGTATAACACCGGCCATTTTATACTTCTTCCATAATACCGATTTCTTCCGCAAAAATAAGCTCTGCTTCTGTTTTCTCCTGCAAGTATTCTTTCGTTATTCCCGGTGCCATAGCCTTCACAACAATTTCGCCGTCATGAATATCCATTATGCAAAGCTCTGTGACAACGGTATCGACACATTCCACAGCCGTAAGAGGCATATCGCAGTGATTCAGCACCTTAGCTTTTCCATCACGAGTACAATGCTCCATTGCCACTATTACTTTTTTTGCTCCGCAAGCCAAGTCCATAGCACCGCCCATTCCGTTTATTCTTTTTCCGGGAATCATCCAGTTTGCAAGGTTCCCCCGTCTATCTACCTGAAGACCCCCCAGGACTGTAACATCAAGATGACCGCCTCTTGCTATGGCAAATGATATAGAGCTGTCAAAACAGCTTGCTATCGGCAGTAGTGTTATGAAAAAAGCGCCCGCATTTATTAAATCTCTATGGCCTTCTCCCGAAATATGATCTGTGTCTTCGCCTCCGTGAGAATTGAGCCAGCTTCTATAAGTTTCTTCATCCTTATAAATTTCAGGGAAGTGCAGTTCCTTATCCTGCCCTGCAAATCCATTTTCACCATGAAGTATTACATCTATATCTTCGGGAATATAATTAGCTACAAGCGTAGGTATTCCAATTCCAAGATTCACAAAGTCGCCGTCATTTAACATCAGTGCTATATTCTTAGCAATAAATTCACGAACATCTTTCATGGTGCCACCTCCTCCTGAAGAACTACATAATCTATAAACACTCCGGGCAGCTGCACTCTGTCAGGCGGTATTTCTCCGGGTTCAACCAAATGCTCAGTTTCCATTATAACTATATCTCCTGCCATTGCAACAAGAGGGTTAAACGAAATACTGTTGTACTTGAATATTGCATTTCCGAAAGTATCAGCTTTATAGGCCTTAACAACAGAAACATTAGCTCTCAGAGGTTTTTCAAGCAAGTACAGCTTTCCGTCTATTTCTCTTGTTTCCTTGCCTTCAGCAACGACGGTGCCTACACCTACAGGAGTATAAAAGCCTCCGATACCGGATCCTCCTGCCCTTATCCTTTCAGCCAAAGTTCCTTGCGGAGTGAGCTCCACTTCAAGCTCTCCGGAAAAAAACTGTTCTGTTACAAGTGGCTGTAATCCGGCAAAGCAAAGTATAGCCTTTTTAACCAACTTGTGTGAAAGAAGGGGCATAAGACCCATCTCAAAGTTCCTCAAGCCATGGCTGAAATCTTCTGTTATCACAGTCAGTCCTCCAACATTTTGACGAACCATTTCAAGAACTATGTTATTAGGTGTCCCAAATCCTCCGAAGCCGCCGAACATTACAGTATCTCCATGTTTTATATTCTTCACGGCCTCTTCTATGTTCACCACTTTATTTTTCATTTCTGCTCTCCCTAAACATCATATACCAGATTTGCTCCCGTCTTTAAAGCCTTTTCGTTAATTTCCCAAACTGCCGGCTTGTTTTCAAATACATGCTCAAGTGTATGTATTATTTCAGCCATAGTGAACATTCCGGTCTTTGCCGTATATGCCCCTAACATTATTATGTTTGCTACTTGTTTTGACCCTATTTCTCTCGCAAGGTCATCCACCGGCAGTGCTACAACTTCTATATCTCTGCGTTTTGGCATCCCGCATGTGTTGCTGTTTATAAACAAAAGTCCGCCGGGTTTAAGCTTATCTATATTCTTATCAAGGGCTTCCTGCTGAAACATCATCATAAGGTCTGCTATGCTGACTATCGGGGAACCGATTTCTTCATCAGATACTATAAGGGTACAGCTTGCAGTTCCACCTCTCATCTGCGTTCCGTATTGAGGCAAAAAAGAAGCAAACTTATCGTGGTCACTTGCGGCATATCCTAATATTTTACCTGTTACCATAACGCCCTGACCGCCGGTTCCTGCTATTTTTATTCTCTGTTCCATAAGTTACACCTCCGTTTGTTCAATATCCTTATAAACTCCAAGAGGGAATTCAACCATAGTATGTTCTCTCATATATTCGATTGATTGTTCCGGTGACATGGACCAGTTAGTCGGACAATTTGAAAGAAGTTCTACGAAAGAAAATCCTCTGCCTTGCATTTGATTTTCAAAGGCTTTTTTAATTGCCCTCTTAGCTGCCAAAATATGTTTAGGTGAATCAAGAGAACATCTTTCAACATAAACAGGCGCTTTAAGCCCCGAAATGATTTCGCACATATGCATAGGATATCCCTCTTTTGGAGTCCTGCCGCTTTGAGCTGTGGTTGCTTTCTGTCCTATAAGTGTAGTAGGCGCCATCTGACCGCCTGTCATGCCGAAAATACCGTTATTTACAAAAAGAACCGCAAAATTTTCTCCTCTGTTGGCGGCATGCATTATTTCTGCAAGACCTATGGATGCCAAATCTCCGTCTCCCTGATATGTAAATACAAGTTTTTCTTTTGCTGTTCTTGATAATCCCGTGGCTACTGCCGGTGCTCTTCCATGCAGTGAAACTATAGCTTCTGTATCCAGTACATTTGAAATCAGTGCTCCGCAGCCTATAGGCAGTACAGCCGCCGCCTTTTCTCTTGCATCCATTTCATCCAAAACTTCTGCGATTATCTTGGCAAGCACCCCATGAAGGCAGCCCGGACAGTATCCTGTTCCGTTATCAAGCAATACTTCTGTTCTTGAATATATTTTTTCCATCTGTCAACGCCTCCTTAATTTTATGCCCTGCCGCCTGCAAGCTTTTCAATCTGTTCCGCCACTTCTTCCGCTGTAAATATGTTGCCCGCAGATCTTCCATATGTTTCTATAGGGATTCTTCCCTCTGTGCCAAGCTTAATATCTTCTATAAGCTGCGCCGGTATTGAAAGTTCAAGACAAAGTATGCTTTTGACTTTATTTTCATCAAGTTTTCTCAAAGAATCATACGGGAACGGCCAAACGGTTATCGGTCTTATAAGTCCTACCTTTATACCCTTTTCTCTTAAAATTTTTATGGCTGTTTTTGCAACTCTCGCACTGGTTCCGTAAGCAGTTATGACATACTCTGCGTCATCAAGCATGTATTCTTCCACGCTTACTTCATTATCTGCTATTCTCTGATATCTTTCAGCCTGAACTATATTCCACTTTTCCTGTTCGGCTTCATTTACTATCATAGTTGTACAAACTCTGCGATTAGGTCTGTTATTGTAAAATTCTGTAGTATATACAGGAAATTCTTTTCTTTCAACTTCCTTCATCTCAGGCAGCTGAACCGGTTCCATAATAGAGCCTATATATCCGTCAGCCAATATCAAGCATGGATGCATATATTCCCATGACTTGTCGAAAGCTTCGTATATAAGATCTACAGCCTCCTGCACCGTAGACGGAGCAAAAACAAGAACCTTGAATCCTCCGTGACCGCCGCCTTTTGTAGCCTGCAAATAGTCCATCTGAGCACCGGAAATAGAACCGGTTCCCGGTCCTCCTCTCATAACATTTATCACAACCGCAGGAAATCCCGCAGCCGCCAAAGTCGAAAGACCCTCTGACTTGAGGCTGAGTCCCGGTCCGGATGATGATGTCATCGCTCTTGTGCCTCCAAAAGCTGCTCCCACAACCATGTTAATTGAAGCCAATTCACTTTCACCCTGAACAAAAACGCCTCCAACCTCAGGTAAACGCTTTGACATATACTCAGGAATCTCATTCTGAGGTGTTATAGGATATCCTGCAAAGAAACGACATCCGGCACGCACAGCAGCTTCTGCCATCGCTTCATTTCCCTTCATGAATAATTTGCTCATTTCAGACCCTCCTCTATTTATATACTTCAATTGCTGCCTCAGGACACATTACAGCGCACATCTTGCAGCCGATACATTCTGCATTTTCTTTCATCTCGGCTACCTCGTAGCCTTTGTCGTTTATCTTGCTTCCTATCTGTATAACTCCCTGAGGGCAGGCAGATATACATAATCTGCAAGATTTGCAGTAGTTTTCAAGAATTGTTATTTTTGCCATTTCAATCGCCTCCTGTTTCACGGATATTGTAAATATTTTTTGATATATATTATTTTTTGATTTTCAAGCTCTTTAGGATTCTTCTCTGCATAAGGCTTCATTGTTTCCTCAAGAGTTATAAAAGCCGGAGCATCATCTGAATCATCAAATATTTCCTTAAGCCTGCTTATTCCCTCAATAATATCTTCCCATTGGGTATGCTGACCGAGATTAGGGTTTGCCACTAACTTAAACTCGACAAACCTGCCGTATGCCTTAATTCGTTCTTTCATATCCGATATATGTTTTTCATTTAAAGAAAAAATTCTGAAAGGGTTTATTACAAAATAAACTATATGATCAGTAGATTGAAGTTGTCTGGCAAACTGCCCCATAGTAAGCGCTCCCGTTTCATTTCCTCCAACGTCAAGAACATTTATGCTATCCTTGTCTTTAAGCAGTCTTTCAACTCCGGGAGGAACTACAGGCGTGTCTAAAAACTTTTCACCGCACAAAAGAGCTACATTTTTTGCTGCGAGCTCTTCTGCAAAATCTCTTGATCTGAAAACACTTTTTGTCTGATCCATATCTATAAGCGTTACATTTTCACAGGATTTTCCCAATTCCACTGCACAATTTAGAGCGAGTTCTGTTTTGCCGCAGCCCGATTCACCTACAAATACTATATTTTTATTGTCTTTTATTACTTCCCTCCATTCCATTTCTTTCACCTCACATATTCTTTAACATAATACATAAGCAAAGTCTATGCCATAATGTCAGTATATTAACAGTCTCTGGTTTTAACCTCTATAACCCACTGAAATACATTGTTATATTATATTTTCCTTGATGTGTTCTTTCTTTTTCTCTTCCCTCGATGTTTACCAGAAGCAAAAATGCTGTAAAATGCATCATCCTGTGTTTTAAAATACCGCACAAAAAAAACCTTTCAAACACTATTTTACTAAGGGTTGAAAGGTTCATATTACATATCTGTTTATACTTTTATCACATCAGTTTCAGCACCATATTTTTCTTTAACCGCTATTATCGTTAAAAAATGGCTTTGTTTCGTGTGTCTTATCTGGTCTTCCTCGGTCTCCCACTGCTCCCACAACAGCAATCTGTATTCATCATCTACAGGATAATAGTATTCATACTTCAAACATCCCTGCTCGCCTCTGCTTATTTCGGCAGCTTCTTTCACTTCATTAAGAAAGGTCTCTCTATCCTTTGGATCCGGAAATCTGTAAGTTACATAAAAATTTTTCATTGTTATTCCTCCTGCAATTTCATAGTCAAATCTAAGTCAGATTCAAATTTGTATCTTTCCCTTAACCGTCTGTTCTTGCATATCTTCACTGCTGCAAATATGTTTTTTAGATTTTACCACAAAAACAGGCAGGGTTAAAGCCCCGCCCGTTTTCTAAAAAGTTTCTATGCCATATTATTTTTTATCGTTCTTTTCTGTTTTCTGTAAAGAATAAGCGCCAGCAATAACGCACACATTTCAGATACTGCCGCCGACATCCATACTCCCGCTTCTCCGAAAAAATATGATAAAAGAATTACGAATGTACTTGCAAAAACCAGCCCTCGACCTATGGATATACTCATCGCCGACTTAGGCAGCTCTATAGATGTGAAGTAACCCATAAGTATAATTACCGCTCCTAAAGGTATAAATGACGGTGAATAAAGCCTGAACGCATCAATGCCCCTTTGGAACAGTTCAGCATTCATAGTCTTGTCGATGTACACACCCACTATAGGATCCGGATAAATCATTCCTATAGCAAAAGCCACAGCTGAACAAATTCCAGCACAAATCAATGATATTTTAAAAATATATCCACAGAAATCCTGCTTTTCTTTTCCGTGATAATAACTTATAAGAGGTTGTGTTCCCTGATTTATGCCCATCATAGTCATTAGTATAAGCTGCCCGAAGTAAGATATTACCGTATATATTACCACGCCGTCATTTCCCGAAACTCTTAAGAGAGTCTGGTTGAACACGAAAATACATACTCCTACCGAAAGTTCTGTTACGCAGTCGGCAATACCTAATTTTGCCAAGGCTCCTGCTGCTTTTGCCGACCATTTTATCTTTACAAAAGAAAATCCCGATTTGTCCGATAAGAAGTGTCTCAGATATATAGTAAATGTGAGTGCCTGTGATAAACCGGTTGCTACGGCCGCTCCTATTATTCCCCAGTGGAACACCAAAACGAACAAAGCATCAAGCACTATATTTGTAGCCGCTCCGGCAAGACTTGTCTTGATAGCCTTTTTAGGAAATCCGTCGGCTTTTATAAGAACCTCTAAATTATATGATGTCATATAAAACGGTACAAATAATATGATTACGCCCAAATAGTTTTTAACATAGTCTGTTGTTTCTTCCGTTGCCCCAAGCAGTGCTGCTACATTTTCCAGATTGAGCATTACTATGGCTGCAACTATCAACCCGGTACATGCCACAGTTATCGTACTTAGAGTAAAAACTCTGTCAGCCTTTTCACTGTGCCCCTGTCCCTTATATATTGACGCCTTGGTGCTCGCTCCAACTGCAAGAAGTATTCCGAGCGCAAATGCAACATTTATAAGAGGCATAGATATATTAACTGCCGCAAGAGCGTTTTTCCCTACTCCTCTTGCAACGAAGATTCCATCGACCATAGTATAAATTGTATACACCCACATTGCCGCAACAGACGGCATCACATAACTGAAAAATTTAGATTTAATATATATTTTATTTGTTTTAGTCATTTTTAATTCACCCTTCCTTGTAATACATTTTAAACCTTGGTATAATACTAAGGTCAACAGTTTTTTATATTTTTTATATTTTTTCTTGAAAGGGTAATCAAATGAAAGAATATTATAAGATCGGTGAAATTTCTTCACTGTATAACATCGGAACCGACTCCTTAAGATATTACGAAGAACTTGGAATTCTAAAGCCTCAAAGAGATGTGAACGGATACAGAATGTACAGCATAAACGATATAAGAACACTTAATATCTTAAGAGAATTAAGATCTATCGGATTTTCAATGAGCGAAATAAAAAATCATATACAAGATTTTAACCTTGAAAAGACTGTAAAATTATTCAGTAAGGCGATTGCCGCCATAGATCAAAAGGTTTCTGAAATGAACAGGCTCAAAGCACAGCTTTCCGAAAGGATAGAAGAAATAAACCGTCATATTTCCGAAGATTTTTCCAATAAAAGTATCGAAATTCTTCATCTTCCGGAACGTCATATATTAAAGCTGAGTGAAAATATAACAAGAGATGATGACCTTGACTTCGTAATAAAAAAGCTCCAGTCCGAATATGAGGATCAGCTGTATATAATCGGAAACGGTGATATAGGAGCCACTCTGCCTGTTGATTACCTCAAAAGCGGCAACTACGGTCATTTTGACTCTGCATTCTATATCGTAGATGAAGATGAGGAATATGATGCTGTAATACCTGAGGGCGACTATATTTCTGTCACAGTAAAGGGTGGCTATGCTCAAATACCCAATATATGGCAAAGCATTATAGATTATGCATACAGTAATACACTTTCAATTCAGGATACAGCCATAGAGCTTTATATAATTGACAACCACGATACTGCAGATGAAAATGAATATATTACACAGCTTCAGGTCATGATTACCGGCTGAAAGAACTATTTGCGCAACGGCTTCCTAAACCTTATGTAGAGTACTGTCCCAATAACAAGAGTAATAAACTCGGAAACCGAAACGGAAAGCCATATGCCTGTAAGGCCTGCAGAATTTGCCCCTATAATCACGGCGGGCACTATAACGACAAATCCTCTTGACAAGGATATTATCTGCGCTGAGACAGGCTTTTCTACAGCTGCAAAAAACATCGAAGTAATTATATTGATTCCTGCAAAAGGAAGCATTATAAAATAAAGCCGGATTCCCGTTTCTGCAAGCTGCATGAGTTTAATGTTGTTTTCACTGTTGAAAACAGCCGTTATGCCATCTGAAAAGACAGTAAGCACAACATATATTAAGATTGCTGACGCTGTACAAACCAGTACGGAATATTTAAGCAGCAACCCTTCCGAATATTTATCGCTTATGCCGTGTACCTTACTGGCAAGCGGCTGCATTCCCTGAGCTATGCCTGTAAATATTGCAATTGCCACAAGTGAAAGATTTGCTATGATTCCGTATGCAGCAACTCCTATATTGCCCTCTGCATTTAAAATCAAAAAATTAAACAGCGCCATAATTATACCTGCAGAAAGTTCTGTTACAAGAGACGAGGTTCCGCCTGCTATTATCCTTTTTATTTCTTTAAAAGCCGGCATACTTTTGACAGCCCGAAATCTCTGCTCCTTCATCCTGTGACGAGACAATACCGCCATACTTATACAAGGCGCCATGCCGGTTGCCAGCGCCGCCCCAAAGATACCCATTTTCATCGGAAATATAAAAATATAATCCAAGACTATATTGGAAAGGCTGGCAGCTATCATCGCAGCCATTGAAAGCCCCGGCGCCTTATCATTTCTGACAAAGCATGTAAATATATCTCCCGCCAAAAACGATGGGGACATTATGAGAATAGTTTTAAGATATGTCTCTGTCATCTCAAATACTGCTTCATCAGCTCCAAGCGTCCCTGCTATCTTTCCTGAAAAAGCAATGCCTGTAATCATATATACTGCCGACATTACTGCCGCCGCTGCAAGAGCTGCCGTAAACATTCTATCGGCTCCTTTTTTATCCCCTCTGCTTACAAAAATAGAATACTGACAGGCACCGCCCACACCTATCATGAGTCCGCTTCCATGAACAAGGCTGTAGACAGGCAGCGCTATATTAAGTGCTGCTATGCCTGCTGAACCCATTCCTGCCGAAACAAAAAAAGTGTCTGCCAATATATAACAGGATATACCCACCATACCAAGCACATTTAGTATTATGTATTTAAAAAGCTCCGTCTTAATATTTTTCTCAATCATATCTGTCTCCTCAGCAAAAAAGCGCCGGCAATTTCTATCTTCTAAGACCTAACGATAGAAAGTCCGACGCTGTTCTTCTTTACCCGGTGGCAAAAAAGTGCCTTTTTTATTCTGTTTATAATATTATAAACTATCATTCTTGTCAAAGCAAGCAAACTCTTTTTAAACTCAAAAGTCTTTCCTACTTTTCAAGCTTTCCTTTATAGCGGTTTAATCCCCCTATATTATTCACTTTCTCATATCCGCTTCTTTTCAGAAAATTTACGGCCTGACTGCTTCTTGCACCGCTGAGGCAATATACAAAAATTTCTTTCGACTTGTCCGGCAGCACCTTAGCTGCTTTATCTATATTGTCAACAGAAAGATTGATGCTTCCCGGTATATGTCCGCTCCTATATTCTCCTGCCGTTCTCACATCAAGCAGAACCCCGTCTTCGGCTGCTTCGTATTGTTTTATTCCTTCATTTATATTAGTTCCTGCAAATAAGCTGAATATTCCCATATCTTCATCTCCTTTATCTGTTTTTTATTATTTTATCGTTTTTCCATAAGTTTTCTGTGACTTAGTCCCGTTTTATTCATATTAAAGCAATACATAATTATTTTGCAATGGGATTATAATAAATATACAATAATTTTTATATCAACTGACTGACAGGTACGCAGCCAAGATTTATCATCTGCTCGCCAACCTGCAAAGAAAGGATTTTTATGAAAATAAATTGGAAAACATTGACAATATGCCTCCTCATACCACTTTCGGCAGGAGGTCTGTCTGCTCTTCTCACAAATAACAGCATGAAAGTCTTTGAGTCAATCGAAAAACCTGTTTTCGCCCCTCCCGGATGGCTGTTTCCCGTAGTGTGGAGTGTCCTTTATCTTCTGATGGGAATAGCTTCATATATGGTTATCACATCCGGCCGACCATACCGCAGAGCAATGACAGCTTACTTCGCTCAGCTTATATGTAACTTTGTCTGGCCGCTTATTTTTTTCAACATGGGCGCATATCTATTGGCTTTTATATGGCTTATAGCGCTCATAATACTGGTAACTGCAACGATTATACTATTTTACAAAATATCAAAGACTTCCGCATTACTTTTTGCACCTTATATGGTGTGGCTTCTTTTCGCCGGATATCTCAACTGGGGTATATACATGCTGAATTAAAAAGAGCGGTTTAAATGGGTATTAAGTCATAGCCACCACTGTCTTTCTACATGTCAAACTTGAACTGTACCCCATAGAGTGGGCACGGCGAGGAAAGCGTAACACCTAAAAAAGAGTAAAACAATCGGGTAATATGAACGACCTGTGCCTCTCTCCCCATCCTCAAAAATCTCCACTTCGGCATTGGACATGAAACCGCAAAACAACACTGCATTACAAAAGCCGCCCGGTGCAGGATTATATCCGACATAAATTTCCCTTATCGGTTTATCCGATAAAGAAAGCATCATCCTGCCTCAGGCGGCTTTTAATATTTTGCAATTATCCGTTAATCCTCTTTAACGATTTTTATATCTTATATACTTACCACAGTTGTCTGATTTAACAACTCCGGCTTCTGCGGCTATATGACCGTTGACTATTACATAGTCTATTCCCTTAGGGGCTTCTGTAGGATTCTCAAAGGTTGCACCGTCTGCAATATTGTTTTCATCGAAGATTACAATATCTGCATCGTTGCCCTCCTTTATTTCTCCCTTATATTTTAGTTTTACACGCTCGGCAGGCATTACCGTCATCTTTCTGAGTGCTTCCATAAGAGTAAGCATCTTCTTTTCTCTTACATACTCTCTGATAACTTTAGGGAATGCTCCTGCTCCACGAGGATGACCGTGCCTATTTACAAATCCGCAGTCACTTCCAACCATGACAAACGGAGTTGCAAATGCCTTATCCACTTCTTCCCGATTCATTGCAAACACTGCCACATGCAAATCAGGGTCTTCCTTTTTAAGTTTTTCAAATAGCTCCCTATTACATCTTTGGTTAACATAAGGTCCGTCCAGCACCAAAATATCGCTGTAGGTTTTACCCCATCTTTCAAAACAGCCTTCGTCAAACACGGCCGTTCCTATGCCTGTACAAAAGGCATTATACGGATAGCAATCTGTGGAAATGTCTACTCCGGCATCTCTCGCCTCTTTTATAACATTTAAAGTTTCATCCATATATCCCACTGCGGCACAGCTTCCTATATGAGACATCTCTATGCCGTAGCCTGTAGCCTTGGATATTTCAATCAACTCTCTTGTAGAATCGGGCGCCTTTGGTCCATCTTCTCTGAAATGAACAGAAATAAGATACCCTTCTTCGTCAAGTGCCTTTGCCAAATTCACCGTTTCTTCGGAAGTTACTCCCGGCGCATACTCAAACCCACATGAAAGTCCCACAGGTCCATACTTTTTAGTTGCCGCAAGCATCATCTTCATCTTATCTAACTGCTCCACGGTGCTTGCTTTATAGCGATCCATTGCACCTGCTTGCTCTCTGAGATAATTCTGACCTATAAATGTCATATAGTTTACCGGAGCGCCCTCTTTATCTATGCGATTTACAAAGGTCTCAGGAGAGTTATACATGTCTCCGCAGTTTCCTACGATTTCTGTAGTAACTCCCATCAGAAGCCCTCTCTGTGCAGTGAAAAAGTCATCCTCCCGATTCCCCTTGAATTCATCTTCATGAGCATGTATATCTATAAAGCCCGGAGATACGACTTTGCCCGAAGCATCTATGACTTCCTTACACTCTTCTGAAACATCTCCTATTTTTTCTATTTTACCATCATGAATAAGAATGTCGGCTTCAATCCAATCATTGGACTCAAAATCCGGAAATTTTGCATTAACTATCTTTAAATCTTTCATTTTTTCAATCTCTTTTCAATTATTACAGCCATTTAAAAATCCAGCTCACCTGCAAAATGACATGCAACAATATGCCCTTCACCAACTTCTTTAAGCGGCGGCTGTGTATTTTGGCAGATTTCCTTGCTGTACTTACATCTACTGCAAAATCTGCATCCCTCGCCTACATCTATAAGACTTGGCATATCTCCGCTGAGAAGGTGTTTCTTTCTGTTTCGTTCCCTCGGATGAAGCGGCGGCACGGAAGACATCAAACCCAATGTGTAAGGATGCATACAATGTTCATATATATCCTCAGTCTTGCCTATTTCCATAACCTTACCGCCGTACATAACACATATTCTGTCACTCATATATCTTACAACCGAAAGATTATGGGTTATAAAAATATATGTCATGTTCAGTTCCTTTTGCAATCTCAGAAGTTCATTGAGCGTCTGAGCCTGCACGGAAACATCAAGGGCACTGGTCGGTTCGTCTAAGACGAGTATCCTCGGCATCAGTGAAATAGCTCTTGCGATACTTACTCTCTGCTGCTGGCCTCCCGAAAGTTCGTTTGGAAATCTGTCCAAAAGTTCTTTTCTAAGGTTTACTTTTTCTACAGTATCAAGAATCCTTTCCTTTGCCTCTTCCTTTGAATATCCGTTTATCAGAAGAGGTCTTTCAAGAGTCCTATATATAGTCGAACGAGGATTTAAGGAAGATGCCGGGTCTTGGAAAACCGCATTTACCTCTTTGCCCCTGCCCTTAGTTTTCTTGTCTTTCCATATGTCATTTCCGTCTATGAGAACTGTGTTTTCGGTAGGAGGCAAAAGGCCAAGTATCATCTTGGCAAGAGTGGTCTTTCCGCTTCCGCTTTCACCTACAAGTCCGAGAGTTTCGCCCTCATAAACATCAAGAGTAATTCCGTCAACGGCCTTGACATATTTCTTGTTTTTTCTTCCGCCGCCTCTCAAAGGAAAATACTTCTTTATATCTTTTATTTCTACTACTTTATTGTTATTCATAGGAGCTTCCTCCTTCACAGCAGTGGCAGGCCACAAAGTGTCCTTTGCTTATTTCTTTCATTTCAGGTCTTTCCTGTCTGCATTTTTCAGTACAGGAAGGACATCTGTCGGCAAACTTACATCCCTTGATATCCATAGACAAATCGGGAACTGTGCCCTTTATTGTCTCCAATCGTCCTTCGTCTTTAGTTATAGTAGGAAGAGCCTTCATAAGCAATTTAGTATAAGGATGCGCTGCATTATCAAATATATCAAATACATCAGCTATTTCTACAATATTTCCCGCATACATAACACCTACTCTGTCGGCCATATCGGCAACTATACCAAAATCATGAGTTATCATTAAAATTGAAGAATTATACTTGCTTCTAAGCTCGTTCATCAATTCGATTATGCCTGCTTGAATAGTCACATCAAGAGCAGTAGTCGGTTCATCTGCAATAAGAAGCTTTGGATTGCGACACAGCATCATTGCAATCATTACTCTCTGTCTCATTCCTCCGCTTATCTCATGAGGATATGATTTCATTCTTGACTCAACATCGGAAATCTTTACATCTCTCAATGTGTTGTATGCCGTTTCGTAGGCTTCTTCTTTAGATTTACCTTCTTCTATCAATCCCTCGGAAACCTGATATCCTATGCTGTATACCGGATTCAAAGAGTCTAAAGGATTTTGAAATATCATTCCTATTTCTTTTCCCCTTACATGGCTCATCTCATCTTCGGTAAGGTCTGCAAGGTTCTGCTCTTCAAATATAATTTCGCCACCGCCGATTTTGCCCGATTCCTGAAGCAATCTCATTATACCCATAGCAGTGGTGGATTTGCCGCATCCCGACTCTCCGACAAGTGCAAACACCTGTCCCTTTTCTATATCAAAGCTAACTCGGTCAACCGCCCTTACCAGTCCGTGTTTGGTCTCGAAATTGATTGACAGGTCTTTTACTTTCAAAATAGTGTTGTCCATCTCTTCCTCCCTTACACTTTCAGTCTTGGGTCAAGAAGATCTTTTACACCTTCTCCTACCAAGTTAAATCCTAAAACAGTCCATACTATTGCAACTCCCGGCACCATGGATATCCAAGGAGCGTTTCTAAGGTACTGTATGCCCTCGGAGAGAATCATTCCCCAGTCAGGCTGCGGCTGCTGCGCGCCAAGACCTAAGAATCCCATCGATGTTGTCGATAAAATTGCAGATGGCAGAGCCAGAGTTGCAAGTATTATTATCGTCGATGTCAAGTTAGGCAGTATGTACCTCATCAATATGCTGAAATCACTTTCACCATATATTCTGGCTGCCTCTATATATGACAGTTCTTTTAATGACTGAACTTTTGCCCTTATTATTTTCGTAAACTGTGCCCAGCTTACTACAGCAACGGCAATCGCAACATTCATTGCGCTTGAGCCGAGCATTAAAACTATTGCCATCGCAAGAATTATAGGCGGTATCGCCCACGCTGAGTCTGTTACAAAAGTTATCACTTTATCGATTTTTTTACCGTAGTAGCCTGCCAGCATTCCCAAGGTTACTCCGATTACGGTTTCAATTATAACCGCAACTATTCCTACGCTTAAGGCTATACGAGAACCGTAAACCACCCTGCTGAAAATACATCTTCCGTACTGGTCTGTGCCCAGAGGATATTCAGAGCTTGGGCCTTGCAGTTTCATAGCCATGTTCTGTTCGTCAAAAGTATGAGGCGCTATGAAAGGGGCAAATATCGCAATCAAAAGCATTGTGCCGAAAAGTATCATACCAATGACAAACATTTTATTTTTAAATATGCCTTTAAATTTCTTTTTCATTGTCTTCCTCTACTCCAAACGAATTCTTGGGTCAAGTATTCCCGATATTATGTCACCTATAAGATTACAAATTACTGTCAAAATCGTTATAACAAAAATAATTCCCTGAACCACCATAAAATCCTGCTTGGATATGGCTTTCCAAAGCATCTGACCCATTCCCGGCCACGCAAACACATTTTCAACTACTACAGCTCCGCCTATCAGCCAAGGCAATGATAAGAAGAACATTACAGTAACAGGAATAAGTGCATTTCTCAATACATGCTTTATCAAAACTTTTTTACCGGCTATACCCTTAGCTCTGGCAGTCATTACATATCTCTCACGCATAACATCAAGTACCTCTGATCTGGTCAGCCTGAAAATCTGAGCCAGTGTAGGCAGCGCCAGTGTAAATGCCGGTAATATAAGGGATGTAAATCCGCTGTAACCCGACAGCGGCAAAACACCTAAAGTAATACTGAAGATAAACATCAGCAATACACCAAGCCAAAACTGAGGCATGGACCACAGAACTATAGTTCCGACAGTTAAAGCTTTGTCTGTAAGTTTATCTTTTTTTACAGCTGCCATCAGTCCCAATGGAATAGCTATAATATATTCTATAAGTAATGCCGCACCTGTAAGCATCAATGTATATGGCAGTCTCTGCATTATCAGATCTCCTACATTCTGCTTCATGGATACCGACATACCGAAATCTCCCTGTAATATGTTACCAAGCCAATAGAAAAACTGAACTATCGGCGGTTTGTCAAGCCCCCACTGGGCTTCAAGTTCCGCAACCCTTTCCGGAGAAACTCTCGTATCTACCATAAGGTCGATAGGATTGCCCGGCATGGCCTGCATTATGGCAAAAACAAGAACTGAAACAAACAGCACTATAGCTACGCCCATTATCAGTCTTTTCACCACAAAACGAACAATATCATTCATTTCTCGTCTCCTTCTTGTACTAATACATAAGAGGGAGGGGATGACCCTCCCTCTCAGATTCTAAACTCGAAATATTTCCGCAGCGATTTTTTCATACAATTCATTCTTTGGAAGTCCTTCATAATTTGTCAGCATGAAGAGAGAAATATCATCATCTACAAATCGTGAAACTCTCGATATGAATCCTGTAGTTCCGCCTGTGTGCCATATTTCTTTATGGCCCTTGTAGTCCCCCAAAAAGAATCCGAATCCATAGCCTGTTGCCGTTCCATCCAAAAGATAATTGTCTTTGAAGGCTTCGGCTAAAGTTTCTCTTTTGAGAAGTTTTTCCGAATCACTCATATAAAGATACTTATGCCACTTAAACAAATCGTCTACAGTAGACTGCATATTGCCGTCTGCATAGCCCACCAGAGCCATGTTGTAATCCTGCTTTACAAAGTTGCCTTTATCATCCTTTGTATAACCTTCCGTCAATTTGTCTGATTTTACATCCTTGTAGTCCGGTGCTATTGTATCGTTCATTTCAAGCGGTTCAAATATACGCTTTTTAAGAAATTCTCCAAAAGGCATTCCTGAAAGCTGCCGTACAATATCACCTAACATAACATAAGCGGAGTTACAGTAGGAATACTGTGTCTTAGGTTCAAATGTCAAATCCCCGAAGTTCTTGATTATCTCAAGCATTCTTTCTGTATCCGCAGTTGCAGAATCCGGTATTTGCAGCCATTTATCTTCTTCAAAGTATTCTCTGATACCTGAGACATGCGTCATTAAATCCCTTACCGTAACATACTTTACATAGTCCGGAAAATCCGGGAAAAACCTTTCTATAGGTTCATCGTAGTCTATAAGACCTTGCTCTTTCAGCATCATTATAGCTACACAAGTAAACTGTTTTGTATTGGAAGCTATAACAAAAGTTCTGTCCTCTGTTATTTTTTCTCCTGTTTCAAGGTCGGCAAGTCCATATGACTTTCTTATAAGCACCTCTTCGCCTTTGGTTATCATAAGCACCATACCCGGCGTTTGGTCAGTCATATCTGTACTTATAACTTGATCCAATCTCTTTTCCAATGTCATAAGATCCATCAGTTCTACTCCTTAGTAGTATCGTTGAAGATTGATCTTCCGTCGTTTGTAACTTTAAATCCTTTTACAGCCTTAGATGTTGCGATGCAATACTTGTCTGCAAACATGGAAACAGCCGGTGTGTATTTAAACAATTCATCCTGTGCCGCTTCATATTTGTCGACTCTTAATTCAGTATCTGTTTCATACCTTGCATCTACAAGAGCGTCTGTTACAGACTTCTCATGCCATGGATATCCTGATGCTTCTGTAAATACATAGTAGAGGATATCTGCGTCATTCCATACATAGCTTCTTGCCATAGTTTGGAAGTTGCTGTCCTTTTGAAGCTGTTTGATATATGCAGCTTCATATTCCTTAATCTGCATATCTATGCCGATTTCTTTAAGCTGAGCCTGAATTACAGGTGCTGCGGCCTTACTTGATGCCTTATCTGTAGGTGAACAGAATTCTATAGTGAGCGGACTGCCGTTCTTATCAACGATACCGTCTCCGTCACTGTCTGTGTAACCTGCTGCGGCAAGCAATTCTTTTGCCTTATCAGGATTATACGCAAACTTATCTGCATATTCCTTTTCCTTATCGGCACTGTAACCTGCCTGAGCAGCAGAAATGAATCCGTAAAGCGGTGAAACCTGACCGTCTAAGGCTTCTGCAAGAGCATCTCTGTCAATACCGATATTTATGGCATCTCTTACATTCTTGTCCTTAAGTGCATTATCGTTTGTATTTGTCATTATGTATGTAGAACCTGCCTGCTCATAGAAATAAGCTTCAAGATCATCGTTTTCAGTTACTGATTTTACGCTGGCAGTAGGAATATCATATGCGATATCTACATTTCCCGATTCAAGTTCGCTTACTCTTGTAAACTCGTCAGGTATAAATCTTACTATTACCTGATCGAAGTTCATAACGCCCTTGTTTTCAACATCAGGGTTTGAGGTTACATAGTTAGGATTCTTTTCCAGAACTATTTCCGAACCTGCTTTCCATTCCTTTACCATGAAAGGTCCGTTGCTGACAGCGTTTCTGTTAAATTCGTCGTTTCCGACTTCTTCCGCTACTGCTGTGTCAACGATTCCACTGAAGCAGCTTCCAAGGCTTGCCCACATGTAAGGAGCAGGCTCTGAAAGGATGAATTTAAAAGTTCTTTCGTCAACTACCTGTATGTCCTGCACGGCTTCAATGTCGCCGGAGTACTGGCTGATTTCTTTCATTCTTTCAAAAGACGCTTTTACAGCTTCTGCATCAAGGGCATCGCCGTTTGAGAACTTTGCATCCTTAGGAAGCACAAAGGTTATTTCTTTGCCATCCTCTGACTCTGTATAGGATTCTACAAAGCCCGGATTGATTGTGCTTAAATCCTCGCTGAATGTTACCAGCGGGCTGTAAAGAAGCTGATGAACTACATTGTCCCAGCCTATCTGCTGTACATCTGTACCCTCGATTTCATCCTGAATGGCGATAACAAGAGTCTTTGAATCTCCCTCTTTCTTGCCGCCGCAGGCTGAAAGTGAAAATACCATAGCTAAGATAAGAATCAAAGCAATAGCTTTCTTAAATTTCATTTCAATACCTCCATATTGTGTTCATATATATGCGCCCACATCAGTTGAATGTAAAGGACAACAGTCCTACTATCACATCTGTAGGTTCATATCCAAGAATAGAATTAACGCTTTCTGACATTCCGCTTATTTCCCAGTTAAAAGATGTTCTTACACCTTTTCCGGAAGCTATGCTTATCAGAAGGTTCATATAACTTAATGCAGATTCTATATCATAGGCCAGCTCTCCGTAAGTCTTATTGCTGCCGCTTACGGAAATCAGCATAGTTGCAGGTTTCACACCCTCCTGACCAAGGAATCTCTTAAGCTTTGTTTCTTCGTCTTCGGAAAGTAAAATAAATTTTGCCGTCGGATGTATGCCTCTGATTTTTTCTACATCTCTAAATATTTCTCTTATTATATCGGCTTCGGCTTTTTCTTTTTGCGGCATCATATCACTTTTATTTCCGATATTCATGCGAACGCTTTCAACTTCGGCTATGTTTTTGTCGCTTCCGCTGAAAATATCCATGCCCGAATCCATTACCTTTTTTACAAGTTCTTTAATACGCTCGTTATCAGATGGAACTTCCCAGACACGATCATCTTCTCCTCTTGTTTTGGCTCTGAATAACATAGGCGTACAGTCCAAATAATAAGAGAACTGTTTATAAAAATACCTTGGTGCTGAAAATCCGCTGTTTTCGGAGACAAGTGTCACCGGCATGTTAGTCGTTATCAAATATCTTACCGCCTGTATTACTTTGTAATATTCAACAGTGGCTTTGAAGTTCATATTCAATTTTTTATTGAACTCCTTTGAAAGATACTGAACGCTTACATATTCTTTTTCTGCGATTTCTTTGAGGTTTATCTTGCCGCCGGAATTGCTGTATATGGCATCATATATTCTCAAAAAACGATTAAGATTTGTATCGGAGACATCAGTCTGCACCAGCATGTTTTTCAAGTCGTGAAACTTGTCCACTATTAAGTCCTCAATCTCTTGAAGCACTTTTTTGATAAAAGAGTAATCTTCTGTATATGTATACAAATTATACACAAGTAGCAGTTTGGATTTTAACTGTTCCTGATACTTATTCTGCGTTCTGCACGGATAGAACAAAGTCGTGTTGCAATTGTACAATGCCCTGTCTATCATGGGCTGCATCTTCTTTGCAAAGGCGCCGTCAATTTCAAAAAGAAGTACGACATTACCTTCAGTCCCGGCGAAAAAACATACCGGTTCATTTATATTTATAATTTCTATGCTGCCTTCTTTTATGGTTGTTTTCCCTGCCACAAACTTTAGGGTCAACTCCCCTTTCAGTACATATATTATTCTTAAATTTTTGCTGAGATGAAAAGACTTGTGTCTTATTTCCAAAGTTCTTATAATAAGTTCTCTGTTTTTACCATCCATGGCACTTATTACTCCTATACAATAATATTAGTTTTTATGTCGATTTTATTCAATGTACTAAATTAACCAATCCTTGTACTTTTTTAATTAAATACTGTAAATTTGTGGTGTATTATGTTTCTATAAACAAAAAAAAGAAAACAATTTGTGTGCTGTATTAGAATATTATCTGATGAAATTTAAATGCAATCACTTTATAACTTAACCAAAAATCAAGTGTTTAGATTTATCATCAATATACCATAAACAAAAAATCATTTCAATGAAGTAGCTGTATCTAATAATAAACATTTATAAAAGACAAAACTTCAGATAATATCACCTGCTGATTGGTTCTTACCGGTACATATGCGAATTTACAAGAGGAAGCAACAGTTTTTTAGTTTTAAAAAAAGAAAACTCGCATATATCATATGCGAGTTGATAAATTAAGAATCCAATCCGTATTTTTCAAGTTTATATTGGAGCGCCTGCTTGGATAATTTCAATTTTCTTGCAACCTCAGCCTTTGTATTGCTATTGTTTAATGTATGTATAATTATATCCTTTTCAATTTCTTCCATAGTGCATTTCAGCCCCTTCTCGTATGTCGAACTATAATGCTTATTATTTATACTTACTGCATTTATCATATATTTAGGCAGATCATCCTTTTCTATAAACCTGCCGGAGCATAAATTAAAAGCATTTTCAATTATATTTCTAAGTTCTCTAACATTCCCGGGCCAATCATATAATGTAAACAGTTCATAAACTTCCTCTGTCAAATCTAAAATATTACGCCCCATTTCAATGTTGAACTCACGAATAAACTGTTTTGCTAACGGAGCCAAGTCAACAGGTCGTTCATGAAGCGGCGGTATTTCTAAGCGAACAGTTCCCAATCTATACAACAGATCCTTTCTAATACATCCTGATTCAAATAACTGTTCTATTTCCATATTGGTTGCAGAAACAATCTTTACATCAACCATAATAGGTTTTGTTCCTCCGACCCTTACTATTTTCTTTTCTTCAACAGCTTTTAAAAGCTTAGACTGTATTGAGGCCTCCATAGAATTTATCTCATCTAAAAACAATGTTCCCCCATTTGCCAATTCAAACAGGCCCGGGCTATCTTCCGCTCCCGTAAATCCGCCTTTCTTTGTGCCAAACAGTATACTCTCCATGAGAGATGAAGGAATGGCAGCACAATTTTGAGAAACAAAGTTTCCGTTTTTTCTGCTTCCTTCAGTATGTATAGATTGAGCCACCAGTTCCTTACCTGTCCCGGTTTCACCGTAAATAAGAACAGAAGAAGATGTATTGGCAACTTTCTTAATTTTCGACTTCAGGCGATTCATATTGTAATCTATCGTCACGATATCTTCCAATTTATAAAGTTGGTTTCTTGATTTCACCTTTTTTTGTACATCGACTTGCTCCACAGAATAACTGGAAACATCTATAGTTCCTATAACCTCGTCATCTTCCTGTATAGGCATGGTGCTGGTTATGGCTTCAATAACTTTCCCGCTTTCAACTTTTAATTCCTGTTTATAATTTATTATAGGCTTTCCTGTCCTCAAAACTTCATATACTGTGCTGCTCTCTCTGGTGAGATTGCAGTAAAGTTCAATAATATTCTTGCCTATTACCGTCTTCTTGTCAATCTGATTCAAATCAGTGCGATTTGAATGATAATATCTGATTTTACCCTTCTTATCAGTAATCAGAATGCTGTCAACATAATTAAATATATCCAAAACCTGTTCAACATATTTTTCAAACATGCAAAACCTCCCTATACCTTACAGACACTAAAAACAAACAAGTAATATTTCGAAGTATATTTATATTATGGTTAATTCCATAGCATAAGTGTTTCATAGTGTTTTATCATATATTATGCAAGGTTTTTGAAATAATTTTTTTATACTATATAATCATATTGTAAACCCATAAGTTTTTTACATCTGGGAAAAGTTCCGTTATTCTCTATCTGCGATCAAGTTCTTCAAGCTCTCCGCACAGCTTTTCAGCCTCCGCTAAATTGTCCGTCTTAAATGCATCTGAAATTTTTCGTTCAAGTTCCTGCCTTTCTCTGTCCTCCTCAAGATAACTTCTATCAAAATAGCAATCGTATACCATCCTTCTGAACTTTTTCACGCTCATCCGTCTTAATGTATTGTTTTCCGCAAACAATACATAATCGGCACATCCTGCTATCAGATAAAAATCATGGCTCACAAAAAGCACAGTCCCTTTGTATTCTGCAACAGCCTTTTCAAAAGCCATCTGTGCGTGTATATCAAGATGACTTGTCGGCTCATCCAGTATAAGCAAATCAGCCTTTCTGCCGGCTGCCAAAGCTATACGAAGCAAATTCCTTTCTCCTGCGGAAGTCATGTTTATCTTCTGTTCAAGTATATCGCCCTGCAAACAGAACTTAGCCAAGTATGCGGAAGCCTTTTCTTTCGTCTCAAAACCGGCATCGGCCATTATAGCCGATACCGTTCTTTCATCGTCTTCTGTTCGGTCATTGAACTGTGGAAGACTTACAACCACCGCTGACTCATCTATGTGAATTTCATCTTTTATATTGTTCACGATATCACGAATCAGTGTCGTCTTGCCTGTCCCGTTTGCACCTACAAATGCTGCCTTTTCACCACGGCGCAGCTCAAAGCTTACATTTCTCAGAAGAACTTTGTCAAACTCAACTCCATAATCAGATACAGAAAGAATAGGATTTTCCTGCACTGCACGTTCATCATCCGCCTCCGTATCAACCAAACAAAAAGATATTTCAGGCTCACAAATTTCTATAAACGGTGCTTTTATCTGTCTTTCCTTCAGCCTGTCCAGTTGAGACTGCTTAGCATTTACGGATTTGCCGATAACAGGATTTACCATCAGTGTCGCCCTTTTCCGCAAAGTCTCCACCATTTTTTCCGTACGCTGAATTTCTTCCTGCTCACTGAGATTTTGAATCCTCAATTCCAGTTTTTTTCTAAGAATCGAGCATCCGTATTCCTTGTAAGTGCCTTCATACTCCTGTAAATCTGTGTTTTCGATATGAAGAATTTTGTCAAAGCAGTGATTAAGCAGATATCTGTTATGCGTTACTACCATGAGAGTACCTTTGTACTCATTTATCATTCGACAAAGGCTGTTCAGATTTGCAAAGTCTAAAAAAATGTCCGGCTCGTCTAAAATCAAGAGATTCGGTGCTAAAAGCATTTCCTTCATAATCTGCAGGAGCTTGTATTCTCCTCCGCTGACCTTTGAAATTTTTACACTTTTCAGATTGCCCATACCGGCTGTATTAAGCTGCTTACAAATATTATTCTCGTAGTTGTCGCCATCCATAGCTTCGTTTATATCTAAAAGCTGCTGATATTTTTCAAATACAGCCTCCATATCTTCAGCTGATGCCATTTCCTCACATACATCGGCAATTTCCCTCTGAACCGTTACAAAGCGCTCACTCAGATATTCAAATACCGAAACATCTCTGAGACCGTCTCTTACGCCAAATCGACCTTGATACCCTATTCTGCACCCGCTGTCCTTTATTATCTTACCGTCAAAAATATAATTGTCGGTGTTTATCAGCATGTCAATAAGCGTAGATTTGCCTGTTCCGTTGCTTCCTATAACGGCACAATGGCAGCCTTTGTCTATCGTAAATGAAATGTTGTTATATAAATCTTTCGCAGGAACACCATAGGAAAGGTTTTCTACTCGAATCATTTAGTTATCCTCATTTCTGTTAAATAATCTCTTTGTTAAAATGCCCTCTGGTGTCGGTCTCACGATCAAAAAGAGTTTTCTCTGCCATACCTCTTAGTTTATCCATGGCCGCACTTACAATCTCTGTCACTTCTTTCCCTGACTCAGTCGTAAAATTAAGGCGAAATGCTTCAACGCCCTTTATAGACGGCATTTCATCAAGAAGATTCAGTATTTTCCCGTTAAGTATGGTCGTCGTACAATCCCTGTGAGAAATAATCGGAAAGGATCCGTATTCATCTTTTATCTCATATGATTTTGACTTACATACTCCGCACTCGCCCATTTTTTTAAGCGGACAATATTTTGTAAACAGGAGCGGTGCACGTCCGTAAACTATCATTTCAAGCGCCGGATAACCGCCGTTTTTACTGTAGTATGCTTCCACAAGGTCGCTTATCTGTCTCTTATTCAGCTCATAAGACAGCGTCACTCTTTTTGCACCCAATTTGTGTAGCATATAGCAAGCCTCTGAATTAGCAACATTCAATGAGTAGTCGGTAATGAAAGGATTCATGTTTCTGTAATAATAAATGCCTCCATAACCGCCTATCATTAGCTCCCCGTCCTTCGGCTCATATTTGATTTGATTTCTTCTGATAATATTGTCAAAATATATATCTGTTATGCCACATTCTTTACATGCTTCGTACTGCTCCTTTGTCAGAACGGATGCCGTTATGTAAGGTTCCTTTTGCTCAAATGTGATTTTTTCTCTTTGGTCTGGCAGTAACACCCTTTTTTTCTTGTTGCTGATTTTAGCCTCATATAGCGCTGCCACAATCTCCCGTCTTGCATTATTCAAGATTTTTACGGGAATAAAAGCATTATATTCTTCAAACTCTATGCTGTTTAAGGTGAAAACCGTATCATTCAATTTAGACAGCTGCTTTACCACCTGCTCCTTTGTGGTCGGGCTGTTTAATGCCTCACCCAGAATTTCTTCACTCTCATATAAATAACTGCATCCAAGTCCCTCAGCATCTATAAACAGCTTAGAACCGGGGTAGGCATACACCCTGAGATTCAATGGGAATCGTCTGAATTCCCCTATCAGCTCACTCTCAAGGCTTTTATAAAAGAAATAGTCCTTTGTCTTATACAGTATGTCACCTTTCGAAAGCTTTTCTTTAATCTTGATGTAACATATTTTATCGGCCTTATTTATCAGCTTTCCCTCTCGATTGTACAGCTTCACCACGGATAGATTTATGTCTTCATTATTATGGTCTATTCTGATTATATCGTTCTGATTAAGGGTGCTTTTCAGAGTTACCTCGTACATTCCACCGACGCTTCCCGAAATTACACCTATTTCATATCCGAAGTTGTTGGGTTTCTGTATGTTAGTTATATCCGCAGGATCTTCACTGAAAATATATCCTTTCGTAAAAGTCCTGTTAAAAGTTTTTTTAAGGTCCTGTTTGTCCTCAGCAGTCACCGTTCCGTCTATGGCTTTTCTGTATTTGGATACTACATTGGCGACATATGCAGGCTCTTTCATCCTGCCTTCTATTTTCAGAGAATCAATTTCCTTCAGCTCGTCTACATAATCTATAGTATTCAGGTCTTTCATAGATAAAAGATAGTTTTTTCCAAGGGACTCACCGTTTGACTTGTCGATGAGTTCATATTGCTTTCGGCATGAACCAACACATCTTCCTCTGTTACCGCTTCTAAAGCCAATCAGCCCTGACATAAGACAGTTGCCGGAATAAGACACGCAAAGAGCTCCATGAACAAATATTTCAATTGGTATTTGTGCGGCTTTTTTTATTTTTTTTACTTTATCGATTTCCACTTCTCTTGAAAGAACAACTCTATCAGCGCCCATTTCCTTGAACAGCAATGTACCTTCAAGGTCATCTATTCCCATCTGCGTAGAACAATGGGCTTCCATATCCTCAAAATTTTTAACTATATAATCAAAGACAGCCAAATCCTGAACTATAACTCCATCAACGCCTGTTTCGTTAAGCCGGCGGAGCTGATCAGTCATATCCTCAAGCTCATCCTCGAACACTATCGTATTCATCGTAACATAAATTTTAACATCTCTGAGGTGCGCATATTCAACCGCCTCTTTTAAGGATTCTTCGTCAAAATTAGATGAATATGCACGGGCGCCGAATTTTTGCATACCCAAATAAACCGCATCGCATCCATTTGCTATTGCGGCCTTAAGTGCTTCCATATTTCCCGCCGGAGCTAATAGTTCGGTCATTGATTTCTCCTTTTGATTCTGGGTTCTGATAATCATACAATATCATTTGTAAAATCAGCTGTCAAAGCCTTATTGTAAGTAAAACCCTATTTAATATATAAAATAACACCTGCCGGCAGGTGTTCACGAACTTCCGAAAGCAAAATCAAACTTTACCTTTAGTAATTTATGATTTTAAACCAGAGAAAAACATCTTGAGTTATTTGATATTTCTTCTTTTATAATGACTTTCTGCAATGTTTTATGCTATAATTTATCAGCTTTCAGGCAGAGCCATTGCATCTGCTGATTTGCTCTTTGATTATCCAAAAAAACATTATATCAAGTGCTGTATATACAATTCTAAAACCTGTTACACAGGATAAAATTGAATGAACAATATTATTAAAATAAAAGACCTATCTTTCTTCATGAGAGTAACTATCTTTTTCAAAAAATCCCTCTTACCCTGCATCTACTTTACAATGTCTTTATTATATCATACCAATTCTAAAGGTTAAAGACAGAGGAAGAGTTCTTTATGACATTAAAAGGGACACAAGTTGTCGCTTGCATCCCATCAACCTTTACCATTCCACACCTTATTATCTTTTTAATAGCACAGGGCTTTTATCTATCTTTGCTCGCAAATACCATCCGGTAATAATCATCAATAGTCCAATTCCTGCAACAACTGCTTTTTCTACTCTGTCAGGATTATACAAAACAGACAGAATCAATCCTGTTCCTGCTCCGCCCAACATTTCACTGTATTGCTTTTGTCTCCGTAACTTTTTATCCCCTGTCAAAATATCTATTATGTTCATATCAGCTTGTTTACGAAAAATTTCCTCTTCTACACGCTCGCCACAAATAAACTCATTTATGCTAATTCCAAAAAACTTGCACAGTTCAGGTATAATCGCTATATCCGGCATATATTTCCCAGTTTCCCAGCGGGAAACAGTCTTATTTGTGACTCCGAGGTAATTACCCAATTCCTGTTGCGTAACCTCTTTTTCCTTTCTCAATGCTGCAATAAAATCGCCAATTTTTTTCTGATTCATGTTTTTCCCCCTCCAATCTTACATTCATTTTATAGTAAATTGCCAGTTTTGTCTTTACCACAAATAGCGATTTTATATTATTTATAGAGCATATTTCAGTTCCTGCAGCATAAACTTCTGTAATCATCTAGCGACAGCCAAGCTTTGCAAGTATGCTGCTTCTGCTTCTTCAGCCTGTTGTTTCTTACTTAAATAGTAGCCTTTGTTGTCCTCATCCATTTCGTATAGGATTCTTGCAACACTAAACCTTCCATCTGACCTCTTAGTAAACTTAAATCGAACAAACAGCTCATCGCCGTTTTCACATTTTCCAATACAAATGAATTTATCAGAATTCTGACGAACAAAATCCACGCACTTGACATCGGAATCACATGCAGAACAAAAGAAGTTGATAAGTTCAGAATCATTGAGCGCATCCTCACGTGTTGAGTAAGTTCTTGTAGACTGACTTCTTTCTTTTGCATGACTTCCGTAGCCCTTCATCTTCTTCTGTAGAGTAGCGTATTCTGCCAAACCCTTAGCCATATCCAAATGCAAGCAGATACACACTGTATTTCTCGCATCATTCAATGCATCATGCGCTTCAAGCGCCGGTTCTCCAATTCTCTCCATTGCATAAGAAAGAGAAACTTGTCTCTTTTCCTTAACAATTTGGTCATCAAATATTATCTCAATGTTGTATGTACTTGGAATCCATTCCGTGTCCAAATCATACAGAATCATATTGTCACGAAGCATATCAATGTCATCTGTACCCCAAGTAAGAAATGTAAATTCCTCACCGCACCATTTTTTAAAATGCTTAAATGCTGCCGGAAACGGAAAACCGTATTGAAGTTCCTCATCAGTGATCTTAGTGAGCTTAGATACCTTCTTGTGCATTTTGGTATAATGTTTAGGAGACACCATGATTTTGAATGTATCAAGAATATGATAATTCTCGTCAAGCTTCACCGCACCGATCTGCACGATTTCGCCGTGAAGCAGCAACGGCTTTTTGACCATGCTTTTCATATTAAAAGGCTGATTCCATTCCATATCCAATACTATATAATTCATACCTTGCTCCTTTTCAGGTGTTCTGGACCCCTCGTTTTTCTTTTCTGCACCCATTTTACATCATCGTATGTCCAGCAAAACGTACTTGACAAATATATTATAGCATCTAATTGTGAGTTTTCGAGATGTATTTTGCATAACGACCGTTAAGTGACGATTCGGTTCATCACCTGAAAAAAGCATTCCCGCGTGAATGGGCGGGGTTTTTTAACATATGGGCATAGTCCTTGTGCCTCACGGCATGCATACAACACGTAATGCAGCCTGGCATCTGCGTGCTACTTTACTTTCTCTTTTTCCGGCATTGGGATTCTTAGCTGCTCTCCCGGTTTATCTTCTTCAAGCTGATGTTTAATATACTCCGCAATTCTCCCTTCGTTTTTCCCTACTGTGTCAACATAACATCCTTTGCACCAGAATTCTCTGTTTCTGTATTTGTATCTCAGCTAGGGGAATTGCTCATATATTAAAGTTGTGCTCTTTCCTTTGAGATAACCCATGAAGCTTGACACTGCCATTTTCGGAGGTATCTCTACAAGCATGTGCACATGGTCAGGGCACAACTCTGCCGTAACTATTCTTACAACTTATAAATATATAATCTGAAAGTAAGGTAGAATAGTAAAACAAAATCAATATGAAGCATTTATTCAATTTTATTAATTCAATCTTCTTGTTTCGTTTTAGCAATTACAATTTCACGCACACATACACTTTGTGGCATTTGATATGCAAATAAAATACAGTCTGCAATCTGTGATACATCAAGACCGCCCTCTATGCTCTGTTTCCATTGGTTATAATTATCTTTTATTTCTTCGTTTGAAGTTTGGCTTAACAACGGTGTTTCAACAACTCCTGGAGCGATTACAATCAGCCTGACATTACTTCCAGATACTTCCTTCCTCATACTTTCTGTAATAGCATGAACGGCATATTTTGTACCACAGTAGACCGAATGATTATCAAATGTTTTTCTTCCGGCAATTGAGCTGATATTAACAATAGTACCTCCATTTCTTTCCACCATATCGGAAAGAACAGCCTTTGTTCCCGTTAAGATACCTTTTACATTGACATCTATCATTTTTTCCCATTCTTCATAGTCCTGACTGTCTGGATAACCCAATAGCATAAGCCCTGCACAATTTATCAGTAAATCCGTTTTCCCATATTTTTCTTCAGCTTCACAAATAGCCTTTTCCATGCCTTGCAAATCCGTAACATCAACAGACTTGCACATACAGTTTGGAAGGTTTAATTCTTCCATGATTTCTTTTCTTCTGGCAAGCATTAAGACAGGGTGTCCTTCTTTTGAAAAGCGTTTGGCAAGTTCCATTCCAATCCCAGAGCTTGCTCCTGTAACTACAACTAATTTCTTCATTTCAAAATCCTCCTAATATTCAGAAATAACAATCCTAAATTTCTTTTGCAATTTCATGTACTGTTTGTATAACTTGATTATCTTCCATAATCTCTCCAGCTTTATATGCAGATAATGGTAGATAAAACTTCACTGGCCAGCCCAGATAATCTGCTATACAAGAAAATTGTTCTTTTGTTAGCTGATACTGTTTATCTGATAAGTCATTAGCACCTACCGCAATCAATCCTATTTCCTTTTTTAATGTTTTAAAATATCCATCTCTGGCATAAAATTTGTCAATCAACAACTTCATTTTTGCTGTAATTCCCCACCAGTAGACTGGAGAACCCCATATGATTATATCTGCTTCTTCAATCTTATCTAATAATTCATTGGCAGCATCATTCATAAAGCATTTTCCTTGATTACTTTTACATGAATCACAGTTTAGACAAGCGTTGATCGGAGAATTATATAAATCGCAAAAATCTATTTCATGCCCCATTTTGTTTAATTCATTTTTCAATTCCTGCATAATCAATCTAGTGTTCCCTGCGTGTCTGGGACTCCCATTGATAAACAATATTTTTTTCATCAACAACTACTCCCTTCCTTTACCTAAAAGCCTTTAGGTCTTATAATTTAATTATAGAACTTTCACTATTTAAAACAAGAACGCACATTTTTATCACTAAGTGAACTTAATTACACTAAGGAGGAAAACATGGAAAAAGTTAAAGTTATCTGTGAGATGGAAGTCACACTTAAAATGATAGGTGGAAAGTACAAACCATTAATTCTTGAATATTTAATCAGAAATGGTACGAAACGATTTAATGAAATTCTTCACTATATTTCTCACATATCCCAGCGCACTTTAACTACACAGCTCAGAGAATTAGAAAATGACGGACTTATTTTTCGTAAGTTATATGCGGAAGTTCCACCAAAAGTTGAATATTCAATAACCGACAAAGGAAGAAATTTAGAGGCAATTTTGGAACTGATGTGTGAATGGGGAGAAAAAAACATGGAAGATAAATTTGAACTATTAAATCCCCAATGCAAGTAAAGTTTTTAATCGCGTCCACCCGTAAAACGGGTGGTTCGCTCAGGGCTATAAGCCCTTATTACCTACCCGCGTCTAAAGGCGCGGGCTTTCTCTTTGTTCAAGCCTTATTGTCATTACCTCTGTTGCTCGCCCCTTCAAGGGGCTACATTACTTTGAGAAGGGGTCTTCATACTCCTTCACACTTAATTTATCCAGGGCTATGTCATGCTTTTCTTGTTCTCTTATATATTTTCTTATGGTCTCTTCATTGAGTCCAACTGTACTGACATAGTACCCCTCCGCCCAAAAATGTCTGTTTCCGAATTTGTACTTCAAATTGGCATGTTTATCAAACATCATCAGTGCACTTTTTCCTTTTAGGTATCCCATGAAGCTTGAAATGCTTATGCTCGGTGGTATACTCAGGAGCAGATGTACATGGTCTGGCATCATGTGACCCTCAAGTATTTCCACTCCTTTGTACCCACACAATGTTTTTATTATCTCTTTCAAACTTTCTCTATATTGATTATAGATGATTTTTCGTCTATACTTAGGTGTGAACACAACATGGTATTTACACAACCATTTTGTATGTGACAAGCTGTGATTTATATTTGCCATCAAAGGCCTCCTTTCTTAGTTACAATAAGGCTTGAACAACTCTATTGTAACAAAGGGATGCCTTTTTTGGTATAACCTCCGTCGCGCACCCGTAAAACGGGTGGTTTATTGTCTCGAACGCTTTGCGTTCTCGACGGGGCTTATAGCCCAATAATAATGAAAAAGAGGATGGAAAATCATCCTCTTTTTTCTATAAATTTTAAAACCATCATATTATAAGTCTAAATTAGATACTCTTGTTCTATCTTGTCAAGATCTATAAACTCGCCCATCTTATAATCCCACTCAACCGGTTCCAGTCTTAGGAACAGGCCCGGAGAGAATGTCATTTCACCTACATATATATTACCATCTACATTATACAAATCAACTCTGACCATAGGTATATCTTCTGAAAGTTTTCTTGCTATTTCAAGCATTTCGCTGAGCTGTTCAGGTTTTTCAACATGTGAGGCTTTATGTACTCCACGGCGTCTCACAGGTAAAGGTTCCCATGTTTCCACATCCATAAATGCTCTCTTTTGTTTTTTGCCGTTTCTATCTGCAACAACAAGAGCAAAATTGACCTTTCCATAAGAACAATAGAACTTATAATCCATAATCGAATCTTCTCCGTCTCCAAGAAGTTCTTCAAAAATAATCCTTGGTTTTATCTTTTCATCTGTAATACACATATTATTGTAATAATATGTATTCCACGGATAAAGCCACTCTGCCACAGAAGCCTTGAAGACGCTTTCATTCATATATTCTTTTTTCTTTACTATCTTTACTTGTTTATTGCCCCAGCCTGCCGTCGATTTAGCTACAAACTTTTGAGGAAGTTCATCCCAAACTATATCATTAAGGTCTTCATATACAGCAATGGGAGGAACTACATACTGTTTTCCAATCTTTTCAGCAACATATTTTTTCATTTCCCATTTATCCGTGCATTGTGCTATTAACGGATTTTTGTAATGTAAAGCAAGCCATAATATTTTTTCGTTATAAGATCTTGGTGTTTTCAGATTTGGCCAGTAATGAAGCTGTGCGAACCCCTTCTGCTCGCAATAATGCTGTTTTTCCTGTAAGGTGATCTTATCTTCCATAAGATACGCATCTTTAGGCTCCATCACTTCAAACTTTCTAAGCTCATCAAAATACATAGGATCAGGAAGATTTATCAGCTTACCCAATTCAATATCCCAGAGCCTTGGCTTAAATTGAAGTATACCTCCTCCTGAATAAAATGTCATTTCACCGACAAGTACCTTATCGCCTATCTCATAAAAGTCCACTCTTACAAACGGGAACGGCTTTGCAAGCTGCTCGGCGTAATCAATCATTTCTTCAAAGTGCTTAGGTTTTTCAACACCGCCGGGTGTTTTTCCGGCATTGCCGTAAGTAAACGGAAGTTCGTTAAAATCACGATCAAACCAGTTATATGTCTTATTTGAAAATCTGTCTGTAGTTATAAAAAGATTCTTGCATACTCCGTCATAACAGAAGAACTTATAATCAAATACCTGTTCGCTGTCACCTACCTCAGATATATATTCTTCTGCATAAATAACAGGCGACATGTATTTATATCCCCAGTTAAACATCTGATAATAGCTGTTCTGGCTTGAACGAGTCCATTTTCTCAGCTGTTTTCTTATCTGTTCCTCGTCTATTTCACTCTTATCTTTTATTATTATATTAAAGCCGCTGGACCAGTTAACTTTCAATACAAATTGTTCCGGCAGCTTTTCAAAGTCTATATCGTCAGGGTCAGTCCACCAATCTATAGTCGGAACTACATGTCCCTTTCCTATTGTTTCATCTACATAATCTTTTACTGCAAACTTATCACTGCATCTTGTAATAAGGGGATTCTGATAATTAAGCTTCAGCCACATTATTTTTGCATTAAATGTTATTGGATTATTCCAATTTATGCTATAACCAAGACGGCGCTTAAAAATCTCCGACAAGATTTCTTTTTTCTTTGCGTCTGTAAGCTTACCTTCTCTGTCTAACAGATAATGAGTATACTTTTGGGTATATTTTTTCTTGTTTCCTGATGTTTTTTTACCGGTATCTGCTTTGTACCACTTTATACATTTTTTCATTACCTTAACGGTAAACTTTCTTATTTTCTTTTTTAACCATTTAAGCATTCACTTTTCCCCCATAAAAAATCTTATAATATACTATATGAATTCTAAAATTGTAAATCTTGAATTTAAAAGCAAATATACAACTATGTATTATACAAACATTTTCTTTTTAAATCAATTCTTATATTTGTCGTAATATAAAAGGGTGAAAGGCTCAATAATAGATTTTCACCCTAATTTCATTAAACTTTTAAAATCAATTTGTCACACCGTAAGCTAATTAAACAACTATTTTTTAGTCATTTTTATATATTTTACTGCTATTTTGGAAATCAAATTCTTCTTTCTCAAAGTAACTTCAATCTTTTCAGCTGCAATATTCTTTCTTACACCGTTTTCCCTTATATAGCTCTTCACCTCTGCGATATATGTATTTCCGGCTTTAAGCTTGTTAAATGTACACTTGCAGTCTTTACCCGGCTTCTGCTGTTTTATCAGTTTTCCGTTCACATCATAACATGATACGATATACTCGCTTACTGCTTCATCAGGCCTCCATGATATATCAAAAGCATAGATTCTTCTTTCTGTAAAAATACCTTCAATTTTGCTATGCTCTGTCGAAATCGGCTCTGTCACAACTCCCAAAGAAACATATTTGCTATATAATTTGTAACCGTTAATTATGGAATATCCTCTTATTTTTACGGTATATCCGCTGTTGAAGCAAAGGTTGTCAAAGTAGCATTTTCCATTCTTTTTTACATAAACACCCTTTACCAGTCTGCCATAACAATCATACGCTCTGATATGATATCCGCTTACCTCTTTAAGATTTCTTTTCCACTTTATGGTTAATGAATTTCCTTCTGCCGTTATTGCTATGCTGCTCTTAAACTCATTATATTTTAGCCTTCATCATTCTTTTATATATTATTTATCAAATAGTGTTTTGAAAGTTTATCAAACTTGCCTCCGTAATTTAGTGTACATCTCGAAGCTGACCCTGTAATAAATACTATATAATATAACGCATTTACGCAAAAATCAGTGATGAATTGCGGTTTTCAATGTACCACATTATACCTGCCAGAAAATCATACTTTTTTAAACGTAGCAGTTTCTGATGTTAGGCTGACGATTTTCCTATCATATACCTTAAGAATAATCTATCTGCCATTCTGACTGAGTAGGTCTAAAATTGTCATAGAATGTTTACTGCTATTGTCACACATTAGTTGATTTCTGAAAAATTCGCCACACTAAACAAACCTACTGTCATAATTTCACATCCATGCACAATCTCTACCCGTTAAGAATTAGGAAGTTCACATTAAATAACAGCCAATTTAACAAAAGCGGACTGGCTTTTAGTGTATTTCAGCCTGAGCTAATGCTCGTTATTTTGCAAAAAACTGAACCGGCTGAAATAATTTCAGCCGGTTCAACACTTGTCATAAGACTAAGCTGTGACACTCTATCATTTATCACATACTCCAAAAAACGAGAACACCTCTCGTCTTAAGACGAGAGGTGTTCTCTATGCACATATTAAATTTATAATACTACATTTAAGCAGTAAATATCTTGCGGAAAATCAATGATGTCTTTATGCGCTTTTCAAATTTTAATAACTATTTAGCAGCTTTTTTAGCTTTCTTGGCTTCCTTATCAGCCAAGTAGTATTTTCCCGGAGTATTGAAGTACTCTTTCTGGAGTGCTGCAACCTGCGGAACCATTATGA
>UQNJ01000008.1 GCA_900542295.1 uncultured Eubacteriales bacterium | reverse complement strand
CCAGTTACCAAAAGCGGCAATTGCTTCTAAAATAAACATAGTATTATTCCTTTCTTGAATAACATTCCGCTTAATTTAATATGTGCCTATATTATATCCCTGTAAATCGTCATTTGAAATGCAAAAAACCGTTAAGATTACTCTGAATAGTATAAATTTTTTGTTAATTTTTTAAAATAAAATGGAGCATACATCCTTTGATGTATGCTCCTAGTAAGTTAAAAGCAGAATTAAATCTTTTTTTCTTTAATTTCGCATATCAGCTTTTCGATAAATTCTTCTACAGCCATTTCTCCCAGTTCTCCCTCTTTTCCGGAACGTACAGAAACAGTACCTGATGCTTCTTCTCTCTCACCTATAACGCACATATAATTCACACGGGCGTTTCTTGCCTCTCTCAATTTATATCCTATTTTTTCATTTCTTATATCAAGTTCGACTCTGAGTCCGGTTTCTTCAAGGCGTTTCTTCAGTTCTTCTGCATATCCTGAGAACTTCTCTGTAACTGTCATCAGTCTTACCTGCACAGGTGCAAGCCAGAGCGGGAACTTTCCGGCACAGTGTTCTATGAGGATTCCAATAAATCTTTCGATCGAACCGAATATAACTCTGTGAATCATTATAGGTCTGTGTTTTTCTCCGTCTGAGCCTATATAAGTCAGATCAAACCTCTGCGGCATCTGCAAATCAAGTTGGATGGTGCCGCACTGCCATGTTCTTCCTATGGAATCCTCCAGATGAAAGTCAAGCTTAGGACCGTAGAAAGCTCCGTCACCTTCATTTATCACAAATGGAACGCCCATCTCTTCTATTGCATTTCTGAGAGCGTTTTCTGCCATTTCCCATTCTTCATCCGTGCCCATTGAATCTTCCGGTCTTGTTGAAAGTTCTACATGGTATTCAAATCCGAACATTCTGTAGACATCATCACAGAATTTTGCAACATTTTTTATTTCTTCGTTCACTTGCTCCGGAAGCATAAATATGTGTGCGTCATCCTGTGTAAATGTTCTTACTCTCATAAGTCCATGAAGTGCTCCCGACAATTCATGTCTGTGAACCTGCCCAAGTTCGCCGCAGCGAATAGGAAATTCTCTGTAAGACCACATTTTTCTCTTATATACAAGCATAGAGCCGGGACAGTTCATAGGCTTGATAGCGTAGTCTTCATCATCTATCTTTGTGAAGTACATATTATCCTTGTAATGATCCCAGTGTCCTGAAGTCCTCCAAAGCTGTTCGTTTAAAATGAGCGGAGTCTTGATTTCCTCGTAGCCCCTCTTTGTGTGCTCTCTTCTCCAGAAAGCCTCAAGTTCATTTCTTATAATCATGCCCTTAGGCAAGAAAAACGGGAATCCCGGACCTTCTTCCGTAATCATGAAGAGATCCATTTCTTTGCCTATCCTTCGATGGTCACGCTTCTTTGCCTCTTCCATCTTGTCAATATAGTCATCTAACTGTTCCTGTGTAGGGAAAGCGGTTGCATATATTCTCTGGAGCATCTGCCTGTCAGAATCACCTCTCCAGTATGCACCCGCAACGCTCATAATTTTTACAGCTTTGATTTTACCTGTTGATTCCATATGAGGTCCGGCACACAAATCAACAAAATCGCCCTGTTTATAAAATGAAATCACTGCATCTTCAGGCAAATCTCTTATTAGCTCAACTTTATACGGTTCATCTTTTTCTTCCATATATTTTATAGCTTCTTCTCTTGGAAGTTCAAATCTTTCAAGAGGATAATTAGCCTGAATTATTTTTTTCATTTCCTTCTGGATTTTCATAAAATCCTCTTCTCCGAATTTGTGTTCGGATTCGAAATCATAATAAAATCCATTATCTATAGCAGGTCCTATAGCAAGCTTTGTATCCGGCCAAAGGCGCTTTACTGCCTGTGCCATTATGTGAGAAGCAGTATGTCTGTAATCATGTCTGACCTGCTCATCTTCCCAATTGAGTTTTTCTTTCGCCATATCTTTCACCTTTTCTTTCTATAATTATCTCGCTTTGCGCTCAGCCTGCAGAATGTTCATGGTATAATACTGCATTTTTCAGCTTTGCGAGCCAAAATTTACTTATTTCCATTAACTCTGATTATATAATAACAGCGTATATAATGTCAAATTTTTTGTCCTGTCAATGTTCCTTCCCGTATATTCATGCTTGCCGATTTTTTCTTGTCTTAAATTGGAAAATTACCTAAAAAATTCTTTACAAAGCTTACATCAAGCTGTTTAAAAATCATTCTGTATGGTATAATATTCTAAAACTATTCTCAGGATCAGCTCTCTTGATTCCGGGCATATCAAAGTTTCTATAGATTTTTCTATTTTCTCAAAGGAGGTTTTCATGAATATAAACGAAATATTTGCACATATAGACGAGCTTTTTGAAAATAAACAAGCAGAAAAAGCAGAAGATTATATGATTTCATGTCTTAAGCGTGCCGAAGCAGAAGGCAGACATGATATCATAATCCCTGTATGCAACGAATTGGGTGGATATTACAGAGCAACCGGCAGATACGAAGAAGGAACTCCTCTTTATCAAAAGGCACTTCAAGCTCTGGAAATACTCAATCTTGCCAATACTGAGCATCATGCTACTACACTAATTAACTATGGTACAAACTATGCAGTAAAAGGTGAACCTGAGGCTGCTCTTGTCATTTTCAGCGAAACTGCTGACATCTTCAAAAAACTTGGTTTTTCTCAAGATTATAGACTCGCTGCATTATACAACAATATGAGCATCCTATGTCAAGATACGGAAGATTTCGATAAAGCCATGGATTATCTTTCAAAAGCTCTTGATATTTTGAAGCAACTTACAGACAGCGAAACAGAAGTTGCCGTCACTTATACAAATATGGCTCAAATTCTCTTAAAAAAGGGACAGATTGATGAAGCTTTCACTGCTGTGAAAAAATCTCTTGAGATTTTTGACAGCACTTCCGGTGAAAACGATGTCCACTACAGCAGTGCAGTTGAAACTTTAGGTCAGATTCAGCTTACAATGGGCGACATAGAAAAATCTATTGAAAGCTTTAAATATGCCCTTGAGCTTACTGCCCGTGATTACGGACCTGAAAGTCTTGCCTACAAGGCTTTATCTGATACTGTCAATAAACTTTCAAAATAGGGTAATACTTATGAAACATCTTGAAATATGCCGTGAATATTTTAATACTTTCGGGAAACCGATGATAGAAAACAAGTTCCCCCAGATTAAAGATAGGTTTGCTGCCGGGCTTGTCGGAGAAGGCTCAGGATGCTTTGGATTTGATGACGAAATTTCAAGGGATCACGATTTTGCCCCCGGTTTTTGCATATGGCTTAAAGACAAAGATTTTGCCGAATTCGGACATCAACTCAGTGCATCATACAACAATCTCCCAAGTGAATTTATGGGTATAAAAAAAAGCAGTATAATCGCTCCGGAAAGGCTTGGGGTTATGAAAATATCGGATTTTTATATGTCCTTTACCGGCTGTCCTGACATACCCTCTTCAAACATGGACTGGTTTCTGATTTCCGAAAGCAATCTTGCATCAGTGACAAATGGGGAAGTTTTCGAAGATAGATCAGGTGAATTCAACCGTATCCGCAAGGGCTTTCAAAATTTTTATCCAGAAGATGTCCTTCTTAAAAAGCTTGCCGCAAGATGTGCCGTTATGTCTCAATCCGGTCAGTATAACTTTGAACGCTGCATCAGGAGAGGTGATAAAGTTTCGGCAGAGCTGTCCCTCGCCCGCTTTACTGAGGCTGCAATATCTATAACACACCTGCTTTACAGAAAGCCTGCTCCGTTTTATAAATGGTCTTTCAGGAATCTGTCTTTATTTGATACTCAGACAGCTTCACTGATTTTAAACTTATGGCAAAACGACGGTTTTGAGGCTGTTACTCATCATATAGAAGCCCTATGCCAAAGAATTACATCTCTTCTTTGTGAACAAGGATATGTAACGCCAAATGGCAGCTTTCTTCAAGATTATATACCTCAATTGATGAATTCCATTGAGGACCCCGATATCAGATCAATGCATCCAATGGCAGACTGCCTGTAATATATATTTTACAAAATAAGGAGAAGAAAATGAACAGAGAAGAAAAAACGGAAAAAATAATAGAAATAGAATGGCAGATGTTTCAAAATGTCGATAATATAGGAGGGCGGGCTTCGTGCCAGGATGACTTTGAAACTTTCTATATAATGCGAAAATGTCAATATGATAACTGGACGTCCGCCATGGTAGACATGTATTTTTCCTTTGCTATTATGTCTCAAGAAGAAAACCGAAATCTCGTTTCTGAAAAATATGCTCGTATGATGGCTTACACAGATATTCACTACTTCAATAAGCATCTTAAAAATCTGCTTCCATTTGTTCCTGCGGAAAATTTTAGAATTATAAATCAGATAGTAGATCAGCTGATTATATGGGAAGAAGAAATGGCAGTCAGATATCCCAAGCTATCAGGCACTGCCCGCCCAATCAGATCCTCGGAAGATCATTTAGGTTTCACATCTATGGAAACTTATGCCAGGGGCGAGCTGGAAACCTACCCTAAAGAGCTTCTCCTGCTGTACAAGGATTATGTGGACAGCCTCATATCGCAGAACTTGTCACTGTCACAAAAAAATCTGAGCTTAATGGTTCAGATGTACGGATACGACAGCATTGAAGAGGCAGAAAATGCACTTTAGTTAATGCTGCCGGGCTATATAAAATATCGGAGAATGCACTTCTGCCTTCTCCGATATTTTTCTGTTTATTTTCTAAGACATTCATTTACAATCATTTCTGCAAGGGTTTCGGTACAATCTCTTTGCTTTGTTACATACCTGCGACTGAAGTTCTCTACACGCTCACAGTCCCATTTTCCGAGTTTTATCGCCTCTGCTATCTTTGATGGATTACCTGATATAAATCCCGGCATTTCAGTCATATAATCTATATAAAAATTTCTTGCAACTCCGTATTCCTCATAATCGAATGTATAAAAAAACAGGGGTTTCTTTAATATAGCTGCTTCAAATATGACCGCCGAATAATCACATATGACAAAATCTGCCGCCATCATCATTTCCATAGTTGAAAATTTCTCATCTACAAGGCATTGGCTGCAATTTACTCCCATAAGGGGATGTTTCTTTACTACGAATTCATATGTATTGCGGTCAAATTCTGATGCCAATGCATCTATTTCTTTGGAAATATCTTTTCCCTTTCTGAAAGTAGGTGCATAGACTATAACTTTTTTATCCTTAAGCATAGGATATTCGGCATAAATTCTGTTTATTGTCTTTTTTGAAAATTCATCATCGGTGAGATAATCTACACGAGGCAGAGACATGACCCTCATTGATTCCTTTTCGTATCCGAATGCTTCTGCAAAATACGGCAGACATTTTTCACTGCTGGTCAGCACATAAGTATAATTTTTATGCATTGACATGCAATCTGCCACAGCGATACTTCTTCCCTCGCCTTCTCCTACTATACTGAATCCGAATCTCTTAAGTGCTCCGAGAGCATGCCACATCTGTATAACAGTAAGTGATTCTCTTTGCTTGAGAACACTCACCGCAGCACAATAGGAATCCAGAATAACAACCTTTGAAGTAGCTATATGATACATCTGTCTCAACACATGAAAGCAGTATATTATTTTATGAAGCATATTTCCCTCAAGCTTGCGGCACAGAAAAATCAAAGTTATATCAGGTGCCTGCCTTTTCAATTCTGCTTCAAGTAATTTCATGTCATCGCTCTTATTGTTGGATTGACGGCTTATGAAAGTTACCTTGTCCTGTACGGGAAAAAGTTTCATAACTGCAAATATTAAATTCAGTACGGCTATCAAAAGCTTCAATATAAATCTCATACTATTTCCCTATTTTACGCTTAAACTTGTCTATATCTTCTCTCGTTATGTGACGCTTCATCCAGTTGATGACCGTATCAAAAAATCTGTTCTGAGCATAACCCAGATTTACGGCAAGCCGCGAAGGGCGTCTATTCATGCTGCCAATAAAGTCATCTTCCTTCATGTCTGTTATCATCACGCCTTTTCTCAGCCTTTCGCAGCTGAGATTGCTGCATAACTTTTTTGTATTGTATATTCTGTCATCAGTAAACTCAAAAGATTCAAGCACACTTCTTCTAAAAAGCTTATTTGAAAATATATTGTCACACAATGCCAGCTTTCCTGCTCTTCTGTGTCCGTTTTTTCCGTAAGCAAAGGCAGCGCTCAAAACCGGTATGGATTCGTACTGCTTTCCGTCGAAGCTTTTCATAAGCATTGACACAAAGCTCAAATCGGGCTTTGCTTCAAGTTTTGCCACCATAAGCTTTAACGAATTTTTAGTAAGCATTGCAAATTTATCAAATATCAGTATATATTTTCCAAGAGATTGTTCTATTGCCAGATTCACATAAGGCTTGTCACCCTTTATTATACGCAGGTTGATTTTATCCTTATATATATCAGGCAGCAGCTCTGCTTCTTTTTCGTCTATCAGCACTTCAAATCTTGTAAATGCCTGACTGTAGATACTGCCTATCACCAGCCTCAGTTTTTCACCATCAAACCTGCCATTGATAATTATGGATACATCGGGGTTTTCAGCCATATCTTTACAGCTTGCAAATCCTTTATCCAATTTCAAGTCCTTATTTTTTATGAGTATAGATTTCCACTGTTCTTCTGTCATATGAGTGCGGTATTCGGCTGTCCGTTTCTCAATGACAGGTATCAGGTCTTCCTCTGTTCTCCATATATTTCTGTAATATCCGTTTATCATCTCGCCGTCGATAAATCTGTAATACAGCTTACTCATATAGGCTTCTTTTTCTTCACCCCTTAAATATTTGTCTGTCAGCTTCTCAGCCTGAGCCCTTATCTCATCATGCGATGACAAAAGGCTGTAAAGATATCTGCTGCTTATTGTCTGAGTTGCCGATGGAGTAAACCAGAATGGTCTTTTTATATAATTATAGGCAATTGTATCGCACCCTGATATTCTCTCGGCAAAATTAAGAACCGTATAGGTGAACACACCGTCTTCCGCATTCAAAAGCCCCTTAAAACGAATATCATTCTTTCTTATAAAATCAAGTGAAAACATCTTATGGCACATAGACCATGCACCTATAAAATGGTCGTCTGTCGGGCTTATTAGTTTTTGCTTGGCCAATTTCTGGGAATGCATATATATTAGTGATTCTCCCAGATTTTTTTCTTCCATAACGCCTACAACCATATCTGCATTGGAAGATGAAGCAGTTTTGTACATCTTTTCCAAAACTGTTTGAGGAATATAATCATCCGGATCATAAAATACTATATACTCCCCGGAAGCTATGTCTATCGCCATGTTTCTTGCCGATGCCACTCCTCCGTTCTCTTTCCGGAAATATTTAAATCGCTCATCCTTTTTACAGAATTCCTTGGCGATAACAGGCGAATTATCTGTAGAGCCGTCATCCACTATTATAACCTCAAAATCTTTGAATATCTGTTTCCTTACGGACTCTAACATATCATATATATAATTTTCAACATTGTACACCGGTACCGCTACAGAAACTTTTATCATATTTCACCTGTTTTCAGTCATCATAAGTCATTATAATTTATACATTCCAGAGCATTATGGTTTTTCCTCCGGCTTTAGCTATGTCTTTTTCAAATGCAGTATGCATATCATCGACATTTCTTACATCAACCACATCTCCTACTATATTCTTTAAATGTTCAACAATTTCCGGATGTTCTTTGAACATGTCAACTGTATTTATAAAGTCTGTCCTGCCCGAGCGGCTGCTTCCGAACATTCTGAGACCTTTCTCCAGAATCATTCTCGTATTGATAGGAACAGGATTTTCAGAAACGCCAAGTATTGCAATCGTACCCTCAGGCCGAATATAGTCTATTATCTGCGATATTGCTTTAGTAGAACCAAGTCCTCCGACACATTCAAATGCGTGATCTATTATTATATCTTCGGGAATGTTTCTCACATCATAAGTTTCATCAACAAATGTGAAAGATGTCATTTTATCCTGACTTACACCCATTATATAGAGCTTACTGTCAGGATATCTGTATCTCAAAAACAGCGATGTTATGAATGCCAGATTGCCGTCTCCCCATATAGCGATATGGTCTTTTCTGTCGTGAGCAATCTTGTCAAATCTGCCCACAGCATGGTTGCTGACCGAAATAATCTCGGTAAAAGCGGCAACTTCTTTGTCTATCTCTTTCGGCAGACGAACTATTCTGTCTCTTCTCATGGCAACATTATCCTGCATAAATCCGTCAAAACCGCTTGCACGGAACTTGCTGGACCGCAGATAATTTTCTGCAATATAAGGATCCTCTTCCTCAGGAGTATTCGGTATCATTACAACCGTCTCGCCCGGCTTGAATTCTCCTTTTTTATCACATAAAACCACCCCTATGCCTTCGTGAATAAGTGCCATCGGAAGCTTATTTGCAAGAACTTCGGGATCCCTCGTTCCCTGATAATATCTCTGATCGGCATTACATATAGAAAGATGGGTAGGTCTTACTATTACATGTTCCGAATCAATCTCTATATTGTTAAACTCAATTTCAATTTTTCTCGGCTCTGTAAGCCTGTAAACGGTATTAAGCATTTTATCTGCCTTTCATGGTATAAATCTTATGTTCTATTGCTGCCTAAGCAAGCTTTCAGCAACTGTAAGATCATAAGGATAGGTTATCTTTATATTGGAGTTTTCCCCTCTCACCAGACTGACTGTCTCACCTTTTATTACAAAAATTTTTGCAGCATCCGTCAATATCGCCTTTTCATCGTCTCCAAGGGCCTCGTATAATTCCTTCAGCTTAATTGCCTTGAAGCTCTGCGGCGTCTGTCCCTGGTATAAATTCGCACGATTAGGGATAGCACTTATGGTTTTTTCGTCGCTGCTTTCAACTATAGTATCCGTTGCCGGTATTACCGTATCACATGCACCGAACATTTTTGCAGCCTCTATGTTATCTTTTATGATTCTGTATGTAACAAATGGTCTGACTGCATCATGGGTCACTACTATCGTATTTTCATCAAGGTTTCCTGATTTTTCAATATAATTGACAGCATTCATTATGGTTTCGTTTCTTGTGCTTCCGCCTTCAAGCACTTTGATGGATTTTCCCTCGCCTATATGTTTTTTTACAAGACCCTTTGTATATTCTATCCAATCTTTCGGACATAATATCAAAATTTCTTCAAAATCACTGCAAAGGCAAAATTTTTCTATAGTATGAAGAATTATAGGTTTCCCGCCTATATTTATATATTGCTTAGGTTTTTCGTTCCCCATACGGCTTCCTATGCCGCCTGCCAAAATACATGCATAAATCATATCTTACCTCCGTCAGTCAGTTGTCCTTTCTCCATATCAGTTTCCAAAATCATCATCATATAGAAACAGGTGAAGAATCTGTTAAGTATGAACAAACTTTCAAAGCAGTTTATTACAAAAGCAAAAACTAAAATCAGATGCCATCTGCCTTTTTTGAGATGCTCCGCCCGCTTTATGCGCTGCATAAGGATTGCCATAAACAGACCGAATCCTAACCATCCTGCCGCAGAAATCATTCCTATATAACCATTATGAGGACCAAGCTCAGCTGCCTGAAAATATCGGTAGCTGTATTCCCATCTATGCTCAAGGCTATCCATAAAGTCTTTTCTGTCTTTTTGCTCAAGAGCTAAATTTCCCTTACCGAAGAGCATATCATCCTTTTGTGTTATGGCGCACTGTTTCCACAGAGTGTATCTTCCGGAACTTATAATATCAGCTTTCTCTTCTATATCTGTATAAGAAAGATGGGCTTTGCTTTCATGATAAGCTACAAGTCCGTATATCGGTATAAGAGTCATTATGCATATCAAAAGAGATATTGCGGCAATTCTTTTTCCGTTCAATTTAGGGAATATTTTCTGAATCACTGCAAATCCCATAACTGCAAGCACTCCAGCTTCTGCACTTCTGCATCCGAACAAGAGAAGTGCTGCGGCATTGAATATACCGAAAAACAGCAAAAAACCTTTGCTGTATCTGCTTCTTCCATATAAAACGACAGCTAGCACTAATGAAAAACCAACCATTATTCCTGCCGTATTTGGATTTGCAAACATCAAAGCATTTCCGGACTTGTCAAGGTAAGTATATTCTGTCAAAAAGTTTTCAAAACCTGCCCCAAAAAAGCTGCGTGTATAATACAACACTAAGCTTAACCCACTGAATATAAGTTCAGCCCAAATAAATATGCTTGTATATATTCTGTGATTGTCTTGAAGCGTTGTCATGCATATTCCGATCAAGAAAAATACTTCAAAAAAAATCGTTCTTATAACTCCGTATTCGAATCCGCTTTGCAGAAGAGAAATCCCTCTAACCACAAAATACACTATTACAAGGTAATTGGTTCTGAGCCATGGTAATAGAACTCTTTTCGGTTCAGACAAAAGATTACATGCAAGGATTAGTAAAATACATATTGCGATAAGATTCTGCAATGTCTCAATACGCTCTCCCATCCATTTATTTATAACGGTGTTGAACAAAATAAATGTTGCCGCCATCAACGGCATAAATATTTTTGAGTTTATGCTGTTTATTCCATCTATCCATGATCCTTTTGAAATTGTGTTCATTGCTTCCGGTCTCCTTCAAATACCCACTTTACAACTCTTGAAGTTGAATTGCCGTCACATGCCTTCAGAAACTTTTCATTGAAATTCTTCCTCAGCTCATTATGCATATTTTCCGCCTTTATGGCCGCCAGAAGTTCATCGCTGTCTGAGGCGGTTTCACCATAAATGTAATCTTTAAAATCAAAATACAGACCTCTGCTTCTGCTGTATTCATCTTTATCATATATAAAGTATATCACAGGCCTGTCCAGCAGAAAATAGTCAAAGATAACAGATGAATAATCTGTTACAAGTATATCCGAAATCGTAAGAACATCATTTATGTCCCCATATGCCGAAACATCTGTAATACGATTTTTCAGATTCTCGGAAGTTAAATCCGGAAGCTTGCATTTGCCTATTCTAATATTGTTGTAAAGAGCCGGATGCCACTTGGTAACGATATGGTAAGAATCATCTAAAGATTCAATTATGCGTTCAAGCCCGAGCCGTTCAAAATCGTAACAGGCATCTTCGACCTTTCTTCCTCTGTATGTAGGCGCAATAAGAATTATTTTTTTGTCTTTAAGTTCCGGATACGAATCATACACTCGATTCCTTGCTTCATAAATCTTTTTTTCGTCAAAAAACATATCCGTTCTCGGGCTTCCCACAGCCTGCACTCTATCAGCAGGAATGTCAAATGCTTCTGCAAAACATGGTCTTGCAGCCTCTGATGTGACTGCCGCTTTTGTGTATTTTCTATATCCTGTGTTGACATTCTTTATTCTGTCACCCGTATTTATACGGCTGAATCCGAACTTTTTAAATGCTCCCGAACCATGCCAAAGCTGCACCAGCTCCTGCCCTTTTCTAAGCCTCATTGCAGATGTAAGACCAAAAAAATCATCTAACATTATATATCCGGCTGTCGTACAATCTTTCCATAAATCTATTTTTGAAAAGTTTCCTTTCTGTCTGCGATCGGCTTTTACATACACTTTTTTTTCATATTCGCCGCTCAAAGCATCATAAACGGCTTTCAGGTTGCCGTCAAGAACTGCATGAGATTCTGACAAAAATAAGACCTTTTTTTCATCTATACTATGAAAAAGTGCATATATTCTACTGTAAATCATAAACAAAAGCATTTCAAATGCTTTAAATATTTTTCTCTTCATATTATATCTTTTTTACCATCCTATTAAGAAGCCCCATGCAGTATTTAAATTCCTCACTTCTTCCATAAAGCACAATCATCATTATATTGGGAACTGTTACGCATATGGTGCATCTCAATATAAAGCTTACTATTCCGCTGCCGCAAACAAATGCATTACATATAAAGGTTACTGCCATTATAACTGCAAATGCCGCAAGGTATCTTATATATTTAGTCACAAATTGTTTTGCGGATTTTTTGAAGCCGTATTTATAAAGCACATGCGGCTCTATCCATACGCAAGTCGTTACAGAACTTATGATGGTTCCGGCAATTACCCCCGCTACACCTATATATCTTACCAAAATTAAAGACGCCGCAAGATTTATAAGTGATTCATAAATCGGCATGTATCTGTTCTGCCAATACAAACCTTTTGCATTTTTGAAAGTCTGAACCGAACCTCTCATACCGGTAAAATATATCTTTATGACCATAAGCAATACTATTGTTCTTTCAAAAAGGAAACCTTCGCCTAACCATATATCGTTTATGAAAGGATTCATAAGATTGAAAAGACAGCAGCATGAAAAAGCGTACATCCAGAAATTTATAAAAAGCGTTCTGAAGAAAGTCTGTTCCTGTCTTTCTGAGGATTCATTTACTGCAAGGTTTCCCACACTTGCAGAAATAGCCTGAAAAAATTTATTTATAAATACAGTTACCGCATTGGTTATCGTGTAATAATTTGCATATATTCCAACACTTATAAGCCCTACGAATTTTGAAAGAATCAGGTTGTCCGTAGCAAAAACTATTATAGTTCCTATTTTGTGAAAGACCATTGCACCGGTATTTTTTTTGATTTCTCCAAAAATTTCCTTTGAAAGAGGCACTTTTGTCTTTTCTTTCAAAACAGGATATCTCTTGTCGGCAATTGCAGAAATACTTATATTTCTGCAAAGCACAAAGACTATTCCTATAATCATATACAGAATGTAATTTTTCGTTGCTATAAGCAATATAACCTGCACTGTAACCATTGCAACTTCCCACAGTCCGTTATTGATAACTACTACAGAATTGCTTTGATTTGCTGTAATAAATGCTGTTTTATATGAAAAAAAGTAAGATACTGACGAATTTATCACATAAAGGGCATATATCCAGTAAATTTCAGGTATTTCAGGCATGTCCTTTATAAAAAAATCTATCCATGGAGTTATTGCAAGGCCTGCCGCCATGATAAAAATTCCTACGGAAATATAGACCTTTTTATAAAAGCCCATTATCGCCCCTATATTATCTTTTTCGCCTCTTGCTATGGGACCGTACATGCTGAAAATTATGGCTTCACCGATTCCAAGTTCTGCAAGAGAAAGCATCATCAGAACATTGCTGAAAAGCCCGCTGAGACCCACATATTCTATTGTCAGCACCTTAATAACAGCCGTTCTGCTTACAAATTGACTTAGTATATGTACAATCTGCAATATCCATGCGGCCTTTATATTTCGTGCGGAATTTTGTAAACGCATTATACACCTTTAAAATTTGAATATACATTATAAGTATACTATTTTTTGTTCAAAAAATCAATGTTTAAGAAAGTCTTCACCTTAATAAAACACCCCTTGCATCAAAGTCTTCTTTCGTCTGATAAAAGGGGTGTTATATCGGGCTGACAAATACCCGGTATTTAATTCATTATTTTTTCTATTGAATCATCATTGATTAACGCAGGCCCTCCCATAACTATACTTTGATAAACCCCGCTGTCCTTTACATAATCTCCGGCCGGCTTTATATTTCTGTTATCTATCAGAATTACAGGTGCACCAAGAACCATTGCTAAAGGGCCTCCCGACAATCCGTCAGGGAAATTTTCTCCGTATGCAAATACCACTGGTTTTCTTTCACTGTTCACTCCGAAGAATTCCCTTGCTACTGCTGCTGATGTTTCAAATCTGTTGACACCTTCAACTCTCTTTGTTTCACCGTATTGCGCCATTTCATCTTCAACATCCCTGCTGACAGCGCCTTCTCCGCCTATCAGGCAGTATTGGACATTTTGCGCAGCAACATACTCACGCTGGCGTTCATTTAGTATCTCATCTACCAGCAATATAGGTCTTCCTGCTGCTGAGGCAGATAAACTATCTGCAAACTCCGTTCCTGAACAAACAACAACTCCGTCTTCACCTAATCCTGTTTCTTGAAGGATTGCCAGATTTGTCATCCACCTGTCTTCTCCCGAAAGCCTTTTCACCTGTAAACCGGACAATGCCTTCTCAAACTCTTCCGAAACTGCACCGGTTCCTCCCAGTATATACACTGTTCCGTCGGTAGAAAGATTCTTATTTATATATTCATACGCCCGACGCTGATTTGGCCAATCGGCCCCAATGACCAGAACAGGTGCCTTTTTAATTTTTGCAAGATAGCTTCCGGACAAAGCATCTGCATAATTGTCACCTGAAGCAACTATGATATTATCAAATTTGGATATTCCCAATCCTTTCTTCATCTCATCTGCTGCCTTGATGGAAGTTTCATATCTGTTGCTGCCGAAAATACGCACATTATCTGATTTAGCAAATATTATATCTTCAGGTTTAAAACTACCAGGTTCAATAACATGAACAATACATTCCGCAGTATGTTTTCCATCCCATGAGGATGCCGTTATGATTGCATCCCCTACTTTCTTAGCCGTCACTGTACCTTGTCTGCTTACAACTACAATATCCATGTCGCTGCTTGACCATGAAACTCGCTGTTCGTCTGCATCGGCAGGAGCCATCACAGCATCAAGTTCATACTGCTGTCCGGTTATCGCATAGATTTCTTCGGTTACTGAAAGTTTCTCTACAGGCTTGCTTACAGAGATTACAGCTTCTCCAACAAGTCTCCCATCAGAAGTGCTGCATGTTAAAACGGCTACTCCCGAATTAAGAGTCTTTATATCAACCGTTTGCTTATATTCAAGTTTATCTGCTGCCCATGTGCTTTTTGTATCTGTTATTTCAAATATATTTTCATCGGAACTTTTCCAAAAAGCGACAGCATCTGTTCCTGACATTACCGACAACGATACTTCTTTGCCTATAGGATACAAAAAATCACTGTCTGTAATATCTATCAATACATCTTTACTTAATCCGCCATATGCAATTGTTATCTCAACCTGTCCCGCTTTATCGGAATTGTAGTTTGCTATGTCATATTCCTCATCTGATATGAATGAGGAAGAGCCATCATCGTATATTGCCGTTACGCATATACTACTGCTGTTAAAAGGCTGTCCCTTGTAGTTAACAGCCTGTTCATTTTTTACTATATCTATATCCGTCAGTACCTTTTCATCTGCAAATGTATTGAGAGGTATTGCAGCCATCAATAATGCAACAGTCATAATTAGACTAATTACTCTTTTACGTTTCATAATAATCCTCCATCTAAGACTTAACCCTTATATATAAATTATCTCATATACATATAGGTTATGCAACAGAAAACATATTACTCTGGCGGTCAACGCTGAAAAATATAAAAAGACTGTTGAAAAATCAACAGCCTTTCTAATTACTTTATCCTATAAACATCTGAGTCCAATACGGAATTCCCCATTCATCTATGGTATATCCTATTCCTATATGAGTAAAATCAGGATCTAAAATATTTGCTCTGTGACCCGGTGAATTCATCCAAATGTCCATTACTTGCTCAGGTGTCCAAGGTCCTTGAGCTATATTTTCCCCTGCTGTCATAAACTCTATGCCGAAGAATTCAAGCATTTCAAACGGATCACCGTATGTCGGTGAAACATGATCAAAGTATCCGTTATAAGCCATATCAAGTGCCTTAACCTGTGCAACTATATTAACTCCCTTATCAATTGCAAGGCTGTCAAGACCTGCCGCATTACGCTCTTTGTTTACAAGATTAAGCACCTTTAACGACATCGGTCTCAGACTTTCAATCGTACGATCCGAAATAAGACTTTTGCCGCCCAATGCTACTATGTATTCGGTTACCGAAAGTCCCGTATAAGCCGAAGCAAAATATACATTCATATCATTTACAAGAATAAGCGGTACTCCCATGGCTGCACTAAGCGGTCCTCCAACAAGACCGTCAGGGAAATCATCTCCTGAGGCGACTACAACTGTATTTTCATATATTCCGAAAAATGTTTCGGCAACATATGCAGAAGTTTCAAATCTATTTTCTCCTGCAATTCTTTCAGCTTGTTTGCCCAAATAGATAAGCTGATTTTCAACGGCAGTGCTTACTGCAGCAGTTCCGCCTATCATATAGCACACATCAGTCCCAGCTTGTTTAATCAAGTTTTTCTGTGCTTCGTTGAGAGTTGTATCCACAAGTAAAATTGGTTTTCCTACCGCTGAAGCAGACAGGCTGTCGGCAAAATTCATTGCGGAGCATAGCAGGATTTCTTCGTTTCCGATACCGGCTTCATTTAAAATCTTCATATTTGTTTCAAATCTGTCAGAACCACCAAGCCTTTTAACTTTTCCGACAGACTTCAGAGAGCTTTCAAAATCTTTTGATACTGCTCCTGTTCCACCTAAAAGATATATAGTTCCGTTTGTTTTGATATTTTTTACTATATAATTTTTAACAGTTGCTTCGTTATACTTATTTACAATAAGTATAGGTGCTCTTTTTACACAAGCCAAGTAGCTTCCTGCCAACGCATCGGCATAAGTCTCTCCGCTGGCTACTATTATTGTTTCAAATTTATCAACATTAAGCTGTTCCTTTAAGCTGTCTGCAACAAGCATAGCCGTCTGATACCTGTTGCTTCCGGCAATTCTCATATCAGCGCCCGCCGCAGATGCCGTACTCAGTGAAAGCATTGAAAACATCATCGTCAAACATAATGTCAGCGGAATGATTCTTTTCATAATCCTATATTTTATTTTCATTTCCCTTTACCTCCAACTACTTTAAAAATTTTAATGCTTTAAATTTTTCCAACAACTTATTATCCATAACTCCTTCGCCGCTGTAAATGATTACTATACCGCTGTTATAGGCAGTAGCCCTTACTGTAAATCCCTCCATTATATCATAGCCTTCTTCGCTTATTATCTTGCGATATGCCTCAGAGTTTTCATCATATTCATAGATTTCAATTCCGTTTCCGTAAGTTGCTCCTGCTTTTGCTCCTATCATCTCATATGCCTTAGGACCTTCATATGTGAGTCCCAATGAAGCTGCAACTGCTTCTATGCTCTTTTCTATTACTGTTTCACCCGGATCAGGATTTTCACCGCCGTTATCCGGCATAACAGCATCTACAGCTTCATCTGAAATCAAATCAGAACCCCCAAGAACAACTATTCTTTCAGTATTCGCACTCTTTGCATATTCTGCTGCTGAAGAAGTGTTTCTCTCGTTTGTTAAAATTAAAGGCATACCTATTGAAGCTCCCAATGGACCTCCTACAAGCCCATCAGGAAAATCATCTCCGTAAGCTACCATTATAGCGGCATTATCCTTTCCGAAGAATGTTTTTGCCACTTCGACAGAAGTCTGGTACCTGTTTTCTCCGGCAATCCTTATAACTTTCTTCCCGGCAGCTTTTATCTCATTTTCCGCATCAGGTCTTACGGCTCCTTTTCCCCCTATCAGATAGCAGATATCTGACGGGGCTTTTTTTATGATTGTTTTCTGAGCATTATTCAAATGAGTATCTACAAGCAGTATCGGTTTACCAACCGCAGAACTTGATAAACTGTCTGCAAAATCCCATGCCGAGCAAATCAGGAGCTCCTCGTTTTCTATTCCTGCTGCATCTAAAATATTTATATTTGTTTCAAATCTGTCAGAACCACCAAGACGCTCAACACCATAAGTGAACTTGAGTGAATTTTCAAGGTTCTGCGAAACTGCCCCCGTACCGCCCAGAAGATATATCTTTCCTCCGGGTTTTAAGTTTGCTTTTATATATTCCTTGACTATACCCTCATTATATCTGTTTGTAAGCAATATAGGAGCCTCTTTGACTTTTGCAAGATAGCTTCCTGAAAGTGCATCGGCATAAGTTTCTCCACTTGCCACTATTACAGTATCAAACTTATCAATTCCCAGGCTAAGCTTAAGATTATCTGCTACTAGAGTTGCTGTTTCATATCTGTTTCTTCCCGATACTCTTTTTATATCTTTACCGTCAAAAATTAAATTTGTACCTTTTATTTCAAAAGTTCTTATTACCTTTCCTGTGTAATTGCCCGCTCCTGTAATAACTACCTTAGCTTCCCCTATTTTGATGCTGTTTAAGTATACAACTCTGTAATGAACTTCTCTTTCCAAACCTTCAATCTTTACATCAGGAGTCTTTACCTTGCCATCATACTCTACATACTCATATTCCAATTCTATTTTTAAATCTGCTATATCTTTGGGTTTAACAGAAAAGAATATTTCTTTTGTCCCTTTATAATTTCCTATTGCTGTTACTCTTACCAGCGCTTTGTCGGTAACATTTACATTATTTTCATATTCCACCAAAAAATCAATACCCTCAACCAAATTGCCCACAGTTACTTTTGGCTGCAAAGGCTGACCCGTATATTCGGCACTGTCATATTCAAGCTTAAGCGCTTCTTCAAAAACAGCCGGCTCAATGTTAAAAGAAACCCTTACTTCCCCGCTGTAATATCCCATTCCGGTGACAGTAACTTGTGCATAATTTCCTGCAGATGTGGCATTTATATTGTTTTCATATCCTAACTTATAATCGGTACCCTCTTTTAACTTTTGTGAACCGTCCCACACTTCTATCTGCTGTTTTACAGGCAGTCCTGTATATACCTTATCGACTATGCCTTTAATTTCAGCTTTGTAAACAGGCATTTGGACAGTTTCCACATTAAAAACAGTTTTACCTCCCTTATATGAAACTGTTATCTCCTGTATACCGAGAACATCACCGTCAAAGCCACTTACCATATCTTCTGTAATATCTATAATTTCTGTTTTACCCGAATTATAAAAGGCTTCTATTTTTCCGCCTGTAACATCAATCTTATAATCCTTGGTATATCTGTATTCTATCCTGTCCGGCACAGATAGGATGCTAACATCTGATACCTCCGGCTCTCTCACGGTTATATTGTAATTACAGGTCTTGCCTTCATATGTAACAGTAACCGTTTTCTCTCCCGGTGTTTCGGTATCAAAGCCTGTTATCATATCCTCCGTTATTACCGCATATGAAGTAGTTCCGTCATCATAAATAAGCTTTATCATTCCGTTATCCAGATTAAGCTTATCACCTACATAGTATTCTGTTTTTATCCCCTCTTTTTCTACAGATATCGATTCCAGCAAAGGGGCTATAATGTTAATTTTGTATGTGTCGGTTTTCCCTCTGTATGATACGGTTATATCATGCTCGCCGGGATTATTCATATCAGGAAAGTCTAAAATCATATCCGGAGTCATTTCTAATTCCCTGATATCTCCGTTTTTGTATGTGATTTTAACTTTTCCGCCTGTAGTATCCAGTGTTTCCAAGCCATTATACACCAATTTATCCGGTATCCTTGATATTTCCATTGACTCAACATCATCCGAAGGATCGGTAGCTGCAACAAACATAAAACGCTCAGCGTTCTTGTCATTCTTGCTCTCAATTGAAACCATGTATATGCTGTCAATATATTCTTCATATCCTCCGGTTCTCAAGTAATAGGTATATGGCTCGTAAAGCTGCTTTATATCCCATGCATTAGTAAAGCCCCCTATATTAGACATGCTGTATTTTGCAATCTTAACATTCCACGGATCATCTTCTCCTTGATAAGGAAATACTGCGTTTACTCGGTTTCCAATCTCAGTTTTAACTGAAACTTCGTTTTTATAATCGCCAAAAGGCATGAGGCCAAGACCGTATATTCTCCCTACTGCCTCATAAGCCTTACCATTATAGTTAACATTATAATGCCTGCTCATCCCGAACGCATCTCCGGCTCCTATATCAGTTGCTTCTACAGTGCCTCCCGCAGCTTTGATCTCATTAAGTTCAAAGAACTCTACAGGATCATAATCCCCCGTAAGATCCCATATGTCACTCATATCATAGGATTGATTTTTGTTTGTCAGATTAAGCATTTCATCTAATGTCAATGCTTTATAAAAATTATCCGGCCGTTTCTCACTTTCCCGAGTCCTGCTGTAATCAATGCTGTACGGTGACTGCGCCGCAAAGGCGATCGCAGACGGCATCATTGCAACAATCAGTGACGCACTCAATACGGTAACAATCAGCCTGTTTAGAACTCCCTTGAACTTTTTCATATCTCTCTCCTTCCGGTATGAATGACCACGAACTCTGCCAATACATTGATTATATTATATTACCATGTCATCGTCAATCAACTAACAAGCTCTTCAGACAAAAACAGACGGTTGTCAAAAGCATCCGTCTGTTTTAATTATATCTTTAAATTATTTCAAAAAATCTTTTACAGCATCTGCAACTGTCTCAATTTCATCATCCTTTAAATAAGGGTGCATAGGCAAGGAAAGCACTGTGTCACACAATTTTTCCGTAACACTGCAATCAAATCCGTAATCTTCTTTGAGTCCGAATGCAAGCTGTTTGTGCATTGGCTTAGGGTAATATACCATGGTCGGTATACCCTTTTCCTTAAGAGCCTGCTGTAGTTCGTCTCTTTGCTCTTTGCTGTCAAGCTGAATTGTATACTGTGCCCAGCTTGAATAAAAACCATCAGGTACTACAGGAGTTTTAACTGTGCCTCTTAAAAGTTCAGTATACTTGTCTGCAACTTTATTTATATCTGCCACCTCGTAATCCTTAAAAGCCTTAAGCTTTACAGACAGTATTGCTGCCTGAATTGTATCGAGCCTTGAGTTCAGACCAATTCTTACATTGTCATACTTCATTTTACCTTTGCCGTGAACTCTGATGGACTGTATCAGAGCTGCCAACTCGTCATCATCGGTAAACACAGCTCCTCCATCGCCGTAGCATCCAAGAGGTTTAGCCGGGAAAAAGGATGTTGTAGCTATATCTCCAAAGCTACAGGCCTTTTTTCCTCTGATTTCACCACCAAAACCTTGTGCACCGTCTTCCAGAACAAGTAAGTTGTACTTGTCAGCTATAGGCTTTATTTTGTCAAAATCAGCCGGAAGTCCAAACAGATCTACAGCAACCACAGCCTTAGGTTTAAGCTCTCCGTCTGCTATAACCTTTTCTACTGCTTCTTCAAGTGATTTAGGAGATATATTGAATGTATCACTGTCAACATCCACAAATACAGGTGTTGCTCCGCAATGAGACACAATTTCGCCTGAGGAAAAGAATGTAAAATCAGGAACAAATACTGCATCTCCTGCTCCTATTCCCCATGCCATCATAGCAATGGAAAGAGCATCGGTTCCATTGGCACATGTGATGCAGTGTTTAACTCCTACATATTCGGCCAGTTCTTTCTCAAGTTCCGCTACTTGTGTTCCGCTTATAAAATTACACTCGGTTGCAACCTTTATCATCGCTTCGTCTATATCTTTTTTCAAAACCTGATACTGCTGTTTTAAATCTCTGAATTGCATAATAGGTTATCCTCCTTATCCTTTTCTCACTTTATTTAAAATGTACTTTACATAATCCAAACTCATAGCAAGAAGTTCTCTGATACTTTCCTTATACAACAATATTCCCGTAATGGCAAGAACTATAAACATAACCACACATACAAGATTTATTGTATTAAAGCTGTTGTATATTACAAATATATAATACAATACCAGCATCACAGTCATCTTCTTTAAGTTATATGCAACCGGGAAGCATTTTAAAGAAAATCTTGTTCTCAATATTAAAAGTATCGTATATGTTATTCCTGTCGCCACCGCAGCACCGAGAGAACCTATAGCATTTATAAGGAAATAATTCAATATTACATTTATTACTCCGCAAGCTCCTGTGATTATTATATGCCACTCCGTCTTTTTGGCAAAATTTATTCCGTAAACTGTACTTTCGGAAATTGTATATAAAACAGGGTATAACGACAAGAAAGGAATCAAAAATACTGCTTCCCTGTACTCAGGCCCCAGCAAAAATACAATTATATCTTTAAACAAAATTACACAAGCCCCTGCCGCAAATAAAACTATAGTTACATAGTCTGTTGCTTTTACAAAGAAATCTTTATTCCCCGATTTTTTCTCATATTCTTCTACCGCCATAGGCGCCCAAATTGTATTAAATGTATTTGTAATGACACTGAATATTCCAATGATACTCAGTGCAGACGCATAGATTCCAAGCTGAGCCTTATCGCTGAACATCTCTACCATAAGCTTATCTGCTCCCGTGAAAAGCCATGCGCAAAGTGATGAAAATATAAAAGGCCAACCGTATCTGAATGCTTTTTTAAAGTCGACTACATCTCTGTATTCGCTGTTTTTATGACCGAAAAATCCCTTTACATTCCAAACATCCTTTTCTGCAATTATTCCTATCAGACATGAAACTATCTGAGCAAGAACCGTGCATCCTGTAAGTACAATTATATGATCTATGTCAGTAAAGCTTATTGCAACCACCACAAACAGTGTATATGTGAGTTTTTGCATATTCATTGAAAATGCATAAAGTCCGGAACGCATACCAAGTCTCAATGTCATGTTTGCAAACCTGTCTACCACCATAGAAACAGAATAGACTGCAAATATGAGTATTACATAATTTGTCCTGTCAGACACTGCAAAATAAATGCATACGGCTATACTGGCAGCTGCACTTATTATAAGAGGAACTTTTGCCGTAAGACCTAGCAAATACCTTTTATACTCCATACCCTCGGCAGAATAATAATACCTGTTGTATGCTTGGTCTTGTCCGATTATTGTAAACACCATCAATATGCTTCCATAAAGAGTGAAAAGTGACAGTTCGCCATATACATCAGGATTTACAAGCCTCGTTACTATAGGAGTTGTGATTACTCCCAGTATTATATTAAGACCGGTTCCCAAGAACAATGTAAAAAAATGTTTTTGTTTATCCATTATGATTTTCTTCTCCTAAATCCGGAATGGTTATTGCGAAAGTAAAGAGCCAATATATATAACAAATTATATATGTCGCAAAATTATAACTGGTTTCAACCAAGGTTACCATTCCGTAACTTACTACCGCTATCAAATTCAGCAACGAAATGAAATCTTTCTTTTTTATATGCCTTATCAGGCTCAAAATGCCTACCCATATATTAAACAGCAAGTAAAAGACTCCGCACAGCAAACCGAAACAATAAGCCAGATGTATATATGTGTTGTGGGCACTTAACTCCAGTTTTTCGCCATTTACAATAGGTACAACATCATCGCCATTAGGCGATATACCGATTCCATCAATATATGCCTTCCAGATTGCCTTTCTTCCCGTCGTAAAGTCCCCATCTCCCGACATAGTATCAGAAAGTCGGTCAAAATTCCTGTCTCCCAAAGCAACATCTCTTGCATCCTCTTTTACTTCTTCTCTGACGCAATTTTCATATACAAAAGAATTTGCTTTATTGGACAAAGGCGATAGATAAAACACACAGCTAAAGAGTACCAATGCGCTCAAAATACAAAGTCCAACCTTTGCCGGGTTAAATACAGCAAAATCTTTTCTCCTTAAAGTATGAACCAGCATTATCACGAAAAGAAGTACAGCACATATAATAGAAGTTCTTGATTGGGCAAAAAACAAGGTTGCAGCTGCCGCACCTGTACAAATATAATAACATGAACAGGCTTTATAATGTATTTTATATGCCAATGCTAACAATACAGCAGCACATATAAGTCCCAGAGTATTGGGATTTATCATGATTCCCGAATACTGTGCCTGCTCCTTTGGATTCACTATAATCAATGAAAGTATTAAGATTATAATAAAATTAAATATAAGAGCATTAGCAAGGCTGTCGATAAGTGCTCTTTGTTTTCGTGATGAAGACATAACCTTTGCAATCAGAGGAAAGGCTATAATATATGTCAATCCCAACACTACAGAGCCCATTCTTAAAGTCATAACCGAACCAGCTAAAAAAGTCACAGTATATCCGATAAACAAAAATACAAATATCTTCCCCGGTTTTATTCTGTTATATTCTCCGTCATTTAATATCTCTGCAATCAAAAACGGTGCAGCACATGAAAACAGATAAAAAATTATGCTGTCAAAATTTATTATCGTGCTGCCTGCCCATGAGCACATCACAGTAAAAAACATAACTATATTCAACGCTTTAGTTATGTTCTTATCAGACATCTTGATTTTGCCCACAGACATCATTTTTTCCAAATTGCTGTAGCCTGTATTCAAATTATCCATAATATTTCCCCTCTGTTTGTTTTTCGTAAACCGCTTTTATCTGAGCTGCAATTGCTTTAGAACCGCATATACTTTCTGCATATTCGGAAATGTACCGGCTGTCATAACGATCTCTGTTCTCTCTCATATCTAAAAGTGCCTCTGCTGCATCCGTCTCCTTTTCTCCTGCGAAAATGCCTACCTCATGCTGTATAAAGTCTTCCGGTCCCCCTGAATGACATGATATCACAGGAAGCCCTGCCGCCATTGCCTCTATATAAGCCACTCCGAAAGTTTCCCTTTGAGACAGAAGCACAAAAGCATCTGCTTTTGTATAGAAATCCGCTATTTCCTTTCGTGATTTTTGACCCAGCAAAAATACATGTTCTGTTAGGTCAAGTTTCTCAATAAGCTCTTTTAATGCCTCTCTTTCAGGGCCATCACCGAATATAAAAAGCTGCGTTTTTTTACTGTCAAATGTTTCCTTAAAAGCGGCATAAAAGCCTCTTATCAGTAAATCCATCCTTTTGTTTTCAGTCAGATTTCCTGCACTTACAAAAACAAAAGAAGATTCCGACCCTCCGGTTTTTCCTGAAAACCTAAAAATGTCTGAATCAAATACATTGTATATAACTTCGCAATCTATACCGAAATTATTTTTTATCTTTTGAGCTAAAGCTTTGCTTACAGAAATTACTCTGTCAGCATTTTTGTATACATAACCGGCTTTTTTTGCCTCATTCTCCGGCATCCGTTCAATGTCCACATTCATGGTGCTGGAGTGTTCTGTAACTACTACAGGCGTTTTATCCTGCAATATATTTTTCAGAGTATAAACAGTTATATAAGATACCGGCAAAAAATGTGAATGTACAAAATCGAATTCGCCTGCTGTTTTTTTCAACTTAAGATATGCTTTTTTAAAAAGACTGCACCCTATCTTGTTAAAAAGCTTATCATTCACAGGGCCAATTGGAAAACTGCAACACAAAACAGAGATACCTTTATAAGTATCCATATACATGCCTAATTTTCTTTTTCTCCTTACAGACCTGAAATCCAAGGAAATAACATACACATCGCACCCTGCTTTTTTAAGTGCCATAGCCTGATCGAATTCAAAACTTCCGGTGTAATTATTATTTATATTTCTTGAAACTATACATACTTTCATATCTACTAAAAATCTACGAATTATATAACTTCATATACAGTTCGTTAAGTCTTTTTTCATCATTTGTCCAGCTTAACTTTTCTTCGATAAGCTTTCTGCCGTTTTCACCCATCTGTTTCGCTTCGTTTTTATTTTTAATCAGATAGAGTATCGCTTCTGCAATTTCATCTTCATTGGTGGGATCTACATAAATGCCTGTATGATACTCATCTATGATTTTTTTATTATAATTAAAATTTGATGTAATATAAGGCATCTTCATCGCCATATATTCATATGTTTTTGTTGACAAGTTATTTATAAGCGGGTACTGCCCTACAGGCAAAATCGTGTCACTTCCAATCAGACATTGATTATAGATACGATTTACTTCCTCACGAGTACAATAACCTCTGTAATCAACTATGGAAAAAGATTCCTCGTTTTTAAGTTCCTCACCGAAAGATGCTGGTGAAAAGTTTCCGCCCAAAATCAGCTTTACTCCTGCCTTATAACATGCATGAACCAGCGCTTTTATGCCCCTGTCCTCACTTAGAGTTCCTACGCAGCACACACTGTCTTCCTTTTCTTCAAAGGGAACTTCCACCTTAAGCTCATCAGTCATAGGTGTATTAAAAATCGCAACGCAGTTTTTTATTTTTCCGACATACGGATTGTCCTCACCCGGAAATAAAGCCGCATCTATGTATCTGCATGCCCTTGATTCTATAAAAGAGTACATTCCTCTTATTATACGTCTTAAAGGTTTTGGTATATATCCTTTCTCCATTATCTGCTGGCGATAATTCTCATGGCTGTCGAATATAACCTTTTTCCCTGCTTTTTTAAGTTTTTTTGCATATAACATAAGCTCAGGATCGTGAAATTCATATATATCAGCATCAATTTCGGCTGCTTTTTTATATACAAGCTTTCCAACTTTGAATATTCTGTTAAGACGGCCTCCCGGAGGATTACCGATGCCTATTATCTTAACGCCTTTATGCTCAAAATTTTCTCCTTTTGCCACGAGAAATACTTCATTATTTTCATTTTTAGCCAAAGATACGCACTGCTTTTTCAATATTCTTATATCATCACTGTCATGTGCGCTTGTCATGTGGCATATTTTCATAATTAAAACTCACCCTTCATATCAGTGCTTGCAAAATCCTTAAGCGGCAACTTCACTGCTTTGCCCTCTTTCTGGCTCTTGTATATTGAAAGTACCACTTCCAGTGCATTTCTTCCTGCAACGGCATCCACATAAGGCTTTCTGTCGTTTACAATTGCATCCATCACATCAGCAAAAAGGCTTGTATGTCCGTTGCCGTATACATTGCTTGTTGCTTCCTTTAAATCCTTGTTCTTTGCGTCCTCTTCTGTTTCATCGGCAAAGTCCCACACATCAATATTATTGGTGGATGTTCCGCCTATTTTTACAGTACCCTTTTCTCCGAATACATAAAGAGTTTCTTCAAGGTTCTTAGGGTATACATTGGTAGTTCCCTCTATTGTACCGATAGCTCCGTTTTTAAATTTTACAACTGCCATTCCCACATCTTCTGCTTCAAGGTAATCATGGAACTGCTGTCTTGTAGCTCCGTAAATTTCTTCAATTTCATCGCCCATCATCCATCTGAGCAAATCTATACCATGGATACACTGATTCATCAGCGCTCCTCCGTCCTGCTCCCATGTGCCTCTCCATGAAGCCTGATCATAATATCCGTGATCTCTGTTCCATCTTACATGAATTGAACCGTGAGAAAGCTTTCCGAATCTTCCGGCTTCTATGGCTTTGCGAAGTTCCTGAACCGCAACATTAAATCTGTTCTGATGGCATGCAGAAACCTTTACATTTCTCTCCTCTGCAAGTGCAATAATCTTATCCGCATCTTCTATACTCATAGCCATAGGCTTTTCAATTATTACATTTACATCGTTTTCTATGCAGTGAAGTGCAATCTCTGCATGAATTCCGCTTTCTGTCGCTATGCTGACAAGCTCCGGCTTTTCCTCTGCAATCATTTCTTTGTAATCTGTATATCTCTTTATGTAAGCATCATTTTGCAAATCGTATTTTTCCAAAATTGCTTCCATCTTCTCAGGAAGCACATCGCATACGGCAACAATCTCAAGCTTATTGTTAAGCGCTGCTTTCATATGGTTTACTGCTATTCTTCCGCATCCTATAAGTGCATATTTCATAATTTTAACTCCTCTTTTCTCATGAAACAATTCACTGGTTAAATTCAACTATATCACCTAAGTCAGTAATATTATCCCCTAAAACTTTATATCTGTGTCTTGCGATTTCATCTCTTCCGTATATAAAATCCTCAATTATATCTTTCATTTGCCTTTCTTTGTCAAAATACCAGAACGCATGGGTCAGAAGCTGAATTCTTGGAAATTCTCCAGACTCTATAATCGCCTCTGCATCTTCTCTCCAACGCATTCTTGAGTCTGAAAGATACTTGAATTGTTTGAAAAACTCTTCGCCGTAAGAATTTGCAATCCCCGGAAGACAGAGATTGCTTCTTAGAGTCTTTTTCGACGGTCTGTGCATTGATACCGACTTTATTCTGTTATCAGTTATTGCTTCGAGAACCCGTACTTCTTTTTTTATAAGTTCCGCTATATTTTCCTTTTTCCATTCTTCAGGAGAAATATCATATCTCTTTTCGTCAAAATGCAATCCAATATTGTGACCGATTTTTTTCAAATATTTGAGAACTTCTTCTGACTCCTTCGAGGCCAGGTTATAAAAATCTGATGTAAGTAAGACAAAATATGTGGCGCTTACATTCTTTTCATGTTCAAGTTCTGCCATTTTAATGACTCTCTGCAAGTCATAATCCACATCATGCCTTAATATCACACACTTTTCAAACTGTCTATAGTTTTCATAATCAGCAAACCCATATCCGTTATTTTTTAGGCTGTCTATCAGATCGCCATACCCCTCATATGTAAATTTCATTTTATCTCTCCTCTAATCCCCCTGATTTTTCTTCATAACTTCTACCGCATGAGCTGCATTTAAGTCCATCTTTAAGGACTTCACCACATTCGCATACCCATCCTATCTGTTTTGCCGGAACTCCTGCCATAAGGGCATGATCCGGCACATCTTTTGTTACTACTGCTCCTGAAGCTATCATGGACCATTTCCCCAAAGTATGTCCGCAAACTATAGTCGCATTAGCACCCACCGTAGCTCCTGTTTTTAGCAAAGTCTTTTTGTATCCTGCACTTCCCTTGGGATATTTTGCCCTTGGAGTCAGATCATTGGTAAAAACCATTGAAGGTCCGCAGAATACATAATCCTCAAGCTCCACTCCCTCATATACGGAAACATTGTTTTGAATCTTGCATCCGTTTCCTATCTTAACATTATTGGAAACATTCACATTCTGACCGAAAGAGCAGTTCTCACCTATTTCAGCTCCCGACTGTATATGGCAGAAATGCCATATCTTCGTGCCTTTTCCTATAGTGACGCCATTATCCACATAACTTGATTCGTGTAAAAAATAATCTGCCATTACAGTACCTCAATATTTTCTCTGCATGCTATATCTTTCATCGCATTTCTTGTGTCAAAAATAGCTTTTGCATTTTTCTGTACCATATCGTAATCTATTACGGTATGGGCAGCAGTAATGACTACAAGATCATATTCTGCAATTATTTTTTCATCTATCTTGTCTATTCCCTTGTATTCCTTGCCGTTTTCTCTGAATTTCGGTATATAAGGGTCATAAAAGTCTGTTTCTGCACCGTTACGCTTTAAAATTTCTATTACATCTATTGCAGGGCTTTCTCTGTAGTCATCTATATCATTTTTGTATGCTACGCCCAGCACCAGAACTTTTGAACCGTTAAGAGCCTTCTTGTTACGGTTAAGTATGGACATTGCTCTTTCCACACAGTATTCAGGCATCTTATCGTTTACCATCATTGAACTTTCAATCATGGAAGTGTGAAAACCATACTCTCTGGCTTTCCATGAAAGATAATAAGGGTCAAGCGGTATGCAGTGTCCGCCAAGACCGGGACCGGGATAAAAAGCCTGGAATCCGTAAGGCTTTGTTTTTGCCGCATCTACAACTTCCCAATAGTCTATACCCATTCTGTTGCACAGGATAGCCATTTCGTTTGCAAGACCTATATTTATATTTCTGTAGGTATTTTCAAGAATCTTTTCCATTTCTGCAACAGCCGGTGAAGAAACTTCATAAACATCACCCTCAAGCACGGCTCTATACATAGAAGCTATAACTTCACGAGCATCAGCACCTATAGCTCCTACGACCTTTGGTGTATTCTTTGTCTTGAACTGCTTATTACCCGGATCAACCCTTTCCGGCGAGAATCCCAGATAGAAATCTTCGCCGCATTTTAATCCGGAAGATTCGAGTATAGGCTTTAAAAGCTCTTCTGTAGTTCCCGGATATGTAGTTGATTCAAGAACTACCATTGTTCCTTTTGTAATGTATTTTGATATTTCCTCAGCAGAGGATTTTACATAGCTTATATCAGGCTGCTGATGTTCATCAAGAGGAGTAGGTACACATATTGCTATAAAGTCCACATCTTTTACAAAACTGAAATCCGTGGTTGCTTTAAGCATGCCTTTTTCCACTATCTGCTTGAGATCATCATCAACCACATCTCCTATATAGTTGTGGCCTTTATTTACAAGTTCAACCTTTTCCTTTTGAACATCAAAACCTATAGTCTTGAATCCGGCCTTTGCCTTTTCAACTGCCAGAGGAAGTCCGACATAGCCAAGACCTACAACTCCGACAGTAAGTTCTTTGTTTTCTATTTTTTTCAGTAATTCCCTTTTCATATCACACCTCGATCATTACTTTTTTATAACTTTTGCCGGTACTCCGGCTACCACTGCATCGTCGGCAACATCGTTCAAAACAACGCTCCCCATTCCTACCACCGCATTTTCACCTATTTCAAGCTGATTCTTAACCATTGCGGAAGCGATATAAGCATTCTCACCTGTTTTAACAGAGCCATAAAGCCTTGTTCCTGATATGAGAGCATTTTTTTCGCCCATTATTACATTATGAGATACATGGCAGAATGCATCAATTTTGCTGCCTCTGCCTATTGTAGTGCTGTCAATGGTTCCTCTGTTTATAACGGAATTTGCACCTATAAATACATCATCTTCTATCTTAACTCCGCCGTAATGTTTTATCATGAACTTGTTATGTTCCTCATCCTCAGTATAGGAATAATCATCATGACCTATATTTACTCCGGAATGGATAACGCAGTTTTTCCCTATATCAACCTTATTTATTATATTAACATTATTATATATAACTGTATTGTCCCCTATCTCGACTTTTCCATCTATAACGCAGTTATACCCTATCTTTACGCCTTTTCCGATCTTTACATTTTCTGAAATATAAGTTCCCTTTCCTATATCGGTAAGCTCAGTATCATGGTTGAAGAAATTCTCCAATATCATAAAAAATACTTTCTTGGGATTTTCCACCGCTATAATATTCAGACACTTTCCCGAATCATTTATCCCATAAGGACCTATGATTAGCCTGTATAAGTCATCACTTTTGCCTAACTGACTTATACTTTCGGCTTTTTTGCACCATGTTACAGTGTCTTTGCAGTAACATGGAAGCGATGAAAACCCTATTATCTCATCCTCTTCACTTCCCTTAAATGAAAAGCCCTCTCGGTTCTCATCAAGAAACCTCAAAATCTCTCTAATCTTAATCATTTATACCTTTCCATTGCCCCTTTCAATACACCTTCAAGAACATCCGTAAGATTCTTGTAGTCAAAATCTGCCGCTGCCTTAAGGGCATTTCGGCTATACCGCTCATACTCATCACTGCCCAAATTCTTCATGTTTATGATGGCATCCGCAAATTCTTCTATATTTTCAAACCTTTTGGCTGTTCCGAAATCGTATTCCTCTATAAAATTATATCTTTCTATCTTGTAATTGGCAAGAATAGGCTTGCCGCTTGCCATATATTCAAACAGCTTGTTCCAGCTTATTCCGTATCTTCCCAGATTACTGTCTTCCCCGGTAACTATATTAAGACTTCCTCTTGAAAGAATATAAGGTATATACTTTTTTTCAACACGGCCTTTAAAGACTATATTGTCAAGTCCTTTTTCGCCGGCAGTCTTTTCGAGTATATCCTTTTGATCTCCATCTCCGTATACAAGAAATTTTATGTCTGTTATACCTTTTGAGCTACATATTTCAGCGGCTTTCAAAAGATCCTCCACATGATTTGCAGATCTTACAGAACCTGTATATACAACCCTGAAACAGTCGTCTTTTAAATCATCGTCATCAAGAATGATTTCGTTCTTCTTGAGATTGAAATCCTCAAGATCTATACCGTTGTTTATATTGTATACATTATTAAGATTTATCTTACCGTCAAGTCCATGCTCCAGAAGATAATCTCTGCCTCCCGGCATGGTAAAAATCAGACTGTCTGCTTTCTTATATATCCAAGCCTCACCTTTGTAGAGTAACTTTGAAATCATACTGCTGCGCTTTAACATGCCGATTTCTATCAAGCTCTCAGGCCACAAATCTCTGATTTCGCATACACAAGGTATTTTGAATTTTTTTGCGACTTTAATACCTGCTGCCAAAGTAAGGGGATGAACAGAAGAAGCCAATATAACATTTGGCTTGCCGCTTTTGGCTGCAATTTCCTTTGAAACAGGAAAAAGCCCCTTGTAAAAGGCCATCATATTTTTTATTCTGGACTTGCCATTGCCGACATATTTGGGTGTTTTTATAAAAACATATTTGATGCCGTCAGAAATATCAGTCGTATAACTTTGTCCTTTTAAATCAACTTCATAATCACTGTTGTGTATAGTTGATGCGCAGAATATTTTTACATTATATCCCTTTTTTATTAGGTATTTTCCAAACCAATGATGTCTGCCGCCTTTCTCATAAAACATATTGGTGGCATAATGGTTCCACATCCATATAGTTTTGTTTTCCATACTTTATTATCCTCTGTACTCGGGAAAGAAATTTTTATTTTCTATGTGATTCCTGTTTTTAACCAGTTCATTATACTTATCAATATCGTATATCTTTTTTCCTATGCAATACTGCTTATTTTCATTTTTATTAAAAGACTTTTTAAACTTGTATAATCCGTCCTCTTTGGAGCCGACTCCTCCGCCGAGATGGAAAGCAGAAAAGCCTCTTTCAATTCCGAACTTACACGCCTCAAAAAGCATCAGGTTGGTAGGCGCAAACCTTTGAAATTCTCTTCTTGAAGCAGATAAATGATAATGCATTCTGTTGTTTGCAAACAAGATTATTGAAACAGCAATTATTTTGTCGTCTTTGATGGCATAAAAGAAACTGTAGTTTCCTTTCAACTCATGAACTATGCTTTCATAATATTCTTTCTTAAAATAATAATAGTCGGTTGCCTCATCCCTATCCATAGTTGAGTTGTAAATTTCCATAAACTCGTCTATAATCCATGGCTCATCGGTATGATGTATGGTAACTCCCTCTTTTATTGCTTTTCTTATGACATTTCTGTTTTTGCCTGTAAAATTGTTCCATACATAATCTTCATCCCTAATGTCTATATATACGGTTTCTCCAAGTCTGACAACATCATACATGTCGCTGCAAGTCTTTTGGTTATCAGTCATCGGATTAAATCTCACAAATTCAGAAACTATATTATTGGCGGCACAGAAATAGCTGTATTCTTTGCAAAATTCTTCTGTAATATTTCCCTCTGCTACAAGACCGCCATAACCATACGGCGTTGCCGCATCATAAAGCCCTGCTACCGCTTTGGGATTTTTAAAATCACCTATATCTGCAATCTCTCTTTTCATAACGACATTCATTGCCCGAAGTTTTCTGTCTTTATCTTCAAAATACAGCAAAACAGGCTCACCGTCGCCGTGTACTTTAAAACCGTATGCATATCCGCTGAGATAATAGACCTCATAGTCTGCAAAGCTTTTTACTGTATTATCCCATTCATTTTTGTTGTCAATCGTGATGATTTTAAAATTCATTGCAAATATAAGCCTTTCTCTAATATTCCTCAACAAGTTTCAGCAGCCTTTTCATATCAGTTGCGCCATACCGCTGGTCGCATACTATAGAAAGCTCTTTGTCATATATTTCCTCTGTTGCATTATTGAGTCGATGAACCTCATTTTTAGGCCAGTGAACAGGACAAAACACTTCATTTTCTATCAAATACCGTCTGAATCTATCTCTTTCTTCTGAACTGTCAAGCAGAACCGGGAATGCCAGCGGCACTTCTTTATCATCTATTTTATCAAAAATCGGATATATCCCTTTTCTCTGAAAGATTTCACTGTTTTCCATCAATATTAGGAAATTTTCTTTCCTCTTAAATGCTACTTTTTCAATATCAAAATATTCAAACTCATTTTTGCTGCGGCTGCTGATGGAATACCCCTCAAAGTCTTCATCAAGAAGTTCCTCCGCTCTTGCAAACATATCTAAAAATTCTCTTTTGTCGCCTCTTCCTGTTCTTAGATATTCTGTTTTCTTGGCTTTGGCAGCATCTATCAGTTCTCCGTATGAACAGTTATATTGCTCTATGCTGTATTCAATATCATCTTTGCATTTAACAATAACTCCTCCGTCTGAAAATCCGGACCATTTTCTGATGCTGGCAAAGGCATAATCGCAGCTGTCAAAACACTGACCCGCCGCAAGCATCGAATGAGTTATATCTCTGATTATTACAGCATCGGGAAATTTTTTGCGAAGATATTTTTCAAAATCAAGCGTTCTTTGCAAATCTACACCGAAATAATTCATAGTATAAATTATATCCGGAGTTTCTATTAAACTCCCGTCAAATTCCGGTTTCCTGTTTTTTAGGAGTACATTATAATATTCAACCTCAATACCTCTTGACAAAAAAGGTATGACCATAGATTCACAGCAATACGATGGCAGCCATGTTTTTTTTACTACTCTGCCCTTTAATATGGCATCTATGATTTGTATTAAAGAGGTTCTTCCCGAAAATGCATAGCGATTTGTCTTTCTGTGCAAAGTATTTACTTTGTCACATGTTTCCACAAAAGAAAAACTGCTCCCTATTTCTTTAAATTGTTTCTTTAATAAGTTCATAGTCTTTTCTTAATACAGCCACCTGCAACTCGTCATAATATCTGCCGCATTGATATACTGCTTCTCTTTTTATCCCCTCGACTTTCCAACCGCACCTTTCATATAGCCGTTTGGAAGCTTCATTGGTTTCTATAATGCTTCCTTCTATACGGTTAAGACCAAGTTCTTCAAAAGCATATTTCATTATTGCCAAAACTGCATCTTTGCCATATCCTTTGCCTCTATGTTCTTCACCGAACAGGCGTATTCCACTGAAAGCCACCCTGGACTTCCAATCTATGTTCACAAGATTAACCATACCTAAAATTTCATCATTTTCTATGGAAACTATAGTCAATCTTAGATTGTTTCTGTCTTTTACGGCATTTTCAAACCATGCTGCCTGCTGAACAGAAGATATGGGAAAACTCCATCCTCCAAGAGCATGCTCGGTTTCAGGTTTGTTTACATCGCTTCTGTACAGTTCCATATCGGACAGTTCCATTGCACGCAAATAAATCTTCTTACCTATAATGTTCATTTCCTCTACCACTTCTTTCGATATTCAGGCTTACAGGCGCTTCCTCGCCCTGCCCGATATTCTCTCTCTTAAACACCTTAGTAAATGTTCCGAAAAAGATTTTAACATCAGTTTTCATGGAAAGGTTTTCCACATATTCAATATCATACTTAAATTTATCTTCCCATGAAAGAGCATTTCTTCCGTTGATTTGAGCAAGTCCCGTCAATCCGGGTCTTACTGTATGTCTCAATCTTTCTTCATCCGTATAATAAGGCAAATATGCTACAGCAAGCGGTCTCGGCCCGACAATGCTCATATCTCCCTTAAAAATATTTATCAGTTCAGGCAGTTCATCAAGACTGGTGCTCCTTAGCTTCATACCAAATGAAGTCAATCGTTCTTCGTCCGGCAATAATTCTCCGTTTTCATCTTTAGCATCCGTCATGGTTCTGAACTTGTACATCTTGAATATTTTTTCGTTAAGACCGGGTCTTTCCTGTTTGAATATAACAGGTGAACCAAGCTTAAACCTTACAAGCAACGCAACAAGTAAAAACACGGGGCTGAGTAATACGATAGCAATTCCCGACATCAGAATATCAAAAAATCTCTTAAAAATACGGGCGTATATTCCCCTTTTTTTAATATCTCCCATTAAGTCCTCTCTTACTCAAAACAGCTTCTGATTATATCTATTACTTTCGCCTGTTGGCTCTCTGTCATCTTGTTATCACTTGGAAGACAAAGACCTCTTTGGAATATATCCGCACTAACATCCAACGGATTTCCGTCAGCGCCTTTAAAGCCGCCTGAAATATAAGCATTGGTCATGGCTCTTCCCGAGCCTTGCCTTGTAACGAATTCATTTTTTCTGTATATAGGCTGCATATGCATAGGCTTCCATACAGGTCTTCCTTCAGCATTACATTCTGAAAGTTTTTCCAGTATTTCAGTAGGACATGTCTTACCATTTTCTTTTATATAAATTGCTTCGCAGTCACTTCTCACCTGTCTGCACATTGCATCATCATTTATAGTCATGCACGAAAGCCAAAAATTAGGTTCGGAGTTCGTTTCATCATAAGGATTCATCTTAACAGGCAAATCTTTCAATCCCTGTTTATAGCGATCATATATGGCTTTTTTCTGTTCTATATGCTCTTCGAGGTAAGGAAACTGTCCTCTTACCACACCTGCTATCACATTGCTCATGCGATAATTGTATCCTATTTCTTCATGCTGGTACCACGATGCGTTTTCTCTTGCCTGTGTCGACCACTTCCTCACTTTGTCTGCCGCTGCCTTATCATCTGTCAGAAGCATGCCTCCTGATGATCCGGTTATAATCTTGTTTCCGTTAAACGAAACGGCATTATACATGCCGAAAGTCCCTGTCTGCTGTCCCTTGTAGGTTGCCCCCATAGACTCTGCCGCATCTTCTATAATCACAGCACCGTGCTTTTTGCATATACTGCGTATTTCATCAATCTTCGCAGGTGTTCCGTAAAGATGAACAAGAACAACAACCTTTACTTCAGGAAACATTTCAAATGCTTTTTCAAGAGCAACGGGGTCCATATTCCACGTGTCATACTCTGTATCTATAAATACAGGCACTCCGCCTTCGTATACAACGGGATTTACAGTTGCCCCAAAAGTCATATCCGTGCAGAAAACTTTATCTCCCGGCTTTACTCCCGCAAGCTTAACTGCCATATGAAGTGCTGCCGTTCCCGATGAAAGAGCAACTGCGTGGCTGCATCCCAATTTGCTGCATGCCATTCTCTCAACTTCATTTATGTTTTCTCCCACTGTAGACATCCAGTTTGTTTTGTATGCCTCAGTAATATATTTCAATTCATCTCCATGCATTGTAGGTGTGCTGAGCCACACCTTAGATTCAAACTGTTTGAAGTCTGCACTCATCTCTTCACCTTTCTGTGATTACATAATGTCTAATTATCAGTAATAGTATAGGTATCGCAAACCTCTTCTGTAAGTTCCTTTATGCGATTACCGTTTTCAAAACTTGCTTTTATCAGCACATTCAGCTTGTCCAGGAATTTTTCCTCATCGATTTTCAGAGGTTTTCCGATATATATCATCTTGTTCTCAGTCTTATCAAGACCTTCCTCATCCATGAGAATCTCCTCATACAGTTTTTCACCCGGTCTTAATCCTACTATTTCTATCTTTATATCCTCATTAGGCTTTAATCCCTTCAACCTTATAAGGTTTTCTGCAAGTTCATAAATTCTGACAGGTTTACCCATATCAAGTACGAATATTTCTCCGCCCTTTGCAAAAAGACTTGCTTGAAGAACCAAAGAAACAGCTTCCGGTATGGTCATAAAAAATCTTGTTATCTCTTTATGAGTTACCGTAACCGGACCGCCTTCGGCAATCTGCTTTAAGAAAAGCGGTATTACAGAACCGTTACTTCCAAGGACATTACCGAATCTTACTGCCGTAAATCTTGTATGTTCTGATTTCTTGGCATATATCTGAACAATCATTTCACATATTCTCTTGGTCGCTCCCATGATATTGGTCGGTCTTACGGCTTTGTCTGTTGAAATAAGCACGAAATTATCGACACCATGCTTGTCTGCTAATTGTACGGCGTTGAGAGTTCCCATACAATTGTTTTTTATTGCCTCGTTAGGTGATTTTTCCATGAGCGGAACATGCTTATGCGCTGCGGCATGATAGACAATATCCGGTCTGTATTTTACAAATACAGCCTCCATCCTGTCGTAATCTCTTACGGAGCCTATAAGCGTAGATATACTTACCTCCGGGTAATGACGTTCAAGTTCCATCTGTATTTCGTAAGCATTATTTTCGTATATATCAAATATCAGCAGCTTTTTAGGATTATACCTCACTATCTGTCTGCAAAGTTCAGAGCCGATAGAGCCGCCGCCGCCTGTAACCATTACAACTTTTCCGTTTATGAAATTTTCTATGCCCTTTTGATTTACTTTTACAGGTTCTCTGCCAAGCAAATCTTCATAGTTTACAGGTCTTATCTCTTTACTTAAGGATGATGTGAGACTCTTGGCTACAGCAGGCAGAATCTTAACCGGTTTTTTAGTTTCCTGGCAAATTCTTATTATATCTCTTGTGGTCTGCAAATCAGCAGAAGGCATTGCTATGACAATTTCAGTCACATCGTATTTCTTTATATTTTTGCCAATCTCCTCTCTTCCGCCTACGATGGGAACACCCAGTATATACTTGTTCTTTTTATTTTTGTTATCGTCAATTGCACACACTACTTGTGAACCTTCGTCTGCCGCTCTTAATTCTTTTATCAAAATTGTAGCCGCAGAACCTGCTCCTATAACCATTATCCTGTTGGTTACTTCATTTTTATTCTGTGCATTGTTCATAGACTTTATAGCCGCTTTTGCAAATCTGACACAGGAAAACAATATTGTCATGATTCCGAACGTCAGAGGATAATAGCTCCTTGGCATCGGTATATAAACAAACACATGATAACAAATAATAATTCCTTCAATCAGCATCGCAGCCTTTACTATGGCGATAAGCTCATTTAAAGATGCATAAGTCCATACTCTGTTATATAATTTAAGCAGCATCATAGCTGCTATAGCTACAATAAAATATACAGGGAGACTTTTTACTGCTCCCATATAATATACCTCCGGTATTGAAGATATATCAAATCGCAATATCAGAGCTCCAAATGCAGCCAAAGCCACACAGCACATGTCCAATGCTGCAAGCACAAATATTCTGAAATTCTTTCCATTTAAAAAATCCATTGTAAATCCTACTTTTAGACACAATTTTTCATTTACAGTTTACCACATATTCCTATGAAATTCAATATATTATACTCAGTTAATTCATAATGAAAATCTCCGCCAAGCTGTCAAATTAGCTTGCGGAGATCAATAAATATATTTATCACAACCGTATAATCCGGTCTATTTCTTTCTTATGTCATCTGCATACAGTCGGACTATACCCTCTATGGTTTTAAGCTGACTGGCATTGCATGGTCTGATCATTTCAGCGATTTCTTCACACACACGGGAATACTCTTCGTTACTTTCTAACGGATATCTGCTCCAGCCCAAAATATAATTAGGTGTAACAGATAATGCATTGCATATATTGCAAAGTGTTTCAAGAGACATACCCTTATGTCCCTGCTCTATTGCAAGTACCGTCTGCTCAGACCTGCTTATTTTTTCTGCAAGTTCGGCTCTGGTCATACCGTTTGCCATCCTCATTGCAGTAATTTTTCTGCCGGTTCGTTCTCTGTCAATTTTTACGACAATTCCATTATCAGTTTCCTTCATGCCGTTCTCCTTTGCCTGTTGCCGCCCGTCTATAAGTCTCTTCTTTAAAGTTATCTCGTTTCATCCTATAGTTGAAGCAACCTACAGTTTGTTTGTTTCCTACTAAAAGGCATTTTTTTGAACGGCACCAACTCAGTTCCCACAGAAGCAGTTTTAATATACGCTTCATTCAGCACATCAGAAATAGTGAAATATCATAATTATTCTGTTGTCACTTTACAGCTCTACCCCCTCCGCTTCCATCATTCTTCTCAGTTTTTCTTTAGATCTTTTTGATATGCTCCTGATACTGCTGTCATTTTCTCTCATTAAAGCCGCAATATCCTTAAGTTTATATCCATAGTCATAATATAATATCAGTACACTGCGTTCTTTGTCATTTAGCTCCAGAATAAATTTTCTAAGCATTTCTCTGTTAATTTTTCTTATAAAATCATTTTCCTGCTTATCAAAGAGAGATTCTGCTCCCATTTCCGAAAAATTTATATAGTCAAAAATATGTTTTTCGTTCATGCTTTTTCTTTTGTTTCTATTGATATATTTGAGTCCTTGCCTTTTTGCAATTTTCAAAAACCAAAATTTAAGTCTTGATTCGTCACGAACTTTATCTATATTGGTAAAAGCTTCAATATATGTATCCTGTAAAGCATCCTTTACATCCTCTATGTCAAGGTCAAACGCCTTCAAGTAGTGAAAGGCATCATTATAATATGACACTAACATTTGTATACGCTCTTTGTATATAACATGAATACCTTCTTTTATTTTTGCTTTATTCATAGATATTATCTCGCTCTTGTGTATTTTTGCTTAGATCAGTATATATTATTTCCAAGATTTAAACAGTGACATGAAGTTCATTATACTACCTGTAAACTGTCATTTTCAATGCCGCTCTTCTCATAATATATTACTATGAGTCTGTTTTCTTTTAACTTTAAGTCATTTTTTTGATTTTTTTAAGAATTTTTCAAAAAAAATGCAACTTTTGTGCATTGTTTCTGCACATATATATAGATGCGCCGATTAAGCCCAAAACAAAGTTAAAGGAGGAATTTGATGAAACTGGATACACAAATGAGAATCGCCGCCAACTTAAGAACTCTGCGAACAAGCAAAAGATTAACCCAGGCAGAAATAGCGAGCTATATAGGCACAAGTCGTTCACTTTATACCCACTATGAACTGGGAAGCAGGGCACAGGATGCAGAAGCACTTTACATAATATCAAACCATCTGAGTATAGATATGACAGCCTTCTTTGAAAAAGACCCTCAGCGCTTTTTAGGCTATATTGCCAATCAGGGTTACCAGGACGACGATTTAAACGAGCTGACCCGCATTTATAGACACCTTTCACCTTTCTCCAAGGGAATGTTGATTGAAAAAGCAGTAAATCTGTTGGAAAAAGAAAAGGAAAAAGAAAAAAAGCAAAAGCCTCTAATTGACATAAAAGATTGACATGACAAAAGGTGGCAGAGCCTATGATGCTACAAGGCTTTGCCACCTTTATAAATTTTTATCCGCTGTTTTAAAATGTAAAGTCCAATATCAAGCCACAGCTTCGTAAAGTCTTCCTATTACAGTCCGATTAGCTGATATTGTATTTCTATATGAAGATTCCTCGGTGATACCGCCTTCATCTCCGCCGCCGGTATCGCCTGAATCACCGTCTCCGGTGCCGCCTGAACCGCCTCCGTCTCCTGTATTACCGGAATCACCGCCGGTATCGCCGCCGGTGCTTCCCGAACCGTCCCCGTCTCCGGTACCTCCCGTATCACTGCCCGTATTGCCTGAGCCGCCGCTGCCCTGATCCGCAGGAGGTTTTGTCTGACTGCCGTGCGAAGTGTCAAGATTCATATTTTCTTCACCCTGAATATTTCCGGCATTGCGCTCTGCTTCAATCTTCTGCGCTATTATATCACTTATAGAACTAACTTTTGCCGAAGGAACATAGTCTTCCCTGCCGAAAAACTTTTTATGGAGTTCTTTGACATTTTTAGCCAGATTATCAGGGAACACATAAGAAACCTCGTTAATATATCCCGTACTTACATTATACGGCCATCCGTCCGTACCTGTTATATTATACTGAGGTAGTCTTATTCCCAATCCGAGTATGTTGCTCTTTGAAAGATTTGTCTGTACCTGCGGAGTCATCATTTTAATAATCTTCTTTATTTCTTTAAATGACATATCCTGCATCTTGTCCATTACAAGCGTTATAACAGTACGCATTCTCTCTGTACGCTTGAAGTCATCTCCTACTCCCTTTCTTATTCTTCCATAAGAGACAGCCTGCGCCCCCTCAAGAGTCTGTACACCCGGCTCTTTAACAAGATTATAATCTTTTCTTCCTATATTCATAGCCGTTGATGCTGTATATTTGTTGAGTTCCAGTATTTCCTGTTCCTTAACATCAACTTCTATTCCTCCGACTGCGTCTACAAGGTCGGCAACAGCCTTGAAGTTAACCACTACATAGTTGCTTATATTAAGATCCAGCGACTGATTTAAAGTTTTCATCGTAAGCTCCGGACCACCTAATGCACACGCATGAGTTATCTTGTCATATGTTGAAGTGTCTCCCATCTTCATAAAAGTATCTCTGTAGATAGAAAGAATTTTCACATCATTGGTATCTTTGTTTATGCTGACTATCATTATAGCATCACTTCTTGTCCCCTTAAGATGCTTCATATCTCTACTGTCAACGCCAAGCAGCAATATATTATAGTACCCGTCTACATCTACCAGCGAAAGATCGTAATCTTCCGGTGTTTCTTCGTGTATTTCGCCAAATATTCCGTTAAAGTAACTGTAAACTATAATAAATGCTGCAAGCAAGAGCACAAGCAATACCGTACCCGCAATAAGCAGAACTTTTTTCCATGTTTTAAGCTCCTTGAACCAGTTCTTGAAGCTTCTTCTTTTTTTATGTATTTTTGACGTTCCCTGTTTCCTCTCTATTCTTCCCATCGTTGTTCTCCCCTTAACTTGATATTAGATTTTCATTTTACCATAATGTACTATCTTTGTAAATGTCTACAAATACAAAAGGGCCGCCAAGGTTAAGCGACCCGTATATCAAATAACAGATGCAGTTACCATGCAGCCGTTATCCTCACTTATTTATTTTGCCTTTTCTTTCTTCCTGCAAAGGGCGACCGTCTCAGATAAATAAGTGTACACCCCATAATCACATTCATCAGTGCCATAAGATAAATAATATTTCTTCTCATAATACAAGTCCTCTTTATCTTAATATACCACCACTGTGATTTAATGTCAATATTTTACTGTATTTTTTTACCTTTTAGGTGATTTAGGATTGAATATAAGCGATATAACATATCCTAACGCAAGAGCTGCACCTATACCTGCGGCGGATGATTCCAAAGGTCCGGTAATCGCTCCCATAAAGCCCTCTTTTGCTCCCTCCATCGCTCCTTTTGCAAGTGTATATCCAAAACCGGGCAAAGGAACCAATGCTCCCGTCTTTGCCAGCTGTACCAGTGGTTCATATAGTCCAAAGGCCTGCAAAATCACGCCGGATAATACAAAAATAACCAGTATTCTCGGGGCAGTCAAGTTTGTTGTGTCCATAAGTATCTGTCCTATAAGACAAAATGCTCCACCCACTATAAATGCCCATAAATATTCCATCTACTCCACCTCCAGAGAAACCGCATGTGCAATCCCCGGTATACTTTCCCCCTGAAATGGCGAAATAGTTGACAGCAATGCACCGGTAGACATAAGCAACAGTCTTTTAATTTTCTTTTGTTCCATCTGCTTCATCAGATATCCTGTAAACACACTTGCAGAACAGCCACAGCCGCTTCCGCCTGCATGGACATCCTGTTCTTTTGAGAAAAGCATTGTTCCGCAGTCATCATAATGTGAAAAAATTTTTTCTTTCAAAATTCCTGCATCTGCCAGCAGATCCATCATTATATCCTTTCCTATAAATCCCAAGTCGCCCGTTACAATCAGGTCATAATAATCTATACTCCTCCCCGTATCTTCAAGGTGGTTTAAAAGAGTATCAACAGCGGCAGGAACCATTGCCGCTCCCATCTGATTTGCATCCTTAATTCCCGCATCTATGACTTTACCTATTGTTGCAGATTCGGCACATATTTTCACACTCTTATTTTGTATTCTTTCATTATATTCCGATATTACCGCCGCACCTGCCGCTGTTGCTGTCCACTGTGCTGACGGCGGTCTTTGATTTCCATGTTCAACAGGCATCCGGAACTGTCTTTCGGCAGTACAAAAGTGACTCGAAGCACCGACAAGGACATTTCGTGCAAAACCTCCGTCAATAAGCATGCATCCCAACAGCAGTGATTCTGTCATGGTAGAGCATGCTCCGTACAGCCCCAAAAAAGGTATATGCATATCTCTTGCAGTAAAGGAGGATGACATAAGCTGGTTAATCAAATCTCCGCTGAGCATGGCGTCAATTTCTTTTATATCTAAGCCTGCTCTTTTTACCGCTTTGTTCATCGCTTCCTTCAGCATCTTGCTTTCAGCTGCCTCCCACGATTTTTCACCATACATATCATCATCAAGTATCGTATCGAAATATTCTGCCAGAGGGCCTTCACCCTCTTTTTCCCCTACAATGTTTCCCCTGCCATGTATACATGGCTTTTGAGAAAACTTCATGCTCTGTTTTCCAATCTTTTTATATGACATGTTTATTACCATCCTTCTTTAAATTTCACCTGTATAAGGTGTCCTGTATATTTAACACTGTCAAAATCAGATTTAAAACTTATATAATATCCAATATATAATCCCTACTATAATAGAACTTGTTATGCTACATACGAGCACCGGGCCGGCAACGCTGAAAATTTTAGATCCTGCTCCAAGTACGATTCCTTCTTTCTTATACTCTAATGCAGGAGCAACAATAGAATTGGCAAAACCGGTTATAGGTACTATGACTCCCGCTCCCGCAAACTTTGCTATTACATCAAAAACTCCTATTCCGGTCAAAAGCTGAGCTATTGCTATAAGTGTAAGCGTAACAAATATGCCTGCTGCTTTTTCGTCAACACCTCTTCCCATTAAAAAATTTTTATACCACAGTGACACTGTGCAGATTAGACCTCCTATTACAAAGGCGTAAGCCCCATTGGCAAAATATTTCGGTTTGGGGGTGAATTTCTTGGCATATTTGCCGTAAGCCTTGGCTATATCTTTTTTCTCCGGTTTCTTGCTCATATCTATCTCCGTTCTGAAATAATGAATCACCTGCTTCTTTAAAGCAGCAATCACTCTTTGTTTTCTTTTTTAGTATTTCCATTTTTAAAAAAATATGCAATAATAAAAACACCGATATTGTATTATATTAAATTAAATCATTTTCATTAGATAAAAACGGGGAGGTATAAATGCAAAATAAAGATTATGTACTGGCCTCCGGTTCTCCGCGCCGAATACAGATTATGAAGGAGCACGGCATTGATCCTGTCATATTCCCTGCCGATATAGAAGAAAATTTACCGGCTGTCGGCGGCATGAAAGAAACCGTCATGTTTCTGGCTCTGAAAAAGGCTAAGGCAGTGGAATCTCTTTACAAATCCGGACAAACATGTATAAATCACGGAAGTATCATAATAGCTGCCGATACTGTAGTCTATAAGGATAAAATTATGGGAAAGCCCGCCGACTTTGATGATGCTTTTAACATGCTCCAAACCTTAAAAAACACCCATCATTATGTTGCAACAGGAGTTGCAATAGTGTGCGCAGGCTGCGAAAAAGCTCGTGTTTTCACAGAAATAACAAAAGTATGGTTTGGCGATTACAGTGACAAAGAATTGACTCAATATCTGAAAACCGATGAGGCTTATGACAAAGCCGGAGGATATGCCATACAGGGATATTTCGCAAAATATATAAAAAAAATCGATGGTGACTATGATAATGTAGTAGGTTTTCCATGGAGCCGCATAGAAAAAGAATTGCTTAAGTTGTAGGCATGAAAATATGACAAAAGGGACTGTCTCCCGAAAAATTCGGATAGACATGTCCCTTTTAAATTTCAGTATTATTTATTTTACAGCTTTCTTTGCAGTTTCACACAGAGTTGCAAAACCTGCTGCATCGTATATAGCCATTTCAGAAAGCATCTTTCTGTTGATTTCAATACCGGATTTCTTAAGTCCGTTCATAAGCTGGCTGTAGCTGATTCCGTTCATTCTTGCGCCTGCATTGATTCTTGCAATCCACATCTGTCTGTACTGTCTCTTTTTAAGCTTTCTTCCAACATAAGCTGATCTTAATGATCTCATAACAGCAGGATTAGCTGCTCTGAAAACCTTGCTCTTTGCACCATAGAAGCCTTTTGCCTGCTTCAGAATTTTTTTATGTCTCTTATGAGCGTTTACGCCTTTTTTAACTCTTGCCATATTTCTTACCTCCTAAACTTCGATTATTTTGCCATTGATCTGAGCATTCTCTTCAGATCTGCGCTTGTTAAAGTAGTAGCTTTTCTCAGGCCTCTTTTTCTCTTAGCTGCCTTCTTAGTAAGAATGTGGCTCTTATATGCCTTATTTCTCTTAACTTTTCCGCTTCCGGTAAGTTTCATTCTCTTACATGCCCCTCTATGGGATTTCATCTTATTCTTTGCCATGATGATTTTTCCTCCTGTATCAATACTTTTATCTTGGTTGCCTCCTCCTGCTGCTCGCTCTTGGGGCTACTTATCCGACTTTGGTCCTAAAAACATTGTGAGGTTGCGGCCTTCGAAAACCGGTTTCTTTTCCACAACTCCAACCTCTGAAACTGCCTCAGCAAACATCTTCATAACATCCATGCCTTTGGCAACATAATCTCTTTCTCTTCCTCTGAAGCGAAGACCAACTTTTACTTTATCACCGTCCGCAAGGAATTTTGCAGCCGTTTTGGCCTTTACCTGAATATCATGAGCCTCTATAAATGTAGAAAGTCTGATTTCCTTTACCTGAGTTGTTTTCTGCTTCTTTTTAGCTTCTTTTTCTCTCTTCTGAAGCTCATAGCGGTATTTTCCGTAATCGAGAATTTTGCAGACTGCCGGTTTTGCATTAGGTGAAATATTCACCAAATCCAGTTTCCTCTCGTTTGCCAAATCCATGGCTTTGTCGATAGACATTATTCCCAGCATAGTGCCGTCTGAATCGATCACTCTTACTTCTTTGTCACGAATTTCTTCGTTGATAAGATTTTCCTTGCTAATGGTTCTTGCACCTCCCAAAATCAACAATAAAAAAACGGATACTTGAAGTATCCGCTATCCCACGCCAAAAAGCGCTATTGACTCTATTTACCTGATTCGGTGACTCGACCGGTCAGGTGAGAAGCGGATAACTTCTACTTCATACTTAAGTAGAATATCATATATCCGCCTCTTTGTCAATTATTTTATCTCATGTGGCTGACTATTTTTTGTACAGAACCCGCTTTCCGTTTTCTTCTATACTTACACAGTTATCAAACGCCTGCTCAATGTCTGCACCGCAAGCTATCATCCCGTGATTCGACATTATAGCTCCCATATTGTTTCCTACAGCTAAAGCCGTGTTCTTTACAAGTGCCTTGGTGCCGGGCAGGGCATACTCCGCAAGCTTTATCGAGTCTCCAAATACATCACGAAACTCACTTTCTACCGGCATATCCTTTCTTGCGGCGGCAAATACACTTGCATACTTGGAATGAGTGTGTATTACAGCACCTATCTCAGGTCTTTGTCTGTATATAGCTGCATGAAGTCCTTTTTCAGAAGTAGGCTTCTTGTCTCCCTCGTATTTTAGATTTTCTATTTCAACCTTAACCATATCTGCTGCGGAAAGTCTCATATAATCGAGTCCCGATGGAGTGGTCAGCATATATTTGTCATTTAACCTTATGGAAAGATTTCCCCATGTACCTTGAACAAGACCACATTCCACAAGTTTTTTCCCATATTCGACTAAAATTTGTCTCAATTCCTTCTCTCTGTCATCAATTTCAGCCATTATATCAATGTCAGACGATGCATCTACAGACCCTACTGTTTCAGCAGCCTTAACCTTTTCCTCGGCTTTAGAATACTTTTTCTTATATATCAGTCTCATCAGCTTAGCTTCCCATTTGGCAATAGGAACACCTCCGCCGATTTTTTCTGACAAAAAATGTATTTCTGCTGATTTTTCAAGCACAGTCATCGCAACTACTGCCTCATAGAGATTTCTTCCCATGGTCAAGGTGTAACCGGCTCCTTTGCCGTTTTTATCAAATCCTCTGAGTACCATGCATCCCACATTTCCTTTCAATGCTTTCCCTATGGACTTCCCTACGGCTTTATTTTTATCTCTTCCGTCTGCAATATATGCAGTATGACCAAACACTTGCGCCATGTCGTCAAGACATGCTTTAAAAGGTCTTGCTTCCCTGAGAGCCTTGCTGCATGCAGGTGTTTGAGAATATACCACGGCTTTCATATCAGCTACCGGCAAAGGCAGCTTTTCTACACTAAGCTTTTCAATATCTGATTCTTTGAGGTCTCCCATATTTGCTCCGTCTCTGGTAGCAAATACTCCTTCGGGAGTTTCTATCATCATCTTTACGGCACCTGTTTCATATTCCTGTGAGGATATCATTAAACCGTATTTTTTCATTACCCCATAAACTTCACTCATTGCTCTTCCCCCTTGAATCTTTCTCCGTTAGCTTTTATGTATGCATCTTTCAAAGAATGATACACCCTCTTGTAATCATCAAACAGCTCATCGTATACCTTCCTGTTTGCTTCATCGGGCTTGTATCGCTTCTCAACCTTGACAAAATCTTTGGCAGCCGAAAAGCCCGGAAGTTCTCCAAGTCCTATTAGAGCAACCACGGCTGCGCCTACTGCTCCCGCATTTCTCGGGTCTCGCACTACAGAAAAAGTTTTGCCTGTTATATCAGCAATTATCTGCATCCAGACATCGTCAAGCGCCCCTCCTCCTATTATCCTGAAATTATCACAGCTAAACCCATAATCCCTGCTGTAGTTTTCAAGTATCCACCTTAAATTATAGCCTATACCCTCATATACGGCTCTCATAAGGTGTTCTCTTGTATGTACCATACTTATATTAAACAGCGTTGCTCTCGTAGTTGTAGAAGACACCGGACATCTTTCGCCGAGCATCCATGGTGTACATATCAGATGATCGCTTCCAGGCGGAATTTTCTTGATTACCCGATCCATATATTCAAATATTCTGTCACCGTATTTTTCTTTTTCATCTGCAAAAAATTGTTCTTGCAGCCACTGTATATTCGCCCCTGCCGATTCTGTAATGCCGGCAATCATATTCATTTCTTTATCCGCACTCTGAATTGCTGCCGCACCGTGCATAAATTTATCGGCACTTCTGCTGCATGCCGCAACCCATGCAGAAGTACCAAGATAAATGTGTATATCACCGTCTCCGCACATGCCCGAGCCAACTGCCGCAGCCTGAACATCATCACAACCGCCGAGCACAGCTGTTCCTTCTTCAAGCCCCATTTCAGCAGCAGCTTCTTTTGTCAGCCCTCCCACTATATCGGTACTGCAGACAAGGGGCGGAAGTTTTTCCATATCTACGCCTGTCAACTTCATCACTCCAAGCCATTGTTTCTTTTTAAGATCAAGACCATATGAGGATGCCCCCGACAGTTCTGTCACCATCCGGCCTGTACACTTGAATTTTAAGAATCCGTTTACATCTAAAATTTTATATGTTTCTTTATAAATATCCGGTCGTTCTTCCTTTAGCCAAACAATTTTTGCAATGCAGTCCTTACCCATTATCGGAGTTCCTGCTGCCATAGAAAACAGCTTTCTGCCGCCCAATCTTTTCATTATGTTCTGAGCCTGCTTTTCTGCACGGCCGTCAACCCATGTTATATTATTATATAATACATTGCCATCTTTATCTACGGGTATTATTCCCTGAGCCTGTGTTGAAAAAACCACACCTTTAATCTGCGACGGGCAAATGCCGGTCTTTTCCACTATCGCCCTGCTGCTTTTTGCTACTGCCTGCCAGTAATCATCGGGATTCTGTTCAACCCATGCAGGGTTTGGATAAAAAGTAGGATACGGTTCTACAGCCGTCGCTTTTATAGTTCCGTCATAATCTACCAGAACCGCCTTATCGGAACCGGTTCCCATATCGTGGGATAAAATATACTTTTCCATATGTGTCTCCTGCTATTTACTTGCACACTTGTCTGTTTTTACAACTTCCTTAAAAACACTCTCAAAACGGTTAAGGGCTTCGTCTATTACTTCATCTGTATCAGCCATTGAAGTGTAAAGTCTGCTGCCTGCCAAAGTAACAAGTCCGTTAGCCATATATGCGGCTCCCATTCTTTCCATAGAGTCCTTTCTTTCGTACATCATTTTTTTGTTTTTCAGAAGCCCTGCGGCAGATTTTGCCAGTGCAAATGAAGAAAAATCAAAGCTCATAGCTCCTGTACATTCAAGATGCACTATGCTTCCCTGATTGTAACATACAAAAGGCAGTCCGTATTTTTCAATCAGGTCTTTAAGACCGTCTGCAAGTCTGTCTCCGGCTCTTCCTGCAATTTCACAGGCATTTGTTCTGGCTATTTCACTTATAGCCGTATATCCTGCAAGTGCTGAAAGTGGATTTGCAGCAAGAGTTCCTCCTACATAAGCTCTGTGCTTTCCGGTAGCAAGTCCGGCTGCCATAAGCTGTGCGTATTCTTTCTTTCCTCCCACACCTCCGGCTCCCGGATATCCGCCTGCGACTATTTTTCCGAACACAGTCAGATCCGGAACTACATCAAAATATCCTTGTGCTCCGGATAATCCGACTCTGAAACCTGTTACGACCTCGTCAAATATCAGAAGTGCCCCGTACTTGTCGCATAACTGCCTTACGCCTTTGTTGTAATCCTTTGCCACAGGGCGAGTTCCGCTTTCGGGACCTACAGGCTCAACCAGTACTGCCGCAGTACCGCCTTTCAGCTTATTTCTTCTCAGCATGCCCTCCAGCATATTCAAGTCGTTAGGGCGAACTTCATCAGTACGGCTATAAGCTTTTCCGGGTATGCCATGGGACTCTAACAATCCCCTGCTGCCAGGTATTTTAAGTCCATAGACCATCTGATCGCTCCATCCGTGATAAGCTCCCCCTATTTTTATTATTCTTTTCTTACCGGTAGCTATCCTTGCTATTCTCAGAGCTGCCATTACGGATTCCGTGCCGCTTCCAAGCATTCTGAACATTTCCACATTAGGCATATGCTTGTTGATTTCTTTTGCTATCATCAGTTCCGCTCTGTGAAGAAGCCCTGTAACAGGCCCGCATGTATTGAGAAGTTCTATAACTTTTTCTTTTATCGGTTCATAATTACTACCCAGAATCGTCGGTCCTCCCGCCTGGAGAAAATCTATATATTCGTTTCCGTCTTCATCATAAAGATATGCTCCGTCTGCCTTGGTAAAAGCCACAGGAAACGGCTTATTAAATGCCAAATTGTGCTGAACACCACCCGGTATATATTCCTTTGCCTCTTCATATATTGCACGGGATGTTTTACACTTTTCATCATAATACTTCAATATGGTGTTCTGATAATAATCATCATTCACCTCCCATATCGGTTCATCTGTAAGTGCCTTAAGTTCGGCGTTAATCTTTGCCGGGTTGTCCCATCTGCTTATTCCACAGTTTTCCATAAAAATACCTCCTCAAATTATCTTATTTAATAATCGGTGAAATTCTTTTTCCATCTTTTTTCTTTCAAAATTCAAATCATTTATATGGTAATGATTTACAAGGCCGAAATATGCTCCCGATATCATTACCGCCAGATATCTGCTTTCCTCGTCTTCATATCCCGCCTCTTTAAGCCCCGAAACAGTCATTTCTTCTATGGTTTTAACCGGATTCTGCATGTCATGACTCAAAATCGCATTATTTATCAGCCTCGTAGCCAGCATAGGATAATAAGTCGTGTCCTCTATGAGCTTATCAAACAGTGAATAAATCAAATCTTTACCCGTATAACTTTTTTCTCTGCAATAATCTCTTATATCTTCTATCTCCTGGCTTATTATGGCAAGCATAAGCTCAGTCACATTTGAAAAGTGATTAAACACAGTGCTTCGGCACATATCTGCCCCCTCTGCTATTTGGGCAAATGTCACGCTGTCTATACCGTTCTTTTCAAATAACCCCTTGGCTGTATGCATTATTTTCAGCCTGCTTTTTTCTTTCTTTGAGAGCTTTCCCATATTACTTTCCTTTCATCGCCCTCTTATTTGTATTCATTGTTCCTCTGAAAACGAAAAATCTGTCATACAGAAATTCAGTTGTAAGATTTACCGCCATGGTGCCAAACAGCACTATATATTCATTCCATCCTGCTTTCGTTATGGCAGCTCCCCACCATGTTGAAAGTGGTGTGAATATGCAGTAGAACAATGCCACTTTGACCATGGCAACAGGGACATTGTTTGCCGACTTAAATGTGAATTCTCTGTTCAGTGTAAAATTCCACACTACAGAAAGTGTCAGCGCAATAAGATAGCACGGTGTATATTTCCATGTTGTAAGTTCGTTTACCAAAGTAAAAGACAGTGTTTGTATAATTCCTGCCGAAACAGAAAAAATTGCAAATTTAATCACCTGTGCTGCATTTTCTTTTTTTGTAAGTTTCTGGTTATTTTTTTCTTCCATAACTTCTCCCGATATAATGTTGTGTCTTCAATAAAAAGGTATCCTGCCGGTAAACTTAAATTTAACCGACTTCTCTTTCATAAATTGTACTATGGTACAATTTTGTACTTTAGTACAATTATCTCACATTTTTATAATTTGTCAATGTATACATGCAATAACCTTGGAAATACTAACTAAAACAACAATTTCATCAGAACTATGAAAATTTCGGAGGTTAAAATGAGAAATTTTTACTTTACAATATACGATACAAATGTTTCGCCCGGTATTCCCGGCGAATCGGCTTTTTTCCAAAACGGCATAGATTATCAGATTCCATCTGACTTATCATTATTAAGCAACAAAACCATCTCAATTATAGGCGATGGTATTTATGCTTTAGAAAGTGCTGCTGTCTTATCCGGCATATGCAAGAAAATATATATGATAAATGAGGGTGGTAAGTTCTGTGCTCCGGCTGCCATTTCTTCAAAAATTCTTTCTCTTCCCTCGGTTTTGCCCCTGTATTATACAGTCCCTAAACAGATTATGTCAGAAGCCGGTCGCTTAGCAGGTCTGTCAGTTCGTGATAAAACAAACGGTAATACCGCCATGATAAATTGCTCTTTTATTTTGAACGCTCAAGACATTTGCGGCAGAGTTTCTCCATCTGTCAACATGTAAACCATTGATTTACAGCGGCTGAGTTTTCTATATGCTCAAGCCGCTTTTGTTTAATCAGGTGTATCACAGCTGCCGCCCATTGATGATTTTCTATAAGCTTCAAAATATTGCTTTAAATAAAATCGAAATTATGATATAAATATATATATCATGCACCAATAGCTCAGGGGATAGAGTAGCACACTCCGAATGTGTTGGTCGTGAGTTCGATTCTCACTTGGTGCACCATAAGCAAAAACCGCCAAAGCCGTTGGAATTCAGCGATTTTTGGCGGTTTGTTTTTGTGAAATGAAGCCTATGAACCGACATCTTTTTTCTTTACAAATCCAAATAATAGTCACCGTCTTTTATTTTTCCTTTTTTTCTAAGAATCCAATCAAAGAATAAGCATAAAACAACAGGTAAAATAAAATGCAGCAAAGCAACCTGAATAACAGTAACCACATTAACTCCCATCTCTGTAAAGGTAAATATCTGTCCAACAAATCCACAAGTGCCCATACCTGCTCCGGCCGGCGTATTAACCATTTTAAAAAGGCATGTGCCGATCGGCGCCAGAATTACAGTCGTCAATGTAATCGGCAGCAATATCCTAGGATTTTTTATAATGTTAGGCATTTGAAACATGGATGACCCCAGCCCCATCGCCATAACTCCTCCCATTTTACAATCTCTATAACTAATTGCCGCAAAACCTACCATTTGCACGCAACACCCAACCGCTGCGGCTCCTGCCGCAATTCCCGATAAATTAAGCATTATGCACAAAGCCGTGCTTGACAATGGTGATGTCAATACATACCCTACACATAAACTAACGATGATACCCATAAAAAAACGGCTGCAAATGCGTTGCCTGCATTATGATTATTCCTATCCCTTCTAATAAAGCTTTTGCAGCAGGGCCGGCAAAAGTCGCTGTGATTGTTCCTGTAAGTAAACATACTCCCGGTGCAACCAAAATATCAACTCGAGTTTCTTTTGATACAAGTTTTCCAAACTCAGCTCCTACTAACGAGGCAATCAGAGCCGCAGCCTCACCACCTACCCCTGCACCTAAAGCCCCTGTAATAGCACTTGTATATAATACAAGCGGCGGTGCTTTCACACCATATGCTACTGCTACACCAATTGCCGGTCCAACCATTTTCATAGCAAACTGTCCCAATTCTATTAGTGCGTCAAATACAAAAAAATGCCCCAAAATGATATTCCCTTGCTCTCCAATTGTTTTAAAAATTAACCCAATCAGCAGTGAAGCAAAAACAGCCTGCGCCATTTGTGATAAAACATCAACTAAATATCTTTGAGGGGTGGTTACTATATCTTTTCTTTTTAAAAAATCATTTATACTTTTTCTCATACAGTTCATGACCTTATGTTTTCTCCCTTTATAACAATCAAACTTATTATAAAGCTTGAAAACATTTAAAGGTCCATCCCCGATATCAAAAAACGAGAAACATCTGTTATAAGTATGCTACTTGTCTATCTCAACAGGCACTTGTATCTCTATGTAGCGAAAGAATTCGTTCTTTTCATAAGAACGACCAATTAAAACAGTATTGACAGGGCCTGTAACTGAATATTTTTTCTCTTTGGCATAATCTAAAATAGGATTAAGCAACTCTGTACCTATATCCATAAAGCTTTTAACTTTTAAAACCGTGCATAGACACAAGTGCTCCCTCTGCTCAAATGCCGGTAAAGCCTTAAACGCTTCCAAGGATTCAAAATACTTAGACTCAATCGTGTAATTCTATTTTACAATACTATTGTCTAATTTAATCTCAATATCAAAAAAAATCAAATCATCATTAAAAAAGCCCTTGCTTCCGAATTCATTGTCAATGAACAGCTCTTCATTGGCAAATTGCTCTTGTGTACCTGCTGCAAACGCAAAAACTTTTTTTGAAGGAATCATTTTAATCCAATAATTTCCCTCGTTGATTCTGAATGTTTTTTGATATTGGATAATTTCGTCGATACGCTTACACTTAAGCTGCAAATAATCAATCTTTTTTGACAATTCCTTTTTATATAAGCACATATTATCAAGTGCATTATTATCACATGTGTAAATAGAATCTTTTATATCAGAAAGCTTAATCCCCCAGCTTTTATAATATAAACATTCGGTCAATGCAAATATATCACGCATCGTATATTCACGATATTTGTTGTTATTATTACGATTAGGCTCAATGACACCGCATTTTTCATAATAGCGTATCATTTCATTTGATATATTGAGTATTTTAGACATATCTCCTATTCTATATATGTATTACATTTTTACCTCTCTTTTTCATATTTACACATTATTATAAAAGTGATAGCCAAAAAAAAGATATTTGTCAAGCCTATTTGCACAAAATCACTCTTGAAGCAACTCTGATTTAATCTCTCAGACTCCGTTATTTTCTGAAATTCTCATGATATTGTCGGAGTTCAGCACAGCTTTGTTATTCATTTTCTGTTGCGAACAATGAAAAAAACATTTAGAATACTGATTAAAGGTAACTCGCAATTTTAAAGTAAAGCCTTTTAAGGCTTGCTGTATTTAATTTAATTCAGACTATTCATACTCATCTTAAAAACTGCTTTAATCAGCAGAACTTTCTATTATGATAATTCCCCGAAAATATAAAGGAGACGATATGACTGCGAAGGAAAATGTCACAAGATGCAATTGGGTAAATCTTAAGAACCCCAACTATATAAAATACCATGACGAAGAATGGGGCGTTCCGTGCCGCGACGACCATCACCTCTTTGAAATGCTGGTTTTAGAATCATTTCAGGCAGGTCTTTCATGGGAATGTATACTAAACAAGCGCCAAGCTTTTAGAGATGCTTTTGATAATTTTGATTTAGATAAAGTTTGCAGCTATAATGAAGATAAAATTTCCGAGTTGCTTAACAACCCCAAAATAATCAGAAATCGCCTTAAAATAAATGCAGCTGTAAACAATGCCCTGATTTTCAAAAAAATCAAAACCGAATACGGCTCCTTTTCAAATTATATATGGGGCTTCACCGATAACAAAACAGTATACGAAACCGGAAAAACCTCCTCATATCTGTCAGACACCGTATCAAAAGATCTTAAATCAAGAGGAATGAAATTTGTCGGAACAACTATAATATATTCATATCTACAGGCAATAGGAGTTATTTACTCCCATGACGAAGAATGTTACAGATATAAGGAGACAATGCCATTATGAGAAGAGCAGACAGAGAAATGCCAAAAGAATTTGCACTTGAGATTGTAGATAAATGCCCATATGCCGTCATTTCAATGATAGACTGTGATGCTCCTTACGCATTACCGGTTTCTATAGTGCGAAGCGGTGATTCCATCTATTTTCACTGCGCCAATGAGGGGCGAAAAGCAAAAGTCCTCACTTCATATCCAAGAGTATCAATAGTATGCGTAGGCGATGTAACCCCCTCATCTGATAAATTCACTACAGAATACGAATCAGCCATAATCACAGGAACTGCAAGGAAAGTCATAAAAGATGCAGAAAAAATAAACGCATTACGGCTTATATGTGAAAGATATACCCCGTCAAATATGCACAATTTCGACAGAGCCATAGAAAAAAGTCTTTCACGGACAGCTATATGGAAAGTTGATATCGACTCAATCAGCGGAAAGCGAAAAAAATATGGAAATGACGGTAAGGAAATCAAATACTCAAAACAATTGTTAAATATTTAGATAAATATGTGAACACATGTTTACTTCTTGTTCTTTTTATGTTATAGTAAAACCATACAACATAAGGAGAAAAGCCATGGCAGTACTTAAAGAGCGTGAACAAAAAATACTTAATTATATGAAAGAGGAGATAAGAACCAAGGGATACCCTCCAACAGTAAGAGAAATCTGTGCTGCACTTGGCATAAAATCAACATCAACAGCACATAAGGATATTGAAAACCTCGTACGACAGGGCTATCTGGTTAAGGACCCTTCCAAGCCACGTGCTCTTATGGTTGTAGACCCCCTTTCCGGAAAACATTCCGGAAAAGAGGCTGAGCATCATGACGATTACGATATATCACACAATATCGTAAGTATCCCTGTAGTAGGCAACGTAGCCGCAGGAACACCGATTCTGGCAGAAGAAAACATAGAAGAGTTTTTTCCCATCCCCGCTCAATATGCTACAGGGGGAACAAACTACATGCTCCATGTCAGAGGCGAAAGTATGATAGAAGCCGGCATTATGGACGGCGATCTTATTTTAGTTCAGCAGACAGAAACAGCATCCAACGGCGAAATAGTCGTTGCAATGCTTGATGGATTTGAAAGCGAAGCAACAGTCAAAACCTTTTACAAAGAAAACGGCCATATAAGACTCCAGCCCGAAAACTCATCTATGAGTCCAATAATCGTAAAAGATGTTAAAATTTTAGGAAAAGTCAAAGGTGTTTTCAGATATTTTAATTGAATACCGGTTTAAAACACCTGTCCGCCATTATCGCAATACTTTCTTATGCAAGTGGTTGGGCAGGTGATTTTTATTACATAAAATTTTACTGATACGATTACATCTTAAATATTCTCTTTTATTTTACTGCTCATTATGATATCATATTCATCGGCCCATAAAGCCCTGAAATTGCGATATAAAAGGAGAAGCCTGAAATGAGCTTACTGACAGTAGAAAATGTTACACATGGATTTGGTGCAAGACAAATATTGGAAAATGCTTCCTTTAGACTTCTTAAGGGAGAACACATAGGACTTATAGGTGCTAATGGAGAAGGAAAATCAACTTTTCTCAATATAATAACAGGAAAGCTTATGCCCGACGAGGGTAATATAGCTTGGTCACGCCATGTTACCGTAGGCTATTTAGACCAGCACAGTGTACTAAAAAAAGGCATGACGATACGGGAAGTCTTGAGAACAGCCTTCGACAGTATGTACAGTTTAGAACAAGATATGCTCAAACTTTACGAAGATATGAGCACTGCCGATGAATCGTCTTTAAACGATATGATGGAAGAAGCTGGGGAAATACAGCAAATGCTTGAATCTTCCGGATTTTATCAGCTCGATTCAAAGATAGAAGAAGTTGCCGGTGGTCTGGGACTTACAGATATAGGACTCGACAGAGATGTTGCAGATCTTTCGGGAGGTCAGCGCACCAAGGTTCTTCTTGTAAAACTGCTTTTAGAAAACCCTTCCATCCTCATTTTAGACGAACCTACAAACTATCTGGATCATCCTCATATAGTATGGCTCACCAGATACTTGAGCGAATACGAAAATGCTTTTATACTTGTTTCCCACGATGTAGAGTTTTTAAACTCAGTGGTAAATGTAATCTATAATCTTGAAGACGGCAACCTGACTCGCTATACAGGAGACTACAAGAATTTTATGCGAATGTATGAAATAAAAAAAGAGCAGGAGCTCAAGGCTTATCAGCGCCAGCAAGCCGAGATAGAAAAGCTTGAAGATTTCATTGCAAGGAACAAGGCTCGTGTTGCCACAAGAGGCATGGCCCACTCCAGACAAAGGCAGCTTGATAAAATGGAAATCTTAGAAAGACCTCAAGAAAAAATCAAACCCGAGTTTAATTTCCTTATGGCAAGAACTCCCGGCCGTTTTGTAGTAGAAGCAAAAAATCTTGTTATAGGTTATGATGAGCCGCTTACTCGGCCTGTTTCGTTCACCATAGAAAGAGGCGAAAAGGTTGCAGTGGTAGGAACCAACGGATTGGGAAAAACTACTCTGCTTAAAACCATCCTTGGCAGATTGAACCCCATATCAGGTGAGGTTTCTCTCGGTGATTATCTCTTCCCCGGATATTTTGAGCAGGAAGCTGACAGAGACTCTGATATAAGTGCGCTTGACACATTCTGGTCACAGTTTCCTTCAATGGAAAACAGAGAAGTTCGTCTTTGCCTTGCAAAATGTGGTCTTACCAACGAACACATAGTCAGTCAGATGAGAGTCCTCAGCGGAGGTGAAAATGCAAAAGTTCGTCTTGCCATCGTAATGAACCGTGAACACAACTGGCTGATTCTTGACGAACCTACCAATCATCTTGATGTAGATGCAAAAGAAGAACTTAAGCGAGCCTTAAAGGAATATCCCGGCACAATTCTTTTGGTTTCACACGAGCCGTCATTCTATGAAGATTTCGCAACGAGAGTTCTTAATGTCGAAGACTGGACAACAAAAATAATATAGATTTCATACCTGATAAAAGAAATGCCGCAGCAGTCCCGGATTATACCGGAAGACCTGCTCGGCATTTTATATTTTATCTTAAATTATTCGTCACTTTAATATGATCTGCCCTGACTAACCTATAGCCAAAGTAACAAATATCGGAACAGACAGACACATCAGTGCCCCTGTACAGAAAGAATATACTACAGTTTCCGGCCTGCATGATCGCTCCACTATTGATATACACACATCCATTGCCGCTACACCCGGTATGGATGTGCTTTCCAGATAGCCGATTTTTTTAGCCGCAACAGGTATTATCACTATGCCGAGAGTTTCTCTTATAACATTATGCATAAAGGATACTGCGCCTGCTACTGCGAATCCGGCTTCAGTCAACATTCCTGGTGCAAGGGTATACCAACCGAACCCTGCGCTTACGGCAACAGCTTCTGCTACGGTAAGTGATGAAACAAGCCCATATACAGCACCCATAATAAGACTTCCTGCAACGGCTGCTATTGGAATAAATATTACCTTTATACCTGCACCCTTAAAACTCTGTGCAACCTTTCCTCCCATTCCCAAGTCAAACCCTGCAAGTCCAAGCAATATGCAGATTCCAACAACGAGCCAGTTTCCGGACATTGCCTGAAACTCATCTGTATTTTCAAAAATTTCCGGAATAAAGAAATATCCTAACAACATTCCGCCGACTACAAATGCAAGAATTATCAAGGTGAACTTAGCACCTCCGGTCTGCGCCTCTTTCTCCTCTCCTTCAGTTATTTCATATGTATCACTTTCAGGCATTCCTTCTTTGTTAAGTTTCAAAAGTTTTCTTGTAATATGTACTGCAATTACACTTCCGCCGACTACAAAGACAGTTATAAATAATGACTGCAATCCTATAGTACCAAGATTTGATGTAACTTCTTCATTGGCTCCCATTCTGAGACCCATTAAAAATACTAAAACACATATCACTGCATTGGTAAGCATGCCGACAAATGAAAATTTTTCTTTTCTGTCACGAAGCTTTGAAGCGACAGCATAACATACCAACATTATAGCCCAATATAAAATTAAAAGTGTCATTTCCTTCTCCCATTATTGCTTATCCTATAATTAAAGGCACCAGAATAGGTACTAAAATGCTCAATATAGCTCCCGATATAAACGAATATACGGCGATATCACTTCTTGTCGCTTTCTCCACTATAGGCAGACAAACATCCATAGCGGCAGACCCCGGCATACCCACCGTTTCAACATATCCTATTTTTTTTGCCACCAACGGAATCAATAAGATTGCAAAAAGCTCTCTCATTACATTATGCAAAAAACATACTGCGCTGGCAGTCATATGCCCTGCCTCCATGATTATTCCGGGCGCCAAAGTATACCAGCCAAAACCCGCACCTATAGCTAAAGCCTCTCTTACTGTAAGATCAAGGAAAAAAGACATTATAAAAGCAGCTGATAATGTCCCTACTATTATTGCAAGCGGTATTGCAAATATCCTTAAACCCACAGCTTTAAAATTATCTGCCACTGTACCTTCTATGCCCAAATCTATTCCTATGAACACAAGCAGCAGGCACAGACCTATTTTTATACCCAATCCCGCAGCATTTTCAAAGACCTGCATATTGTCAGCAAACACATTACGTATTACAAAATAACCTATAAGCATGCCCGCAGTAACAAACAGCAATATTATCAAAGTCATTCTGTTACCGTCTCCCGCCTCGTCTTCTTTCTCATGAACCTCTTGCAGCAGTTTATTTTCCTCATCATCTGTCATACCTGCCTCTGACGATGGAGTACGGCTTTTTTCAAGTCTTCCGAATCTGTCTATACCAAGAAATTTTCGTGTTATCCAGATGGCAGCCACTGAAAATGCCATTATAACAACTGTAATCAGGAAAGCAGAAAATCCTATAGAACCGAGGTTATCTATAATTTCCTTATTGGAGCCCATCCTTGCCCCCATACACAAAACAAGCAACATTATAGCTACAGTCTGTACTTTGCCTGTCCATGTAAGTCTATCTTTTTTATTTCTTAATTTACTTCCAAAAAAATAACCGATTACGGTTACTCCCAAATATAATATCAAATCCGTCATTTTAAGCTCCTAAATTATTATATCATTATACAGTATAACATCTTATATCATCAAAAATCTATATATTGCAATAAATTTTGTTTTAAAAGATTACCTTTCTTATCCTTGACAAAACGACAATACACTAAGATAATTAAATTATACTCTTTTATAAAAGACAAGGAGAGAAATATGATTCTTAAAGCAAACCTTATGACAGAATCAGACATGAACCGTGCTCTTAAGCGAATGTCTCATCAAATTCTTGAATCCAACCACGGCGCAAACAATATAGTAATTCTGGGCATAAAACGCAGAGGACTGCCTCTTGCACAGTTATTGGCCGCCAATATAAAGCTGATCGAAGGTATCGATGTCCCTGTGGGAGAGCTTGATATTTCTCTGTACAGAGATGATGTCATGCGAAACTCAATAGACCCGATCGTGTCCGACTGCAATATAAATTTTAAATTGACAGGAAAAGATATAATCCTTGTTGACGATGTTTTATACACAGGCAGAACTGTAAGAGCCGCACTCGACGCAATCTCAAAATATGGCCGTGCCTCGACAGTTCAGCTGGCGGTGCTCATCGACAGAGGCCACAGGGAACTACCTATTAGAGCCGATTATGTAGGAAAAAATGTACCTACATCCAGAGATGAATTGATTTCCGTATGTGTTAAAGATATTGACGGAGAAAACGGAGTCAAGCTGTTCAGTAAATAGAATGTACTTCGATTTGTTTGATTCGAATATGATTCACTTTTTATTATTTTTGATTCTTTTTTGAGTCATAATTTCATATTATTTACCACTATTTAATTTTCAAAAACATTAAAACGGCTGTTTTAAGCCATTTTAATGTTTTTCTATATTTTGGCACGCATTTTGCAATAGTATAATAGTGTAAAAGGAAAGTGATAACAAATCTTAGGAGGTATATATATGAGCAAGAAAGAATTATTAGATAAAGCATTTAGAGATGCAGTTACAGAAGTTAATGTAAACATGATGAGCGACAAAGATGTTGCATACGATGTAATAGAAGCATCAATGAAAGCTTTCGCAGAAAGAGAAAAAGTTGATTTCACCGATGATGAAATCAAAGCAACCATCGTTGCAGGTCTTGAAACTTTTGAAAAAATAGCACAAAAAAGCGATGTAAATTCACCATTCAGCGGAAAAATCATGCTTTAATTACAGCAAGCCCTCTAAATATACTAATAAATAAAACACACACAACGAAAAAGACAGAGCTTAAAAGCCCTGTCTTTTTCGTTTTAAAGACCATACTTAACCTTTTTTCTTGCCAATGTCGGCTGTGGAATGTTCAAAAGTTCTGCTGCCCTTCTTGTAGTCTTTTCCTTCTTCAAGGCATAGGCTATAAGCTTTTTCTCCTGATCTTCCATTATCTTGTTAAAATCTAATGAATCATTTTGTTTAAACTCTTTCTTTATGTCTACCATAACATCATCATAAAAATTATCATTCAAAAAATCGTCTACTGCATATTCATCTATGAAATTGCTTTTATCAGATATATAAAGTCTGTGTACTGTATTTTCAAGTTCACGAACATTACCCGGCCAGTGATAATCACAAAGCCTTTGCAGAGCATCAGCAGTAAAACTCTTTTCTGCACCGTATTTATTGCTGTAGTGCTTTATGAAATGCTCCGCCAGACAAATTATATCCTCTTTTCTTTGCCTAAGAGGCGGCACCTCTATAAGACATATGTTCAACCGGTAATACAAATCCTCTCTAAACTTACCTTCCTCCACCAGCTTTTTAAGTGACACATTATTGGCACATATTACTCTCACATTAACATTTTTCTGTTCAGTTCCGCCCACTCTGTAGTATGAATTTTCCTGAAGCACTCTCAGAAGCTTCGATTGCATTGCGAGCGGAAGGCTTCCTATCTCATCGAGAAACAGCGTTCCGTTATTGGCCATCTCAAAGTAGCCTTCTTTTCCTGTAGCCTGTGCTCCTGTAAAAGACCCTTTTTCGTATCCGAAAAATTCAGATTCCGCAAGATTTTCCTGTATAGTTGCACAATTTATCTTGACGCAGGGTTGTCCCCTCCTTGGGCTGTTTCTATGAAGCAGGTCAAGTATTTTTTCTTTTCCGACACCTGTCTCTCCCTGAATTATTACATTGCAGTCATATTTTGCAACATTTATTACGGTATCCACCAAATCTCCCGTAACAGGATCCATATACACAAAGTCCTCTACCCTATTAGTGTCTTTTTCACTTTTTTTCCTTTTCATTCCGCTGATTGCCACAGCTTTTTTTGGTCTATGAGAAAGAATAGTATCTATCTCCCTTAAGTTTTTCGCAAGCTGTCTTGTAAGGTTCAAAGCAAAACCGTAGGCTTCTTCTGCATATCCATCCAGTGCATAACTTGTAACTTCTTTACCCAAACAGTCTATAGCCAGTAAACTCTGAAAATAATTTTTCCTGACGCCTGCGTGGAACAAAAATCCCTTGTTTCTGATAAGAAGCGCAGAAATCGTTTCGGCCCCTTTTATATCTTCAAGGTTTATGACAGCATCCATCTCCTGCTTTCTCTCTTCCCTTGATATATGCTCGTAAACATTGACAGGCCTTGACATATCAGCAAAATAAACTTCATCTATCAGATGACCGAAGGTTTTTTCAAATTCCTTTTTGTTTATATAAGTCAGCGAATCCACATCTATAACTGATATGATTCTGATATCACTTTCTCCGTAGTTTCTTGAAAGTTGAGCATAAAGCAATGTATCTATAAGATTGCTTCCTACTATGGCTATATTTTTCGGTTTTTCATCAGAGATGATATCCTTGATATCAATCAGACTTCCCTCTTCGTCAAGCGCACACAAAAGCGGCTTTATATCTATATCCTCAGGTCTTTTTTCTATCTGGGAAGTCTCAAAGATTATAGCATAGCCGCTGCACCATATCTCACCGTAGTTATAGTCTATCTTGGTTATTTTATCTATGAACATTGGAAACCCCGCAATTGAAGCAAGACTTATAACCCTGTCTCCTGTTTTAAAATCGCCTCCTTCAAAATCGGGATGTATTTCTTCTATGACTCCTGCCAAAATTCCACTGCTTTCAGTATAAGGGTTCTGCAATTTTCCTCTTTTGCTTATAATAGTCAGTATTCTTTCTTTGATTCTGCTTTCATTATACTCACAGTCACTGCATATCTGACTGAAATTATCGCCTTCAAGTTTTATTACCTCTATAGCCACTCTCATTTCACCGGGATTTACGGTTTTTGAGTTATCAAGTCTCCATGCTGTCGGCGGTATAGTTCCAAGTGGCTCGGCTACTCTTTTCATTCCAAAATATTTCATCCGACTTCCCCTTTCACACTCTTAATTTCTATAAATATATATTAAATTCAAGCTCGTGTTCATGTCAATACTTTGATTTACTTATGAATCGTTTTTATTTTCTGTTTTTCTGTATTTTAAAATACGCTGCGGTAAATAATAACTAAAAGGCAAATACTTGTATAAGGGGGTTTTTATGAATAATCAAAATGACGGTCTTGGTCTTGGTAAAGTAACATTGTTCGCTATAGGTGCGACTCTTGCCAGCGGGGTTTTCAGTCTCTCAGGAGATTTTGCCGCTTCCGGCGCATACCCGCTGGCTGTACTTTTAGGATGGGCTGTAAGCGGATTGGGAATGCTTACTCTTACTCTGTGTTTTTTCAGACTAAGTGTTGTAAAGCCTCATCTTATCAGCGGTCTTTACAGCTATGCAAAAGCCGGTTTCGGAGAATATATAGGATTCAATTCCGCATGGGGTTTCTGGCTCAGCGCTTTGCTTGGAAACCTTTCCTTTATCACTTTATTTTTTGACTCCCTTGGGAACTTTTTCCCTGTTTTCGGAAACGGAACCAACTTGATTTCCATGGTTTTAGGTTCTCTTATGGTATGGTTTTTCGGTTTTCTCGTTCTCGGCGGAGTAAACGAGGCTATATCCATCAATACGGCAGTAGTCATAGCAAAAGTAATTCCAATAGGTGTAATGATAGTCGCAATCGTTTTTGCCGGTGCATTTGATATTGATGTATTCACCGAAAACATTACCGGCTCAGGAAGCGGACTTTCTCTTATAGAACAAGTCAAATCAACGGTATATACTACTGTCTGGGTATTCATAGGTATTGAAGGCGCTGTTGTAATTTCCGGAAGAGCAAAAAACACCTCTGTAGCCGGAAAAGCCACTATACTGGCCTTTGTCTCACTCTTTATTCTATATGTAACAGTTTCCGTGTTAAGCATGGGAGTAATGGCCACAGATGAGCTTGCTGCTTTAGGAAATCCTCCAATGGCATTTCTTCTAAAATCTGTAGTGGGACCTTGGGGAAGCGCTCTTGTAAATATCGGAGTTATAATATCAGTAGGCGGAGCACTGTTCACTTACACAATTTTGTGTGTAGACAGTATATATGCACCTGCATTGCAGCACTGTTTCCCAAAAGTCTTTACAAAACAAAATAAAAAAGGCGCCCCTGTAAGCGGCGTACTTATAACTACAATAGTAACTCAGTTATTTTTAATTTTAATTTACTTTAACGATGCGACATATCAGGTAATATATGCCATAGCAACAAGCGCCATAATCGTTCCATATGCCCTTTCAGCTTTCTACTGCCTAAAGATAACTGCAAAGGGAGAAGGAATGTCAAATTTATCTTCATCCGGAAAATCGGCAGTATGGCTTTATTCCGTTATAGGCTCACTTTACGGAATATGGATGCTGTACGCCGGAGGTATCACCTATCTTCTCATATCGGCTGTATTATATGCCCCCGGAACAATTCTTTATGTAATTGCAAGAAAAGAAACCGGAAGTAAAATTTTCCCCGAAACCATAGATAAAATCGCCTTTCTTCTGCTTGCAGCAATGACAGCAGTTTCTTTATATCTTCTTGTTTCCGGCAGGATAAGCATATAAAATATGCCTATCTTGCCATTTGTATCGATTTACTTCTCACCCCTGCTCTTTATTTCTGCCTGTGCAGCGGCAAGCCTCGCTCCGGGTATTCGCAAAGTGGAACATGAAAAATAATTTATTCCTATAGACTGACAGAATTCTATGGTATCCGGGTCAGCAGCATGCTCACCGCAGATTCCCATCTTTATCTTAGGCTTAGTCTTTCTTCCCAGCATTACAGACATTTCTATCATCCTTCCCACTCCTCTCTTATCTAAGGAATATAGTGGGTTTTTGTCTAATATGTCTTTTCTCACATACTCTTCTATCATGTTATCTGTATCTTCCTTAGAAATACCATATACAAGCTCCGTCAAATCATTAGTTCCGAAAGAGAAAAAATCCGCCTGTTCTGCTATCATATCCGAAAGGAGCGCTGCCCTTGGTGTTTCTATCATAGTTCCAACAGCAAACTCCATCTTCTTTCTGTCGCTTCCCAGACAAGAATCGACAGCCTTTTGTATAGTATCCTTCACATTCATAAACTCTCTGACCGAACTGATAAACGGTACCATTATTGATATGTTCAATTCGCTGTCTGTATTTTCACTGACTTCAATTGCAGCCTCTACTATCGCCTCCGTCTGCATCATAACGATCTCCGGATGAAGTACGGCAAGTCTGCTGCCTCTTTTACCCATTGCCGGATTTTCCTCTTTCATCAGCAAAATCTTGGCTGCAAGCTTTTTCTCGGGAATCCTAAGTTTTCTTGCAAGCTTTTTAATATCAGCTTCGGTATGAGGCAGAAACCTGTGAAATGATGGGTCCAAAAGTCTTATGGTAACAGGCCTGTCTTCCATTATCTCAAAGATTCGTTTAAAGTCCTCTTTCTGATACGGCTTCATTGATGACAAGGCTTTACTTCTTTCATATTCATCATCTGCAATTATCATTCTGATAAAATCATATATTCTTTTTTCATCAAAAAACATATGCTCGCTGCGGCAAAGACCTACTCCTTCTGCTCCCAGGTTAAGGGCCATCAATGCATCCTCCGGAGTATCTATATTAGCTCTTATGCCTACAGAGCGGAAATCATCCGCCCATTCCAATATCTTATTAAAGTTTTCTAAAGTTTCCTCATCAACCTCATCACCGTTTGCAAACTGAGAAAGAACCAGTTTGTTTACATCCTCAGCCCTCATGTTCGCTACCGAAGTTGCACGGTCTACGATACCCTCGTCAACCATGTCAACCGCTATTTTAACCGATGCCGAAGGAGTTCTTCCTGCTGCTTTTGCCTCCAGCAGGTAAAGCTTGCCTCTCTCAACAGTAAACTCTATTTCCTGCATATTCTTGTAATAATTTTCAAGCAGCTGCGCCATTCTTAAAAATTTTTCATTAAGCTCAGGGAAAAAATCCTCTAATTTTTCAATTTTAACGGCTTTCATATCTCTGAAATAATCATCACCGCCCTGGCTCTTCATCATAAACCTGCCGCATGTTACCTTCTCACCGGTATTAGGCTCTCTTGTAAACACCATGCCGGTACATGACTTTTCGTCTATGTTTCCAAAAGCCATAGCCTGTACAACAACGGCAGTGCCTGTCTCTTTTGGAATTTCATGAAGCTCTCTGTATGATCTTACTGCGTAAGAATTCCATCTGTTGAGAATAGCACTTACTGCTTCCTTCAGCTGTTCAAAAGGATTTTCCGGAAAAGCTCTTCCTGTGCGCTTAAGTATTATGGACTTATACTCTTTGATTGCGTCAAACAGTACGGCTTCTTCCGAATACTGATTTTCCCCGACTTCTTCTGCCTTTTTCTTTATTTCCTCATAAGCTGAAATAAAGCTTTTCTGAGGGATATTTCTTACAATGGAGCCGTAAGTTCTTAGAAATCTCGTATAACAATCAAGGGCAAATTCCATATCTCCCATTTTTGTCAATCCCTTAAAAGTCTCATCATTAAGCCCAAGATTAAGGATACTTCCTGCCATTGCCGGAATATTTATGACATTGCTTGTACGCACTGAAACAAGCAGCGGGTTTTCCCCGCTGCCGAATTTCTTACCTGTCACTTCTTCTATTTCTCTTATCTTTGCCTCCATCTCTTCGATGATTTGACTGCTAAGTACATTGCCGCCATCAAAGAAATCATTGCAGGCTTTTGTCGTAACCACGAACCCAAATGGCACCGGCAGACCAATTCCCGTCATTTCGGAAAGATTTGCCCCCTTATCTCCAAGGAGGCTTCTCATCTGCTTGTTCCCTTCATTGAAAGAGCAGAGCAATTCTCCCATATGTCGGCCTTTCTGTCAATTAAAACGACAATCTTTCTTCTATATATGAGCGTACTTCCGATACCGGAATTCTAACTTGTTCCATCGTATCTCTGTCTCTTACTGTTACACATCCGTCTGTTTCAGTATCAAAATCCACACAAATACAGAACGGAGTTCCTATCTCGTCTTCTCTTCTGTATCTCTTTCCTATTGAGCCTGATACGTCATAGTCAGTCATGAAATATTTGGAAAGTTCTTCATGTATAGGCTCTGCCACAGGCGCAAGCTTCTTTGCAAGAGGCAGAACAGCCGCTTTAAACGGAGCCAAAGCCGGATGGAACTTCAATACAGTTCTAACATCCTCTTTGCCGTTTGCATCTGTAAGAACTTCTTCATTATATGCATCTACAAGGAATGCCAGTGCAACACGGTCAGCTCCCAATGACGGTTCTATAACAAACGGTACATATTTTTCTCCTGTTTCCGAATCTACATAGCTTAAATCCTGGTTGGAAGTGTTGATATGCTGAGTCAGGTCAAAATCTGTTCTGTCGGCTATTCCCCACAGTTCTCCCCATCCAAACGGGAACAGATATTCTATATCTGTAGTAGCATTGCTGTAATGAGAAAGTTCTTCTTTTTCATGGTCTCTTGTTCTGATATTATCCATATCCATGCCAAGACTCTTGAGGAAATTTACGCAATATGCTTTCCAGTATTCAAACCATTCAAGATCTGTACCCGGCTTGCAGAAGAATTCGAGTTCCATCTGTTCAAATTCTCTTGTTCTGAAAGTGAAGTTTCCCGGAGTAATTTCATTTCTGAAAGACTTACCTATCTGCGCAATTCCGAAAGGCACTTTCTTCCTTGCGGTTCTCTGAACATTTCTGAAATTTACAAATATTCCCTGAGCAGTCTCAGGTCTTAAATATATCTCTGATTTTGAATCCTCAGTTACTCCCTGAAAAGTTTTAAACATAAGATTGAACTGGCGAATTCCTGTAAAATCAGTCTTGCCGCACTCAGGACATGCGATATTGTTTTCTTTGATATATTCTTCAAGTTTCTCGTTGGACCATCCGTCAACCACTATGCCGTCGATATTGTTTTCGTGCATATATTCTTCTATGAGCTTATCAGCCCTGAATCTTGCTTTGCATCCCTTGCAGTCAATTAGCGGATCGGAAAAGCCCCCTACATGACCGGAAGCAACCCATGTCTTGGGATTCATCAAAATAGCGGCATCAAGTCCTACATTATACTTTGTCTCCTGTACGAACTTTCTCCACCATGCTTTTTTAACATTATTTTTGAATTCCACGCCAAGAGGACCGTAATCCCATGTATTGGCAAGTCCGCCGTAGATTTCAGAACCCGGGAAAATAAATCCTCTGTTCTTCGCCAAGGCTACAATTTTTTCCATTGTTATGTCTTTTTTCATGTCTGATAAACCCTACCTATCTTAATCTTTTCTTTTATTTTGTTTCGTTTACAAAAATATCTTCTATCTTTTCTTCTGCTGCATCAAATGCGTCTTCTACCGCTTCTTCTGCTTCATTCTTTCTTTCTTTTATTCCATTCCATACATCCGTAGCCTTATCTGCCGCTGTTTTGTATGCGTCGGCACTCTTTTCCTTTATATCGCTGACTACTTCCGGTGCTTTTTCCTTTACATCATCATATATAGCAGTACCTTTTGCGACTACCTCGTCAACAACTGCACTGCCTTTTTCTCTGACATCGCTGGCAAGGTTTTCTGCTCTTTTGCTCACATCAACCACACTGCCGTCATCCTTTGTCAATTCTATCCGGCACTTGAATCCAAATGCTGCAACAGCTGCCGCCAATATTCCCCAAGGAGCAACAAGGGTTCCTATAAGCCCCACATTTACAGGAATATTAACTATTGTTTCATCATCCCTTTTAACTGATATTTTGGTGACATTGCCTTTCTTAACCAGCTCTTTTACTTTTTCAACCGTTTCTTCCGCAAAGTCTCCCGCCTTTCCTGAGGATTTGATATTGACATTTTCTTCGATGGCGATTATAGCGTCAACAACACTCCCATCAGCTGCTTCAAGAGCTTCTTTTGCTTCTTTATATGATACGCCTGTTCTGTCTTTTACCAGTTCGATTTTTTCCAAAGTAATTTCCATTTCAATACCTCCCTTAAGTATTATTCATTTTAGAAGAAGCTTTCGCTTTTTAATCCTTTTATATCCATGTGATAGGATATGTATTCTTTCATTATCCTTTGCAGCTCATCTTGGATTTTATCATCAAGGGCTATTTTTTCAAAAGCTTGCATAGGCATTCTTTGAAAATATTTTAATATTTCAATTATATCAAAATCCGTCTTATAAATCAATGGTCGGTTCTCCGCTGAAGATATGTCTGCGGCGCATTTACTGCATAAAATTCCGCCTTCCTCTACGCTGAAAAATATATACCCGCCGTCACTTTGCTTTTGTATCTCAGCTCCGCAGCATGTACACGAATCTGTTTCCGGCATCGTGCCTAATGCGTCAAGGAGCTTGACAATATATGCCATAACAAGAGTCTTATGCTTTTTCTCCCTTTTTTCCGTTGCATTCAGAAAGTCTGTCAAAAGTGTAAAGATTTTGGGCTGCGGCAATTCTTCCGGCAAAATTTTGTCCGTCAACTCGAGCACATAAGATGCCGCCATGTATTTATCCAAATTTTCTCCAAGACTATAGTAACTTTTTATAACATGACCACTGTTTAGATTATAGTTATCACGACTTTTAAAAAGCTCATATCTTCCGTAGCTGAACGGTCTCACCGCTAAAGCAGTCTTGCTTCTGCCACCCTCAGTCATACCTGTTCCTACGCTTATTTTTCCGAATTTTTTAGAAAATAAAGAAATCATCCTGCGGCCGCCTGCCGCCTTTACCTGCCTGAGTACGATTCCCTCTGTATCAGTTACCATATAATTTAATCCTTATAACCGAAATTTGAAAGTGCAAAGTCGGAATCACGCCAGTTTTCTTTAATCTTTACCCATAGTTCAAGGTAAACTTTACACCCCAAAAGTGCTTCTATCTCAAGTCTTGCGCTCTTACCTATCCCCTTGAGTTTTTTACCCTCTCTGCCTATAATTATACCTTTATGTGATTTTTTCTCACAATATATTACGGCACCTATCCGGGTAATCCTTTCCTCTTCTTTAAAGCTTTCTATTTCAACTGCTACACCATGAGGAACTTCATCCTGAAGATAATGGAGAATTTTTTCTCTTATTATTTCACTTACTATGAATCTTTCCGGGTGATCGGTTATCATATCGGCAGGAAAATACATAGGTCCGTCTTCGAGGAAATTCTCTATAGCACTGCAAAGCTCATCGACATTCTTTCCGTTTAAAGCCGATGTTCCGTATATGCAATCGAATATTCCCATTTTTTCATAAGTATCATAAGTTTCTTTAAATTCTGACGGCTCCATCTTGTCTATCTTGTTTATAACAAGAATTTTGGGAGTATCGATGTCTTTAAGCATTTCTAAGATATATCTGTCGCCGGGTCCCTTTTCTATAGCGCTGTCTACAAGGAACAGGATAACATCCACCTCTTTAAAAGTATTCACCGCCGCCTCTGTCATATAAGCTCCAAGTTTGCTGTGAGGCTTGTGAATACCGGGCGTATCTATGAATACCATCTGAACTCCGTCATTTTTTTCTGAATTTTCATCTTCTGCCGGAAGTCTTGTATATATCCCTCTTATTGTATTTCTTGTTGTCTGCGGCTTATCTGCCGTTATTGCAACTTTTTCTCCCAGTATGGAATTCATAAGAGTTGACTTTCCGACATTAGGTCTTCCTACTATCCCTATAAATCCTGTTTTCATAGGCGAAATCCCTCCGGAAGTATTTCATCCATAGTATAAACGCTTAGAGAATCCACATCGTCTCCTGTTATTATCTTAAAATCATCGTCACAAAATTCTTTCATAAACTGCCTGCATATTCCGCACGGCCATGCTTCACCCTCGCTTGAAACAATGGCTATTGCTTCAAATTCTCTTTCTCCTTCTGAAATCGCTTTGACAAAAGCTGTTCTCTCCGCACATATGGTTGCTCCGAAAGAAGAATTTTCAACATTTACCCCTGTGAATACTTCTCCGCCCTTAGAAAGCAGCGCTGCTCCCACCTTAAACTTGGAAAACGGCGCATATGCTCTCGGAAGCATACTGCAAGCTTTTTCATAAAGTTCTCTGTACTTCATAACTTACCTCCTCAAATCCATCCGGTTCATTACTTCTTCTTCTTTATTTCTCATTACAGCCTTTTCATCTTCTTTCATATGGTCATAACCAATCAGATGAAGCATACTGTGAACAAACAGGTATACAAATTCTCTATCGTATGAATGTCCGAATTCTTCAGCCTGCTCTATGACCCTGTCACGGCAAATCACCACATCACCCAAACAGATTTCCCCCTCTTCAGGCATGTCCTCAACACTTTCAAATTGAGGAAAAGAGAGAACATCTGTTACGCTGTCCACACCACGATAATCACGGTTTAATTCTTTTATTTCTTCGGGAGAAACCAGCGTCAGACTTATTTCGGCATTTTCACCGCATACATTTTCGGTCTCGAGCACAAGCTCTGCCGCTCTTTGCAGCTTATCACACATCTCCGGGCTGAGAGCCTGTCCTTCCTCAAGATATATTTTCATCTTCTTCCTCCGGATATTTCTTGTAATATCTGTCATAAGCATTGATTATCTTCTTTACAAGTTCATGTCTTACAACATCTGTATCTTTTAAATAGCAAAAATCTATGTCGTCCACATTTCTAAGCACTCTCGAGGCCTCCACAAGACCGGATTTTTTGCCTCTTGGTAAATCTATCTGTGTCACATCTCCTGTAACCACGACTTTTGAACCGAATCCCATCCTCGTAAGAAACATTTTCATCTGTTCTCTCGTGGTGTTCTGTGCTTCGTCCAGTATTATAAAAGCATTATCAAGTGTTCGTCCTCTCATATATGCAAGTGGAACCACTTCTATCACTTCTTTTTCTTTTAGCCTGAGAGCGGCGTCTCTGCCAAGCACATCATAAAGAGCGTCATACAAAGGTCTGAGATACGGATCAACCTTATCTTGCAGGTCTCCCGGCAAAAATCCCAGTCTTTCGCCTGCTTCAACTGCCGGTCTTGCAAGGATTATCTTCTGTACTTCTTTGTTCTTGAAAGCATTTACCGCCATGGCAACAGCTATATATGTCTTTCCCGTTCCCGCCGGGCCGATACCGAATACCACATCTTTTTTGCGAATACTTTCGACATATTTCTTCTGACCTATAGTCTTTGGTTTAAGAGGCTTTCCTTTATGGGTGAAGCAAATCACATCCTTTGCTATGTTACTTTTGGCATAAGACAGACCTTCTTTTTTAAGCCCTGCAACATAAGAAGCTTTCTGCCTGTCAAGATTTTCTCCCGACTGAATAATATCTGCAAATTCTTCAACTATGCTCTGCGCCATGTCAAGTGATGCTTGCTGCTGTTCTTTTGTACTGCTTTCGTCAGCTTTAAATATCAATCCGTCGTCTCTCTGAAAAATCTCGACTCCGGTAGCTTCTCTAATAACATCCAGATTGGCATCCAAATTACCGAAAAGTTCAACTCTGTCAATCTCCGGCACTATCTGAATTTTCCTGTCCAATTAAAATCTCCTGTTCTATTCCTATTTGTTGGCGAACCTCCAAGGTTACACCTACTTCTATTATATTTTCTTTATAAGAAAATTTCAAATCTTTCTTTACAATTTGAGCATTTTGGGGCAAATTTTCTTTTGCCCACTGCCTTATCTGCTGGTATGCCTTGTCTTTTATCTGTTTCTCGCTTTTTTCAGTCTTATCCGATATTATTTCGGCATCGTCATTTTTATCTTTATCATGCACGTTTCGGATGTATCTTTCCTGATTAAAATTCACTCTGTAAGGGACTATCATGGTTATGTCTCCGGCAGCTCTTACAAAATATTCCTTAGGCCAATCTTCGCTGTATACAGTAGCTTCTATAGGTACATAACCGGAAATAAGAACCTGACCCTTTCTGACATAATCTCCCTCTTCTGCCAGCGCCAGTCCCCTGTAGGAACCGATTTTCTCTATATATCCCGAATAGTCCGCTACTATATTACAATAATACTCCCGTTCCTCTCTGCTGTCCTTTTTCATTAAAGAAGCCTCTTCTTCTTCGCTGTTCATTCTTCCTTCCGAAATATCTAAAAATATTTTTCTTCCGTCATATACCAGCCTGACCCATGTAACCTGCGGGAAATCATGATAAATTTTTTCTTCCGCTTCATTCCAGTTTATGCCCGGTATATATGTGCCTTTAGAAATCCCTGCTTCCTCAAGACATTTCCTGAGTTCTGATTCAGGGATTCCTCTGTATCCGCTCACCTCAATAGTTTTAACAAAAAAGGACTGACTTATCACCAATACTATTATAAGTGCGGCTCCTATTATCCTCATAGGGGAGCGAATCAGCTTCGCCGCTTTGAAAAAAAAGCCGCTGCGGGATTTTACGGTAATCCTGTACATGGCTTTCGTCTGTTTTTTTAAGGATGCCAGCTGGTACGACGGGATACGGCACTGCGCCTCAGTAGGAGAAATCATGCGAATATCTCTTATATCCAGTCCCTCTTTCATTGCCTTGTTTATAAGCCGCTCTGTACGAAATCCCTCAATCCTTATCTCCACTTGATCTGCGTAAAAATTCAATTCCCTGTATGGTTCCTTCAATCAGCAGCCTCCCTTCAAAAATTTCTTTTATGACAAAGTCTTTGCCCCTTATGGTCACAAACTTTTTTCCTGCTGATACAGTCAGAGAGGTTTCGCTTATCATTACTATAGACGATACATTTTCTACAATCATCATGTTTTCGTCTGCAATTACTTTTGGACGATTAAAATCCAAGTCATAACGCATTTCTTCTTTAAGATTCAAAACAAAAACCCCCTTTTCTCTAATTCTACGAAAAGGGAGCTTTATTTATTACTGATTTTATCTGATGATTATGCTGTCACCTGCGCCGGCTTTTCCGCCTTGAATCACTTCTGCAAATATACCCTCTGTAGGCATTATACAGCTTCCCACTGCTTCTGCTATGGCACACTTGCTGTGACATTCCTTTCCTATCTGAGTTACCCTCAAAATCACAGTTCCCATTATCAAAACAGTTCCAACAGGAAGATTTTTAAGGTCTATACCCTCGGTTATTATATTTTCTCCAAAGCTTCCGTCACTTACTTTTGCACCTTTTGCCTTGAATGCTTCTATCTTTTCATATGCCAGAAGGCTTACTTGTCTGTGCCATTTTCCAGCGTGGGCGTCGTGTTTGATTCCGAAATCCTTTACAAATTCCGCCTTGCCTGTTATCGGTACTTTGGCAGTTCCTTTTTCTTTGCTTATGCATATCGCTTTTATTTTGCCCATTATTCTGTCCCCGTATTTCAATGTTTATCTCAGTTTGATATTGTATCACAATTATTGACTTTTTTCCTCTGCAAAAGTAAAATTTAATATCAGGAGGTGTCATTATGAAAATAAATCTTCACTCCCACACTACTTTCTGTGACGGAAAAAATTCGGCTGAAGAGATGATAGAGTCAGCCATAGAACATGGATTTGATGTATTTGGATTTTCCGGTCACAGTTATACGCCATTTGATGAGAGTTACTGCATGAGCCTTGAGGGTACAAAGGAGTACAAGCACACGGTAAAGGCTCTCGCCGAAAAATACAAATCCAAGATTAAAATTCTCTGCGGCGTTGAGCAGGATTTTTTCTCCAATCAGCCAATTAACTGCTATGATTACGCAATAGGCTCAGTCCATGCTTTTTACAACAAAAATTATGACAAATACATATATGCCGATTACAGCGCCGAGCTTCTGGCAGACGCATGCGAAAAGTATTACGGCGGAGATTTTATTTCCATGGCTGAGGATTACTTTGAAGAGGAATCTCGTGTTGCAGAAAAAACAGGCTGCCATATCATAGGCCATTTTGACCTTATAACAAAATTCAACGAACAAGAGCCGATGTTCGATGAGCGTCACCCTCGTTATGGAGCTGCGGTTGACAATGCTTTGAAGCGTCTGATTCCAAGCGGTGCAGTCTTTGAAATCAATACGGGAGCTATGTCTAAGGGATACAGAACCACGCCCTATCCGTCGGAGGCTATCTTAAAAAAAATCAAGGCAGGCGGCGGAAAGGTTATAATCTCGGCAGATACCCATGGAGTCGATACTGTGGATTTTGCCTTTAAAGACGCACTTAGGCTGGCAAAGCTATGCGGCTTTGATGAGCTTTCTTATCCTGATGTATGCTTCGTCAAAAAATAAAATTCGGATGACAATTCATCCGAATTTTTTGATTTTGTATCCCTCATTCAAATCGACCACATGGGATACAGAATGCCCCTGTCTTGCGTTAAAGAAGATAGCTTCCTACCGAAAATACAGCCAGTACCGCCGAACACAATGCCAAAACATATATGCCCATCTTCATTCTTTCACTAATACGCTTATCCATCTCTTTCCCCTTTCCATTCTGCAAAAGCAGCAACGGCAATACCTCTAATATATACATATATGTCACATATTTGTTATTTTTTCAACAAATATTTTGAAATCGGCGTAATTTTTTAGTGATGCCGGTCCTGCATTTATACACAAGAGCATAAATGCAGAGCCACTGTTTGGTTATGCTTTGTTTTTACGATATTTTTGCCCTAAAATCATTATCCAGAATAGTAGCAGCACGCTCGCAACCAGAAGATAAACAGTTGGGAGTGTTCCCGATGGTCTTGGGACTGCCGTAAAATATATCCATTGACTTGTAAAAAACAACAAGCTGATTGCTGCTCCTATCTTCAATTGTACATTTTTGACGCCTTTTCGGAACGCAGTTGTATAAAGTAATATATATATACATCCTGCAATTCCAACACCTCCTCCAAATCTAAGCACCCAAGTTTTTATAAAATCAAACGAAGGTATTAACAAGGCGGCGATAGCCAAAATGACGATAACTATCACAAATTTTTCTTCCCATGAAAATTTTTTAATGTTCATAATTACCCCTGCATATTATACTTGTAAACTGTTTTTGCCGTTGATGATCCACCGTAATTCGCCTTGGAATAGAAAGTAGTTTTGTATTTGTAGATAAATGTGAATATTGACGGAATATAACCGCTGGTATAATTTTTATGTGTATATACCTTTGACTTGCATGATAATGCTGTAGTATTTGGATCTTTACTTAAAAAGTAGTTATAAATTTCATTCCCTGCACCTGATGCGAAAAGTCCGCCAGCAACTCCTCCTCCCATGGCAATTCCCATAATAGACAAAAGTGCACTAAGTCCAATCTTGCTTATGGTTTTATTAAGTTCAATATCAGCTATATTCTCATTTTTAAGAAAATGACTATAGTCTGATGCCGTTCCATAATCAACCTTATCTTTCCAGTAAATTGTTGCTCCCGCTCTTATCACAACCGGCTCAGAATTGCTCATTACTGCAGCATCATTTTCTCTTTCAATTATTACCGGATAACCATCTAAAACTATTTTTCCATCATCATAGACTTCAAGTACATTACAAATATCTTCCTGTTCAATTTGCAAAGAAATTTTTTCATCCGAATTTTCCAATACTGTTATATCATTGATAATATCACCTGATTTTACGGTAAATTGAGTTTTTAATTCATCACCGACAGTGACCTTTTTATCCTCTACAATATTAGCAAAACCCGTTATACCAAGTTCTTCCAAAGCTTGTTTATCTGACATTGTGTCATCCACTTTAGGAATATTTACCATAGCTGCTACTGCTTGCAACTGAAGTGTAAACATGCATATAATTGTAAACAACACACATCCTTTTTTAAAAATATTCTTTTTCATAGTTTTCTCCTTTTATCATAGATTAAATAATATTAGCTTATAACATCACATTAACGGCCTTTGGATCTATTAACTTTTTCCTCCCTCCTACGATCCATCAATCTACAAGAAAACTTTTTAAATACTTCAATTACTTTCAGATAATTAAAACTGTCATCTACTTGTCAGGTATAACTTATTTCCGGGTCGCAAATTTATCTCCTTTCCTCCCTAAATATTTCTAATCCCTCTTTTGAGGAGTCCAATTCAATTATGTTTAATTCCCTTTTTACTTCTTATACGGAAATATCTTCGTTTCGTTACACATTTTTTAAACTTTTTAAACAAATTCGGAATTATGAATTTAAAATTATTACATAAATACCATTTATTTAACTAAAGGATATCACATATTTGTTATTTTTTCAACAAATATTTTTGAAATCGGCGAAATTTTTTATTGATGCCGGCCCTGCATTTATACACAAGAGCATAAATGCAGAGCTACTGTTTCGTTATTCTTTGTTTTTACGATATTTTTGTCCTAAAATCATTATCCAAAATAGTAGAAGCACGCTCGCAACCAGAAGATAAACAGTTGGGAGTGTTCCCGATGGTCTCGAGACTGCCAGAAAGTACATCCACTCGCATACGAACAGCAACAAGCTGATTGCTGCGCCTATCTTCAGTTTCACATTTTTGACGCCTTTTCGAAATACAGTTGTACAAACTGTTAGATATAGAATTCCTGCGCATCCAATACCATACCCAAGTCTAAGCACCCACGTTTTTATAAAATCCAATGGAGGTATTAACAAGGCAGCAATACAGAAAATGCAAACAGCTATCAAAAGTTTATCGTCAAATGAAAATTTTTTAATGTTCATAAAATATGCCACCTCTCATTTATCATCTTTTTCATCCTTTTTCTTGCTTCCTTTTAACACCAATCCCCATGCGGAAAGTATAATTCCCACAATCTGCACAGAAGGTATTATCTGTACCATCCTCCACTCTTTCCAATGATAATCATACGGTGAAAGATCATGGTAGATAATAGTATAAAATATATCAGGCAAGTATGGGGCAAGCACAACTATGACTATTCCTGCTATCAGCAGTTTTGTAGAAAAAGATAACTTCTTCATACGCTCTTCCTTTCTTCAGTAGTTACATTGTCATCTACTTGTCAGGTATAACTTATTTTCGGGCAGCAAATTTACCTCCTTTCCTCCCTGAATATTTCTAATCCCTCTTTTGAGGAGTCCGATTCAATTATATCTAATTCCCCTTCTACTTCTTATACGGAAATATCTTCGTTTCGTTACATGTTTTTTGAAAAATTTTTCAAAAAATTTTTTTACAGCGTTCCAAAAGCACCAATCAGTAAATAATATACAGATATCAACCCTGTTTTCCTATTTGTTCGATGCAAGGTAAGAATGAAGATACATTTTTTCTCCTTCACTATGAAAACTGAATCCAATATTGGCTCCTGAACTTGTCGTGAATCCACAGTCCTCCTGCTCTGTTATTTTGCCTTTCATATGTGACAAAAAATATGGCAAACTGAAATTTTGTGCAAAGCATGTCGGATATTCCTTTAATAAGGTGGCCATTGATTTTTTCCCTCCTGCAAAATAAAAATATGTTCCAAGCATTTGAGATGTTTCTTTCATGTAGGGAGCTATCTCGTCATAAAGGAAAGTATCGTGATAAAAATTGTGCTCGTTAACGGCAAAATAATCTATGTTCAAATCTATACACCCCTTTTTCAGAGGCAGATTCGTGCTACTGTCGGCAATAAACAATATATCAAGGCCAAAGCCCTGCTGCTCCATAAGTTTCTTATACATAAGAAGCATTTCCGGATACTTATCCACTACTATATACTTGCCGTTCGGATCAAGATATTGTTGGTGATTGTGCATAAAAAACCATGCATTTATATATGTTTCGATTACCACCTTACCGTTCAGGTCCATGTGCTTCAGCTTTTCTATCATCCAGTTATACGAATGTTGAAACAGACTTATTAGTGAAGGCGGTAAATCCTTGTACATCTTTCTGTCAATATCCGGAGTATCATAAACATCTTTATTTTTATTAGGTGTAAGCAGAATTCCATTCTCTACTGATGCAGCATATCCGCATTCGCATGTAAACTTGCCGTCAAATATATATTGTGTATTCATTCTGACATTTTCCATCGCAAATTTTTTGCCGCACACAGGACAGCAAAGCAAATCAAGCATACTCAGCGGCAGGCCTGTTGCTGTATTTTCTGCCGTGTAGATATTGCCCAGCTCAGAAATCATTTTTTTTAAATTTTCTATATTTTTTTCAGTCTCGGACATCTCTTTCTCAAGGCTTAATATTTTTTCACGGTAAAGTTTTTTCAGATCTTCTATATCCTTTTTTGCTGCCAATGAAGAAATCCTGTATAATGACAAGATCTTGTGTATTTCTTTAAGAGAAAATCTCATTTCTTTAAGCTTAATAATCATTTCAAGGTCATTAAGTGTCTGTCTGTCAAAATTATACTGTCCTTTTGGTTTCTGCGGCACCAATAAGCCGTAATTTATATAATAGTAAATATTGTCTACGGAAATATCATAACGTTTTGAAACCTCTCCAATCCTCATCTTTATACTCCTTTCCCTATTTTTTCATATGATATCACAAACATGGAGTCCACTCAAGACTTTATTGCAATAAAGTTAAAAAGTGGTATTGACAAGGAGTAAACTGCATGATGTAAAATTTCAAAAAAATATGAAGGAGACATACTCGTGATAAGATCAATCAAAAGAGCAAAGCAGAGAACAGAAGCTGACAGAAGTCACCTTGTTAATTCTGTTTCTGATATAATACATGCAGTCAGAGAGCATGGAGATTCTGCATTAAAGCAATACAATAAGCGTTTTGACTTATGCAGCAGAGACTGTCTTAGAATTTCCGATGACGAAATCAGAGAAGCATATCAAATGATAAGTACAGAAGAAATTCAAAATATAAAAGAAGCCGCTACTAACATAACCGCATTTGCAAAAGCGCAAAAAAATACCATAAATTCTCTGAACGGGTTTTCACCGATAAAGGGACTTACATTGGGGCATAGAGTAATTCCTATAAACTCATGTTGCTGCTATGTTCCGGGAGGAGGGTATCCTCTTTATTCTACGGCACTCATGCTTGGTATACCTGCCAAAGTTGCAGGTGTTGGCCGCATTGCCGCCTGTTCTCCAGTTATGAGCGGTACAGATAAAATACATCCCAAGACACTGGTTGCCATGGATATTGCCGGAGTAGACGAAATATATGCCGTTGGAGGAGCTCAGGCAATAGCTGCATTTTCGTATGGTACAAGGCAGATTTCACCGGTAGATATTATCGTCGGCCCCGGCAACAGTTATGTTACGGAAGCTAAGCGTCAGTGCTACGGAAAAGTCGGAATAGACTTTCTGGCAGGTCCCAGTGAAGTTCTTATAATCGCCGATGAAAGTGCCGATGCCGAAATCCTGGCAGCAGATCTGCTGGCACAGTCAGAACATGACAAAGAAGCAAAGGGAATCCTTATAACTACAGATACTGCTCTTGCAAACAAAGTACTACAGTCTGTCGCTTATCAGCTGAACAGTCTGCCTACAAAAGAAATAGCAGAAAAATCTTGGAGCAATTTCGGAGAAATACTTATTGCAGACAGCTTTGAAGAGGCTGTAGACTACGCCAACAATTATGCACCTGAGCATCTTGAGATAAATGTCAATGAAGCTCGTCAAAATGAAATAGCAGAAAGACTTTTTAATTACGGTTCCCTTTTCATAGGGGGTAATACCGCCGAAGTTTTCGGCGACTATGCGTCAGGTACTAACCATACGCTGCCTACTCTAAGAGCAGCCAGGTATACAGGCGGCGTATGGGTAGGCACTTTTTTGAAAGTATGCACATATCAAAGCATGTCGGAATCTGCCATGAAAGAACTTTCGCCGCTGGTTTCCCGGCTTGCAAAAGGTGAAGGCCTTATAGGTCATGCTCGTGCAGCAGAAATAAGAATTGAAAAATTAAAGAAATAAAAACCAAAATATCATTCAGGAGATACAATATGGAAAACAATATAAGTAAAGAGATTTTAAAAACAGGCACTGCGATAGGCTATGGAATAGGTGCCATAGGAGAAGGCATCGGATATAATGTGTTTTTCTCCTTTTTCAGTTTTTTCCTTACAACCGTGGCCGGAATTCAGCCTGCCGCTGCCGGAGTCATATCCATGGCAGCAGTTCTCTGGGATGCTGTGACAGATCCTATCATCGGCCTTTGGTCAGACAGAACAAAAAACCCTAAAGGCAGAAGAAGACCTTTTATAAAAACAGGTTCAGTACTTTTATGCGCTTCCCTTACTCTGTTATTTACCAATATAGAAATGTCATCTACTGTCAAAGTGATCTATTTTATATTGGTAAATGCATTCTACTGGGTAACTTTAACAAGCTGCGTAATACCTCACATTTCACTTGGTTCAGAACTTACAGAAGATTTTGATGAAAGAACAAAACTCAGAACTTATGCTGCATCACTTATGGGCGTAGGCACTCTAATAGCAACCAGCGGTACTCTTATGGTAGTTGACTTCTATACGAACCTTTTTAACAGTTCAAGAGCCGGCTGGATATGTATGGGGATTACATACGGACTGCTGATAATTGCGGCATACAATATATGCTGCTTTATAATCAAGGACAGAGAACCTCAAAATCCGAACCTTTTAAACACAAAAGAAGAAGAAAGCATCAAAAAAAGTGCCGGCTTGATGCTGAAAGAGTTCCTTTCAAACGCAAAGAGAGCATTTAATAATCTTCCTTTGCGCCGTCTTCTCATAATAACTTTTGCTGTAAATATTGTAGTAACTTTAGGTTCGGGACTGCTCATATATGTTTTCACTTATGTCTACAGCTACAGTGATGTTAAAACCTCCGGCATTTATTTTGTCCAAGGTATTCTTGTAATTGCAGCAGTAATCATCGCCGGATCAGTATCACAAAAAACAGAAAAAAAGACTGTAATGGCAGGAGGAATCATGCTATACACTGCTTCGTATCTTATTATAATGATTTTTCCAATCAGCGATATTACAATGTATACAAGTATTATACTATATGCACTTGGAAATTCTTCATATTGGACCATGATTTATGCCATGTCTTATGACACCGCTATAATTGAACAAATTAAAACAGATGAAAAACCTGACGGTCTTTATACATCGCTGATCGGTCTTTTTATGAAATTCGGCAATTCTATCGGTTCATTAGCTATGGGTATCGGATTGCAGCTTATAGGTTTTTCGACAGATGCTGCTGTTCAAAGTGCAGAAACTATAAACTCGCTGCGTATCCTTTACGGAATCGCTCCGGCGGCAGTTCTGATGATTGCATTTGCAGCAGCTGTAAAATATCCTCTTACAAAAAAAGTATATAACAAGCTCGTTGCAGTATATCACGCAAAAAAAGAAAACAAACCTTACGATACATCAGTTATCAATAAATTTATATAAGAAAGGACATTCTATATGGATAGAATAATATATGGAAAAATTTACACAATGAACAGAGAAAACCCTTTCGTAGAAGCTATAGGAATAGAACAGGGTAAAATTGCTTATGCCGGCAGTAAAGACGGCATTTCAGGTGTAAAATCGGCATCCGTATCCGACATGCAGGATAAAACAATTTTCCCCGGCTTTATAGATACTCATGTACATGCTGTTCCTTCGGGAACCTTTATGAACGGTGTGGATGTATCAGACGTAAAAAACATTGCAGAACTTATATCTAAGATTAAAACATTCGCTCAAAATACGGAAAAAGGCAAATGGGTGTTTGCAACTAAATTCCAGGACAAAAATATAGCAGAGAAAAGATTCCCGACTCTGTATGAAATGGACATGATTTCCAAAGATCATCCTGTAATGCTCTATCACAATGATACCCATCCATTCGCATTTAACAGTATAGGTATAGAAATAATGAAGCTTGACCCTTCCATGGATGGTATAAAAACAGATTCTTCAGGTAAACCTACAGGATTTGTAACAGACCCTGCATTTATGGAAGTAGCCGACAATCTAATAGACCTTTTTTCCGACGAGGATATACTTGAAGGCTATAAAAACATCGACGATTATGCTGTTTCCAACGGTATAACTACTGTATATACAAAGGATTATTACCCTATTCTCAAGCTTTTTCGCAATAACAGGGAGAAATTCAAAACAGAAATAAAGCCTATGCTGAGAACAAGAAACTGCAATGACTATGAAAACCTTAGCAGGCTGATGGCTGATGATGATTTAAAAAATATAACATGCGTATGTGCCTTTGCCGATGGCGCTTTTGACGGATATAGCGCATCTGTTTCAGAGCCATATGAAGGGTACCCGGACAGATTCGGAATGCTTTTCCAGTCCGATGATGAACTTTACAAATATTTTGAAGAACCGCACAAGGCCGGAATGCAGCTTTCATGCCATGCTATAGGCGATAATGGTATAGTTCAGGCTCTTAATGTCTATGAAAGACTCCTCAGAGACTATCCCAAAAGCGACCACAGACATAGAATAGAGCATTTCGAAATGCCGAAAAAATCATCTATTAAAAAAGCTGCTGAATTGGGCTGTACATTGGGAATGCAGCCTTTGCTTATAGAAGTATGCGAAGGTATGGATATGGGTGGATATCGTTGTTTTATAGGTGAACGAGTAACGAAATGCAGCCCGTACCGCTCTATACTTGATGCAGGCATCACTGTAGGCGGCGGTTCCGATTTCAGTGTTACAGCCATGAATCCGCTTCGTTCCGCAATGATATGTATGCAGCACCCTGTTAAAAGCGAGAGAATAAGTCTTTATGAAGCGCTTGAGATGTTTACCGTTAATGCTGCCAGAATAGGTTTCATGGAGAACAGAAAAGGAATGCTCAAGGTCGGAATGGATGCAGATATAGCTGTCCTCAGTTCTAATCCATTTGAAACGGCAGTCTCCTCCTTAGACGATATAAAGGTTGTGGAAACAATTGCAAAAGGTAAAACAGTCTACTCCTTATAAGTCCTCCGGAGTATGGCGTTTATACAAAAACTGTGCATAAATGATTTTGTTTAGTCATTTATGCACAGTTTACATATTGGTTACTTTACTGTAATATCGAGTTATCCACATTCAGCACTTTGCCCCGTGAGAATTTCAAGTCCGTGTCTAAGTGCAGGAAGTATCGCCTCAAGGTTCTCTTTAGCTGCCTTGGGACTTCCGGGAAGATTGATTATCAAAGTGTTTTTCCTTACTACTGCCACTCCCCTTGACAACATTGCGTTGGGAGTGATTTCCATAGACTTTGCTCTCATATATTCCGCTATGCCCGGAACTATCCTGTCAGCAATCTGCATCGTTGCCTCAGGAGTAGTGTCTCTTGGTGATAATCCGGTTCCGCCGGTAGTTAAAATCAAATCCATACCGTCTGAATCGCTCATTTTTACAAGAACATGCTTTAGTTCCTCCGGTTCATCGGGAAGAATAAGCATCTTCTCCACACGACAAAACTCGGCTGCCTCTGATTCTATTATTTCTTTTATAACAGGCCCGCTTTCGTCTTTTCTCAGTCCGGCTGCTCCCTTGTCGCTAACCGTTATAATCGCAGTTTTAAACATCTCCATACCTCTCATTTATAATGGTTCCGCTTTTTCCCCCTGTTTTTTTAACAAGGTGGATATCTGTAATTCCCATAAACTTATCCATGGATTTACACATATCATATACAGTCAAAAGAGATGTCGAAACACCTGTCAGTGCTTCCATTTCAGCACCTGTTTTTCCAAGCGTCTTTACTTTGCATATACATGATATGACCCTTTCATCATCCGAAAATTCAAAGGTTATTGAGCAGCTTCCTATGGGGATTTGATGACACATGGGTATAAGTTCCCATGTCTTTTTGGCAGCCATAATCCCGGCAGTTGTTGCCACCGCAAGTATATCGCCTTTTGACGATTCTCCTTTTTTTATAGCTTCAAAAACTTCTCCATTTACTCTGATACTTCCTTTCGCCTCTGCCATACGAAAGGTATCTGTCTTTTCCGTCACATCCACCATAATGGCTCTTCCGTCTATGTCCAAATGACTGAATCCCATTTCACTCTCCTAACGAATAAGGCTCCCCGCCGCAATGGCGAAGAGCCTTTCTTTCATCTATCCCAAAAAGTCCATAACAACCTTTTTTACAGCGTTGCCGTCTGCTCGGCCTTTAAGCTTTGCCATGACAGGACCCATAAGCTTGCCCATATTCTGCTTGCCGCTTTCTATTCCCAATTCAGCAGCAGTTTCTTTAACTGCTTCAAGAATTTTATCTTCAGAAAGCTGCTCAGGCAAATATCTGTTCAAGATTTCTATCTCGGCTTTATATGATTCTGCTAAATCTGTTCTTCCAGCTTTTTCAAAATCAGCAAGTGCATCTTTTCTCATTTTGACCTGTTTTGATAAAACGGCCACGATGCCCTCGTCACTAAGTTCTTCTCTGTTATCAACCTCGTACTGCTTGATGGCAGCTCTGGCGAAACTGATTGTATTCTTAGCGATTTCGTCCTTAGCTTTCATGGCTTCTTTAAAATCGGCCATGAGTCTTTCTTTAATCGTCATTTCTATCACCTCTTTTCGGAAACCTTTTAATGAGTCTTTGGAAACTGCCGGTCTCCTGATTCTAACGGTTAAGAATGACCATGTCTGTATTAGTATTTCTTAGCCTTTTTTCTTGCAGCTTCAGATTTTTTCTTTTTCTTTACGCTTGGTTTTTCGTAATGCTCTCTTTTTCTGAGTTCTGACATAACGCCGTCTCTTGCGCATGATCTCTTAAATCTCTTAAGAGCGCTTTCCAAACTTTCATTCTCTCTTACGATTACTTGTGCCATTCCTGATTCACCTCCTGACTGACATGAAATCTATAAGCCTTGTGAACAGTTATCAAGCCGATAACGCATATATTATACTATTTTTACATGGCGTGTGCAAGCAATTTTTTGTTTATTTTATATGCACGGTCACTTAGATTCCTTTCCTTTAAATATATATTACTAAATATTTATGATTCTTGCTTATGTTTTTCTTTCTTGTATATCTTTTCCGCTCTCTTTACTCTATGCATCTAAGATATGTCACTGATCGTTTTTTAACTCTCACCTTTTCCAAAACACGGTTCCAGACACTTAATCTTTTCTTTATGTATTTAGATGCCGGGATTTCATTAACCTTAGGAGGTCTTCCTCTTCTTAAGGTTTCTTGCCGTATCATTTTACATAGCTCATTATCATTCATACAAGCATATTTCCTTTGAGCTTCCATTATTTCTTGCGTAGTGAATCTTTTAATCCCTTTATTTTTCATAACTATTTCAAAAAATAATGCGGAGCTTTATATGCTCCGCACAGTAAACTTAATTATTGTTTTTATTTCTTCTAATTCCTCTGGAACTTAAACCTACAGTTGCAGCCGCTAAAATCATAAGCCACATACCTAATGCATTATGATCAGAAGTCTTAGGTACATTTCTATCGATAGACTCAATTCCGTCATTTGCGCTTTCATTAGGCTTGGTAGGATTTCCATTGTTTACAAGTTTAGCGAATTTATCTTCTGCTGATTTTAGTTTTTCCAGGCTTTTTACCAACTTCTTTTGGTTATCTGTAAGATTATCATATGCTTTTCTTGCCTCATCTATTTTATCTTTGCTTTCAAGGGTAACTTCTCCTATTTTCTCTATCAGTGCATCAACTTTTTCAGCCGCTTCAATATCTTCCGCTTTAAGTTCTGCATCTGTCTTAACCTTATCCATCTCTGCCTTTGCAGTTTCAACTGCT
>UQNJ01000007.1 GCA_900542295.1 uncultured Eubacteriales bacterium | reverse complement strand
CCGCGAGGAACAAGGGCTATGCCCGCATGTGAAAAACCCCGCGTTTCACGCGGGGTTGGTTTATTGCTTGAGGCTTTCGCATCAGCAAAATGATTTTAAAAATCACTGCTTGCATAACCGGCACCATTTTAGAGACTTAACGATCAGGAATACAGGTTATGCATAAAAATAATATTTTTAAAAAAGAAAAGCTTCTCAGAGCCGGTGTGTTTTACAGTAAGGAGTACTTCTGGGTGGAAAGTACGAATTTTAAGTGCTTTTAAGTAACTCGAGAAGCTCGACAATTGTGTGGCTTTATTGAAAGTATAACATGTATCTTAGATGAAAATCTTTGTACTAAATATAAAATTAAAGTGCATTTTTTGTATTTTTTACAAAATATGTGTTTCTGATTTACAGGAAGTTTGACAGCATGTATATTCTTATAGCCATTGAAAGGTTTTCTTGAAATTCTTTTTCATTGCAATAAGGATCCAGCAGGTCGTGAAGTTTGGACAGACGATATCTGATTGTATTCTTGTGACAAAACATTAGTGAAGCAGTTTCGTCAAGGTCTCCTCGTGCAAGAATATAAGTGCAGGCGGTTTCAAGAAGCGTGTTCTTTGAATCTCCGTTATAAGAAATATTATTGCCGTATTCATGTGAAACTTTTGGAATGGCAGAAATGTCACCTAACGGAGATAAATATTCAGCCATATAGTTTATTAAATTTTTTGAATGTATCTCCGGAATTATGAGACGATAAATACCAATCTCGTTATAGTAACGAAGAGTATCGTTTTCCAGAACGGCTACATTGCATGCCCAGAAAGCCTCTCTTATTGCCTTGCCGAAATTGTCGTTTGTTGAAAGTATGGAACTTAGGCCACAGCTTATTTTGTTTTCGTCTATTTCCAGTGCTATAAATATATCTGCCAGCAATGCCTTGAATCTGGCTTCGTTTGCGGTGTCCTGACTTAGAAATATAAAATATGAGTCTTTGAACTTAGTCAGAGAAGCTTTTTTGTTTATTCGTTCAAGAGAAGCTATTTTCTTTACAAGACAAATTATATCCTCTTCGCTTTGAAGAGAATGATCTTTAATTGCCGCAACTCTTATGTATCGCTTAAAATCGGAATTGATTTTTTTTCGTATTTTAAGTTCCTCTTTAGGCGATGCGTCTTGTTCCAGAATTTTTGAAAGGTCGGCTTCTAAAGAGGCGATATCTTCTCCGTCGTTTAATTCATAGCTTACTGCAAATATGATATCTTCAAAAAATTCATCGCCGCCGAATTCCAAAATTGGAAAATTTTTTTCATTGGCAAATTCGATAACCTCAAAAGGAAGGTTTTTATAAATTACAGGCTTATAGGCCATGCAGCTTACACCAAGGTCATAAAGTCCTTTTACGGCTTCAAGTATCTGACGAGGATCGTCTTTGGCGAAAAGAAGACTTGTGAGGACAAGACTTTTGGCAGTAAACAGTGTACTTCTTGGCATTGGTATGCCTCGTGTGAACTCGAAGTCAAGAGTTTCTGTGAGGCAGACCGGCCTGTCTTGACCGTCTGCCCCTGCAATAAGTTTAAAGTTTTTAAAAATAGGTATATCAAAAAGATCTTTAACTGTCAGCTTCATCTGTACCTCTCAAAAACATAGGTGTGGAAAGATAGCGTTCTCCGGTATCCGGCAGCAGAGCAACTATATTTTTACCCTTGTTTTCGGGACGGAGAGCAAGTGTTACAGCTCCATGGATTGCAGCACCTGATGTTATACCTACAAGGAAACCTTCAAGAGAAGCAATGAGCCGTCCTTTTTCGTAGGCGTCTTCCTCTTTAACTGTGATGACTTCATCATAAACAGATGTATCAAGGATTGAAGGCACAAAGTTTGCGCCGATGCCCTGAAGTCCGTGGGGGCCTGCTTTGCCTTGGGACAGAAGGGGAGAATTGTAAGGTTCTATTGCAACAACAATTGTGTCAGGATTATGCTCTTTGAGATAATGACCTGTTCCTGTGATAGTACCTCCGGTCCCTACTCCTGCGACGAAAATATCTGCGTCTCCGTCTAACGCTTCATAAATTTCGGGACCTGTAGTCATATAATGAGCCATTGGATTGGCAGGATTATCAAACTGCCCCGGTATGAAGCTGTTTTTTGTATTTTCAGCAAGCTCTTGAGCTTTTTCTATAGCACCTTTCATGCCTTTTGCACCTTCTGTAAGAACAACCTGTGCACCGTAGGCCTTTAGCAGATTTACTCTTTCTATACTCATGGTTTCGGGCATAGTCAGTATTACATTGTAGCCTCTTGAAAGACCGATGGCAGCAAGACCTATGCCTGTGTTTCCGCTGGTTGGCTCTATTATAGTGGCTCCGGGTTTTATCAATCCTTTTTCCTCGGCATCATTTATCATATATAGAGCGACTCTGTCTTTTGCGCTGCCGGCAGGGTTTTTTGCCTCGATTTTGGCATATATTTTTGCTTTAAGGCCAAAGGCGTTTTCAATGGATTTAAACCTCACAAGAGGAGTCTTGCCTACTGCTCCCGAAATATCAGTGCAAATTCTCATTTTTTTCTCTCCTTTCCAAAATCAAAATAGCAAATATAAGAATGCAAAGACCTATAAGCCATCCGCACAGTACATCTGTAGGCCAATGAACACCTACATATATTCTGCTTGGGCCTATGAGCACCATCAGGACAGCACAAATTACGGTCAAAGCATTTTTGACAGTATCATTTTTACAATATTTTCTTATAAGATATATTAGAAGACCATATACAATTATGGAGGTTACCGAGTGACCGCTGGGGAAAGAATATCCGCCCTGTGCTACCAAGTGAAGAGTTTGATCCGGACGAGCTCTCATGAATATGTGCTTCATCGGCTTATATACAGCAACGCCGCTCAACGCAGACAGAGAAACGGGAATTCCGTATTTTCTCATATTAGGGACTATGATAAGCACGGCGCACAGGATGATTACAGTAACGGTGTCACCGCAGTGGGTTAATGCCGATACCAATATATTCAAAGTGTCGTTTCTAAGAGAAAAAAACCACTGCTGAACCGATAAATCAAATGGAGATGGCCTCATATCATAATTTGTTTTCAATATATACGTGATTGTGAATGAAGAAATCACAAGGAAGAGAACCATAACGGATAAAACAGTCCTGCTGATTTGCTGCTTTTTTTTGTTGCTCATAAAAACTCCTTATTGCTTATGTCTTATTAAAATGATTATACACTTTTTGAGATGAAAAGACACGCAAAATGTGCTACAATAAACATGTATATATGAAGATTATGGAGGAAAAACCGTGAAGATATTCGGAAATATAGGAACTTTTGCTTATTTGACGAAAACCATACTTGCTCTCAAAGAACAAAAGAAAAGGATAGATGCTCTGAAAGCAGAAGGAAACACAAAGGAAGAAATTAAAGAAATACATGATGTATGCATATTATGGTCTGATAAAGTTGTAAATTACTTGAATCTTACAATAAACGTAATAAATCCGGAGAACCTGCCTGAAAGCGGACCGGTTGTATATGTTTCAAATCACCAGTCGTATACAGACATATTGATGTTTTTAAATGTGCCTAAGCATCAGATAGGATTCATAGCAAAGGAAGAGCTGACAAAAATTCCTGTGTTTGCTGACTGGATTTTGCGCATAGAAAGCCTGTTTATAAAAAGGGGAGATGCAAGAGCATCGCTTGCGACCATAAAGAAAGGGGCTCAGAAGATAAGCGACGGTTATTCGCTTGTCATATTCCCTGAGGGGACAAGAAGCAGAAGCAATAAAATGGCATCGTTTAAGCAGGGAAGTCTCAAACTTGCAACTAAAGTAAAAGCTACAGTAGTACCTGTTACCATAAGAAACAGTTTTAAGGTGTTTGAAGAAACCGGACGCATACAGAAAGGACAGACGGTTGATTTTATAGTACATGAACCGATAGACACTTCCCTTCTTGACAGGAAAGAATTGAGCGAACTTAGTGACAGAGTTGAGGAAATAGTTAGAAAAGGACTTGAAATGGAATAGAACTATATAAAAGAAAACCCGGACACGCATACAATCCGGGTTTTCTTTTATAGGTATATTTAGAAAGGAATTAGTTGTCTTGTGTTTTGTTTTGAACTGACTCTTCTAAAGTAAGTTCTATATCTTTCATTTCATCGCCCCTTACTACAGTAAGCTTCACCTTGTCTCCGACCTGATGTTTCTGGATAGTTCTCACAAGCATGTCAGAGCTTGTGACTTTTTCTCCGTCTACCATATAGACCAAGTCTCCGGCTTCAAGACCTGCCGCCTTGGCGTTTTTGCCGGTAACTTCCTGTATATATACACCTGTCTGCTTAACGCCGTATTTCATAGCATCAGTCACAGAAGAAAGGTCGACTATAGTTATTCCGGCAGCAGGACGACCTGCCACATATCCGTTTTCTATAAGTGACTTTACTACGGATTGAACTGTATTAGACGGGATTGCAAAGCCTAATCCCTCAACATCGGAACCTGAGGACTTGGCAACTACAAGACCGATAAGGTTTCCTTGCTGATCAAATACTCCCCCTCCGGAATTACCCGGGTTTACGGAAGCGCTGACCTGAATCAGGGTCATGCTTTTGCCATCGATTGTTATTTCTCTTTCAAGTCCGCTCACAATTCCTTCTGTTGCAGTTCCTGCAAGTGTTCCCAGAGGATTTCCGATTACTACGGCTAAATCTCCTACAGACAGTGAATCGGAATCATTGAATGATACGGGAGTAAGACCGTCTGCATCTATCTTGAGAACAGCAATGTCTGACTGGCTGTCTGCTGCCACCAGAGAAGCCTCGTAGCTTTTGCCGTCGTTAAATGTAACATTTATTGTGCTTGCGCCTTCTATAACATGATTGTTTGTGATGATGTATCCGTCTTCACTGTAGACTATACCGCTGCCGGCGCCTTCTGTAACATACTGGCGTGCCCATGTATCTGTGGAAACAGATTCTGTAGTTATTGCAACAGCAGAATTTTCATTTTTAGCTATGATTTCCTGCATTGAAAGGTCACTGCCTGTAGCTTTAGTCAAATTATAATTGTTGCTATTTAAGTTTTTGCTTGAAGAATTGCCCCATAGATACTGCGTCAGAGCAAATCCTCCGGCTCCGATAATTGCGGAGAAAAGAATTGCAGCTATAAGTGTTATAATGAATACTTTTTTAGTCACAAACTTTTCTTTTTTTGCTACGGGAGCTTTGTATGATGCGTCACCGTTTATATTTATGTTTTCGCTGAACTTTTCTTCGTTTCCGGAAAACTTGTTCCAATCATCCATCTTTAAGACCTCCTTATGGCTAAATTATATTCAAGAATTGTGTATTTTCTGTGTAAAAATTATGGGAAGTATGATAAAATAAGTTGTTAAATCTGTATAAAAAATATAAAGATGCGGATAAAGATATTATGGAAAAAGCAAGAAAACAATATTCATTATGGACAAAAGAAATATTGCCGGAAGATTTAAGGGAAGAAGCAGAGGCAATTTCCGGCAATGAAGAAGAAATTTATGACAGATTTTGTCGTAATATGTCGTTTGGGACATCGGGCCTCAGGGGAAAAATGGGATTTGGAACAAACAGAATGAACATTATAGTTGTGCGAAGAGCAACTATGGGAGTCGCTGACTATCTTCTGTCAAAACACAAAAAAGCCAAAATCGTAATAGGGTATGACACAAGGACTGATTCTAAAAAATTTGCACATGCGGCGGCAGATGTCTTGAGCAGCCGTGGAATTGATGTGAAGATTTTTCCGGAGCCTACGCCGGTTCCTGTAGTTTCGTTTGCAATAAGATATATGAAAGCTGACGGCGGAATCATGATAACGGCCAGCCATAATCCTAAGGAGTATAACGGCTATAAGGTGTATGACCATTTTGGCAATCAGATAGATGAGCTTAAGGCTCGTCTTATAGAGTCATATATAGAAAAAAGACCGTATTTTGAGACTTCGGATAGCGGGAAAACAGGGGTTGTAAGCGAATGTCATGATGATGTGAAAAAATCCTATCTTGAAGCAGTGGAGAAACAGTTTTTGCCGTGGTCAGACGACAAAGAAGAGGTAAAGAATTCTCTTTCAAAAGTAAATGTGGTATATACTCCTCTCAATGGCAGCGGCAGAGACTATGTAATGGCTGTTCTTGAACACCTTGGAGTCAATGTTGTTACAGTGACGGAGCAGATGGAAAGAGACGGCAATTTTCCCACATGTCCGAAGCCTAATCCGGAAAACGAGGCAACCTTTGAAACTGCTCTTAAATATGCAGATGATCAGACAGACTTAATTATTGCAACCGATCCTGACAGCGACAGAATGGGAGTTATGGCTCGCAAGGACGGGAAGTTCTCGAGGCTTACAGGAGATCATGCAGGTATTCTTATGTTAGAGTATGTGTGCAGCTGCCATGCCCGTCGCATAGCAGGCAAGAATATGCAAGGACAGAAAATGGTATACAAAAGCTTTGTATCTTCACCTTTTGCAGAAGACATTGCGAGAAAATACAGAGTTCGTCTTAAAAATGTTCCTACAGGCTTTAAGAACATTGCCTTGGAAATAGAATTGCTTAAGGAAGCAGGCAGGGAAGACGACTTTCTGTTTGCTTTTGAAGAGAGTCTGGGATATCTCTATGGAAATTATACAAGAGATAAAGACGGCATTTTGGCCGTACAGATGATATGTACCATTGCCGCATACCTCAAAGCTGCAAAGAAAACCTTATATGACAGACTTGAAGATCTTTATGAAGAATATGGGTATGCAGAATCTAAAGCTATAGCAATAGAATTCCATTCCGAAAAGGACAGAGAAAAGATAGTGAATATCATGGAGTCCATATTTGCCGGAAATTTGAGAGAACTTTTGGGACAGCCTCTCACGGTAGATGCATCACATTGCTGCGATGATATGTTCAGAGCAATTTTGCCTGAAGGGCATCAGGTTATAATAAGACCGTCGGGGACTGAGCTTAAGCTTAAAATATATGCATTTGCAAAAGGGAAAACAAGAGATGAAGCTCTATTTAATCTTGAAGCGATGCTTAATGAACTTAAAAACTTTGCTGATCAAGAAGCAAAATAGATTTTCACAAAAATGGAGAAGCAACATATGAATAAAGTATTGACAGCTATTGACAAAAGCGGTTCTTTTAGAGTATATCTTACAATTTCAACCGAGCTGGTTCAGGAGGCGGCAAATATACATCAGACCACGCCGCTTGCGACAGCCGCACTCGGAAGGGTATTGACGGGAGCGGGACTGATGGGACTTATGCTCAAAAATAAAAAAGATAAACTTACAGTTATTTTTAAAGGCGACGGACCGGCAAAGCAGATACTTGCGACTGCCGACGGACAAGGAAATATAAAAGGATATATATCAAATCCGTCAGTGGGGCTCCCTTTAAAAGAAAACGGAAAGCTTGATGTCGGTGGAGCTGTAGGAAGAGGCGAATTGACCGTGGTTAAAGATTTAGGTCTCAAGGAGCCTTATGTGGGGACTACGGAACTTATATCCGGTGAAATTGCAGAAGATTTAGCTTCGTACTATTATATATCGGAGCAGCAGAATACAGCGATTTCCCTTGGTGTAAAGATAGAACGAGACTATTCGGTGGGTTGTGCCGGAGGGCTTATAATCCAGTTGCTTCCTGATGCCTCGGAAGACGCCGTAAGTGCTTTGGAAAAAATAATAGCACAAATGAAGCCTATCACTGCCTTGATAGACCGAATTGATAAAAAAGAACCGGATGTAAGGCTGAGATATTTGCTTAAAGAAATTTTTGAAGGTATTCCCGAGGAATTTGCAGTTGAAGAACTTGAAATAAGAAATATGGACTGGAACTGCGACTGTTCGTTCGAACGTCTCGAAAAGGTTTTGATGACTATAGGAGAAAAGGATCTTAAAGAAATAATAGAAGAAGACGGAGAAGCAGAGCTTGTTTGCCAGTTCTGCCTTGAAAAATACAAATTCGACAAAGCTCATCTGGAGAAAATTCTGGCAAGTATCAGATAATAAAACCGGAGGCTTATAAAGTGTACAAAAAAAGAATCGGTATAATCTTCGGAGGTCGCTCTGAAGAACATCAGGTTTCTCTTAAATCGGCAGCAGCAGTTATAAGAAATCTGAATTCGGATAAATTTGTACTTAAATACATAGGCATTACAAAAAAAGGAGAATGGAAGCTGTTTAACGGCGATATTGCCAACATTGAAAATGGAAGCTGGGAAAAAGATGCCGTATCAATAAATATAAGCAAGCTGCATGATATAATAGATTTTGCTCTGCCTGTGCTTCATGGACCATATGGTGAAGACGGATGCATACAGGGCTTTATGGAAACTATCGGGATGCCTTACGGCGGTTGTGGTGTATTAGCATCGGCACTGTGTATGGATAAAAAGATTTTTAAAGATATAATGAGACAACGAAGAATACCCGTATGCAAAGATATATGCATTAATGCATATGATATCTTAAAATGCGAAGAGGGAGCTTTGAATCTTGACCTTATAGAAAAAATCATTGGGTTTCCGTGCTTTATAAAGCCTGTAAATATGGGGTCCAGTGTGGGCATAAATAAAGCGACAGACAGAAAAAGCCTGATTGATGCCATAAAAATAGCTTCTCATTATGACAGGCGTATAATAATAGAAGAATATGTACCTTGCAGAGAACTGGAAATAGGAGTTATGGGAAATAACTGTCCCGAGGTTAGCGAAATAGGTGAGATTATACATTCTGGAGATTTTTACGATTACGAAACAAAATATTTGTGCCCAAAAGGCGAGACTAAGCTTTTAATACCGGCAGATCTGAAAGAAGAGGATCGTATTGAAATAACACGGATGGCAGTGGAAGCATATAAAACAGTCTGCTGCAGCGGTTTCGCAAGGGTAGATTTTTTTAAGGACAGAAATACAGGAAAGATATATATAAACGAAATAAATACAATACCGGGATTTACGGACAAGAGTATGTTTCCTCTTTTATGGAAAGCTTGCGGAAGAGATTTTCCCGAAATAACAGAAAGGATTATAGAAGCAGGAGATGAAAGATATAACGCTGAAAATAACAGGTAAACAAAGTTATGACGGCATAGAGGAAGAACAAATGGAATTTATAACAGATGGCAGGTTTTATGTAAGAGGTAAGACTGCTTTTATAATTTATGATGAAAGTGAAGTATCCGGTATGTCAGGATGCACCACTACAATAAGGGTGGATGAATCTTCCCTAAAGATGAAAAGAACAGGTGCAGAAGGAATGGGTACGGTGCTTTACTTTGAAGAGGGTAAAAGATTCAGCAGTGTGTATGATACTCCTTATGGGGCGATGGGTATAGAAGTACTGACTGATTATGTAAAAAACGAGCTGGATACAGAGAACGGCAAGGGATGCATAAATGTTGAATATCAAATAAGCATGGAGGGTCTTGCAGAAGGAAGAAATAAAATCACTATAGAAATCATGTAAAGCAGATAACAGTAAGTGATAATTCATATTTAATATAAAAGACAGAAAAGAGGGATAATTATGCAGAGAAAGGGTTTCGATTCGGAAAAGTACATTGAAGAACAGTCAAAGCACATCCTTGAAAGAATCAATCAAGGCAAAAGCGAGAGACTTTATCTTGAATTTGGCGGAAAGCTGGTTCACGATAAACATGCAATGAGGGTACTGCCGGGCTTCGACGAAAATGCGAAAATAAAGCTTTTGGAAAAAATGAAAGATCAGACTGAAATTATTATCTGCATTTATTCAGGAGATATAATAAACAGCAAAACACGCCAGGACTTTGGAATAACATACGACTTGGAGGTTTTGAGACTTATAGATATATTCAGAAAGCATCAGCTTGCAATCAACAGCGTAGTTGTAACACGATATGAAGATGTTCCTGCCGTAAATAAATTTATAAATCGTCTCGAAAGAAGAGGAATCAGGACATATAAGCATCTTTACACAAAAGGTTATCCCACTGATGTGGAGACGATAGTAAGCGAAGAAGGATACGGAGCCAATCCTTATATAGAGGTTACAAAGCCGTTAGCTGTAGTTACAGGTCCGGGAGGAGGAAGCGGCAAGCTGGCAACTTGTCTTTCTCAGCTTTATCATGAGTATAAGAGGGGAATAAAGGTAAGATATGCCAAGTTTGAGACATTCCCCATCTGGAATCTTCCGCTGAAACACCCTGTGAATATAGCGTATGAAGCAGCAACTGCTGACTTAAAGGATGTAAACATGATAGATTCCTATCACCTGGAGGCGCACGGTGAAATGGCTGTAAACTACAACAGAGATGTGGAAGTTTTTCCGGTTGTAAAGCGAATCATAGAGAAAATAACAGGAGAAGCCGAATACCAATCACCGACAGACATGGGTGTTAATATGGCAGGTTTTTGCATATATGATGATGAAGCTGTAAAAGAGGCGGCTGTTCAAGAAATAATAAGAAGATTCATAATAGCAAAATGTGATTACAAAAAAGGCAAGATAACAGCAGATTCTCTTGAAAGGTCTGAGCTTTTGATGAAAGAGGTAAATGCAAAGGAAGAGGACAGAGCTGTAGTAAATGCCGCAAGAGAATATGCAGAGATAAAAAGAAGATGTGACAGATATGCAAATGTTGTGGTTATGGCGATAGAAATGCCTGACGGAACCATGGTAACAGGCAGAAGCAGCAGGAGAATGGTTGCAGCAGCGGCGGCAATTCTTAACGCAGTAAAGAACATTGCAGGAATAGATGATGAAAAGTATGTTATATCTCCTAATGTTTTCAGAGACATACAGGATTTGAAGACTAATATATTGAAGCATGACAGGACAAGCCTTAATGTTGAAGAAATTTTAACGGCGCTGTCAATTTCTGCGGAGAATAATATATGTGCACAGCTTGCGTCTAAGGAGTTAGAGAGTCTCAGCGGATGTAAGGCTCACTGCACAGCAATACTTAGCGACAGAGATGAACAGACTCTGCGTAGCATGGGTATAGATGTTACCTGTGATCCTGAATATGTTACAACAAACCTTTATTTTGCTTAATTTAAGATATGGCTAAAAAAATAGTAAAAAGACGCAGAATGAGTCTTAGCAAAGAAAACATTCAGCGAAAAGAAAAATTTCAATACATATTGATACTTGAAGGTATAGGCGTAGGATTCCTGGTGGGACTGATAGTCTCGATGTTTCGGTTTGCATTTATCAAATCCGAAAATATGAGAGATATTCTTGTAGAGGCAGCACACCAAAAGATACTTGTTGCCTTGTTTGCGGTAGGTCTTCTTTTATTTATGCTGACAGTTGCTGCTGCCATAACCAAAAGAGAACCCATAAGCGGAGGCAGCGGTATACCGCAGGTTGAAGCAGAGCTTAAGGGAAAACTTAATGCCAAATGGATACAAGTTATAATAGGAAAGTTTGCAGGTGGAATTTTGACTGTTGCAAGTGGTCTGTCCCTTGGAAGCGAGGGACCGAGCGTTCAGCTTGGAGCTATGACAGGCAAAGGGTTTTCAAGAATCAATCAGAGGCTTAAGACTGAGGAAAAGCTGCTTCTTACATGCGGAAGCGGAGCTGGTCTTGCGGCAGCTTTTGGAGCGCCTCTTGCCGGAGTGGTCTTTACGCTCGAAGAACTTCATAAAAATTTTTCAAAAGAAGTTCTTTTGTGCACTATGGCAGCAGCGATAACGGCTGACTGCATATCATCTTATATCTTCGGACTTAAACCGGTATTCAGTTTTACCGTAACAAACGGGATGCCGCTTGACAGGATATGGATGGTAGCGATACTTGGATTGGTACTTGGAGCCTTTGGTGTATTTTATAACAAGACTACTTTTTTTGTTCAAGATATGTTTTCAAAGCTGAATCCGATTTTCGCACGTATTGTATTGCCTTTTGTTATGGTTATAATATTGGCGGTTTCTTTGCCTGAAGCTCTTGGAAGCGGTTCAAAACTGATAGGACCTACAGGTGAGGGCATTTTTGGTGTAAAGACTCTGGTGATTTTACTTATGGTAAAATATGTGTCTTCGGCGCTCAGCTTCGGAACGGGTCTTCCCGGAGGAACATTTCTTCCTCTCTTGGTTCTGGGAGCACTGTCAGGAGGGTTGTTCACAGAGATTTTCAGCCCGCTTATCGGATATGAGACAGCTTATACGCAGTATTTTGTAATACTTGGTATGGCAGGATATTTCAGCGCTATAGTAAGGGCTCCGATTACAGGGATAATTCTTATAAGCGAGATGACTGGAACATTTTCAAATCTACTCGCTCTTTCTATGGTATCTTTGGTGGCTTATATGACTGCAGAGGTGCTGAAAGGCGGACCTATTTATGAGCAGCTTACCGAAAGACTGATTGCAGGAGGAAAGGTAAAAAATACTCACAGGAGAAACAAAATACTTATAGAAAGTGAGGTTTACCATGGTTCCATTATGGACGGTTCTCCTCTTTCTGATATAGATCTTCCGCTGGGATGTCTGGTGGTTTCTATAATGAGGGACCGCCATGAGATAGTTCCGGGAGGGAGTACTGTTATACAGGCAGGCGATAAGCTGATAGTTCTTTGTAATGAGGGACTTGTTATGGAAGTTCAGGAAGAACTGGACAAGAAGTGCAGAACCATGTATAGAATATAGATAAAACGCTTTCGCATATGAAGTGCGAAAGCGTTTTCTTTATAAATTGCCTTATTTACTTTCTTTAAGGAGATTTGCAGCAGTAGCTTTGTTTGCTTCTATAAGTTTATCCCATTCTACTAAAGCCACAGAACGCTCAAGCAGCATACCCTTGGCAAAAGAAGACAAGGTTCGATAGTTTTCCAAAAGTTTTAACAGTTCCTTGTCATAAATGTCGCAGTTTTCTAAATGGCTTAGAAAATTATATTGGTTGCTTTCAAAAAGAACATTCATATTCAGACCAAAAAACTGCGCTATACTGAATAATACTTCTGCATCCGGAACTCTGGTTCCCATCTCATAACTTACATAAGTCGAACGACTGACCCCAAGTTCTTTGGCAAAATATGCCTGACTTATGCATTTGCTTGTTCTTAGTGTTCTAAGATTACGTGCAATAAGCATTTGCGTTTCTAATTTCATCCATATTACCTCGTGCTTTTAATTTTCCCCATATAATTTATGCATAAAACCAAACTTATCCCTTTTATATAATAAGTGCAAAAAAACATTAAAAAAGTTGCAGGATTTTTCAAAAGTTTTTGAAAAAACATAAAAAAATATAAAAATTTGTCTTTTGGTATAAAAACATCATCTGTTAGTTGCTTCAACTATCAGTTTATTCAAGCTAACTTTAGGAGTAAAGGAAGATATTCTGTTTAAACTAAAGTAAAGGAGAAAATAAAATGCCAAAACAAATTAATCATACCGACCTTAGAACTCTTGATCAGAGAGAAATGGGGAGACGGGTAAGAAGCAGGCGTGAAGCTAAAAATTTGAGCAGAGAGCAGCTTGCGGAAAAATTGGGTGTTTCTCCGCAGTTTGTAGCAGATATAGAGTATGGAAATAAAGGCGTTTCTATAAAACGACTTTATTTGCTGTGTCAGGTTTTGGATGTTACAGCAGACTATATATTGGCAGGAAATGTTTATTCAAAAGACGAAGATAAAGAAGCCATAAGGGTTTGCGAGGAGATTATGGGTCTGCTTCAGCGCTGTGATAAAAGACAGCTTAAAGGAATTCGTGAAATTGCGGAAATATACGCTGACGGTACGAGCAAAAAATAAATAACGGAAGATTCAAAAATAACGACATTCAGGTATTCGTGACGAAAGCATTTTCATCACGAGTGCCGTTTTTTGTTTATATTGTCGGTTGTAGCAAACGGTTAATTTATAGATAAGGGAATGGTAGGAGTAAGTTGAAAACTAATGAAGTTTCAGAAAGAGAAGAAGCTTTGCTTAAATGTTACAACGATGTGATTCATTACTTAAGTGTTTTTAATATTGATAAGAGTATGTTAGAGGACGCTGTTCAGGAGACTTTTATCGAAGCGTTTTTAAATATACATAAGTTGAAAGATGATACGAAAATAAAATATTGGCTTATAAAAATTGCTAAAAGGGTGGGCGGAAGATATGCTGCAAAAAGTAAAAATTCGGGAATAAAAGAATGTTTTTATGATGAATATGTGTTACAATCAAGACACAGCGTCGAAACATTTTGTGACAGAGATTTTGAAAAAGCTATATTTGCTGTAGAAAATGAACAGCTTTATAAGTATATGAGTCTGCTTAGGGATAATGAGAGGAAAACTCTGCTGCTGCAATATGTATATGGACATAAAATAAATGAAATTGCTGATATATTAGGTGAAAAACCTAATAATATTAAAACTCTTTCAAGAAGAGCAAAAATTAAACTGAAAAAGATGATTGAAGAGGGAGGCGACCTGTGATGTTGAAAAATAAAGCTGTAAATGATATCGGCAATAAGTTTGAAGAAGCTTATTTGTCAAAAGAGTTCCAAGAAGCACCCTCTGATGAGACTATAGCTAAATGGATTGCCATAGCAGAGCTGCGCCGTGAAGAAAGGCGGCGCCGTAACCGTAAGCTTGTTTCCCTTGCTTCCATACTGTTAATATGTATTTGTGTAGGGGTGACGTGTACAATCAAACATCCAAGAGCCGTTGCAGGCAGCAGCGGAGGAAATAGGGTGGAAAGCGGAATGGAGACGATAGATGTGTATACTTCTTATGACGAAATTCCTGATGATATAAAAAGTGATTTTTTAATGTTTGAACATGTACCAAAAGAGTATGAATTTATAGAATGCCAAGTTAATAAAGAATTGCTTATTTGTGAAAGCCAAAGTTCTTTTATTGGAAGCTCAGGGAAAAAGATGATTATTAAAGAAATAAAGGGACTGAGTGACGGCTTTATTGCTACAGTTGCAAGTGAAAATTCAGAAATCCTAAATTGCAATGGCATTGACATATATTTTAATGAATATAAAAATGGTGCAGAAGAGAAAACTTATAAATTCATATTTAACAATACAGTTGTTAAAATCAGTACTTCAAAAAAAGTAGAAAAGGACGAAATTCAAAATCTTATAAAAAAAGCTGTCACAAATTAACTGGACAGCATAGTTATAAAGTTAAAATAAGCGGGTATATGTTGTTGCTATGTGGGAAGAAGAACCAATATAGTCTTTGCTAACACATTTGATTCTATAGCTAACACCTCTTTTTAAGTTATCATAAACTTTGTTAAAGCGAAAAGAACGAGAGTTCCAACCATTATTATAGAAAACATAATCTTCGTTAGTATTGTCATCTATCCATGAGCCGTTAGAAAGCTTTTGAAGATATATGACTACACTATATTGGTCAACCACTTGGCTGAAATCAACGATAAGAGATAAATTTGCTTCAGTAGCAGATACACGTTTTACACTGTATGTTACTCCATCAGTTTCATACGGTGTAATGCCTTCGTCTTCCGGAACTGCAAAAGCAACGGAGCAACATGAAAAGGCCAATATCAGAGCAATAAAAAGTGAGAGTAATTTTTTCTTCATAATATGTCCTCCTAAAAATGAAATACAAACATTTTTACACTGTAAAAATTTGATGGCAAAATAAAGCGCTATAAATCACCTACCAAAAATAGGAATGTACATAATAAAGAACAAAATAAATTTAATAAAAGGGTTTCATTTTGTTTTTTTTATGGTATAATATTCGTGTAATAGGGTTAATTTTTTAACAAGATTGTTAAAACTTTTTCATATTTTTATTAGGGAGGCAATTTTAAATGAAAAAAATTGGTGTATTAGGTACTGGTACTATGGGAGCAGGAATCATTCAGGTTCTTGCACAGAACGGTTATGAAGTTGTAATGAGAGCAAGAAGAGAGTCCTCCGTAGAAAGAGGTCTTGCTACAGTTAAGAAGAACCTTGACAAAATGGTTGCCAAAGAAAGAATGACAGCAGAAGTTGCTGCTGAAGTATATGGCAGAATCACAGGTTCAACTGACATCAATATCATTGCTGACGCTGATCTTGTTATAGAAGCAGCTACAGAAGATATGGAAGCAAAGAAAGCTCTGTTCGCTGAACTTGATAAACTTTGCAAACCGGAAACTATAATTGCTACAAACACATCTTCACTTTCAATTACAGAGATTGCAGCAGCAACAAACAGACCTGACAAGGTTATCGGAATGCACTTCTTCAATCCTGTACCTGCTATGAAGTTAGTTGAAATCATCAAGGGATTAACTACATCAGAAGAAACTAAGGCTACTATCCTTGCTCTGACAGAAGCATTAGGAAAGACTCCTGTAGAAGTTGCAGAAGCTCCTGGATTCGTTGTAAACAGAATCCTCATTCCTATGATCAATGAAGGTATCGGAATTTTGGCTGACGGAGTAGCTGATGCTAAGGGTATCGATACAGCTATGAAACTTGGTGCTAATCATCCAATGGGACCTCTTGAATTGGGAGATCTTATCGGACTTGATGTTTGCCTTGCTATCATGGAAACTCTTTACACAGAATACGGCGATCCTAAATACAGACCGCATGTACTGCTGAGAAAGATGGTAAGAGCAGGCAAATTAGGAAGAAAGACAGGAGTAGGCTTCTACGACTATTCAAGATAATTCAGCATCAATTTTGCAGGCTACATATTAAATTGATTATGAAAAGACCCTCGAAGAATATTCGAGGGTCTTTTGTGGTTTTGCAGTGATTTTTACTCTTTTTTAAGTTTTCTGGTTTTCTATCCGCACCTACTCTATGGTTTACACTTCAAGCGATACTTGTTGCCAGAAACTCCGTTTTTTGCAAAACAGACAACAAATAGGTGTCTAAATTCGTCGAAAGTAGTCTCTGGAGAGCTAAATGTTGGCAGATTTTCAAATAAAGGCTCAGAATGACAACATTTTAGTGGGAAAATGTTGTCAAAATTCCCTAAAATAAAAGAAATAGCAACATGGCGACATTTTATGACAAAGTTCGCCAAGAAGAGCCAGCCTACTGCCGACCTAAAATCTACAAGAAAACAATAGGCGCATGAAGAACTTCTTGAATTCCTCTAAAATCCACAAGTATCCAGTAGCCGGCTACTGACATATAGAGCAAGCGTAAATATTCACACATAATGGATAAAAACACCCATGTGCCCTGAAAAAATGCATAAATATTAAAAAATATTCAAAAAAATTTATTTTTATGCTTGACACAGCCAAAAAATAACAGTAATATAGGTTTATAAACAGAACACGGGAGATTGTTATGAAAAATTACCCATTCACAATTGAAAAAGAATCTATGAGAAATCCGTTTGTGGGAATCCCCTCATTTCTGATGGCTCCTATGTGTTTCGACCTTGACGAACTGGATGCAGACATAGCCGTTATAGGAATGCCTTACGATATGGGAACTTCGGTAAAGACCGGCGCCAGATTCGGGCCAAGAGGCGTGAGAGAAGCATCAACCATTAACTGCTATGCTCATGAGGGTTGGTATGACCCTATAAGAGATGAGATGTTTCTTGGAGAGCCATGGAAGGTAGTGGATTGCGGAAATATTGATGTTCTTCACACGGTTCACGAAAGAAGTTTTAAAAACTGTGAGGCAGCCATAAGAAAAATCCTCGAAAAAGGAGCTATACCATTTACAATAGGTGGAGATCATGCGATTACAACTCCTATTTTAAGATCCTTTGACGGATATGAGGACTTATGTGTTATACAGTTTGATGCACATTTGGATTTTACCTACAAGCCTTTTGGTATAGAAGAAGGACCGGGAAGTCCTATGCGAAGAGCCTCTGAGATGAAGCATATAGGAAAGCTTATGCATATAGGAATAAGAGGAATTGGAAGTGCTCAGTATTCTGATTTTCAGGAGGCAAAGGCAAACGGAAATACGATAATAACTTCAAGAGAAGTCAGACGCCGAGGCGTCGATTATGTAATTTCAAAGATACCGGAAGCAAAAAATTATTATATCACATTTGATATAGACGGTCTTGATCCGTCTATTGCAAACGGAACAGGTTCACCTGCACCGTTTGGACTTCTTTATGAGGAAGCGAGCGAGATAATTGAAGCCATAACACAAAAAGGCGATGTGGTGGGCTTTGATATGACAGAGGTTTCGCCGCCGAATGATAATAACCAGATGACATGTATGTATGCAGCACAGCTGATGCTTGATGCAATGTCATTTATAACAAAAGCAAAAGAAAATAAAATAAAGAATATATAATTTCAGGAGGAAATAAAAATGAAAAAATCAGCAAAGGCGTTAGTTATAGCTATGATATTGGTTCTTACCTGCGGAGTTCTGGCAGGATGCGGAAGTAAAGAAGAAGGAGATGACACAACAGTAAAAACATATATTGCAGCGACTGAGCCGACATATGCACCTTTTGACACAACAGATGAAGAAGGAAATATCGTGGGATTTGATATGGATCTTTTAAATGCAATAGGAGAAGATCAAGGTTTTAAGGTTGAATATCAGTCATTTGAATTTGATGCGATAGTTCCTGCTATTCAGGCCGGAAATGCCGATATAATAGCCGCAGCAATGAATGTAACTGAAAAAAGAGCTGAACAAGTTGATTTTTCGGATAAATATTTTGACAGCGGAAAAGTTATACTTGTAAAGAAAGATAACGATACAATCAAAGATGTAAATGATTTTACTGCTGACATGAAGGTAGCAGCACAGATAGGAACTACAGAAGGTGAATATGTACAGAAACTGGCAGACGAAGGCAAAATCGGTGAAGCAGTAGTCCTCAATAAGACTACGGACTGCATACTTCAACTTCAAAACGGTGATGTTAATGCAATTATAATGGACGCACCTGTAGCTAAATTTTATTCCAATAAATACGGTGATGAAATAAAGAAGCTTGATGCAACAATAGATCCTGCACCTATGGCATTTGCAGTACAGAAAGGAAATGACGAACTTCTTGAAAAAATCAATGCCGGTCTTAAAAATCTAAAGGAAAACGGCACATACGATGAACTGGTGAAAAAATGGTTTGAATCAGACGCAGCATCAGTAGAATAATAAGATAAAATTCAGACTTCCGTTCCCTAATGTGGAACGGAAGTTTTAAAGTTCAAAAAAGACAAAGAGAAGCAAAGGATAAGAAACATCTAAATATTCTTGCTTTTTTTGGTATACAAGTATATCATGGATTCATAAAATAAATTTCTAAACGCAGCAATTCTTAAATTTCTCAGAAAGGTAGAGAACATTCTTTTGGTTCTCAAAGGTAAAATAATGGAAGATAAAATGTCAGTATCTGAAAATACCATAGAAGATAATAACACAAAAGAAAATAACATAATTAAGGAAGAACGGCCGGAGGTTGAGGGAATTCTTGAAATTCAAGAAGAAAACAACTTTGGATTTTTGAGATTTTCTAATTTTCTTACCAGTGACAAAGATATATATGTATCTCCAACGCAGATACGGAGATTCAATCTAAAAACAGGAGATAAAATAAAGGGAATCACAAGGCTTCCGAAAGAGGGCGAGAGATTCGGAGCCTTACTTTATGTTCTTACTGTTAACGGAGATGAACCGGGAGCTGCTATAAGACGACCGGATTTTGAGGATTTAACCCCCGTTTTTCCATATGAAAGAATAAGACTCGAAGATGGCAGCAGAGAACTTTCCATGAGGCTCATAGACCTTGTTGCCCCTATAGGAAAAGGGCAGAGAGGACTGATTGTAGCGCCGCCTAAGGCAGGAAAAACCGTGTTGCTGAAGAGCATAGCCAATGCCATTGAAAAAAGTCACAAAGAGGTAGAACTTATAGTGCTTCTTGTAGACGAAAGACCGGAAGAAGTGACGGATATGAAAAGATCTCTAAGGAGCGGAGAGGTTATATATTCAACATTTGATGAGCTTCCTCAGCATCATGTAAAGGTTGCCGAAATGGTACTTGCCCGTGCGCAGAGACTGGTAGAACATGGAAAGGATGTAGTTATTCTTCTTGACAGCGTAACAAGGCTTGCGAGAGCTTATAACATGGTTGTGCCTGCTTCCGGAAGAACTCTTTCGGGAGGTCTTGACCCGGGAGCACTTCATAAACCTAAAAAGTTTTTCGGGGCAGCTCGAAAGATGGAAGAAGGCGGTTCTATAACAATTCTTGCAACAGCCCTTGTTGAAACAGGCAGCAGAATGGACGATGTTATATTTGAAGAGTTTAAGGGAACAGGAAACATGGAACTTCACCTTGACCGCAGATTGTCAGAAAAGAGGATTTTCCCTGCAATGAGCCTGAATAAATCGGGAACACGCCGTGAAGACTTGTTGATGACGCAGGAAGAACTGGAAGCAATATGGTCTATGAGAAGAGCACTTTCCAACAGTAACCCTCAAGAAGTTACGGAAACTATAATAGAAAACCTTGCTCATACAAGAAACAATGAAGATTTTATACAAGTTATCAAAAAAGTGATTTTAGATTGATAAAGGGAGAAATATGGATTTAAAGAAAATTTTCTTAAAGGAAGCTTGCCCGACTTCCATAGGGGGACAGGCAATTATGGAAGGTATAATGATGAGAGGCCCTGAAAAGACAGCCATTGCAGTGCGCCTGCCTGACGGAAGCATACATATGAAGACTCAGCCGACCCCTAAGCCTAACAAGTGGGGAAAAATTCCGCTTATCAGGGGAGTGGTCAATTTTGTATCGTCAATGGTTCAGGGAACAAAAGTTCTTATGTATTCAGCCGACATCTTAGAAGCGAACTATCCGGAAGAATATGAGAAGGATAAATTTGACGTATGGGTTGAAAACAAGTTTGGTAAAGAAAAAGCATGGAAAATACTTATGATATTGTCAGTAGTTATAGCAATAGCACTGTCTGTCGTAATATTCATGCTGCTGCCTACTGTAGTTGTGGGATTTCTTTCGTCATTTACAGACAGCATAATACTGCTTAATCTTGCAGAGGGAATTATGAGACTTGTGATATTCGTTGCATATATTGCACTGATTGCAAGGATGAGCGATATAAAGACGGTATTTCAGTATCACGGAGCAGAACATAAAACTATACACTGCTTTGAAAACGGGCTTGAACTTACTCCGGAAAATGCACAGCAGTTTTATACTTTGCATCCAAGGTGCGGAACAAGCTTTCTTATGTTTGTAATGGTTATAGCTGTATTGGCTCATGCACTTATGGGGTGGCCAGATGTATGGCTTAGAATCATATCAAGAATTCTTGTGCTGCCTCTTATAGCAGGGTTGTCATATGAATTGCTCAAATGGGCAGGCAGAAGTGACAATGTGATAGTGAAAATCTTAAGCATGCCAGGGCTTTATTTGCAGAAGCTTACGACAAGAGAACCGGATAAAAAACAACTTGAGGTGGCAATTGCTGCTATGAAAGCGGCTTTGCCGGATAATCAGACTCCATACTTTGAGGGGCTTTGCGATTTAAACGGTGAACCTCTGAAAGAAGAGGAAGATGGTGTCATAAATGATGAAAAAGAGGAAAAATAATGAGTCTACCACTTAAAGAACTTATAAAAATAGGACAGAATCAGCTTAGGGAGGCAGGAATAGCTGATGCAGAAAGAGACGGAAAGGATTTGTATTGTTTTCTCGACAAAATTGACAATGTAGGTCTTATGATGCATTGGCAAGATATTTTGCAGGATAATACATGTGAAGCTTATTTTGAACTTATAGAAAGAAGAGCAAAGGGTGAACCTATACAATATATAATCGGCAGCCAGGAGTTTATGGGAATTACATTCAAAGTCACTCCGGATGTTCTTATACCTCGGCAAGATACGGAAACGATGGTTGAAGATGCCATTGAAGTTATAAAGAAGGGAACCTTGAGGGGTGAAAGTTTTGCCGGACAGGGAAATGTAAAGGATGTACTCGACTTGTGCTGCGGAAGCGGTGCAATTGGTGTTTCTGTGGCCAAGCTTTGTCCGGGGACTAAGGTTGTATGCTCGGATGTGAGCCGAGAGGCAGTAAAGGTTGCAGAAGAAAATGCTAAAGCATGCGGGTGCAAATCTGTAAAATTTGAAACCGGAGATTTATTTGAGCCGTTTTGCGGCAGGATGGGCAGAAAAAAATTCGATATGATAATATCCAACCCTCCGTATATACAGACAGATGTGATACCGGGACTTCAGACAGAGGTGAAAGATTTTGAACCGATTAAGGCTTTGGACGGAGGTAAAGATGGGCTTGACTTTTATAGGCGTATTATCGAAGCTGCGCCTGCGCATATGCACAAGCATGGAGTATTGATGATGGAAATAGGATACGATCAAGGCGGTGCAGTGACGGAAATGTTGAGCGAAACCGGAAAATTTACAGATATAGTGTGTCTTAAGGACTTGGCGGCTAAGGACAGGATCGTAGCGGCGAGGGTGAAAAGCAAAAAAGATTGTAAGTAACAATTATCAATCGGGAGGCTTTTAAGGGAACAAAAGCAGAATTTTTGTAATTAAAGCAGTTGTATTTTTATACAGCTGCTTTTTTGTTAGGAAAATAGATTTTTGTAAATAATAAAAAATTTTTTATAAAATAAAAAATGTTGGCGAATATATTGGATGTGATTTCAGGGACTTTATTTAAACCGTTGAAATTTCAACAAATTCAATCCCGGTAACAAATGGCACGCTTATTGCTTTATATAATTATGTAATTATAATATGTACGCTTATTGCGTAAGGAGGGAGAAGCATTATGTATGCAGCATTTGAAAGCTTTGTTGACTTTCTGTGGGGAGTCCCACTGATAGCCATCATACTGGCCACTGGATTAATATTAACTGTCAGATCAAAATTTTTCCAGTTTTCACATCTTGGAACTATTCTGAAAAGTATAATGCACAAAGGCAAGGGGAAACAGGAAAGTAAAGATAGCCTCAGTCCTTTCCAGGCTTTGTGCATAGCAGTAGGAGGCACAGTTGGTGTAAGTAATATTTCCGGAGTAGCAACTGCCATTGCCACAGGCGGACCTGGAGCACTGTTCTGGATATGGGTTGCGGCTTTTCTTGGGATGATAATCAAGACAGCCGAAATTTCTCTCGCAGTTTATTACAGAAGAACACAGCCGGATGGTTCATTCCGTGGCGGTCCTTCATTTTATATCGAGAGTTTCTTCAAGGAAAAAGGATGGAAAGGATGGTTTATACCGGGAGCTGTATTCGCAATTGGTATTTATACATGCCACTTTATAACCTTGCAGAACTATACCGTTGCAGAAGCTGTGGGAACAGCCTTTGATATTCCGTTTATCATACCCGGTGCAATTCTTGCCATATGTGTATATCTGATTATTCTCGGCGGAGTAAAGAAGATAGGAGAGATAGCCAGTTACATGGTTCCGTTCATGTGCATGTTTTATATAGGCTGTGCGATTGTTGTACTGGCTGTTAATTATGACAAGTTGATTCCGTCTTTCGCACTTATATTTGAATCAGCCTTCACAGGCCATGCGGCAGCGGGAGGTTTTGCAGGAGCAACTATGACAATGGCAATGCGTTACGGATTTGCAAGATCTGTAAACAGTAATGAAGCAGGATGGGGTACTTCCCCTATGGTTCATGCCATGGCTAACACTGATCATCCCGTAAAGCAAGGTATATTCGGTGCTCTGGAAGTATTTATAGATACTATAGTTGTATGCTCCATGTCTGCTCTTGTAGTTATCGTTACAGGCGTATGGGACTCAGGACTTCAGGGAGCAGCTCTTTCCCTTGCCGGATTTGAATCTGTATTAGGAAAGTGGTCAACTTATATAATTGCTCTGAGCGTTTTCGTTTTTGCACTGACAACTAACGCAGGATGGTTTACATATTACAAGACTCTGATCGACCATTTCTTGTCAGGAAGAGGACCTTTCTGGGATAAAGTTAAAGATAAATGGTTACTGATCTTAAGACTTGACAACCCGATACCGGGATTCCTTGTTACAGTTTACACGGTATATGTAGGAGCAACACCGGCACAGCTTTGGACGGCATACGACTTTGTAACTCTGATTCCGACTTTTGTCAATATTATCATGCTGTTCCTGCTCAGCGGCAAATTCATGATGCTGCTCAAGGACTACAAGGCAAGATATCTTGACATCGGCAAGGTAGATGAAAACATGAGACTTTTCTATGAACAGGTTGGAAAAGATACAAAAAAAGAGGCACATGTTTCTTAAGTATAAAATGATTATGTGTGGGGACGGGAAGCTTCTCGTCCTCACAGCAGTTTAGGAGGATTTTGTGGATAAGAATTTTGACAGGATATATTATAACGGGGTCATAAGAACGATGGACAATCAGAGAAATATCTGCTCATCTATTGGTATAAGCGATGGAAAGATAGCTTTTCTGGGAAACGATGAACAGGCTGCTGCTTTTAGTGCGGCGGAAAAGATTGATCTGAAAGGAAGTGTCATGCTGCCGGGTCTTACAGATTCGCATATGCACATGCTCAACTATGCCTTTGTTAAACAGTCATATCAGATGACAGGAGCGGGATCCATAGAAGAAATAATATCTCATGGATGTCAAATGGCGAAGAAGATGCAAGGGGAGGATAATGGAAACTGGATTTACGGCAGAGGTTGGAATGAAGATAATTTTAGCGATGAAAAGAGACCTTTAAATCGTTTCGATCTTGATAAAATCTCTACCGAAAGGCCGATTCTTTTTATTAGAGTATGCGGACACAAGGCAGCTGTGAATACTAAAGGTCTTGAAACAGTTATGGGACTTAAGCAGACGGCTGATTACATTGATCAGATAGACCGGGAAAACGGTATTTTGACGGAGGCATCTATCAAGCTGTGCTACGATGCGATGAATGAGCCAACTGTAGAAAAGATAAAGGAAATGATTCTTTCTGCACAAAAAGATATAAATGCTAGAGGAATTACCGGTGTGGATTCCGACAACTTTCTGTCGCTGCCGGGAAGAAAGAGTGCGGGTATCATCAAGGCTTACAAGGAGCTGGAGAGGGAGGGCAGGCTGACTTTGCGTATAAGAGAGCAGGCGTCTTTTACAGCTTTTGAACATATGAAGGCATTTATAGATGCGGGATACAGAAGTAATGACGGTGGTGATTACTATAAAATCGGACCAGTCAAGCTGTATCAGGACGGTTCTCTGGGAGCAAGAACGGCGTTGATGAATAATTCTTATGCAGGAACTGACGAGTACGGCATTGCAGTCCACGATCGGGAAGATCTGGAAAATTTTGTAGACTATGCATATAAGAATGGTATGCAGATGCTCATCCATGCCATAGGTGATAAAGCAGCCGATATGATTTGTGACGCATACATAAAGAGTATTGAAAAATACGGCAGGAGAGACAGCCGACTTGCCATAAATCATTTGCAGATTGTAAGCAGCGATCTTTTTGACAGGATGAAAGAGTATAATATCATGGCTTTTATACAGCCTGTTTTTGTTGCCAGCGATATGGATATAGTAGAAAATATCATCGGTAAAGAGGCGACAGACAGATCATACCTGTGGAAGACCATGATGGATAAAGGTCTTGTATGCTGCGGCGGTTCTGACGCACCTGTGGAGAACTTTGATGTGCTGGAAAATATCCAGATTGCTGTGACAAGAGATAAACTTGGTCAAAAGACAGAAGGATGGCATGCTGAACAGAAACTCAGTGTTGATGAAGCAGTAAGGCTGTTTACCATAAGCAATGCCTATGAAGCTTTTGAGGAAGATATCAGAGGGACTCTGGAGATAGGCAAAAATGCTGATATGACGGTTCTTGACCGTGATATTTTTGAGATTGACCCCCACGAGATCAGCAAAGCATCGATACTTAAAACCATCGTTGGCGGAAGAGAAGTATATACAAAATAATAAGGCAGACAGAGGAGGAGAAAAATGATGTCGACTCCAATGATAATATTTCTTGTCATCGCAGCGGGATATATTGTAGGAGCAATTAAAGTAAAAGGATTTAATCTTGGATCTTCAGGGGTACTTATTATGGCATTGATATTCGGCCATTTTGGTTTTAAGATACCTTCTGAGATTCAGGAAATCGGCCTACTGCTGTTCGTTGCATCTATCGGACTCATTGCTGGAGCTGATTTTTTCAGAAGCATACGGATAAGTTCAATAGGATATCTTTTTATAGGTTTCGTCACTATAATTGTCGGAGCGATAGTATGTGCTTCTGTGATTCTATTCTTTGATGTGCCTAAGTCTCTGGCAATAGGCATAATGACAGGAGCGCTCACAAGCACACCTGGACTTGCGGCTGCTGTTGAAGCTACCGGTGAGTCAATTGCATCAATAGGTTATGGAATAGCTTATCCCTTTGGTGTAATAGGGGTTGTAATTTTTGTTCAGCTTATACCGAGGTTAGTTAAAGATAAAAAGACAGGTGATAAGAAGGACAGGCAGGATAGGCTGCAAAATCAGGGAAAAACAGCAAGAAAGCTGATAAATATAGAAAAGCACGGGTTATTTGCCATGGCGATTGCTATCATAAGCGGCATAATAATAGGAAGCATATCGATACCTCTTCCGGGAGGAGGAAGTTTCAGTCTGGGGAATTCCGGAGGACCGCTGCTTTCTGGGCTGTTGATAAGTCATTTCGGTCATATAGGGAAAATCAATATAAGAGCAGATGAGAAGACGCTCGAGATAATGAGAGAGCTGGGTATGATACTGTTCCTTACCGGAGCAGGTCTTAATGCCGGAAATGGATTTGTTGAGATTCTGAGAGAAAACGGTATAAGCCTTCTTTTCTTCGGGGCGCTTGTAACCGCCATACCTATGATGGTTTCGTATATAATCAGCAGAAAGCTGCTTAAAATGGAAGTAATGCAGTCGCTGGGAGCAATATGCGGCGGAATGACAAGCACGCCCGCTTTGGGTACTCTGCTTAACAGCTCAGAAAAAAGTGATGCTGTTACAGGAGCTTATGCCATGACATATCCGGTAGCTTTGGTCTGTATAATATTAAGCTGTCAGATTATAGCTGCTCTGTTTTGAGTCGGAGAAATTAAATAAAAAAAAGGCTGTTGTGATATAATTGTTTTGAAACGACCCCGTAAGGTAAACTTTCGGGGTCATTTTGTATCTTTGAATACGGGGGACTTTTTATTTTTTCATAATCATAAGGCAGATTGAATTTATTCCGTTCATATGCTAAAATTTTATCACATAGATATACCGGGAGGCGTGGGCAGCATATGGATTACATAAAAATTGTTGACGATATTCTGGAAAAAAGCGGGAAAAAATATGATTCCGCAGCGATAGTAAACAAGGACGGAGTTATAGAATATACAAAGAGAATAAACAATGATTTTGACATGTTTTTCTACGACAAAGGAAGAACAGGCAAAAAATTTTTTGAAGCGTTTTCTGATCTGGATATGAGCAACAGTAGCGTTCTTAGGGCGATAAAGACAGGTAAGGTGGCAAAGAACGAGAGCCAGATTTTAATATCCGGAAATATTAAAGTTGTAGTAGAAGGAGATACTTATCCTATTTTTGACGAAAACGGTGAAATACAGGGGGCTGTAGATGCAGTAAGATATCTTGAATATTATAACTATAATGAAAAGGAGGTAAAAGAGCACAACGAGGTGCTGAAATCCATAGTTACTGAAAATCAAAGGTTGAAAAGAATAAAGGACAACCTTCCGGAGATAGCCCAAAATGACTCAAATGTGTTTCTTTATGGGGAAACAGGTACCGGAAAAGAAATTTTTGCCGAAGCGATACATGCACTCAGCAAAAGAAAAAATAAGCCTATGATAGTGCAGAACTGCGCCGCTATACCTCAAAACCTTATGGAAAGCACTTTCTTTGGAACGGAAACGGGAGGGTTTACCGGAGCAGAAAATAAACAGGGGTTGTTTGAGCTTGCCAATAACAGCACATTATTTTTAGATGAAATAAATTCCATGGATATACAGATGCAGGCAAAACTGCTTACGGCTCTCGAAAACGGGACCGTGCGAATAGTAGGAGGACAGAAAGACATTCCTTTTAATACAAGAATAATCTGCGCTTCCAATGAAGAGCCGGAAATATTATCACAAAGCAATAAATTCAGAGCAGACTTGTACTATAGGATAAGTTCGGTTAAAATACATATTCCGCCTTTAAGAGAACGTATGGATGACATACTGCCTTTGACGGAGCATTTTATTAAAATATACAATAAAAAAATGGGAAGGAACATAACAGGATTAACTGATATGACAAGGAAGGCGTTTATGAGCTGGAACTGGCCGGGAAATGTCAGGGAAATGTCAGGGAACTGCGTAATGTGATAGAAAGTGCATTTAATTTTGAAACAACAGATAAAATAACGCTGGGTTCTGTTAGGGGGCTTCTTGAAGAAGTAAACAAGCAGGGCAGCGGCAGGGTGTCAGGTGCAGCCGGAGAAGAAAGAAGTATGTCGCCTCGGCCCGCTGAAAATTCAGAAGAGTGCGTAAGCATAGAAAGTGTCAGAGAGATGCTGAAAACGGATTCTATATATATTGAAGAGCTCTTAGAGGATTATGAAAGAAAGATAATATCAGAAGCTCTCAGACAAAACAGAAAACTCAAAACAGCCGCTGAAAAATTGGGAATTTCACCACAAAAGCTCAACTACAGACTTCATAAGCTGAATTTGAAAGATTTTCTGTAAAAAAGAAGGTTATTTCAGACATAAAACAAAAGAAAAGCTGACATACAAATTTTGGAAGAAAAAATATTGCAAATACGGCAAAAACCACTTGATTTCAACGAAAAGCCGTGATATATTATAAGGGCTGCAATTGATATACAGCAAATATATGTCAAGTATGGCCGGGTTAAGGCTGACAATACAAGACAGGAAAGAGGTAAGAAGCATGAAGGAAGGAATCCATCCTGATTATAAGGAATGTAAAGTAACTTGCGCATGTGGTAACACTTTCGTTACAAAATCAACTAAAGAAGAAATGAGATTAGATGTATGCTCAGCATGTCATCCGTTCTTCACAGGTCAGCAGAAGTTCGTTAACAGAGGCGGCCGTGTTGAAAAGTTCAAGAACAAGTACAACATTGACTAATAATCAAAAACAAACCGGAAGCAAATTCCGGTTTTTTTATGCAAAAATATAGACCTGTACTTTTCAAATAATAGAAATCGTGATATAATATCGGTTTAGATATAGGCAAATTTCGAGTTAATTTAAGGAGACTAAGATGTTTGATAAATTAGAGTTCATATTGGAAAAATATGAGGAACTTTCGATGAAGGTTTCAGACCCCGATGTAATAAACAATCAGCCTCTTTGGCAGAAATATATTAAAGAAATAGGCGAGATGGAGCCTATAGTTAATAAATACAAAGAGTATAGAGATGCCAAGTCCAATGTGGCCGAGGCTAAAGAAATGCTTGAGTCAGGCGATGATGAATTAAGAGAACTGGCAAAAATGGAAATTGCAGAGCTTGAAGATAAGATTCCGGAAATGGAGGATGAGCTAAAGATACTTCTCCTGCCTAAAGACCCTAACGATGATAAGAATGTAATTCTTGAAGTAAGAGCAGGAACCGGAGGAGAAGAAGCAGCTTTGTTCGCACAAGATCTGCTTAGAATGTATCTGAGGTATACAGAAAGACGTGGTTGGAAAGCGGAAATAATGGATTCAAATGACACCGGAATCGGAGGAATCAAGGAAGCGAGCGTACTCATCAAAGGTAAAGGAGCATATTCCAGACTTAAGTATGAAAGCGGAACTCACAGAGTTCAGAGAGTACCTGAAACTGAGAGCTCAGGAAGAATTCATACTTCCGCAGCGACTGTTGCGGTACTTCCGGAAGTTGATGATGTGGAAGTTGAGATAAATCCCAATGATGTAAGAGTTGATGTTTACCGTTCTTCCGGAAACGGCGGACAATGTGTAAACACTACAGATTCGGCAGTAAGGCTGACACATATTCCTTCAGGACTTGTAGTTACTTGTCAGGATGAAAAATCTCAGATAAAAAATAAAGAAAAAGCGTTCAAGGTACTGCGCTCCAGACTTTACGACCTGAAGCTGCAGGAACAGAACGATGAAATTTCTGCCGAAAGACGAAGCCAAGTCGGCTCCGGTGACAGAAGCGAAAGAATCAGAACATATAATTTCCCTCAGGGAAGAGTAACAGACCACAGAATAGGTTTGACTATATATAAACTGGAAAGTTTTCTGGACGGAGAAATAGACGAGATAGTAGACGGACTGATAACAAGTGATCAGGCAGAAAAAATGAAAAATTTCTAATCCGTGATGAAACAAGCCATATATTTCCTGATAATTCAATTACAGGAGAAAGTGATCTTAAAGAATGGAAACAAGAATTTTAGGGACAACAGAAAAAGACATCAAAGAAGCTGCAAAGATATTACAAAACGGCGGATTGGTGGCGTTTCCGACAGAAACTGTTTATGGACTTGGAGCCGATGCCCTCAATCCTGAGGCAGTTTCCAAGGTTTATGAGGCAAAGGGAAGACCCAGTGACAACCCCATGATAGTACACATATCTCAGCCGCAGCAGCTTTACCAGCTTACTTTTGAGATAACAGACGATATGAAGACATTAATGGAAACATTCTGGCCGGGACCTCTTACTATGATAACACCGGCAAGACCGGAGGTTCCAAGGGTTACTACAGGTGGTCTTGACACGGTGGCGGTGAGAATGCCGGACAATGCAACGACTCTCGAGTTGATTTCAGAAACGGGGAAACCTCTTGCAGGTCCGAGTGCAAATCTTTCAGGACATCCGAGTCCGACTACGCCACGGCATGTTGAAGACGACCTGCAAGACAGGATAGATGCCATAATACAAGGAGAGGATTGCAGGGTAGGAATAGAATCTACGGTGGTAGATATGACAGAGGATATTCCCGTAATACTCAGACCGGGAGTTATAACGAGGGAACAGCTTGCCAATGCTCTTGGCAAAGATGTACGAATAGATGAGGCTGTATTTCAGAAACCTGTGGCATGCAAACAAGAAAAGAGCGGAGCTGAGAATCCTGAGAGCAAACTGCTGATTGCAGGAGATGATTTCAAACCGAAGTCACCGGGCATGAAATATAAGCATTATGCGCCAAAAGCCGAGATGATAATTTTTAGGGGAGAGCCTGAAAAAGTAAGACTTGCCATAGCCGAAGAAAAGATGTTCAGAATTCAGTGCGGTCAGAAGGTCGGTGTGCTTATATATGATAATAATAATCCGGCAGAAGCAGCACATGATTTTTTTGCACAGCTCAGGGCATTTGACAAGAGCGGCGTAGATGTAATAATTGCAGCAGCTCTTGAAGAAAGCGGCGTTGGACTGGCTGTTATGAACAGAATGTTTAAGTCGGCCGGATATAACATAAGGGACATATAAAAAATAATAAGGAGAAGAAATGGTAATAGCAGTTGCATCAGACCATGGTGGTTATAAGTTAAAATCAGATGTTATCGAGCATCTTATTGAGAGAGGGTTTTCTGTCATGGATCTTGGAACTGATTCAGAAGAATCAGTTGATTATCCTGTTTACGGCGTAAGCTGCGGAGAGGCAGTTGTCTCGGGTGCGGCAGATGCGGGCATAGTAATATGCGGTACGGGAATAGGTATCTCCATTGCGGCTAACAAGGTTCGCGGTGTGCGTTGCGGACTCTGTACATCTGTTGAGATGGCACATCTTACAAAGCAGCATAACAATGCTAATGTTTTGGCGCTTGGAGGAAGAACGACAGACAAGGAGCTTGCGATAAAAATAGTTGATGAATGGCTTAATACTGATTTTGAGGGCGGCAGGCACCAGAGAAGAGTGGATATGTTAGATAAGCTTTAAACAGCAGCAGACTGCCGATTGATTTAAAATATGCCAAAACCGAGAACAAAAAGGAGAAAAGGAAAATGGGTAAAGTATATGTTTTCGATCATCCGTTAATTCAACATAAAACTGCATTGATGAGAAAAACGAGCACCAATGTTAAAGAATTCAGAGAATTGGCAAAGGAAGTAGCCATGCTTATGGGATTTGAAGCAACAAGAAATTTGCCTCTTGAAGAAGTGGAAATAGATACTCCTATGTGCAGAACGAAGATGAATATGCTTAAGGGAGAGGATATTGCTATAGTTCCTATTTTGAGAGCAGGACTTGGTTTCGTTGACGGAATGCTTGCGCTTGTTCCCAATGCGAAGGTAGGCCATGTGGGACTTTACAGAGATCCGGAAACTCATGAGCCTGTTGAATATTACTGCAAATTACCGGTAGATATAGAAAAAAGAAAGATTTTCGTAGTTGATCCAATGCTTGCAACAGGAGGCAGTGCAGTTGCCGCTATTGATTTCATAAAGCAGAGAGGCGGCAAGGATATAGTGTTTATGTGCCTTATAGCAGCACCTGAAGGAATTGAAGTTTTACAGAAAGCTCATCCGGATGTAGACATTTATATCGCTGCAAGAGATGAAAAGCTCAACGAAAATGCCTACATAATTCCGGGATTGGGAGATGCAGGCGACAGACTTTACGGAACAAAATAATCGAAGAGGTCTTTAGCTAAAGAACCGTTAGAAAGAGGAGATATATTCAGATGAAATTTGATTTTATACCTGATAATGTAAGTAAGTTTGATAATGTATATGATGTTCTTAAAGAGAGAGGTTTTATCGAACAATCTACAGATGAAGAAAAGGTTAGAGAACTGCTGCAGAATGAAAAGGTAAAATTCTATATAGGTTTCGACCCGACTGCCGATTGTCTTCATGTCGGTCATTTTATGCAGGTAATCATTATGATGTACATGCAAAAATTCGGTCATACTCCGGTAGTACTTCTGGGAGGCGGAACAGGAATGGTCGGAGACCCATCGGGAAGAACGGATATGCGCCAGATAATGACTGTTGAAACTATAGAGCATAACTGCAATCAGTTCAAAAAGCTTTTTGACAGATTTCTTGATTTTGATGAGGAATGGGAATATGTCGGAAATGAAGGAGTATTTGTACCGGGTCATCAGAATAAAGAACCTGAGCCGGGCAAGGCGATAGCCGTAAATAATGCTCGTTGGTTGAGACCTCTGAATTATATAGATTTCCTAAGAGAAATAGGATCTCTTTTCAACATAAATACTATGCTCAGAGCAGAATGCTTCAAGCAGAGGATGGAAAGAGAAGGCGGACTTACGATGTTCGAGCTGAATTATATGCTTATGCAGAGCTATGATTTTATGGTTATGGCTCGTGATTTTGATGTGAAAATACAGTTCGGCGGAAACGATCAATGGTCAAATATAATAGGCGGCGTTGATCTTACCAGGAAAAAAGTGGGCAAAGAGGTATTCGGCATGACTTTTTCACTGCTGACCAACTCAGAAGGAAACAAGATGGGTAAAACCGCAAAGGGAGCTTTGTGGCTCAATCCGGAAAAAACAAGCCCATATGAATTTTTCCAGTATTGGCGGAATGTGGCGGATGCCGATGTAAACAAGTGTCTGAGAATGCTTACTTTCCTGCCTATGGATGAAGTTGAAAGGCTTTCGTCTCTGGAGGGATCCGAAATAAATAAGGCAAAGGAAATCTTGGCATATGAGGTTACGAAGCTGGTTCACGGCGAAGATGAAGCAAAGAAAGCTCTTGACGGTGCAAGGGCTGCATTCTCCGGCGGCGGCAACATGGCCAATATTCCGACTGTAAAGATGGACAAAGCTCGTTTTGAGGGAGAAGGAATCGGTATCGTTACACTCATAAAGGAGATAGGAATGGTACCGAGCAACAGCGAGGGTTCCAGAACTATAGAACAGGGAGGCCTTACTGTTGCCGGAAATAAGGTTACGGATAAGAAAATGAACGTTACGATAGATATGTTTGAAGACGATAAGCTTCTTATTCAAAAAGGCAAAAAGAAATTCCAGATGATAGAGATATAAATCTAAAAGCCCCGCAGCAGTGACTGTGGGGTTTTGTGATTGTGTTGCAAGAGGAGGATTTTATGAGATATCCGGTTGATGGTGAAAGGGAAATATTTTATGCAGAGGCTGTTACTGAACAGGAGTTTGCAGAAAAATACAGTGAAGTTTATTCAGGAATACCTACTTTGACTTTTGGAGAAAAAATTCGTCATTGCAAGGCGGACATATTTGAAAAATTTGTTCACGGAAGCCTCTTTGTGCCCGGCGTTTCCGGAAAGGAACAAGCAGGAAGATTTTTTATGGATGAAAAAAGGCTGGTTATCATATCAGAAAACAATTGGGCTGATAATATTTTAAACAAAATTTTTTGTATGAAAAGCATGAAAATGGAAACGACAGCGCAGGTGTTTTTTGCCTTTATGGATGAGCTTATCAGAAATGAAGGAGATAGGATAGATGAATTTGAGCAGGGGCTGAATGAAAAAGAAGAGGAGATTCTTGCAGGTATGAATATGATCCCTGATGGATTTGAACATTATATGCAGAGCTTGCGGAAAAATCTTCTGAATATTAACAGATATTATGAGCAGCTTGGAGATATGCTTCAGGCACTGTCAGATTCCCCATCGGAGGTTATAGATGATAAGGCGCGAAGGCTGTACAGCTTTCTTTTTGCAAGAGTCGACAGATTATCATCAGATGCACTTAAACTTAGGGAATACTCCACTCAGCTTTATGATATATATCAATCAGGAATCAATCTCAAGCAGAACAAGGTTATGCAGTTTCTTACTGTCATTACGACCATATTCATGCCTCTCACGCTTATTACGGGATGGTACGGAATGAATTTCAAGTATATGCCGGAAACGGGCTGGAAATACGGATATTTATGTGTTGTAGCCTTTTCTGTTATATTACTTATAGCGGAGTATGTTATATTTAAAAGAAAGAAATGGATGTAAAGAGAAGTTTACGGAGAGAGTGTTAAAGAAAACATTATATAAATTTTCTGAAAATTCTGAAAAAAATATTGACATAACTTTATCGGCATTGTATCATAATGATAAAATATTTCTAAGGAGAAAAACATGACTTACATTAAGGCTATGAATTCAAAAGAATATTTTGGTTATGCAGAAAGCATCGCATATTATTGCCCTGCTTATTTTGACATATCAAAAAATTCAGAGAATGCATAGTAAAGAGGACAAGGTAACAATGTTAGAAAACCCGCCGTCGGCTCTATGCTGAAAGGCGGGTCTTTTGTTTAGGCGAAAATGTTCAGATGAAAAGATGATTTTGGAGGAGAAGGAAGATGAAAAAGATTATTGCTGTAATGATGACACTTATGATGGCAGTTGGATTGACCGCATGCGGCGACAAGGCTGATACCGGTGAAAAGCTCAAGATAGGAATAATTCAGCTTGTAAAGCATGATGCTTTAGACAGAGCATATGAGGGATTTGTTGACGGACTTGAAGAGCTTGGATATGTTGACGGTGAAAATATCGAAATAGATTATCAGATTGCGTCAAATGAACAGGCCAACTGTCTTACTATTGCAGAAGGCATGGTGAATGATAATAAGGATTTGATATTTGCGATAGCTACTCCTGCGGCACAGGCGGCTGCAAGCAAAACAGATGAGATTCCGATTCTTGTATCGGCTGTAACAGACCCGGCAGCCTCCGGGCTTGTAGAGTCAAATGAAGAACCAGGAAGAAATGTTTCCGGAACATCAGACCTTACTCCGGTGGCAGAACAGATAGCTTTAATTAAACAAATAGTACCTGATGCTGAAAAAATAGCGGTTTTATATTGCAGTACCGAATCGAATTCCCAGATACAGCTGAACTTGGCAAAAGAAGCTGCGGCTGAAAATTCTCTTGAAGTAATCGAGGCATCGGTATCCTCATCGAATGAAATACAGCAGATGGTCGCATCCCTTGGCGGTAAGGTAGACGCCATATATGTTCCTACTGACAATACTATTGCTGCGGGAATGGAAACTGTTTCTATGGTAGCCACAAAGGAAGGCATACCTGTTATATGCGGAGAAGCCGGACCTGTTGAGAAAGGCGGACTGGCAACGATTTCTCTGGATTATTATGATTTAGGAAAGGAAACTGCAAAGCAGGCGGTTAAAATTCTCAAAGACGGCGAAGACATCTCTAAGATGCCTGTTAAATATATGAGTAAAGATACTTTGAAGTATGCAGTAAACAAAGCTATTGCGGATCAACTGGGCATAAATATTCCGATTGAAATTATGGAAAATGCAAAAGTTTATGAATAAATGTGCGAGCCGGGCTGTCGGCTGGTGATGATAAAAGGAGTAACTGATAATATGGATTTTTTATTTAGCCTTTTGAAAAATCTTCCGGATGCCATATCTCTGGGATTGGTATGGGGGATTATGGCTATAGGAGTATATATAACTTTTAAAATTTTAGATATAGCTGATATGACGGTAGATGGTTCTTTTGCTTTAGGCGGCTGCGTTGTTGCGGCAATGATTTCATTCGGCACAAGTCCTTGGATTGCAGGACTTACAGCAGTTGCATGCGGTCTTGCTGCGGGAGCAGTAACTGGTATTTTACATACAAAGCTCAAAATACCGGCAATTTTGGCAGGAATTCTAACCATGCTTTCTCTTTATTCTATAAACCTGATGATAATGGGAGGAAAATCCAATATTGGTATGACTCAATTCGGAGAAAACAAGGTTGACACGATTTTCGATCATATAATTATGGCTTTTCATACAGATGCCAAGATTGCTGACATAGGTGTAGGAATTGTCTTGGCGGTAGTAATAACAGCAGGATTATACTGGTTTTTCGGGACAGAGAAAGGGTGTATGATAAGAGCTACAGGAATCAATGAAGCCATGGTAAAGGCGCAGGGTGGTAATACAGATACTATTAAAATTGCAGGGATAGTCATTGCAAACGGATTTGTTGCACTGTCAGGGGCATTGGTTGCCCAAATACAGAGATACGGTGATGTTGGAATGGGAACAGGTACTATAGTAATAGGCCTTGCATCTATAATAATAGGTGAAGTGATTTTCGGAACAAAGTGCTCGTTTAAAGTCAGGTTAGCGTCTGTATTTTTCGGAAGCATAATATACAGAGTCATAATTTCGGTAGTACTGCTTTTGGGATTCAACCCAAATAACTTGAAGCTTTTAACTGCTGTGCTTGTTATCTTTGCTCTTTCTGTACCGGTAATAAGAGGATATGCAAGTGAGAGAAGGATGATAAAAGAAAATTTGAAAAGATATGAGGGGACAGAGCAATGCTGACGCTAAGGGACATACATAAAACTTTTAACAGAGGAACGGCTAACGAAAAGGTTGCCTTGCAGGGAGTAGATCTTGTTGTAAATGAAAAGGATTTTGTTACTGTAATCGGTGGTAACGGAGCCGGAAAATCGACTATGCTGAATATGATTTCCGGGGCTTTTTCTGTAGACAGAGGTATGATTAAAATCGGCGGGGAGAATGTGACTAATCAGCCGGAGCATGTAAGAGCAAAAAGAATCGGCAGAGTTTTTCAAGACCCCATGAAAGGCACGGCAGGAGATATGTGGATAGAGGAGAATCTTGCAATAGCTATGCGCAGAGGCAAGAAGAGAACTTTCCGCTGGGGCGTTACAAAGGATGAGAGAAATCTTTATAAAGATATGCTTGCGCCGTTTGATCTGGGGCTTGAGGACAGGCTGCAAACTAAAGTTTCGCTGCTTTCGGGAGGGCAAAGACAGGCACTCACATTGCTGATGGCAACTATTCAAAGACCTGATATACTGCTTTTGGATGAGCATACGGCAGCCTTAGACCCTAAAACTGCATCAAAGGTGCTTTCTATGACAGAGGAACTTATAGCAGAGAACGGACTTACAGCGATAATGGTAACTCATAATATGAGAGATGCCATAAAGTATGGGAACCGTCTTATTATGATGATGAACGGAAAAATAATTTATGATGTTTCAGGAGATGAAAAAAGGAACCTTGAAGTTTCAGACTTACTTAAAAAATTTGAAACTTCATCGGGCGAGGAATTTGTCAGCGACAGAATGCTGCTGATTTAAGCCGCCGGGTTTTAAACAGAAGATAATATAAAATGCACAAAAACTGTATTTTCATTAGGATTATCAAGGCTAATCTGATAAAATAAATATGTGATTTGCTGAAATTTTCGGCACGATAGTATTAAAATACATATTAAATTTAACGGAGAGATCTTTTATATGGAAATTAAATTTCCCGAGCAGGTAGACAGAGCCCTTGCCCTTCTTCATGAAGCAGGGTTTGAAGCATATGCGGTAGGCGGATGTGTCAGAGATATTGTTATGGGAAGAAATCCCGATGATTTTGATATTACAACCTCTGCCTTGCCGGAGGAAACGAAGCAGGTTTTTGATGGGTTTAAAATAATCGAAACAGGAATAAAGCATGGCACAGTCAGCGTAATCGTAGATGGAGAAAGCCTTGAAATAACTACTTACAGGGTAGATGGGAGTTATTCTGACGGAAGACATCCCGATGAGGTGAGCTTCAGCAAGAATCTTGCAGAGGATTTGAAAAGGCGAGATTTTACAATCAATGCCATGGCATTTAATCATGGGCAGGGACTTATAGACCCTTTTGACGGAAGAGGTGATATTCAAAGAAAGGTTATAAGGTGTGTCGGCGAAGCCGGCAGTCGCTTCAAAGAGGATTCCTTGAGAATTTTGAGGGCTTTGAGATTTGCTTCGACGTTAGGATTTGAAATTGAAGGGAAGACGCAAAAGGCAGCTTTTGAAAACAAGACTGAACTGAGGTCTGTAAGTGCGGAACGAGTTCGTGAAGAGATCTGCAAGCTTATTTTTGGAACAAATGTGCGTAGAGTGCTGATTGAAAACATAGAAATTTTAGGAGAGGTAATTCCTGAACTTTTACCTATGAAAGGATTTGAACAGCGAAACCCGCATCATATTTATGATGTACTTGAGCACACTGCTGCTGCTGTTTCGGCGGCTCCCAAAGACCTTACGGTAAGGCTTGCGGCATTGTTTCACGATATCGGAAAGCCTGCATGTTTTTCTGTGGATGAAAACGGAACCGGGCATTTTTACGGTCATGCCGAAATAAGTGCAGCTATGACTGATAATATCATGAGACGGCTTAGGTTTGGAAATGAAATAAGAAACAATGTTGTTATGCTTGTACGATTTCATGATCGACAGATTGAACTTCAAGAAAGGGCAGTAAAGAGAGCTTTGAATAAATTCGGAGATAGCGGCTTTAGCATGCTGTTTGAATTGAAAAAAGCCGACAACGCAGCGCAAGCTCCGGAATACAGTTTTCGCATGGAATACTACAGTCATCTTAAAGAAATTTATGAAAAGATAATGAGTGATAAGATGTGCTTTTCTATAAAAAATCTGGCAGTAAACGGGAACGACATCATGAAAGCAGGAGTTGTACAAGGTCCTGAGGTGGGTAGAATTCTAAGCAGGCTTTTGGATGAAGTAATTGAAGGGACCCTTTTAAACGAAAAGGATGTGTTGATTGAAGAAATCAAAAAAACAGTAAAAAATTAGCGGCAAAAGGTAAAAAACTATTGATTTTTCAAAGTTTTAACTATATAATATAAAAGCATGTTTATGCATTTACAGGAGCAGGATGGGATTCCGTCCGTAAGCTCCAAAACTAAAAAGTTTTAGTATATCGAAAAAGATTCGCTTTTACAAGGCTTAAAAGCCGCAGTAAGGAGAATCCCAGTAGACAAAACCGAAAAAGCTGGGGCGTTGAAATTTTAAAGTCACAACCAAGTAGGTGGAAAGGAAAAGGATAATGAAATCATTTATCGCTAAACCTGCGGAAGTAGAACGTAAATGGTACGTTGTTGACGCAGAAGGCAAGACACTCGGAAGAATGGCTTCCGAAGTTGCTTCTATATTGAGAGGCAAGAAAAAACCTATTTATACTCCTCATGTTGACTGCGGAGATTATGTAATCGTTATCAACGCAGAAAAAGTGGAAGTAACAGGTAAAAAGAGAAAAGAAAAAATCTACAAGAGACATACCGGTTATCCGGGCGGTCTCAGAGAAACTACTTTCGAGAAGCTTCAGGCTGCTAAACCGGAAGAAATCATCAAACATGCTGTAAAAGGTATGCTCCCTGATGGAAAGCTTGGAAGACAGATGCTCAAGAAGTTAAAGGTTTATGCAGGTCCTGAACATGCTCATGCTGCACAGAAACCGGAAACTTGGAATTTTTAGGAAGGGGGATTAGACAATGGCAAAGATTCAATATCAAGGAACAGGCAGAAGAAAAAGTTCGGTTGCTAGAGTCAGACTGATTCCCGGAACCGGAAAGATCACTGTTAACAAGAGAGATTTAGATAACTATTTCGGAACAGAAATCGTTAAAAGAGAAGTAAGAAGACCTTTTGAGATTGCCGGATGCGAAGGTAAGTACGATGTAATTGCCAATGTATACGGCGGCGGATTCACAGGCCAGGCAGGTGCTTTAAGACATGGTATCTCAAGAGCATTATGTGTAGCCGACAAAGAAGCTTACAGAGCTCCTCTTAAGGCAGCAGGCTTCCTTACAAGAGACCCAAGAATGAAAGAAAGAAAAAAATACGGTCTCAAAAAAGCAAGAAGAGCAAGCCAGTTCTCAAAGAGATAGTCTTGTTTTTCAAGAAACTTTATACGACTCAAAGCTCCCCGGGAATACATCTTGGGGAGTTTTTATATATGTTTTTAATATATGCTCTTAAATTTTAAGAGGGGCATAGCGGTTTGTTAAAATATTTTTGCAATTTCATCACTAATATTTCATTTGTGAAAAGGCAGAAAAAGTGCTATAATCTGTGAAAAAGAATGTAAATGACCGGTCTTGCGCCGTGCTATTCAGATAAAGGGGTTGATAAAACATGTCACAGATAACTAAAAGGGCTATAGATGCGTCGCTTAAAAATCTTTTACTTAAGAAACCTTTTGATAAGATAACAATAAACGATATTGCAGAGGATTGCGGAATAAGCAGGATGACATTCTATTATCATTTTAAGGATATATATGACTTAGTTGAATGGTCGTGTGAGGAAGAAGCCAAACGCATATTGGAAGACAAGACTAACTACGATACATGGCCGGAAGCATTTCTTGCACTGTTTGAAGAAGTGCTTAGAAACAAGCCCTTTGTACTTAATGTTTATCGCTCGGTAAGCAGAGAACAGATAGAAAATTATCTCTATAAAGTAGTACAGGGACTGCTGCTTAATATAGTCAATGAGAAAGCAGCGGGTATGACTGTAAGGGATGAAGATAAAAAATTTATTGCAGACTTTTATAAGTATGCATTCATCGGGCTTATGCTGGAGTGGGTTAAAAACGGTATGAAAGAGGACCCTAAGAGGATAGTAAGTAATCTTGAGCGTATGATAAGCGGAAATATAAGTTTATCATTAGAACGGTTCAGGACTGATGGCATTTCATCAAATCAATGTAAATGATAAAAATCTCTATAATTATGCCGCCGTGATAAAAAGTTTATCATGGCGGTATTTTTGATGATTGAGAAGCTTCCGGAGGACGAATAGAATTAAGTTCATAAGAATCTTAAGGAGGTATTTATATGTATTATTCAAGTGGTAATTACGAAGCATTTGCCCGTCCTTTAAAGCCGGAAGGGGTCGAAAATAAATCTGCATATATTGTAGGAAGTGGTCTTGCAGCATTGACAGCGGCATGTTACCTTGTCAGAGACGGACAGATGAAAGGTAAGCGTATTCATATCCTGGAAAAAGGTCAACTGGCCGGAGGTGCCTGCGACGGATACAAATTTGAGAATGTGGGCTATGTAATGCGTGGCGGAAGAGAAATGGACAATCATTTTGAGGTCATGTGGGATTTATTCCGCTCAATTCCATCAATAGAGACAGAAGGGGTAAGTGTTCTTGATGAGTATTATTGGCTTAACAAAAAAGACCCAAATTATTCTCTTTGCCGTGCTACTGTAAACAGGGGGGAAGACGCACATACAGATGGAAAGTTCAACATTTCTGATAAAGGTGCGGTACAAATATTAAAGCTCTTCTTTACACCTGATGAGGAACTTGAAAATAAGAGAATAACGGATTTTTTTGATGATGAAGTTTTGACCTCTGATTTCTGGTTGTACTGGCGAACTATGTTTGCATTTGAGAACTGGCACAGTGCCTTAGAAATGAAAAGGTACATTCATAGATATATACATCATATAGGAGGACTGCCTGATTTTACGGCTCTTCGGTTTACAAAATATAATCAATATGAATCAATGATACTTCCTATGGTAAAGTATCTTGAAGATAACGGTGTTCAATTCCATTATGGAGTAAAAGTAATCAATATTGATTTTGAGTGTGATGATAGAAAGAAGACGGCAACAAGAATAGATATTTCATGTGACAGTAGAAAAGATACGATAGATTTGACTGAAAATGATCTTGTCTTTATTACTAACGGAGGGTGTGTAGAGAATTCTTCAATAGGAAGTCAGCATGCCGCAGCATCCTTTGATACAGAAATAAAAGAAGGCGGCGGCTGGGATATGTGGCGAAAAATAGCGGCGCAGGATAAGTCATTCGGACATCCTGACAAGTTTTGCAGTGATCCTGAGCAGACCAACTGGATGAGTGCTACAGTTACTACACTTGATCAGAAAATTGTTCCGTATATAAAGAAAATATGTAAGAGAGAGCCTCTCAGCGGAAAAGTAGTAACAGGAGGAATAGTTACCGTAAAAGATTCCTCATGGCTTTTAAGCTGGACCGTAAACAGACAGCCTCAGTTCCATGATCAGCCGAAGGAACAATGCGTAGTATGGATTTACGGATTGTTCTCGAATAAAGAAGGTGACTTTATAAAGAAACCTATGAGGGAATGTACAGGAAAAGAAATCTGCATGGAATGGCTTTATCATCTGGGAGTGCCGCAGGAAGATATAGAGAATATGGCAGAAAACAGCGCTAATACGGTGCCATGTATGATGCCTTATATAACAGCATTTTTTATGCCGAGGGAACATGGTGACCGGCCTGATGTAGTTCCGAAAGGAGCAGTAAATTTTGCCTTTTTAGGACAGTTTGCAGAAACTGCAAGGGACACTATATTTACTACAGAGTATTCTATGAGAACAGGAATGGAGGCAGTTTATACACTGCTTGATGTAGACAGAGGTGTTCCGGAAGTTTGGGGAAGTGTTTATGATGTAAGAGACCTTTTGAATGCTTCGGTTAAACTTAGAGACGGAAAGAAAATTACGGATATGGATCTTGGATTTGCAGAAAAAATGGTTCTGAAGAAAGCTCTCGGTAAGATTAAAAATACGGAGATAGAAAAGCTTCTTAAAGAATATGAAGTCATTTGACATATGAAGTGAATAAAGCACAAGGATATTTTAAGATGTTCTTGTGCTTTTTCTGTATGAAAAGACTTTGCATTTAATATTCATTCTGTGCTATTACAGCTGATAAAAAATTATTAAAAAATTAACAAATACCTTGACTATAATATTGCTAAAGGTATAATGAAAATAAAGAATGGTGTTGACGGTGACTTAAACAGTGCATAAGTACGGTAAGGGATAAGGGGGGCTTAAAAGATGAAAACTGACGAATTCAAAAGAAGAATGCCACGCTGTGCGAGATTTGACTACAAAGGTATAGAGACAGAGCTAAAAGAGATGGCGGCAGAGGGTTGGCAGCTTGAGCAGTGCGATAACAACGGGAGCTGGATGTACAGAAAAGCAGAGCCTGCAAACAAAGATTTCTGTGTTGTATTTTGTAAAGATGCAAGATATTTTAGGTACGGAGAGACAAGAAATCAGCAGGAGCTTGAGGAAAAAATGGAAAAACAGGGTTGGGAAAAGTAGGACAGTGGAACAAGATGCTTATTTTTGCCGCTGACAGCGGAACGGTTCTGCCTGATGAGGCAGATGAATATACGAGGCTTCAAAGCCCCAAATATGCCCTTAAAGGTACATTTTCAGCAGAGTCACTTTTGACATTTGCGATTTGCATGATGCTGGCTCTTGTTAGAATTCCCAATGCTTATAAAGACATACAGGAGCTGGGAGCATGGTATTATGGGGTAGATGGCATATTTATGACTGTAGTTGTGAGTATAATTGTAATATGTTTGGCAATAGAAATCGCCGGATTCTTTATGTGGTATAAAAAGTCCGAAGAGAATATTGTTAATGGAGGAAATACTGCAAGTGCAGCAAGGATAAGCAAAATGTATTTCTATCTGCAAAAAGGCTTGTACATATTTATTGCAGCCGCAGTGTTATTATCCGTAATAGCTATTTGCATTATATAGCGAAAGAAATAGAAAAATAAAACACTCCCGGACATCTTGACACAGATGATAAGGAGTGTTATATTTTAGATAAACAGTTAAGCTACTTAACTATTTAGCTACTTAAACTAATGAGATAATTGTTTCGATAGCCAAAATGTTTCGAATGTGAGAATAGAAAAAATATAAAACAGGCAGGGATGTAATTAAATGAATATTGATAATAGATTTGAAATTTTTTGCCGCATGATAGAAGAACTGGATCGCAGTGTATATCTGATTGATGAATACGACAAATTGCTTCACGATTATAACGGAGAGGTCATGTTTCAAGCAGAATCACAGATGATAAAGATGATAGGTGATTTTCCCGGCATAACTGCATCACAGATAAGCAAAAAAATCGGCAAATCCACAAGTTCAAGCTCTCAAATAATAAGAAAGCTTAAGCAAAAGGCGTGGGTCAGACAGACAAGGAATGAACTTAACAGCAGAGAATATAACTTGTCTCTTACAGAAGCAGGCAAAAGGATATACGATAAACATCGTGATTTTGAGCAGAAATGCTACAACAGGACATTTGAAATGCTCGGCGATGTGACAAACGAAGAACTGGAAAGCTATATAAAGATTCAGAAAAGATTAAACAAGGCTTTTGAAATGGATGTAGAAGAAAGTAAAGATATATAAAATAAGGAGGATAAAATGAAATATAACTTTGATGAAATTATCGACAGAAAAAATACCAACTCAGAGAATGTAGACGGATGGAGACCTTATATTTTTAAATGTGGCCCGGAAAAAGTGTTTCCGTATGCAGATGATGAATTTATAAGGATGTGGGTAGCCGATATGGAGTTTGCCGTAGCCCCGGAGATAAGACAAGCTATAATAGACAGGGTTGAAAGAAAAATCCTGGGATATACAATCGTTTCAGACAACGGCTACTACGAAGCGCTTCTCAAGTGGTGCAAGGACAGATACGACTGGGAATTTAAAAAGGATGAACTTGTATTCTCCCCCGGTGTTATACCTGCACTCTATCAACTTGTCGAAGATTTAGTGGCAAAGGATGAAAAAGTGCTGACTATGACGCCTGCTTACGGATTTTTCCTACATGCATGTGAATACAATAATGTAGAGCTTATCGAGTCACCGCTTAAAATAACAGAGGGAAATTTTGAAATAGATTTTGACGATTTTGACAAGAAAGCAGCAGATCCGAAAGTAAAGGTTTTGATGTTGTGCAATCCGCATAACCCATCGGGACGAATATGGACAGAAGATGAACTTAAGCATATCGCAGAAACGGCAGAAAAAAACAATCTGTGGATTATATCCGATGAAATACATTGCGACCTCATCAGAACAGGACTGTCCCATATTCCTATGGGTAAAATAATGCCTGATTATGACAGGCTGATAACTACCATGTCTGCAAGCAAGACTTTTAATCTTGCCGGAATGTTGTTTTCAAATATCATAATAAGAAATAAAGAAGAAAGAGAAAGGTTTCAAGACAGAGACAAAAACATAGGTGCTGCAAATCCTCTTTCCATTGCAGCTCACAAAGCTGCATATGAGCAAGGTGGTCAATGGCTATCTGAACTTAAAGCATATGTAGATGAAAGTTTCAAAATGGTAGATGACTTTCTTTCGGAAAATATTCCGGATGCAAGATTTACAATTCCTGAGGCGACATATTTTGCATGGGTAGATATGAGCAGAGTTTTGCCTGATGTTGAAGACCTGCCGCTGTTCTTTGCGAACAATTCCGGAGTTCTGCTCGAGGGCGGAGATGAGCTGTTTGTAGATAATGCAAAAGGATATATTCGTCTTAATCTTGCTATGCCAAGAGCAATAATTAAGACCGGTCTTGAACGAATGGCAGAAGCTATCAGGAATAACAAGTAAAAAATATTTAAAAATCGGCACAGTATAAATGATATATACCCTCTTTACCGGACAACCGGCAAGGAGGGTATTTTTAGATTACCATATACCAAGAAAATGCTGAAGAACAAGGCTTACGACAGTTATACCTATCCAGCAGCAAAGACCTAAAAATATCGGTTTGCCGCCTGTCTTTACCAGCTTTACTATGTTAGTGTTAAGCCCTATTGCAGCCATTGCGAGAACTATAAAGAACTTACTCAGCTCTTTAAGAGGCGTAAACGCAGCTATATCAACACCTGCCGAAACACATACCGTTGTTATTACAGAGGCGGCCACAAAGTAAAGTATGAAGAAAGGGAAAATTTGCTTCATACTGAATTTGCCGGAGTCTTTGGATTGTTTGGCTTTTCTTGTACGAATAAAAGCAAGAACAAGTGTTATAGGTATTATTGCAAGGGTTCTTGTTAATTTTACCGTAACGGCAGTATCAAGCGTAAAAGCACCAAGGCCGTACATGCTGTCCCATGTGGAGGCGGCAGCTGTAACTGAGGATGTGTCATTTATTGCTGTACCTGCAAATACGCCGAAAGCATAACCGTCTGTTTGAGAAAATCCCAAAAGACTGCCTAAAGTAGGAAATATTACGGCGGCTATTACATTAAAGAAGAATATTACCGAGATGGCCTGTGCGACTTCCTCATCATCTGCATCTATAACAGGAGCAGTTGCAGCTATGGCAGAGCCTCCGCATATTGACGAACCCACACCTATCAGAGTTGATATCTTATCAGGTATTTTCAAAGCTTTGTGCAGAAAATATGCGATTAAAAGAGACACAGTGATGGTACAGATAATTATGGGAAGTGATTGACGCCCAATCTGTAAGATTACATTAAGGTTCATTCCGAAGCCAAGCAGGACAACGGCCCATTGGAGAATCTTTTTTGAAGTGAATTTTATCCCTTTTTCAAAACTTTTCTTGTCTTTTATAAAAAGAGTCACAACCATTCCGGATAGTATTGATATAATGGCTCCGCCTATTATGGGAAAAAGCTTACCCAAAAACCATGACGGAACTGCGATTGCGAGACACAGAAAGATACCTGCGGCATTATTTTTAATAAAATTCATTTTATTTTCCTTTCGTGGATTTATTTACCGATAAAAATATATCATGAATTTTCAATAAAGTAAAATTATACATATTTATTTAACGATAAAAATATATTATAATTAAAGAAAAACGATAAGGAAATATGCGATGTTAGATCATAGAATAGATACTTTTATATGTGTATGTGATAAAATGAGTTATACAAAAGCTGCAAAAGCATTATCTATGACTCAGCCTGCTGTATCTCAACATATAAAGTATTTAGAAAAGCTTTATGGAGTGAAGCTGTTTACCTACGAGAAAAAGCAGCTGACGCTTACGGAGCAGGGCAGGCTTCTGCTTATGGCAGCCAGAACTATGAAGAGTGATGAGGGCATTTTACGAAATAAAATTTTGGAGCTGAAAAGCAGCAGTTTTAAATGGCGTATGGGTGCTACAATGACTGTAGGCGATTATGCTATAATAGAACCTCTTAAAAAGTACATTGATAAACATTCGGATACGGAAATCAATCTTACGATAGCCAATACCGATGAACTGCTGAAAAAAATAAAAGGACATGAAATTGAATTTGCTGTCATAGAAGGATATTTTCCTAAGGAAGAATATGATTATCTTCATTTTTCCACAGAAAGATATATACCGGTCTGTTCCGCAGATCATACCTTCAAGACATCTCCAAAAACTTTGAAAGATCTCGTCGGTCAGAGGCTTATTATGAGAGAAAGAGGCTCTGGAACAAGAGATATCATGGAGAAAAATCTCGAAGCACACGGCATGGAGACAGATGATTTTGCACATTGTATGGAAGTTGACAGTCTTGCGGCAATAATACAGCTTGTTAAAGCTGACTGCGGAATAACATTTTTATACGAAATTGCGGCAGCTGAAGAAATACAGAGAGGCAATCTCAGGGAAATAAAATTAAAAGACTTTGTTGTTGAGCATGATTTTACCTTTGTATGGAATAAAGGGAGTATTTATGCACAGGAATACAGAAAAATTTGCAAGGAGTTTACACAGTTATGACGCTTAAGGAATTGAAAATAGGAAAGAGTGCAGTTATAAAGACTGTTGGAGGAGATGGTTCCCTAAGACAACATTTTTTAGATATGGGAGTCATACCGGGGGCAAATGTGACAGTTGTAAAATATGCACCTATGGGGGACCCTATAGAATTGAGAATACATGGATATGAGCTGACTTTGCGTCTGGCAGATGCGGAAAAAATAGAAATAGATGAGGCAAGTGTAAAAGACGCAGGCAGCCGAAACCGCTGCGAAAATCAATATAACGACTCTTTAATGTGCAGCGGTTCGTGCAGGAAATGCAAAGAAGCGTGCAGCAGTGCATATGACGGCACAGACGGTCGTAATGCAGTGTCTAAAGGCAGAGAACATCCGGGATTGGGAGAAGAAGGAAGATATCATTTAAAGACTGCGGCAGAACCTTTGCCGAAGGGAACAGAGCTGTCATTTGCGCTGGCAGGAAACCAAAACTGTGGCAAGACAACATTGTTCAATCAGCTTACAGGCTCAAACCAGCATGTGGGTAATTTTCCCGGAGTTACTGTTGACCGCAAGAGTGGAGTGATAAAGGGATATCCGGATACAAGGGTTACGGATCTTCCCGGCATATATTCGCTTTCTCCATACAGCAGTGAAGAAATTGTATCAAGAGAATTCATTCTTAATGAAAAACCCCATGGAATAATAAACATCGTTGATGCAACTAACATAGAGAGAAATCTTTATCTTACCATGCAGCTTATGGAACTTGATATTCCTATAGTGCTTGCACTGAACATGATGGATGAAGTCAGAGGCAACGGAGGAACTATAGATATCAATGAAATGGAAGCAATGTTAGGGATTCCTGTCGTACCGATTTCAGCAGTTAAAAATGAAGGAATAGATGAACTTGTAAGACATGCTGTACATATAGCTCAGAATCGTGAAAGACCGGGAAGAACGGATTTTTGCGGAAAAGATCAAAATGGTGGAGCGGTACACAGATGCCTTCATGGAATAATGCATTTGATAGAGGATCATGCAGCTAATGCATCAATACCTTTGAGATTTGCGGCGGCAAAACTGGTAGAAGGCGATGAAATGGTTTTGGAGGCTTTAGACCTTACCGACAATGAGAAAGAAATGATAGAACATATCATAAGTCAGATGGAGGCAGAGAGAGGACTTGATCGTGCTGCTGCCATTGCTGACATGAGATTTGATTTTATACAGAGATTGTGTGCGGCTACCGTGGTAAAACCCCACGAGAGTAAGGAACACGAAAGAAGCCGCAAGATAGACAAGATTCTGACCGGTAAATATACGGCAATACCCGCATTTGTGGCAATAATGGCGTTGGTGTTTTGGCTGACCTTTAATGTTATAGGGGCATGGCTCCAGGGACTGCTGGAGGCAGGTATAGAGAATCTGACCATTGAGGTTGATGCATGGCTGATATATTTTAATGTCAATCCGGCGCTCAATTCTCTTGTAATTGACGGAATTTTCAATGGAGTAGGCAGTGTATTGAGCTTTATACCTATAATAGTTACGCTGTTCTTCTTTCTATCTATGCTTGAAGACAGCGGATATATGGCAAGAATAGCTTTTGTTATGGATAAGCTCCTTAGGAAAATCGGGCTTTCAGGAAGAAGTATTGTGCCGATGCTTATAGGTTTTGGATGTACTGTGCCGGGAGTTATGGCTTCCAGAACTTTGCCGTCTGCAAGAGACAGGCGTATGACCATAATGCTTACACCTTTTATGAGCTGTACGGCAAAACTTCCTATATATGGATTTTTTACTGCGGCCTTTTTCCCCGGTAAAGGTGCTCTTATAATGGTTGGACTTTATTTTACCGGAATAATTGTAGGAATCCTCGTTGCTCTCGTATCCAAGATGTTTATGTTTAAAGGTGAGGCAGTTCCTTTTGTCATGGAGTTACCTAATTACAGACTGCCGGGAGCAAAAAATGTCATGCATCTATTGTGGGATAAAGCCAAGGATTTTTTGCAGAGAGCATTTACCGTTATATTTGTTGCCTCTATAGTTGTCTGGTTCTTACAGACTTTTGATTTCAGACTTGACATTGTGGCTGATTCTCATGACAGCATACTGGCTTTCGTAGCAGGAATAATAGCGCCGCTATTTATACCTCTTGGATTTGGCGACTGGAGAATTTCTACCGCCTTGATAGCCGGATTTATGGCTAAGGAAAGTGTGGTTTCCACATTGTCTGTACTTTTAGGAGAGGGAACGGAAATAACTTCAATACTCACACCGCTTTCTGCTGTGTCTCTTCTGGTTTTCTGCCTGCTTTACACACCATGTGTAGCGGCGGTAGCCTCCATTAAGAGAGAACTTGGGGGTAAATGGGCAGTTTTCATAGTAGTAGGACAATGCTTAATCGCATGGATGGCTGCTTTTGTTGTAAGAATGATAGGATTAGCCATGGGATTTGCATAAAAAATAATGAATAAAATATGCATATAAAAATTGCCGGAAGTATTCCCGGCAATTTTTATTTTTAAAGTCTGTGCATATGAGAGGTGAAGAAGGAAAGAGGAATGTGCCGCAAAAATAAAAAAAATATTTGTCAAAAAAGTAGCAATTTCAACATGTTGAGACGGTTTTGAAAAAAATATGCATCGCTTGTATACATTATGCACTACATGAGCGATTTATACCGGTATAAATTCACCTCGGTAAAGCGATATAAAAAGGAATTGAATTTCACGAAATAAGCCTTAAAAATGTGGTAAAATCAAAGTAAATGACAAAAAAACAATAGAAACAGCTTCAAAAAGACTGTATAATATTATTATTAAATACAGGTGGTAAGTTTTGCATAATTATGCATAATGTGCCATGGGAAAACGGGGGATGGAGTATGATTTTTATAAACGGCAGAGACCTTACGGTCGAAGAAGTTATTCGTGTTTGCAGAAACAACGAAGAAGTAAGGCTGACGGAAGAAGCAATAAAAAATGTACAAAAAGCACGGGATTATATTGAAAAAAAACTCGAAGAAAAAGCTGTTATTTATGGGTTGACAACCGGATTCGGTAAATTTTCAAATGTGGTTATTTCTGAAGAAAAGACGGAAGAGCTGCAAAGAAACCTTATTATAAGTCACACTTGCAGCATGGGAGAAGCATATCCGAAAGAGTACGTAAGGGCCGCAATGCTGCTTCGTTGTAATGCACTTGCAAGAGGAAACTCGGGTATAAGACTTATCACCCTACAGACCCTGATAGATATGATAAATAAAGGGGTACATCCTGTGGTTCCTCAGAAAGGTTCTCTTGGCGCCTCAGGAGATCTGGCACCGCTTTCACATATCGCATTAGGTCTCATAGGGGAAGGCAAGGCAGAATACGGCGGAGAAATAATGGCTACTTCAAAAGCGATGGAGAAAGCGGGAATAAAACCTGTTGTACTTGCTGCAAAGGAGGGGCTGGCACTTAATAACGGGACACAGATGATGACAGCTGTAGGCATAAATGTTCTCTGGGATGCGATGGCTCTTCAAAAACTGGCAGATTTGGCATGTGCCATGACAGGAGAAGCGCTTCATGCAATTAAAAAAGCATATGACCATAAGATTCATGATTTGCGTGGGCATATCGGACAGAAAGAATCTGCTGAAAATTTGAGAAATCTGCTTGAAGGTTCAAAAAATGCCCTTGAATTGCAGGAGCATAAAGTTCAGGATCCATACACATTAAGATGTGCGCCGCAGATACATGGTGCGACAAGAGATGCCGTAAGATATGCATATGAAATGGTGTCGGCAGAGATAAATGCCGTCACAGATAATCCTATAGTTTTCCCCGATGAGGGTGAAGTTATCAGCGGGGGCAATTTTCACGGCCAGCCTATGGCGCTGACCTTTGACTTCCTTAAGATAGCAATTTCAGAACTTGCAAATGTATCTGAGAGAAGAATAGAAAGACTGGTAAATTCAGCATTATCCGAGGGGCTTCCTCCATTTTTGACGAAATACGGCGGAGTTTGTTCGGGATTTATGATAGCACAATATTCTGCTGCTTCTATGGTATCGGAAAACAAAGTCTACGATCACCCTGCATGTGTGGATTCAATTCCGTCTTCAGCTAATCAGGAGGATCACGTTTCAATGGGGACTACATCTGCAAGGACAGCGGCGATGGTTTTAGACAATACCCAGAAAGTTATCGGTATAGAAATTGCAGCCGCAGCACAGGCCATATGGCTCCGTCAGGAAATGGGGGAAGGCGGTATAGACAAGCTGGCACCGGCAACGAGGGCGGCATATGATTATATAAGGACATTGTCTGCACCGATAGAAAGAGATGTAATAATGCATGATGAACTTATAAAATTTGATAAAATGGTTAAAAACGGCGAGCTTCTCAAAGTAGTTGAGAAAACTGTGGTATTGAAATAGGAGGAGAGAAAATGTTAGACAACAAAAGTATATATGAAGCGATGACAATAAAACCGGACAATGAATACCCGGAATATCCGTGTTTTAAAGAGGGAATAAGGAGAGCCCCTGACAGAGGTTTCCGCCTCACAAAAGAGCAAACAAAGATAGCTCTGAAGAATGCACTTAGATATGTGCCTGAAGAGCTGCACAGCAAATTAGCTCCTGAATTTATGGAAGAACTTAAAACAAGAGGCAGGATATATGCTTACAGATACAGACCGGAAGGAAGGATATACGGTAAACCTATAAACGAATATAAGGGTAAATGTCTTGCCGGAAAAGCTTTTCAGGTAATGATAGAAAACAATCTTGACTTTGAAGTTGCCTTATATCCATATGAATTGGTTACCTATGGAGAAACAGGTCAGGTATGCCAAAACTGGCTGCAATACAGGCTTATAAAAAAATATCTTGAAGAGCTTACCGAAAATCAGACTCTTGTGGTCGAGTCAGGACATCCGCTTGGACTTTTTCCATCTAAGCCGGAGGCGCCTCGTGTTATAATCACAAATTCCATAATGGTTGGAATGTATGACAATATAGAAGACTGGGAAATTGCCGAGGAAATGGGAGTTGCCAACTACGGACAGATGACAGCAGGGGGATGGATGTATATAGGTCCGCAGGGAATAGTACATGGTACATTCAATACAATTCTCAATGCGGGAAGAAAATATTTAGGCGTTTCGCCGCAGGGAGATCTCACCGGACATACATTTGTATCTTCCGGCCTTGGAGGCATGAGTGGGGCACAGCCGAAGGCAGCAAATATAGCCGGAGCCGTAGGGATATTTGCAGAAGTGGATTTGTCAAGAATAGAAACAAGACATAATCAGGGCTGGGTAGATGTTATCATGGATAATATAGACGAGATATTTGCTTTAGCAGAGAAAAAACTTGCGGCAAAGGAAAGTATTTCGATAGCATATCATGGCAATATTGTAGGTTTGCTTGAAGCAGCTGTGGAGAAGAATTTTTCAATAGACCTTTTGTCCGACCAGACATCGTGTCACAATGTATATAACGGCGGTTACTGTCCTGCTGACATGACATTTGAAGAAAGAACAAAGATGCTTCATGAAAACAGAGAACTTTTCTGTAAAAAGGTAGATGAAACTTTGCACAGGCATTATGAAGCCATAAAAGCTCTGACCGGAAGAGGAACTTATTTCTTTGATTATGGAAATTCATTTATGAAAGCCATGTATGATGCAGGAATAAAAGAAATTTCAAAGAACGGTTATGATGATAAGGACGGTTTTATATGGCCGTCTTATGTAGAGGATATAATGGGACCGATTCTTTTTGACTATGGATACGGACCTTTCAGATGGGTATGCCTATCCGGAAAGCCTGAGGATCTTGATATTACAGATAAGGCCGCAATGGATTGCATAGACCCTAACAGAAGAGCACAGGACAGAGACAACTGGGTATGGATAAGGGATGCAAAAGAAAACAAATTAGTAGTGGGAACACAGGCGAGAATTTTGTATCAGGATGCAGAAGGCAGAACAAGGATAGCCCTTAAGTTTAATGAACTTGTAAGGGAAGGCAAAATTGGTCCGGTAATGATGGGAAGAGACCATCATGATGTTTCGGGAACAGATTCACCTTTCAGAGAAACTTCCAATATAAAAGACGGGTCTAATGTCATGGCAGATATGGCCGTTCAGTGCTTTGCAGGAAATGCGGCAAGAGGGATGTCTCTTTGTGCGCTGCACAACGGCGGCGGTGTAGGAATCGGAAAAGCTATAAACGGCGGATTCGGATTGCTTCTTGACGGAAGCGAAAGAACAGATGAAATCATCAAATCTGCAATGATGTGGGATGTAATGGGCGGCGTTGCCAGAAGAAACTGGGCGAGAAATGAAAATGCGCTTACCACTTCAGTAGAATATAATAAAAACTATAAGGGAAAAGGTCATATAACCATACCTTATATAGCAGACGAATCGCTTATTGACAAGACGGTAGATGAATTTGTAAAATAATCTGGAGGACAGAAAAATGGCGGTTTTGTTGATAAAAAATATAGGATTGCTACAGACACCGATAGGCGGCTTCAGACATACGGGAGAAGCACAGGCTGAAAATAAAAAACTGAAAAATGCAGCGATTTTAGCAGAAAACGGCATAATTAAAGAAATAACCTCCAGCGGAGCTTTGCCACATGGTGAATCGGATGCAGATAAGATAATTGATGCAGGCGGTCGTCTTGTAACTCCCGGGCTTGTAGACGGACATACTCATCTTATCTTTGGTGGATACAGACAGCATGAAATTCCTTTGAAATTGAGGGGCGCAAGCTATCTTGATATTTTAAGAGCAGGTGGCGGAATAATGGACACCGTAAGAAAGACAAGAGAGGCTTCACACGAGCAGCTTTATTATAAAACAAAGGGATTTCTTGATGAAATGATGAGCCTCGGTGTAACTTCCTGTGAGGTGAAGAGCGGATACGGACTTGATTTTGAGACAGAAATAAAACTTCTTGAAGTCTTGAATTCGCTTGAAAAAGATCATAATATGGATATAGTTCCAACGTTTATGGCGGCACATGCTGTTGAGGATTGTTGGAAAGGCAGAGAAGAAGAATATATCAGAATATGCTGTGATGAGATGATGCCATATGTTAAAGAAAATGGTCTGGCACAGTATGTAGATATTTTTACTGAGGACTCGGTATTTAATGTGGAACAAAGCAGGATTTACCTTGAAAAAGCAAAACAACTGGGATTTAAGATCAGAATACATGCTGATGAAATAGAAGCTATAGGAGGTTCGGTTCTGGCAGGGGAGATGGGAGCTGTTTCTGCGGAGCATCTTATAGTCATAAATGATGAAGGTATGAAATCCATGGCAAAGGGTGGTACGATAGCAATGTGTCTTCCTGCGACATCATTTTATCTTGGCGCTGGATTTGCTCCTGCGAGGAGAATGATAGATGAATTTGAAATATCTGTTGCATTGGCATCAGATTTTAATCCGGGATCATGCCCGTCTTTGAATTTACAGCTGGTAATGAATTTAGGATATTTGAAATATAAAATGCTTCCGGAAGAAATTCTTACAGCAGTAACCATAAATCCGGCATGCGCTATTGGAAAAGAAAAAACAATAGGAACACTGGAAGTGGGAAAGCAGGCTGACATGGTAATATGGAATGCTGAGGATATGGAAATGTTGTGCTACCGTTTTGGCTCAAACCTTGTTAATACTGTTATAAAGAAAGGAAATGTAATTTGATGAAATTAGTTGATATGACTGTTAGGAATTATCTTGATGTTCTGGCATCTGATGCTCCGGCTCCGGGAGGAGGCTCTGTAAGCGCACTTTCGGCAGCACAGGGTGCAGGACTTGTTATTATGGTATGTGATCTTACGATTCCAAAGGAAAAATATTTACAATATAAAGACCTCTGCGTTGAAGTAAGAGAAGAAATATCATCAACTTATGACAAACTGATTGAAGCTGTAGATAAGGATACTGAGGCATTCAATCGTGTATCGGCTGCTTTTAAATTGCCTAAGGATGACGAAGAACAAAAGGCAAAGAGAAGCAAGGCTATTCAAGAAGCTACGGTGCTTGCAACAGAAGTTCCGTATGAAACTATGGAACTTTGCATTTGCGGACTTGAGACTACTGCCAAAATAGTGGGAAAATCAAATCCAAATGCAGCATCAGACCTTGGAGTTGCGGCCCTTAATCTGCTTGCAGGATTAAAAGGAGCTTATCTGAATGTGAAAATAAATTTGCCGTCTATAAAAGATGAGAATATCAAACTGCGGTTTGAGAATGCAGAAGATATGGTCAAAAAAGCCGAAGTTTTAGCAGAAAAAATTTATGAAGATGTTTTGAACTCACTGTAAAGTTTTAAAAAGGAGATAAATATGGCTCAGATAATCGAAAGCATTCCTAATATTTCAGAGGGAAGAAATCAAGAAATAATAGAAGCCTGCGTAGACCAGATAAGAACTACTCCGGGCTGCACTTTACTCAATTATTCGTCAGACCCCAACCATAACAGGTCGGTAATAACCTATATAGGCGATGCCAAGGGTGTAGAAGAAGCCAGCGTTAAGCTTGCAAAAAAAGCCGTGGAGCTTATAGACCTTACCAAGCATACAGGTGAACATCCAAGAATGGGCTGCGTAGATGTCATGCCTTTCGTGCCGATAAAAGAGGCTACAAATGAGGATTGCATCAGACTTTCTGAAACGGTCGGAAAGAGGATTGCCGAAGAAGCCGGACTTCCTGTGTTTCTGTATGAGATGTCCGCACGAAAGGAAGCAAGAAAAAATTTGGCAGCAGTAAGAAAAGGTCAGTTTGAGGGCATGGCAGAGAAAGTAAAGGATCCAGAATGGAAGCCTGATTTCGGAGGTGCTCGTATTCATCCTACAGGTGGGGTTGTTGCAGTAGGAGCAAGACCTCCTCTTGTTGCATATAATTTGAATCTGAACACGTCGGATGTCGGAATAGCAAAGAAGATTGCAAAGGTTATCAGAGAAAAGGACGGAGGGTTGGCAAATGTAAAGGCTATGGGCTTTATGCTTGAGGACAGAAATATTGCTCAGGTATCCATCAACATGACTGACTACAGAGTGACACCGCTTTACAGAGTTACAGAATTAGTAAAAAGCGAAGCTAAAAGGTATGGTGTAAGAGTGATAGGCTCTGAGGTAATAGGTTTATGTCCGATGAAAGCTCTTATAGACAGTGCTGAATACTATTTGCAGATAGAGGATTTTGATTTTGAAGGACAGGTATTGGAAAACTATATCATATAAGCTTTAAAGACCGGAAAGGGGCATTTAATGGAAGAAAATAAAAAACCTAAGAAAAAAAAGACTTTATATACTGTGCTTATGGTAATCTGCATAGGAGTATTCCTGTTTTCTCTTTACAAAGTGATAGGAATTATCCTCGACTATAAGGAAATAGATGATTACTATGAAGAGACTAATAAACAGTATGTAGAAGAAGACGAAAACGGTATAATAAGCTATGTGGACCTTGCAAAGCTAATCAAAGAAAACAGTGATGTCAGGGGATGGATATACATTAAGGGAACGAATATAAGTTATCCGATACTTCAGGGAACTGATAATTATTATTACTTATATAGGACATACGAAAAGAAATATTTGGGAGCAGGCAGCATATTTTTAGAAGCATTAAACAGTCCCAATATGTCTGATACTCATACAATTATATATGGGCATAATATGTATAACGGTTCTATGTTTGGACCCTTAGATAAATTTTTCAAGGAAGAATACAGGAACGAGCATCCTTATATATATATACTGCTTCCTGACGGCACATGGAATAAATATGAGATATTCGCAGCGTATACAGCTGATATTGAGGATGGTACGTTTACGGTGTTTTCTGATAATACGGAAGAATACAGCAAATACCTAAAGCTTATCGAAAGTAAAAACAGATATCAGAACACCACGCTTCCTGAAAACGGTGAGCAAGTTTTGACGCTGTCCACATGTACCGAGGATAGTAATGATTATAAGAGAAATGTTCTTCAGGCGAAGCTGATAAGTAAGGCGAAGATACTGGATAAGTGACAGGAGAGTTATAAGATAAGAAGTAAATAGAATCGTACAACGGAAAAAGCACCTCACTGTGAGGTGCTTTTTCTGAAAGTGTGTGTATTCACTAAAAAAAGGAAAGTTTTCTAACTATTATTTCCAACAATAGTTTACCACTGGTAGGTGCTAAAGTCAACAAATTCCCAGGAAATTTCATCACCATCTTTAAGGATTTTTTCATTGGCTCCGACATTTAGCTGTTCACCGTTGACTGTATAAACCCATCCTGTCGTTGCTTCCACATCTTTTTCACCTGCTCCTGCCATTGAGACTATATATGTTCCTGCTGAATCGAGTTCAAACGGAATTTCATTGGAAACGCAAAAAAGCTGGGTTGCATCTAATACATTGGTATCTTCTTCTACTGTGAATTCTGTTTTTTCAATTCCTTCAAAGTCTTCAAGGGTAACTTCGTCATTTTCACTGTCGGATATAGAAATGGAAATCCTTATAGGGTTTACAATTTCTTCCTGTGTTTTTGTTTCTTCTTTTTTGCCGCATGATGTCATGCCAAGACACAATATAAAAATTAAGAGTAGGGATAATAATTTTTTCATTTTAAACCTCCGGTGTTATATTAAATAATTTTCCGTTAAAAACAGTAACTTGGGAAGGATAAAGCCATAATTCCTCAGGAGTCATCATTAGAGGATCTTTGTCGAATATGGCGAAATCTGCGAATTTTCCTTTTTCTATTGATCCGATGGAATCGGATGCTTTTATTATTTCGGCGGCTGTTGCTGTAACCGTTTCTATAAAATCAGTAATATTCATATGGAAAAAGTCTTCCCCGGGCGGCAGATAATATGCACTTTCTGCGTGAATCATATCTGAACTGTCAAGGGTAGCTGATGACTGAATTACAAAAATGTTTTTGTATCCTTTACTTCTTATATATTCAAGAGCTTTGCCTGCAATGTCAATGTCCTTAGTTTCGGCAGCGGTGATATAGATAGAAAATCCCTTGTCGGCTGCTTCAGAAACGATTGAAATCAAAGCATCAGATGAAAAGCTGATAGGATTGGTGCTCTGGTTAAGAGATATATAAAGAGTATCGGCATTTATCATTGCATTGATTTCATTGCACATTGTTTTTCTCGTCATAAGTTTATGAACGACAGCCGCAGGAATGAGAGGCCGGTTTATCATATATGAGCCGAAAAACCTCTGGTAAAGCTGGTTCTCGTTATAGAGACTTATCAGAGAGTCCTGATACAGGGATTCGAAGTAATCTGCTGCTCCGGTACTTAATGCGGCAGTTATTCCGAGAGAAATATTATCCGAAAGTTGTTTTCTGACTGCTTTTTCTATTTCTTCAAAGTCAAAGGGAACGAAAAGATTCAATACATATGGGACCGTCACATATTCGACCATTTCCTCTTCTGCTGTTTCTTTGACTATATTTTCGCCGCAGCTGTTAAGAATACATGATACACTGCTTTGGCATAGGAGTATTACCGGCTTGTCAATGCAGCATGAATCAAGAAGCTCTGTTATTGTCTTTTCGTTTTGGTCATTCAGTTCGGCTGCTTTTTCAGAATAGCCAAAACCGAATATGATTTCATCTTCTGTGTGGGTCGATACCCAGTCGTCAAGTTTTTTCAGAAGTGTGTCTATGTCTGAAACACCTGACAGATCAAGAAATTTTTCTTTGAAAACAGCTGTTACGGGCTGAGAGAAAATATCAATAAGACCGGGGAGAACATATTTGTTCTCAAGGTCAACTGTCAGGGTATCGGTGCTTTTAAGTTCTTCCATATTTTCGATATCACCTGTGGCAATAATTTTGCCGTCTTTGCAGGCTATGGCGCTGACATTTGGACATTCGGGATTCATGGTTATTACTGCCCCGTTATATAGTATAAGATCTGCCTTTTGTGATTTTTTGAAAAAGCCGAAAGCCATGGTCGCCTCCCAAAATTTATTTTATATTATTTTACCATAGAAAAGAAGATTATGATATACTAAAAGCATCTAAAAGGAGAATTATTATGTACAGGACAGAAAAAAAAGAATGTGACGTTAAGGTTTGTGAATATATTGAAAATTATGTCAATGTTGAGGAATTTCTAAAATATTGTGAGGAATGTCCCAATTATGGTAATGTGTGGTCATGTCCCCCTTATGACTTTTCGCCGGAGGAGTACTGGAAAGAATTTTCGATGATTCACCTTATAGCAAGAAAAATCATTTTTGATAAGGACATGTCGCAGAATGATTGTATGAATATAATTTTTGAAGTAAAAAGTGAAATGAGCAGGGAGCTTTATGAGATGGAGAAACAGTTTCCGGGCTCTAAGGCTTTGAGTGCAGGAAGTTGTGGCTTATGTGCAGATAAGGGTTGCGGCCGCAGAGAAGGCGAGCCTTGCCGCTACCCGGAAAAAATGAGATATTCAATAGAGTCTATAGGCGGGAATGTAGGTTTGACGGCGAGTAAGCTTATGGGTATAGAATTAGAATGGATAGAAGAAGGTAAACTTCCGTCTTATTTTGTACTGGTTGGAGGTCTTTTGAAAAAGTGAAGGACAAGTTAAAACAGGTGATAGATAAGGCTTTAAAAGATAACAATGGAATGGTCGTGCTGGCTATAGACGGAATGTCCGCATCTGGTAAAAGTACTCTTGCACAAGAAGTTGCAGATAAGTATGGCGGCAGTGTAGTTCATATGGATGATTTTTTTCTGCCAGCAGAGTTAAGAACAAATAAGAGGCTTGAAACTCCGGGCGGCAATATCCATTATGAAAGATTTAAAGAGGAAGTTCTGCCGGGTATAGCTGACCACAGAAGCTTTGAATATGGTATTTTCGATTGCCGCAATATGAGAGTTTGCGGAACACGAAAAATAAAAGGAGAAGGATTGGTGATAGTTGAAGGTGCATATGCGCTGAGACCGGAATTTAGAAATATGTATGATATCACGGTTTTCATGAAAATTGACAGTGATATGCAGCTGGAAAGAATTGTGACACGAAACGGAGCTGAAAAAGCTAAAATGTTCAGAGAAAGATGGATTCCCATGGAAAACCGATATTTTGAAGCTTTTGATATTGAAGAAACGGCAGACATTGTTATAAATGCCGAAGAGTAAAGTATATAAAAACGCCCGCTTAAAATGCGGGCGTTTAACTTAATATCTGTTATTTTACATAAACTTTTGGAAGTCTCTGACCGAAAGCACAGACTATCTCGTAGTTTATAGTACCTGTTGCTCTTGCTATATCATCTGCAAGAATTGTGTTTTTACCGTCGGTACCCATTATTATGACTTCATCGCCTACCTTTACATCAGGAACATCCGTGACATCTACCATACATTGATCCATGCAGATATTGCCTGCTACAGGAGCAACATGTCCGTTTACAAGCACTTTTGCAAACTGAGAATAAGGTCTTGGATAACCGTCGGCATATCCTAAAGCAAGAGTTGCAATTTTGCTTGGACGTTTTGAGATAAATTTGCGGCCGTATCCTACCGAGAAGTCTTCAGGTACATCTTTAAGATGTACGATATTTGCTTTTACTGACATCACAGGTTTGATGGCAAGCTGATTCTTGTCAACTTCATCTGAAGGGTAACATCCGTAGAGAATAATTCCCGGGCGGCATGCGTCAAAATGAATAGTAGGAAGTTCCATGATGGAAGCGCTGTTTGCCAGAGTTCTGAATGGGATATCAATTCCGGCTGCGGTGAGGGCTTTATAGAAATTGTTATATTTCTCTTCCTGTTGATGAGAATAAGCCTTATCATATGCGTCGGCAGTTGACATATGAGAAAACATGCCTTTGATTTTGAAATTTTCAAGAGATTGTATTTTCTTTACATCTTCTATTGCAAACTCTGTATCATCAGCAAGGTATCCGATACGACCCATACCTGTATCGACCGCTATAAGACCTCTTACCAGCTTGCCTGCTGCGGCAGCAGCCTTGTCGATTGCGGCAGCGTTTGATGAATCACATACTACAGGGGTTATATCGTATTTTACTATTGTATCGGCATACATGTCCGGAGCAAGACCTAAAAGAATAATTTCTTCTGTCGCACCGGCCTCACGAAGAGTGATGGCTTCATGAATAGTAGCTATTGCAAAAGTTTTGCAGCCGTTGGCTCTGAGAACCTCTGCCACTTTTACACTTCCGTGACCGTAAGCATCGGCTTTGATAACTCCTATCATTTCTCTGTCACCGATTTTAGCCTTGATATTCTTAATGTTAAAGTCAAGATTGTTCAAATTGATTTCGACCCAAGCAGGTCTTAAAGCGTTCTTGTACATATGTAAGCATCTCCTTTGGAACTTTTTGTGTATACAATACTTTTATTATAGTCCTGCTAATCAAAAATTTCAAGGATGATAAAATATTTTGTACTATTTTTGTCAAAGTCTGCTGCAACTTGTTCATGTCAAAAAAACAGAATGACAAGAAAGCGGTTTGAGTATATAATGTAAGGCAAATATCAAATGAAATATAAATATTTGAAGCAGGAGATAAGAATGGCGAGGGATAACTTTAAATCAAGAAGTGGATTTATAATAGCCTGTATAGGTTCGGCGGTAGGAATGGGAAATATATGGTTGTTTCCGGCAAGAGTTTCGGCTTTTGGCGGTGCGGCGTTTTTAATACCTTATTTTGTATGTGTGGTAGTAATAGGATTTACCGGTGTAGTCGGAGAGATGGCTTTTGGAAGAGCTATGGGAGCAGGGCCTATGGGAGCATTCGGTTCTGCAACACAAAGAGCCGGAAAAGGAAGAACCTTAGGGGAAAGTCTGTCACTGATACCGGTATTTGGAAGCCTTGCCCTTGCCATAGGATATTCCGTAGTAGTTGGGTGGATTTTAAAATATCTGTATGGTTCTTTAACGGGCGGAATTTTCCGGCATGAAGCCGTAGAGGGATATGCCGCTGAGTTTAATGAAACAGCAGTATCCTTCGGAAATATAGGCTGGCATATTGTTGCCCTTGCAATAACTTTTGTAATAATGATATACGGCATAGCCTCCGGCATAGAAAAAGCCAACAAAATTATGATGCCGCTGTTTTTTGTTATGTTTGTAGGAATGGCTATATATATAGCGACTCTTCCGGGAGCGTCGGATGGTTATAAATACCTTACCAACCCGGACTGGTCATTGCTTGCAAGCGGAAAGACATGGATATATGCGCTCGGTCAGGCATTTTTCTCACTGTCGCTGGCAGGTTCGGGAACTCTGGTCTACGGTTCGTATCTGAAAAAGGATGTGGACATTCCATATAGCGCAAGGACTGTGGCTTTGTGGGATACAGTAGCGGCATTAGTAGCAGCTCTTACAATCATACCGGCAATGGCAACTGCAGGGCAGGAACTTTCAGTGGGAGGTCCGGGGCTTATGTTTATATATTTGCCTAATGTGTTTGCTCAGATGCCGGCCGGCAGAGTAATAATGATTGTATTTTTCACTGCTGTAGCATTTGCCGGTGTGACATCCCTTGTAAATCTGTTTGAAACACCGGTAGAGGCATTACAGACTAAGTTCGGTTTTTCGAGGAAAAAGGCGGTTGGAACAATAGCGTTGATAGGAACAACGGTGGCTCTTTGTATAGAGGGAATTGTTTCTGACTGGATGGACGTGTGCTCGATTTATCTTTGTCCTATAGGAGCACTCCTTGCCGGAATTATGTTTTTCTGGCTTTGCGGAAAAGAGTTTGTAAGAGAACAGATAGATATGGGTGCCGTGCGCAAACTTGGCGGCTGGTATGAGTATGCCAGCAAATATATCTTCTGCGGACTTACGGTGATAGTTCTTGTTATGGGAAGCATATTGGGAGGAATAGGCTGATTCACAAAATAAGGCAGTAATTTTGCGGCAATGCAATGAAACATCTCAATATTAGGCTAACAAGTCATTGTTAAAAAGCGGTTAAACTCAATAAGCCAGGGGTTAACCGCTTTTATTGTGCTCGAGGCAGAATGCATGCTCAATCTTTCGTAACAATTTTTCGACAAGAAAAATTGAGACAGCGAAAGACTTCAGCCATCTCAATATTTATTACAGCCTGATTTTTTTATATATGTTTACTTTGATTATAATCTTTCGAAACCGCTTGAGATATCATGCTTTACACGGTCGTGCTCTTCGGCGCTCTTTGCATTGTTCCAGTGATCCATCGTTCCTACGAGATAACCTGTTATCCTGCGTATTCTCTCAAATGGTACATGCTCAAATTCATAGTTTAAATCTGCAAAATCTCCGTCGATTTTAATATCCAAAGATTTTAACTTTCTGTTATATTTATTTTCCAGATAGTTTACATAAGCCTGCTGCTCCTGCTGCGATACATTTCCTGTGATATTTATACTCATAACTGACCTCCGCTTTGTACATATGTGATTCTGAAAAAACCGAGTGATTTATCAGCACCGTGTGATTATTATACCACAATATGTTGTAGATTTAAACAAACAAAAATAAAAAAATAACAATAAGTAGAATTATGACTTTGCCTCTAAAAATTAAAATGCTTTGGAATTTCAGAATATTACACAGACAGTATGCATAATATTAGGCGGGAGGATTTCAGGCTTATGAATAAACAATATTTAATGTATGCTTTAAGTCAGCTCATGAAAAGGAGAGAGAACGGAGATATTTTTACGGTAGACGAAACAGGCAGCATATGGCACAGAGAGTCCGATATTGAAATTCTCAAGACATTTTGCAGAGAAGGATATGGAATGGCAAAAAAACACGGACACTTTATAATAGGCAACAGTTGGGGGAAAAGTTACATAGGAATACCGGGTAGATTTCTTCTGGAGGATCAACCGGCAGGAGGCAAAACGGGATTCACTCTCTGGCAGCCCCTCAAGGGCGGTGAGGAAATGTACGGAAATCTGGAAACTATTAACAGCGATACTGCAACGATGGTGTATGGATATTGGATAGCGCAGGTAGATGAAAAAACGCTGAAGATTTATGAACCTTGACTTATTTAAACATGGCAAGGATTGTTCTTTGTATGCAAAACTTTAGTTGAACTTTCAACAGGATTGTGGTATTATCATAAGGTATATGAAAAATTTTATGGAAGAAGCTCTTAAAGAGGCTCAGCTGGCAGCTGCATTGGGAGAAGTACCAATCGGAGCAGTTATAGTAAAAAATGGAAATATAGTCGGAAGAGGGCATAATCTTACAGAGACGACAAAAGATCCTACAGCCCATGCGGAGATGACAGCCATAAGACAGGCGGCTCTCACTTTGGGTGGATGGAGGCTTATAGGATGCGATATGTATGTCACTGTAGAGCCATGCGCCATGTGTGCCGGAGCAATAGTATGGTCACGAATAGAAAATTTATACATAGGAACGATGGACCCTAAAGCCGGAGCATGCGGATCGGTGTTTAACATCGTACAAGAGAAGAAGCTGAACCATAATGTAAAAATAGAAACAGGCATGATGCAGGAACAATGCAGCAGCATATTAAAAGATTTTTTCAGAAATCTTAGAAGAACTAAAGAACAGGAACCGGAGGGAACACGAATATGAAGAGACTGGGTGCGATTGTGACTTTAATAGCACTTTTAATTACGATGGCAACATCTTTCTGCTTTGCAGACACAGGGCTGACGATAGAGAAAACTTACCCTGAAAATGGATCGAAGGGAGCATCTATTGAAAACCTTGGTGTAAAAATATATTTTAGTGAAGACCTTACGGAAAAAGAAGTAGGCAAGGCAAATAAAGGTGCTTTTCAATTGTATGACAGCAAAGGCAAAAAGCTTCCTACAAGAGTTTTATATAATGAAAAGGAAAAAGGTGTAGTTCTTGTACTTCTGGACACAAAAAAAGACAAGAAAGTAAAAGTAGAAAGCAATTCAGAATACACACTGAAAATTTCAGGTGATGTTGTGAGCGATGACGGCAGCACTCTGGGAAAGGATCACAAAATCAGCTTCAAAACTCTTAACCAAGGAACTAATACGATGATAAGTATGGGAATGATGGTTATCATGATAGGAAGTATGGTAGTGATAACTACTCGTTCAGCGAGAAAAGCCGGTGAAGAGGAAGTAAAAAAGAGAGAAGAAAAAGTAAATCCTTATAAGGAAGCAAAGAAGACAGGTAAATCAGTAGAGGAAATAGTAGAAAAAGATCGCAAAAAGAAAGAGAAGGTTGCAAAGGAAGCTGCAAAAGCCGCCGAAAAGAAGGCTATGGAAGAAGCAGAATATGAAGATGACAGTGACGATGAGATAAATAAGTACAGAGTCGCTCGCAGAAGACCTGCATCGGCAGCCGGAAGCAAATATGTTGCGGATGTAAAGAAAAAAGCAGCCGAGAAGAAAGCTAAAAACGCAAAAAATACCTCTAAGAAAAAGAAAAAGAAATAGATTACAAAAATGAGAGGTCAGTCCTCTCATTTTTATCAGGAGAAGTAAGATGAAAAAAATCAGATTAAAATCTTACGGTAAAGTTAATATGTCTCTTGATGTTACGGGAAGAAGAGATAACGGCTATCACGATATAGAAACTGTAATGCAGAAGATATCTCTTTTTGACGATGTCACCGTGAGCTGGATTAAAAAAGACTGCGAAGACATAGAAATCACACTTACATGTGATAAAAAATATCTGCCTACTGACAGCAGAAACCTTGCATTTGCAGCAGCGCAGATAATGATACGAAAGTTTTCGTCAATAGTAGGTGGCGGGGTTATAAAGATTCATATAGACAAACATATTCCTGTTTCTGCGGGGCTTGCCGGAGGAAGCGGCAACGGAGCAGCTGTAATGGTGGCATTAAACAGATTATGGGAGTTAAATCTCGATACAAAGGAGCTTTGTGTTCTGGGCGAAGAACTTGGTGCAGATGTGCCGTTTTGTATATTATCTCAAAATACAAGATACGGATGTGCTCTATGCAGGGGGACAGGCACTGAATTAACACCTTTGAAAAGCCGCTTTAAATCAGCGGTTATTCTTGTAAAACCTCGTTTCGGAGTATCTACAGCAGAAGTATACCAAGGTATAGACGGGTGTAATATAAGCAAACGACCAGACAATACGGCTCTGACGGAGGGAATAAACAAAAATCTGAAGAACAAAATATATGAAAATATGATAAACGTGTTGGAAGAGTATACACTGAACCGGTATCACGAAGTGAGAGATATCAAGGAAATTCTTGAGGAAGAAACTTCTGCCGAAAAAGTTCTCATGACAGGAAGCGGTCCTACGGTGTTTGCTTTGTTCAGAAGTGTAAAAAGTGCAAAAAAAACATGTGCAGATATGCGAAAAAAAGGATATCTGTCATATTGGGCAACAACATTATGAGAAACATCAAAAAACGGAGGATATAAGATGTTAAATCTGGATTTGCAAAATCACAGACCATTGAGAGAGATAGTGTACGAAGAGCTTAAACGTCAGATTCTTGTAGGAGAAATAGCTCCCGGAACACGCATGATGGAAGTGGAAATGGCTGAAGATATGGGTGTAAGTCGTACACCTATCAGAGAAGCTATAAGAAAACTGGAAAAAGAGGGCTTAGTCACTATAGAGCCGAGACGTGGGGCATATGCATCTGAAATTTCAGTGAAGGATATGGTTGATGTACTTGAAGTTCGTCAGGACTTGGAAGGAATGGCTGCTGCTCTTGCCGCAGAGAAGGTAACGGAAGAGGAGAAGCAGGCATTTATAAAAGTAAACAGTGAATATGAAGAAGCCATAAAAAGCGGAAATACAGAAGAGATAATAAGATGTGACGAGCTGTTTCATCAGCTCATAGTAAGTTACAGCGGAAACAAGACACTTAACCAGCTGTTATCTCAGGTTCAAGAGCTTGCTCTAAGATTCAGATATATATATTATGACGATTTTTACAGATATGAGAAAATGCCAAAGGAACATGAACAAATAGAAGAAGCAATTCTCAGCGGGGATTCTCAGAAAGCAAGAGTAGTAGCAGAAGAACATGTAATGAAACTTAAAAGATTCATAATAGACGAGAGCGATAACTTATTTAAAAAAGAAAGAAAACATGAAGCTTATTAAACGACTTTTAATATTACTTATTATTGTGGCAGCATTTTTTGCGGGAATTACATATCATGAGGCTAAAGAAGCTTACGAAGAGGCTGTAAAAAATGTGCCGATAGATGAAAAGGTAGCGCAGATACAGTCTGTTGAGCATTATACGCCATATAGTCAGCTTACTGATACTTATGTCAATGCAGTAATTGCAGTTGAGGACAAAAGATTTGAAAAGCATAAAGGATATGACATATTTTCAATAGGAAGGGCAGTAATAAGTAACATTAAAGCAGGCGAGTTAAGTCAAGGAGGAAGCACAATAACTCAGCAACTTGCAAGAAATATGTATTTTGAGCAGGATAAAAAAATAAGTCGAAAGCTTGCGGAAATTTTTGTGGCAAGAGACATAGAAAAGCTGTATGAAAAGGATGAAATATTCGAGTTATATGTGAACTCAATATATTTTGGCTCGGGGTATTATAATGTCTATGATGCGTGTATAGGATATTTCGGAAAGAAACCCGTACAGATAAATGCCTATGAGGCAACTATGCTTGCAGGCATTCCTAATGCGCCGTCAGTTTATTCTCCGGATGTGAATCCTGAGCTTGCGGAACAGCGGAGGCAGCAGGTTGTAAGCTGTATGGTAGAAGAAGGGTATATAGAGGAAGGACAGATTCAATAGAGGAGATTATTTATGGATATTAAACCGGACAACAAGTTCAAACAAAATTTGTTGCTTGTGGTGATAGGGGTGCTTTTGATATCAGCGCTTATGAATTTCAGTGAAGTTTTGGGTGTGCTCAATTTGATAATAGGATTGTTTATGCCGCTGCTGGTTGGGGGAGCGATTGCATTTGTAATAAATGTTCCGATGAGTTTTTTTGAAAGACAGATAGACAGATTGTCGCAAAAGACAGGGGCTTCCGTTATGAAAAAGATAAAGACTCCTGTTTGTATAATCATAACTTTCGCTATATTTGTAATAACGTTATATTTTATCGGAAATGTAATATTTCCGAATGTTATGGAATCCATAAAAAGTATAGCAACAATTGTGCAGAAATCTTACCCGGGATGGATAGCAGCGCTTGATGAAATGGGAATAAATACAGAGTTGATGGAGAAATATTTTCCTGAAATAGATGCTGCGGAAATAGTAGAAACGATTAAATCAAGTGCATACACTATCATTTCGACAGCAGGGCAGGCAGCCACAAGTGTATTCAGCGTTATGGCAAACTTTGTGTTTGGACTGATTTTCGCAATATACATTCTGGCATCAAAGAAAAAGCTTGGCAGACAGGCAAAGCAGATAGCATATGCTTATTTATCCAAATCTCGTGCTGACAATATTTGTGAGATAGCTTCACTTACATATAGAACTTTTGCAAACTTTCTTTCGGGCCAGTGCTTGGAAGCAGTCATACTTGGAATGCTCTTCTTTGTTGTGCTGTTCATCGGAAACTTCCCATATGCAGCAACTATAGCTGTTATTATAGGATCAATGGCTCTGATTCCGTATGTGGGAGCTTTTATCGGACTTATAGTCGGCTGTATGCTTATGGCTGTAATCAGTTTAAAAAAGATGTTCTGGTTTATAGTCGTTTTCTTTATTGTTCAGCAGATAGAAGGGCAGATAATTTATCCGAGAGTTGTAGGAAATTCCGTAGGACTGCCGGCATTATGGACACTGTTTGCTGTAGTAGTAGGCGGAAATATATCGGGAATACTGGGAATGCTTGTTTTCATACCTATATTTTCGGTAATATATGCGTTGCTCAGAAGAAATGTTTATAATAGGTTAAATAAAAAGAAATTTTCTATTGAAATTTAGAACAAAATAGTGTATAGTAGGAATGTCGGTAAATAAAGACATTTCTAATACTTGCGGATATGGCGGAATTGGCAGACGCGCACGGTTCAGGTCCGTGTGAAGGTTCCTTCATGAAGGTTCGAATCCTTTTATCCGCACCAAAAAATTGAGAGGTTACAATGTAGCCTCTCAATTTTTTTATACATTTGATTCGGATTCGGACCTGAGAAGGCGCAAGCGTAAAACCGAAAGCTCCGGTGAAGCTTTCGGTAGTTAATGGTCTGAGGCAACCGGAAGGGGAGCCGAGGAGACAGGATGCGGTCAGATGGAAGCAACCGAGGTAAGTAGAAAGATATCATGAAACGCAAACCGGTGGTTTAGGCATCCGAAACATAAGGTGGAGTGACTGCCGGAAAATTTTGCTGTACAGAAATACTGCTGAAACCATGATTTTGTGGCGGCATAAGATAAGGTATATTCCTGATAACGATGTCAATCTATTTCACATGATTTTTAATGGCCTCAAAACTTTCATCACTAAGAATATGCTCTATGCGGCAGGCATCCTCTGAAGCAGTTTTTGGGGAAACACCAAGCTTCATAAGCCAATTGGAGATAAGAGTATGCCTTTCGTATATTTTTTCTGCAATTTTTTGACCGGATTCATTTAAAGAAATGTGACCGTCCGAATCTATGCTTATATAGCCGTTTTGCTTGAGGTTTTTCATTGCTACGCTGACGCTGGGTTTGGAAAAATTGAGATGATTGGCAATGTCAATTGAGCGGACAGTACCTTTTTCATTTTTTATTATGAGAATTGCCTCAAGATAATTTTCGGCAGATTCGTATATATTCATAGAAAGCCTCCTGACAAGTTCGTTGAGTTAATTTTATCATAAGGAAAGAATTTTTCAAGTTGGAAAAAGGCGCATATACGCAAGAAGTGAGGTTGATTTTCACAGTAATACTAAAAATATAATTTTATCCAAGATATCAGTTGACGCCCCCCCTTTTTTTATTTGTTAAACTAAAAACAACAATAAAAGAAAACAATAGCTTCAATACAAAAGTTAGAAATCACAAAAGTAACCAAGCTTGCGGTTATCGAATTTTCACAGTGCAGGAGCATGACTTTTTAGCCGCATAACAGGGGGGGAGAAGAGGAATGTTATTAGGATATCTTGAGAATCTTGCATTGGACAGCTTAGACGGTAAAGGTATTGCGTATGTCATTGATATGCGGTTGATTATTAAATATATTATAGCTGTGTTTGTGATACATTTTATAATATATATAACAATTAAACGCAGGAAATTTGTTCCTAAAGAATACTTAGCTAAGGCATTTTTTGCTTTCTACTTTGTAATACTGATGTCTTTTACGCTTTTGCCGATAGAGTTTCCCGGAATCAATGAATAAAATGCAGTTTTTAATTTCAGCTTGAAACCGATATTGTTAATGTTTTTAAGCAGAGCTCAGTTAATCAATATTGCCGGCAATGTTATCTTATTTGCACCTATATCAATTTTAGGATATGTGAGCGGTTTGAAAGTGTTTAAAAAGCTGAGTACGACTGCTATATTCATGTTAATAATGTCAATAATTATCGAAAGCCTTCAGTATTTTGAAATGATACATGGGTACACCTCAACTGCTGTTGTTGATATAATCGATATTATAACAAATATAACAGGCGGGGTTTTGGGATTCTTATTGGTAAAGTTTTGGAATAAAAGTCATGGCATAGAAAAGAATAACGACATATAAAAAATTGCTAAGCTATTTATTAAAAGGACCTGCAAGAATATTCTTGTGGGTCTTTTATATGATGGGCACATCGGAAATAGAATATCTCCGTAAAAGGCTTGTCAAATAGTCGGATTTTAGGGAAGAATCGATATTTGCCTTTGAAACCTTGAAACTGCTGTTTATTTATTATATAATAACAAATAGTATGCAGCTTTTCAGCTGTAAAAAAAGAAGAAGGTAATATGAGATGAAAGAAATATTATTGAGAGAACTTTTCAGAAACACAGACCAATATAAGGACGAAGAAGTTATCGTCAAAGGATGGGTAAGAAATAACAGAAATTCCAACAAGTTTGGATTTATCGAGCTTAATGACGGCTCATTTTTCAAATCCGTGCAGGTAGTTTATGAAGAAGAATTTATAAATAACTTTGAGGAAATTTCCAAGGCATATGTAGCTACAGCCCTTAAAGTAAGAGGCGTTGTTGCCGTTACTCCAAATGCAAAGCAGCCATTTGAAATCAAGGCGAGAGAAATCTGCGTAGAAGCAACTTCAACGCCGGATTATCCGCTTCAGCCAAAGAGACATACTATGGAGTTCCTTAGAGAAATAGCACACTTAAGACCGAGAAGCAACACATTTTCGGCAGTTTTCAGAGTGCGTTCCCTTGTGGCATATGCAATACACAAGTTTTTCCAGGAACAGAATTTCGTATATGTTCACACTCCTATAATTACAGGAAGCGATGCCGAGGGTGCAGGAGAAATGTTCAGAGTAACCACTTTAGATATGGATAACCTGCCAAAGACGGAGGAAGGAAAAATAGATTACAGCGGAGACTTTTTCGGAAAAGAAACAAATCTTACTGTAAGCGGACAGTTAGAGGCTGAGACTTATGCTTTAGCTTTCAGAAATGTATATACATTCGGCCCTACTTTCAGAGCAGAAAATTCCAATACTGCAAGACATGCATCGGAATTCTGGATGATAGAGCCTGAAATTGCATTTGCAGACCTTGAGGATAACATGGAACTGGCGGAGGCAATGATAAAGTACATCATCAATTATGTGCTTGAAAACGCTCCTGAAGAAATGGCGTTTTTCAACAGCTTTGTCGATAAAGGGCTGATAGAAAGACTTACTAAGATAGCAAATTCAGATTTTGGCCGTGTGACATATACAGAAGCAGTTGAACTGCTTAAAAAATCCGGAAAGGAATTCCAGTATCCGGTAGAGTGGGGAATAGACCTGCAAACTGAACACGAAAGATTCCTTACAGAAGAGATTTTCAAAAAACCTCTGTTTGTAACCGATTATCCTAAGGATATCAAGGCATTCTATATGCGCCTCAATGACGACGGAAAGACAGTAGCCGCATGCGACTTGCTTGTTCCGGGAGTAGGTGAAATCGTAGGAGGAAGCCAGAGAGAGGAAAGACTTGATGTTCTTACGGCAAGAATGAAAGAGCTCGGTCTTAACGAACAGGATTATTGGTGGTATCTTGACCTTAGAAAATACGGCGGAGTAAAGCATGCAGGCTATGGCCTTGGATTTGAAAGAATCATAATGTATATAACGGGAATGAGCAATATCAGAGATGTGCTTCCGTTCCCGAGAACTCCAAAGACGGCTGAATTTTAAGGCATGACAAAATGAGTAAACGGACTCTTGGCGTAGCAGCGGTGATAATTTCGGCAATATGTTTCGGCTTTGTGCCCATGTTCATGCAATATTTGAAGTCCATGGGCGGCAGTACGCTGAGTGCGGCATTTTGCAGATTTTTCTTATCGCTGCTTCCGATATATTGCTATTTAAAGATTAAAAAAGTTCCGCTATCTGTAACAGGTAAGCAGTTTGCAAAGATTTGCCTGATAACGATTGCAGGGTACGGCGGAACATCGTTGCTTCTGTTTTTCTCATATAATTATATTCCGACAGGAATGGCAACCACCTTGCATTTTTGTTACCCGGCTATGGTAATAGTTTTCAGCATGGTGTTTCTCAGAGAGAAAGTAAATCCGTTAAAGCTCTTGTGCGTTGCCATGTGTCTTGCGGGAATGTTTCTGTTTTATGACGGAGAGGCAGAGGCAAGCATTATGGGTATTTTCCTTGCGTTTGCTTCCGGAAACACATATGCGTTTTATATATTGTATCTGGACAAGAGTGAGCTTAGCCGGACACACTCCCTTAAGCTTATTTTTTACATGAATTCGGTGGCATCGGTTCTGATAGGAACAGTTGCTGTTATGTTGGGAGAGATGGACTTGCCGTTTTCACCGCAGGGATGGATAATGGCATCGCTGTTTGCTGTATGCGTTTCATTTATAGCGGTATTGGGCTTTCAGACGGGAGTTAAGTATACAGGTGGTCAGAGCGCAGCTATATTAAGTACGCTTGAGCCTATAACAAGTGTGCTTGTGGGTGTTGCAATCTACGGCGAGAGCTTTTCCTACAAGGGAGTTATAGGCTGTATACTCATACTTACGGCAACGGTCATAGTTGCTTTTGTAAAAGAAGATAACCGGGGAAATTAGATATTATACTGTGATTGCAGAATATTGGCGGCAAATTTTGCCGCTTTTTCTTTTATGTCTGTAATATTTAAAATTTCTTTAGGCTTGTTGGCAGTTTCTATCATGGCAAATGACGAAGGAAGAACAAAATTCTTGTTCATATTGATGGCACCTATAATCTGCTGTGCAACAATGTCTCCGCCGCTGTAACCTGAGACTATAATTGAAAATATTTTTTTACGGCTGAAATCATGGGCTCTGAAAACAGAGGTAAGTCTGTTTATAAATGCCATAATATTTGCTGTTACAGAATCGTTGTAGTTGGGGCATATCAACATAAGGATATCGCAGTTGATTATGGCGGGATATACTTTATCGGTCATGACGCCGCCGTAAAAGCACCGGCCTTTTTCTCCGAAATGAAGACAGTCTTCATACTTACATCCACGGCAGTCGGTAAGCTCACCGTTACGAATGGATATTTCTTCGATTTCCGCATGGGAACCCAAGTCCTCAGAGACCATTTTCCATAAGAGATAACTGTTTGAGGTTGTCTTGTTACCTGCATGAATTGCAAGAATTTTAGGTTTTTCGGACATTGAAGTATCACCGGATGACGATAAGAAGCCGGCAAAGGATAAAAGCTTTTCTATCAGCATAGTAAGGCTTTTTTCGTAAGTCTTTTCCAAGGTGGTATTTTGAAGCTTTGCTAAAACTTTGAAGTTGGCAAGACTTCCTGTTGCCTCAACAAGAGGCTTGCCCGGAAAAGCGCATCCTGACAAGTTGGCGGCGAAAACAAGACGGCGGCCTATGTCTTTTGTAAACATTTCACCTTGTCCATCTACAGCCACTGCTCCAAAGCATCCCGAAAGGTATTGCCTTTCAAGAGAAGAATTTAAAAACGAAAGAGTTTCATAAGCATTACGATTAAAGCCTCCTTTGTCTAAAGAAACGGCAAAAAACAGCGGGCAGCCTTTTAAGCTTCCCGATGAAGTAGCTTTATAGAATTCCTCGGCAGAGGATATTCTGACAACTTCAATATTATTTTTTGATTCCAATGACTTGGATAAAGTAATATCTAAAAGTTTTGAAAGTCGATCAACATTGCTGTGAGAGGTAAAATCGACAACATAAAGTTTCATAAAATCATCTCCGTTACACTAATTTACATAAGTTCTCATAGGCTCGCTTTATTCGGTTATAAAGATTTACAGGAACAGGTATATCTTCGATTTCTGTGTGGCTGCCTGTTATGCGATTTTTTATACCAAGGAAAGCACCGTTATCTGCATGACCCAGATATACAGAACTGTAGTGCCATTGCTGTGTCAATGTGAGAAGGAGAGACATTGCACCTGAGGATATTGCGGGCGCAATATATGGTTTAAATCCAATATCTCTGATTTTCAGGTTGGCATCTACAGTCAGTTTGGTAAGACGGCACGAAATCTCATCATCATAATTTTCGATACTGTTGGCAATTACAAGGTCACTGCCATGAGGACCATAGGCTCTGCCCTCTCTATCGTAGGATGAAAATACTTCATCGGTATGAGAGAAGTATTGGGCTCTCTTGTTCATTACTCCAAGACCATAGCCTTTAATCTGCCCCGGCGACAGTCCCGATGAAAGAAGAACTTCTTTGCACAGAGGGTCTACAGGATCAGAAACAACGGCAAAAATACCCTTGAATCCGGATTTGCCGGCAAGATTCCCGTAATGCGATGCTATTTTGCGGTTTGCTTCAAACTGAACCATCCTGACATCTATATTTGAGCCCGGTTGAATCGGCGGGACAGATTTGCTTGCACAAAATACAACCATGTCGCAGTCAAAAATCTCATTTTCTGCGATGCCTCTGATATTCGGGAGAGTCTGTTTAAGCTGACACGGCAGCTCACGATAAACGCTTTCATCACTATTGAAAGGAAGTCCTATCTGATTCATTTCCATTTCATATCTTTTTATAACTGCCGGGTTCATATCGTAGATTCCGATATTGTCTATGATATCTCCTCCTAAAAGTTTCAGTCCTAAAAGAAGTGTTGCGCCGACATCGCCGAGGGCAATGATGTTTACTGAATAACCCTTTTTTTTCAACGGCTGGGGCAGATTGAGAGAATCTGCAAAAGGACATAATTCATGTATATATTTTTTGATCATTTGAACATTTTCCTCATTCGTATAAGTTTTTCTATATCGTTCTCTATATATTCAGACGGAGCGGTATTTGTATCCGGAGTCAGGTGATTTACCATGTCGGGATTTTTAGGGTCATTTATTACTTCGCCGAGTCTTTTTAGAGTAAGTTTCTTTTCAAACAGTTTTTGATATTCCGATTCTATGGTTTTAAGTATTTCGTGAGCGTTTTCAAGGCAAGTCATCGAATAATTGTACAGATCCTTACCTGGAATATTTCCCAAGAAAGTAGGAACCGCAAAAGGAAGTATCAGATTTAGAGATGGAATTACAGTCTGGCTGCCAACGGAGACTCCCTTGTCTTTCATGCTGTCACCGCCTATATAAGGGTACATATCACTTTCATCTATCCAGCACTTCAGGTTTGGAAGAAAGTATGCACTGTCTACGGTGCGCTCTTTTATTGTCATAAGATCTCGGCCGCGGCCGGTCTGGACACCCACTACTGTCTCAACCACCTGAACATCATTAGCCTTTAATATAGGATCAATCTCGTTCATTCTGTATCCTTTATGAAGCAGGTCATCGACCAGTATTACAGGTCTGTTAAAGGATTTGATGGTCTTTACCTGATTTTCCAGAGTGGAGTAATAACTCTTTTCTTCAATTGTAAAATCTGAAACATCACGACAAAAATATTTTTCGGTGTGCATTGATTTTGTTACTGTATTTGGAACAGCAGCACCTTCAAGGAGCTTGCCAAAAGGAACTGCCATATATTTACCGTAAGCCTTTTGGTCATAAGGAACGGGAGATACATTGTTTATCTGTGCTATACGGTGGATTATCTTATAGTACAGTATGCCTGAATTATATGACAGAATGAGCTCGCCGGGATATATTGAAGTAAGCATCTCGAGCATTTTGTCGTGAGCTTTTTCTACAGCCTCAAGCACAGCCTCGTTTTTGTTCAGAGGATGTTTTATTAAAGTGTCTACATTTTTGAATATTATTACAGGGGAGCTCATATCCACTGCAAATATAGGCAGGGATCCCTTCGGAGCAATATTTACAAAGCCCTGTTTTGTTACGGTAGAAACTATTGATGAACTTAAACCTGCCTGATCACACGGGTTATAAACTACATATGTGTAGTCTTTTGCTAAAAGTTCCGAAAGCATTTCCACAAGGATTACCTGTTCCAGATTTGTAAGGCGGCTTTCTCTGCTGAAAAACAGCCCTCCGATAACAGCTATGGAACCGGCTGCACGACTTCTGATATAGGCTGCAATGTCCTGATCATGGAAGGCTGAGAGAAAATCTATGCTGTCTAATTTGCTCACGGCTGCAACTGCAACGATTTTATTATCAAGATTGCCGTCTCTTATGGTAATGACACGAACCTTTTCGGAGTCGAGATATGAGGAAACTGTATCAATATCATAGCCTTGAGCGGTAAGTTCCTTTTTCATATCGCCTATTACAGATGAATCGCATTTTTCCAGGCTTTTCAGATGAATGTCACGTGCTTGCAGGACATGCTTGTAGGCAGGTTCTCTCATGTAAAGACCGTTTTCGAATATATAGTTTTGAGCAACCGGATCTATGAGATTTGAAATGTCACGGCCGGAGTCGATGTTTTCTCTTATGCGTGTTGAACTTATATCCTCGAAATATTCTTCCAAATGAAGATTTATCACCTCTCCGGTAATAGGGTAATGTGTTTTTCCTGCTGCTGCATCACGCTTTTCGTCAGAGGAGCGTTTGAAAATTATATGGTTCAGAGAATGTATTGAATTTTCGGAAGGTTCTGCCCTGTAACATGAAGCGTTTTCGATTACATCACTGCCTGCGACGAAAGATAGTTCTTTGCCTTTAAAAAGCTCTTTTAGTCTTGATAAATCAGACGGATTGGCGATATTTACGGGGATATCGTCGGGGAATATATATATGTTTTCTTCATCGGATACGGACATGCTTAATATTTTACGGCGCTGAAGTCTTGGCTGAGTCTTCTTTGACCAGCTAAACTCATCAAGAGCCAGAAAAACTTCAAAACCCATGTTTCGTATTTCGGTTGCGATAGCCTTGTGACTTAGACTGAACGGGTCAAATGTTCCGGGGAAGAAAGCCACCTTTTTACTTTCGGGTATTTTAAAATCGCCCACTTCAAGTTCGTAGCTGCAGATAAATCTGTAAAGGTGCTTTAAAGCTGCTGCATTGTTGAAGAAGTCCAGTTCTGTTTCCGGTCTGTTCTCATAGAGAGTCAGAAGACGCTTGCCGCAGTGACAGAATATGTTGTACTTTTCAGTTAAAGACAGCTTTGGCGAACCGAACAGGTGCATGCCTATGGTCCAGAGGGCTTCCTGGCTTATTGTGGAATTGTAATTGGCAAAGCCTCTTATTATCAGGCTGACGAGCTTGTATTTTCTTGCGTTTCTTTCCGATTCGTTCTCCTGATCACCGAAAAGGCTTTGATACATTCCGTAATTTTCTATTATTATACCGAAGGTGTGAAGAACTGCTGCTGCAACTTGTCCGTTGGTGGCAACAAGGAATTTCTCCAAATCAAGGATAAGTTCATCAAGTTCTCTCGGCGGAAGATTAAGCATTATAAGTCCAAGATAATCAGGGATGTACTTGGAAAACTGATAATCTCCTATTTCAAGACCCTTGCCAAGTTCTACTGCAATTTCGTTCCTCTGTTCTAAGGGAAGTCTATCTATTATTGAAACGAGAGCAGAGCCGGCACTTTTTCTTACTATCACGGTTTCACTGACTTTTATAAGATTACCTAAGTGAGTGGCAACATGAAGGGCTTGACCTTCACCGGACTTTTCCTCAAGAGAACGCAGCATAAGCTGTATGTTGGCGACTTTAATCGGCCATGGTGTGCTCGCCTTTAGATTATCAAGATACATTTCGGAAAGTGTTTCCTGAGAGATATCCATGTCGGGATCAAGACCAAGGCATGTTTTAAGTTGTCTGCGATATCGGTCATAATCCTTGCCGTTGAAGTGGGTAAGGACATCGACTGCTGCGGTTTTCAGCTCTTTTTTTTCTGAAGCAACGGTTTTGACAGCAAAAGCTGTAAATCTTTCAATTTGCGCATCAGTACAGAGACTCGGGTCAATCATTATCGCAGCCTGAAGCAGAGCTTCTTTATTCTGTGCAGTAAGATTCTTGTTTTCATACCATATAAGGAGAGCATCTATATAGGATTTGCGTTTTAAGGCGTCTGAATTTGCAAGCAGCGCAGATATTACACTTTTCAGAGTGTTTTCAATCCACTTCTTGTGCTGCTGAGTTAATCTGTGATCCGGCATTAGTATGAAATTCAGCATGTTTTCCCATAATGAAAGATTTGTAATTTCCTTTTTTGGAGGAAGCACACCGTCGGGAAGCTCTTTTTTATATTCTTCGTTGAAATGAGCGATAATCTGACCTATTATTTCCCCTGCTTGATTTCTTATGTCACTTTCTCTATGAACCAGCAGCTCACAAAGAAAACGCAGTGTCATGAGTTTTTGCTTTTCGGTCATATATGTTGAATATTCTCCGAATATGGAAATATAAGTTCTTAAGTTTTTCCACTGCTTTTCACTTCTGGCTGTTTCAAGAAGCCCTGCGAACTCTTCTTGGCTGTAAAACTTGTGCATGAGGTTTATATTGTGCTCAATAGAGAGATATTTAAGCTCTGAAACCACTTTGTCACCGCTGAGAAGAGAAAAGTCCTTTTTATGCGAAGGCAAAGGAGTCTCGGGCTTTCTGGCAGGAATGCCGGGAAGCTTTACATCCACCCCTAAATCTATCATGTAATTTTCAAAGTCTTTAAGCTTGTTGTAGACTTTTCTGTATCTGTGCTCTTTTGCTGCATCTACATTGTCGAGTTTATTCAGAATAACTTCAAAGGACTGGTCGAGAGTATAGAAATTAACTGTCTCTCTGCCGTCGCTATTTCGTGTGCTTTTGACACGAAAATCAGCATAAATGAGAAGGAGCGCTTCTGCTGAAAGATTGTCCAGTTCTAAATCCCATGTGGAGTGGTTTGCAGCAATATGGCCGATCATAGGCATGTCGAAGCGTTTGAAACAAAGGTCGGTGTAATAATAGTGCAGGTAAGGGATTCGCTTTTCTTCACTTTTTTTGCAACCGTATTTTCCTATGTCATGACCTGCTGCCGCCCCGGAAATAAGAGCCAAATCCACGGGTACTCCCAAGGCTGTCAGCTGACGGGCGGCATGCATTGCAACATAATGGACTCCTGCAATGTGACCAAGAGTGTTGAATGGTGTAATATCCACACCGATACGCATAAATTCATACAGATAGTTGTGATTTATAAGTTCAAGCAGCTTAACATATTCGTTTTCATAATCTCCGGAGGGTATTTCATCATATGATAAAAGACATATTTCGGAGGTTGGGTCAAAGGGCAGATTTTTCCGTTCAAATCTGTACAGAGAGCTTAGTAATTGCAGCAGAAAAAGCCGACCTTTTCTTATTTCCTGAGACTCGGTAAATACAACCTGCTTTTCCGGAAACAGACTGAGAAGGATGGCATTGTACGCATTCAGAAGACGACCTTCCTGCGGCGGACTGCTGCAAGTTGACAAAAGCGGCTCAGCAGCCTCTAAAACCTTCTGAGAAGAGAACCTTCCGTCATTTTGAGCAGATACGATTATCTCATTACAAATATCATGTATATTTACACTTTTAAGAAGTTTTTTCATTTCAGAGGCAGACATATCGACTTTATTTAAAAATACTTTTTCTGTCATGGCACGCTGAACCATCGTGTTTAATATGGTGTTGTTTTCCATGGTTTTCTCCCTGTTTGGTCTGGATTAAAATTTACTATAGTATATCACAGCACCAAAAACTCTGCAATTAAAGAGGACTAATACATTTTAAATACCGGAAATGTAATAATCAGGCGGAAAATATTAACCGAATGGTCAATTTGTGTTATCATTGTTGAAAAATAGACCGAATGGTCAATATTGGGAGGCACCATGAAACGAGAAGAAAAAAATCAGCAGACAAAACGTCGTATTATGGACAGTGCTTTAAAGGAATTTTCTGAAAAAGGATATGGGGCAAGCTCAGTAAATGCAATTTGCTCTGCTCAGGGGATATCAAAAGGGATTATATATCATTATTTTGATACTAAGGACAGCCTGTTTCTGTCATGCATAGAAGAATGTTTTGTTTTATTGACTGAATATCTCAATTGTAAAATGCAAAATCTGAAAGGCAGTGCAAAAGAACAGCTGGAAGAATATTTTTCGGCAAGATTATTATTTTTTGTTGAAAATCCTGTGTATCAAAGAATTTTTTGTGAGGCAATTATTTCACCACCTTTACATCTGAAGGATGAAATTGAAAAAGCAAGAAAAGAATTTGATATTTTGAATATTGGGATACTGCAGAGGATATTATCGTCGGTATCTTTAAATCCAAATATTGCAGTTAGTGAAGTTATTGATACATTCAGACAGTTTCAGGATTTTATAAATGCAAAATATCAGGTTATGCGATTGTCTGAATCAGAATTTGAAGAGCATGAAAAAAGCTGTAAAAAAGCATTGGATATTTTATTATACGGTGTTGTTGAAAGAAAGGAGTGATTTTATTGTCTGATGTAAAAAATGCAAATTCTCTTTTAGAGGAAATGGAGCCGTCAAAGGCAATTGTCAGATTGGCTTTACCGGCAACTATTGCTTTGCTGGCAAAAGCGGTATACAACCTTGTGGACACTGCATATATAGGAATGTTGGATTCGGATATAGCACTTACGGCAGTGGGGGTAACAGTACCGCTTCTGCTCATTTGAAAATATATTTACAGCCGGTGCTGCTGTTCTGGCGGGCCGTCAGTTAGGCGCTAAAGATATGGAAGGCGCAAGTCATACAGTTACAACGATTATCGGAATATCCATCGGTATTGGCATATTGCTGTGTATTGGCGGAATCATTTTTATTGAACCTTTAATGAAAGCATTTGGAGCTTCTGATGCTTCTCTGCCGTTAGCAAAGGATTATGCTTTCTGGATGTTTGTAGCGGCACTGGCTAACTTGCCGGCTCAAAGTATGAATTGTACGGCAAGGGCAGAGTCATCTGTAAAGATATCCTCTGTTGCGGTTATAACAGGCGCTTTGCTGAACATTATACTGGATCCTGTTTTTATGTTTGACTGGGGTCTTAACATGGGTGTAGAGGGAGCTTCACTGGCCACTACGGTATCCCAGTTTGTTACATTTTTTATCTTAACATGGTTTTATTTAAGTGGCAGATCGATAATTAAAATCAAGAAATCCGCCGTTCACCCGCAGTGGAAGCTTATAAAAACCGTTGCTATGATAGGAATCCCAACTGCTGTAATACAGATATGCCTGTCCCTTGCTGCTTCACTAACAAATATTGCCGCAGCCTCGCTGCCGCAGTCTGATGAAATTATCGCCGCTTATGGCGTTGTTCAGAGACTGATATTGATAGGATGCTATGTTATTATGGGATTTATGCAGGGATATCAGCCTGTTGCAGCTTACGCCTTTGGTGCTAAAGATAAAGACAGATTTCACAGTTCGGTACGTTTTGCATTAAAAGGAGCTATAATGCTGACGGTGATTGTGGCGGCAATCTACATTGCTTTGGCGGAGCCGCTTATTTCCGTCTTTAACAACAATCCGGTGATTTTGAATTATGGAAAATGGCTGCTTGTTTCACAGGTTATTTTGTATCCGGCGTTTGGCTTGTGTTATATGATGACGATCACGTATCAGACAATAGGAGATTCAAAATATGGATTGTTTCTTTCGGTTATACGACAAGGTTTGTTTTATATTCCGTTCATATTGATACTGCCTAAAATCATGGGAGTGAACGGTATTTACCTTTCACAGCCAGCGGCAGACATTTTAACTGTTATAGTTTGTCTTCTTTCAATAAAATCTATGAAAAGGATTGCAAATAAGAATATGGCTTAAAGTAAAAGGAGATTTAATACATGAAAAACAGAATTATAACAATTAGTCGCCAGTTCGGAAGCGGTGGAAGGGAGATTGGCGAAGAACTTGCTAAAAGATTAAATATCTCTTTTTATGATAAAGAAATTTTTGACGAAGCATCAAAAAACAGTGGTATAGACACAAAATTTTTTGAATTGTTTGAAAAACGGACAGATTATTATTTTTCTGCTGCATTTCAGTCGGATATTGCAAATTCTTATATATCTTTGGGAGATAGAGTTTTTTTATCATTGGCAAGAACGATTTAGGAGATCGCCGAGCGTGAGCCTTGTGTTATAGTTGGAAGAGGTGCGAACAATATTTTGGCAAAGCGTGATGATGTGCTGAATGTTTTTATTTATGCCGATAAGAATAAACGTATAAGTAAAATCGCCGATGTTTACGGTATAACTTTTGAAAAGGCCAAGAAATATACAGAAATTGTAGATAAGAGCAGAATACGGTACTTGAAGGCATATACAAATCAGAAGTTCGGTAATGCAGAAGATTATCATTTGTGCATTAACAGCGGTGCTGTCGGAATTGAAAGCTGTGTTTCTGCGATTAAAAGTTTATACGACAGGCAGTTGTAGAGCAAAGGTGGATTAAGGTATATACAGGAGCAAAAAACAGATTTTGATTACAGCCTTCTGTTTAAGGCGAATTGCCCAATATCACAATTGTTAACTTAAAAACTATTGTAATTTATATGTCCGTTTGCTATAATTAAGGCAATTTTAAAATATTTGGGAGGTCCAAAACAGATGAAAGGCTACACAAGCGAAAACATCAGAAATGTGGCGCTGCTTGGTCACGGTGGATGTGGTAAAACTACTTTTCTTGAGGCTGCACTTCTGGCAACAGGTGTAATCAACAGAATGGGTAAAGTTGAAGACGGAAACACAGTTTCCGATTATGATAAGATGGAGATAGAAAGAGGATATTCCATCAATACATCTGTAGTTCCGATACTTTGGAAAGAGAATAAAATAAATTTCATTGACACTCCAGGTTACTTCGATTTCGTAGGCGAAGTAAATGCTGCGCTGAGAGCGGCAGAAGCTGCTGTTATAATGGTAGATGCCGGTTCAGGTATTCAGGTTGGTACAGAAGCTGCGTGGAAGGCCTGCGAAAGATATAAGACCCCAAGATTTATAGTTATCAACAAAAGAGATAAAGATGAATTTGACTTCTATAAGACTTTTGGCGAATTAAAGGATAAATTTGGAGAAAAACTGATTCCTTTCAGCTGGCCGCTTTCGGCAGAGATAGATGAGGAGCTTAAAGAGGCTATCGCTATGACCGATGATGAACTTATGGAAAAGTATTTTAACGGTGATGATTTTTCCGATGAAGAAGTCCTGAGAGGACTTAAGAAAGGAATTGCAGACGGCGGTATCGTTCCTGTATGTTCATCTGCATTCCAGCTTGGAGCAGGCCTTGAAGGTCTTCTTGATCTTCTCGTTACATATGTTCCTACTCCGCTTGAACACGGACCTTATGCAGGGTTTAACGATAAGAACGAGCCTGTTGAAAGAATGTCGGTAGTGGATGCACCGTCTTCGGCTTTTGTGTTCAAGACTATAGTAGACCCGTTCGTAGGAAAGATTTCAGTTATGAAGGTGGTTACCGGAAAGCTTAATTCCGGAACTGAAGTTTATAACGAAAGAGCAGGAAAATCAGAAAAATTAGGAAAGTTATTCTTCTTAAGAGGAAAGAACCAGACAGAGCTTGATTATGCAGAGGCCGGTGATATAGTTGCCGTAGCAAAATTACAGTATACTCTGTCAGGAGATACTCTCTGCGATAAGAGCGACATAATAAGATATCTGCCGCTTGATTATCCGCAGCCTTCATATTTCATAGCAATTGAAGCTGCTGACAAGAACGATGAAGATAAGATGGGAACAGGTCTCAACAAGCTTAGAGAGGAAGACCCTTCGTTTGTTGTAGAAAGAAATACTGAAACTCGTCAGACTTTGCTTGGCGGACAGGGAGACATACAGCTTGGCGTTATATTGGCAAAATTAAAAGACAGATTCGGAGTTACCGTAAAAACAGTGCCTCAGAAGATAGCATACAGAGAAACTATCAAGGGCACATCAGATGTTCAGGGTAAACATAAGAAACAGTCAGGAGGAGCAGGACAGTACGGAGATGTTCATATCAGATTCTCACCTTCCGAAAAGGAATTTGAATTTTCAGAAGAACTGTTCGGCGGCTCAGTGCCTAAGAATTATGTGCCTGCCGTTGAAAAAGGTCTTATAGAATGTATGGATAAAGGCCCTCTTGCAGGATGCAAAGTAGTAAATGTAAAGGCTGTTTTATATGATGGATCATATCACGATGTCGATTCAAACGAAATGGCATTTAAGATTGCTGCTTCTTTGGCGTTTAAAAAGGGCATTACAGAAGCAAAACCTTGCCTGCTGGAGCCGATAATGAGACTCGAAATTTTCGTACCGGATGATTACATGGGAGATGTAATGGGCGATATGAATAAGAGAAGAGGAAAAATTTTAGGAATGGAGCCTATGATAGACGGCGGACAGAAACTTTTGGCAGAAGCACCTCAAGCAGAACTGTTTGATTATGCAATCGGCTTGAGAGCAATGACTCAGGCAAGAGGAAGCTTCACGATGAAGTTTGAAAAATACGAAGAAGTTCCTGCACATCTTGCAAACAAAATAATCGAAGCTCATAAGGCTGAGGAAGCTTAAACCATATAACAGAGCTGAATAAGGATAAAATGTGTGAGTGAAGAACACCCCTTTTGTTAGATAATATTCTAATGAGAGGGGTGTTTTTGAAAATTTCAAAACCGCAGTTCTTTGACAATCCAAGAAATATCTGTACTTGGGTAATTGGAACAGCGAGATGTCGAATAATATCGAATAAAAAGACTTGCATATAATCGAGGAGTAGTATATTATATAGTTAAAGAACAAATGTTCGCAAATGGCGAGTCGAGGAGTGTAAACATGGCTAAAAAGGATAAAACAGTATTTGTTTGTCAGAAGTGCGGATATGAGAGTCCTACATGGATGGGACAATGCATATGCGGAGCATGGAACTCTTTTGTAGAAGAGAAAATAGTTTCAGCCCCTAAAGAGGATACAAGGAGAAGAACTACAGAAAGTGCGAGGCCTCTAAAGTTGTGTGAGGTAGGCACTATGGAATATAGGCGCATAGATACGGGAATCGGCGAACTGAACAGAGTGCTTGGCGGAGGACTGGTTAAGGGTTCACTTGTTTTGATTTCCGGAGAGCCGGGCATAGGTAAGTCTACTATAATAATACAAACGGCGGCAAATATAGCATTGCAGGGTAAAAAGGTGCTGTATGTCTCTGGCGAGGAGTCAGATGAACAGATTAAAATGAGAGCGGATCGTATATGCGGCAGGCTTTCGGACAACTTGTTTGTACTGCCTGAAACCAATATGGAGAATGTGGAAACCGCATGTGCCAATATAAAGCCGGAGTTTCTTATAATTGACTCCATACAAACTATGTACAGTGCGGATTTGGATTCGGCACCCGGCAGCGTATCGCAGGTAAGAGCCTGTGGAAATAAACTTATGAAAATCGGTAAAACCGGAAACATTCCGATTTTTATAGTCGCACATGTGACAAAGAGCGGTGATTTGGCAGGCCCTAAAACCGTTGAGCATTTAGTAGACTGTGTACTTAATTTCGGAGGAGAAAGAGATCAGGAACTGAGGATATTAAGGTCATTTAAAAACAGATTTGGTACAACCAGTGAAATAGGCGCATTTATGATGACCGAGAAAGGACTTGAAGAGGTAAGGGATATTTCAGGAACTTTTTTGGAAAACAGGGCAGCTGAAACTGAGGGGTCAATCACATCGGCAATATACGAGGGAAGCAGACCTGTAATGTTTGAGGTTCAGGCATTGGTTACGCCCTCAAACATAGGATTTGCCAGAAGAACCGCCGTGGGCGCAGATAATGCAAGGCTCAGTATGCTGCTTGCCGTATTGGAAAAGAAAGTTGGCCTCCAGCTGATAAATCAGGATGTATATGTTAATATAGTCGGAGGATTAAGACCTGACGGAACATCCGTTGATTTGGCAATAGCGCTTGCTATATATTCCTCCCTTAAAAATACCGCACCTGCGGTTAAAACTCTTGCAATAGGAGAAATAGGTCTTACCGGCGATTTGAGGGCTGTAAGAAATGCGGATAAAATTATTAAAGATGCGGCACGAATGGGATATGAAAGAGTTCTAATTCCGGCTTCCAACAGGAGAACTATTAAATCAGTTCCTGAAGGCTGCCGTGTAATAGGCGTAAAGAACATAAGAGATGCCATCAAAGTATTTGCTGTTAAATAATAAATTTAAGGGGGTCGCTATAAAGCAAGGAGAATTAAAAAGCCGTTGCAGAAACGAGCACCGGATAGTATAAAAATACCGGCTCGAAACAACGGCTTTTTTAAAACTTAATTTAATTTATTTTATTTCTTCTATCAATTCGGGATCCATAGGAACTCCTTTGCTGCGCTCAATTTCCTTGTCTTTATCTTTTTTCATGTAAGGAATTTCGAACCAGAATGTAGTTCCTTTATTAAGTTTACTGTTTACTCCGAAATTTGCATGATGAAGAGTAAGTATTTCTTTTACTATTGATAAACCGAGCCCGCTTCCTTCCGTAGGCCGTACATAATTTGTACTGGTTTTGTAATATCTGTCCCATACATGAGGGAGCTCACTTTGTGAAATCCCGGGACCATGATCGGTAATTTCTATACGATATCGCTTGCCGGTTCTCTTGATGCTGAGTATTATGACTTTATCTTCGCCGCAGTATTTTACGGCATTGTTGACAAGGTTTGCAATAACCTGTTTAATTTTATTTTCATCGCCGAAAGCAAAACACTCTTTAGGTGCATTAAAAGTAAAGTTATATCCTTCTTGTTCGGACAGTATGTCATATGAGGACAAGATTGTGGCAGCGGCAGCACCTAAATTAAATGTTGAACGCTCCAAGACAATTTTATGGGTCTGCATAGCGGAGATGGTAGCCATGTCAGAAACTAACTGATTAAGTCTTTCGGTTTCATCGATTATAGTTTGAAGGTGAGCATTACGTTTGTTTGGGTTATCACCTGATAAGTCACGAATCATTTCTGCGTATGAGCGAACCATTGTGAGAGGTGTTTTTAAATCGTGAGAAACATTGGCTATTAGATCTTTCAGTCTGTTGTCCGCCATACCCAGCTCATAGGCTGCAGTGTTGAGCGTTTCCGCAAGATTGTTTATCTCCGAAAAAGATTCGGCTTTAAACTTTACATTATAGTTACCCTTTCCCATTTCTTCAGCAGTTGAAGTCATACTTTTTATGGGTTTTGATATTCTGTTTGAAAAGTATATGGCAAGGGTTACAGCAAGAACGAGGGTCATAGCAGTTACATAAAACAACTGGTGCTTTAATATATTTATTGTAGATGATACAGGGTACAGCGGTGAAAAAATATAAAGGACTGCCTGTTCACCATTTTTGTTGGTAAGCTGACATCCGTATGCAAGTATATTGTATTTGCCTTTTGAATTGACTTCAAAGTGAACCGGAGCACCTCCTGAAGCCTCAAGGAGCCCTTTTAATTTCATTGCTTCATCCATATATCCGGACACTGAAGAGTAGACTTCTTGCTGAGGCGAAAACAGGATTATACCGTTTTCCGATTCAATAAAAACATAAAAATCATTGTTTACCGACAATTCTTTTATAGAAGCATTCAGGTTTGCATCACCTCTCTGATATGCATAAGAAATAGAGGAAGCGGTTCTGACTACTTCCTTGAATTTCATTTCACCATAATAGTTATTCATGAAGAATAACTGCAAGAACCATATCAGGGCGACGGTACCAAGTCCTATAATCATAAAATAGACCCAGAGCCTGAACTTAATGCTTTTACTGTCAAACTTAATCTTCGTACTCAAATTTATAACCTACTCCTCTCAGGGTCACTATATAATCTCTGTAAGGGCCGAGACTGTTTCTGAGGTTTTTGATGTGGGTGTCTATTGTTCTGTCATCACCGAAGAAATCATATCCCCATATATCGGACAGAAGCTTGTCTCTGGAAAGAGCGATATTCTTGTTCTCAACAAGATAAAACAGAAGATCATATTCCTTCGGTGTCAGTTCCACTTTCTTGCCATCTACGGACACTGTTCGTGCGGGAATGTTTATTTCAAGCCCTCCGAACTTCAATATGCTCTGGTTTGAGTGAGAAACCGCCTTAAATCTGGAAAGTACGGCATTTATTCGTGCCATCAATTCTTTTGGACTGAATGGCTTTACTATATAATCATCAACTCCTAATTCGAAGCCGAACAATTTGTCGTATTCTTCCCCTCTGGCTGAAAGCATTATTATAGGGACATCCTTGATTTTTTTAATTTCTTTGCAGGCTGAGAAGCCATCTAACTTAGGCATCATCACATCCATTATTATTAAATCGTAGTCATTAAGCTTGCAAAGACCGATAGCGCTCATGCCGTCTTCTGCCTCGACTACTTCATAACCGCTGAATTCCGCATATTCTCGTATAACTTCACGAATTTTAGGTTCATCATCAACAACCAAAATTTTATACATAAGGCTGACTCCTCTCTTATATGCAATAAGTTTTCTTGCAATTTAAATCCGAATTTATATAATTTTATCATAGATATTTTAACATAAATGTGGAAATAGGCAAAAGGTTTTGTGAAAAATAAATGTTGACATCAAAAAGACTGATGTGATAAGATATTAAATTTTATTCATCTTGACATAACGAACAAAAATCCCGTATACTAATCTATAAGGTATAGAATGGAGAGGAGTGTATCATGTTTTCTGTTGGCAGTAAAATAGTGCACCCTATGCATGGGGCCGGTATAATCCAAAAGATAGAAGAAAAAAGGATTTTAGGTAATGTTAAGAAATATTATATTTTGAAATTGCCATGCAATGATATGAATGTTATGATACCGGTTGATTCCGAAGAATCGGTTGGAATCAGAAAGATCATGGACAAGTCTGTTGTCCGCAGGGTAATAGAATATCTTGGAACGGATAGTACACATATGGACAGCAACTGGAACCGAAGGTATCGTGAAAACATGCAGAAAATAAAGTCGGGGGATATCTTTCAAGTTGCCGAAGTGGTTAAAAACCTTATTCGTGCAAGCAGAGAAAAGGGACTTTCGGCAGGGGAGACAAAGATGCTCAACAATGCAAGACAGATTCTCATAAGTGAAATAATACTTTCATGCGGAATTTCACAAAGCGACGCTGAAAAGATCGTCGAAGACGCCGTTTAACTCATTGGGTCATCAGATGATTTCAGCGGTTATACCTTAAATTTTCGAGAAAGGAGGTAAAAGGAATGTTTAAAAAGTTTTTCAGGGGAATATTTTCCATGTTCGGCGCTATACTTGGATATACGCTTTTTGCTTTATTTGCTGAATATCTGGGAAGCACAGCGGAGCCTATTGAGCTGACACAAGGAGAAATCGTCAGTGTAGGTATACTTTTCGCTATTATTTTTGGAATTATTTTTTACTTTATAGCGCCATTTTTAGGAAGACAAGGCAGCAAAATGGCCAATAATATAGGCAATGACCTCAAGGGTGTTGCCGGAAGTGATCTTCTGGCAGGAACGGCGGGACTTATAATAGGTCTTGTAGTTGCATTTCTGCTCACAAAGATATACCAGGGGGTAGTGTCCGATGCGATGTATCTTACTCTTACAATAGCAATATATATGGTCTTTGGCTTTATGGGTGCTGTTATAGGAAGTAAAAAGGGCTCGGAGGTTATATCTCAGTCTATTGCAAAGATGCAGACTTCAAAGCCTAAACAGCAGGAAGAAAATCCTTACGCTTATAACGAGAAAGACAGAAAAAAAGTCAGAATTCCTAAGATTCTTGACACAAGTGTAATTATAGACGGCAGAATTCTTGAGGTGATGAAAACCGGATTTATGGAGGGCCCTATAGTAATACCGGAATTCGTTTTGATTGAACTCAGACATATAGCAGATTCATCCGACTCTTTGAAACGCACAAGAGGCCGCAGAGGACTGGATATTTTAAACAAAATACAGGAAGAATACGGAATTGAAATTTATAATACTGATTCCGAAAAAGCCTTGAAGGAGATTCCGGAAGTAGACGTAAAACTCCTGAAACTGGCGCAGATATTGAAGGGAAAGGTTGTTACAAATGATTTCAACCTTAATAAGGTTGCGTCGATACAAGAAGTTCCGGTACTTAACATTAATGAGCTGGCCAATGCCATGAAGCCTATGGTCATACCGGGAGAAACCATGACAGTAACACTGATTAAGCAGGGAAAAGACCAGAATCAGGCAGTGGCGTATCTTGATGACGGAACTATGATAGTCGTTGAAAACGGCCGCAAAAAGATTGGACAGACTGTAGAAATAGTCGTTACAAGTGTGCTCCAAACAGCTGCCGGAAGAATGATATTCGGAAAAGTAACAAGCTAAAGTATTACAGGGGCGAAATATCATATGTATAACAATAAAAAAGTCACAGTTATAGTAACTGCTGCCGGAAAAGGGAAAAGAATGGGGAGTGATATTCCCAAGCAGTTTCTTAATATCGGAGGCAGGACTGTTCTTGAAAAAGCCATAAAACCTTTTGAAGAGCTAAAAGAAATAGATGATATAATAATCGTTGCTCCGAAAGAACATATTAAACGATGTGAATCGGTTTGCAGCTGCTTTGAAAAGATAAAGAAAATTGTTGTGGGCGGCAATGAAAGACAGGATTCTGTCAATAATGCGCTGAAGTTAGTTAAAGATGGTCTTGTGCTGATTCATGACGGTGCAAGACCTTATGTTACGGCTGATATCATAAAAGATGTGATTTGTAAAGCCGATACAAATGGTGCTGCGGCAGCGTCTGTAGCAATGAAAGATACTGTAAGACAGATTTCGGATATTGATCCTTCGGAGAGTGTCACTCTCGAAAGAAGTAAGCTGTTTAATGTTCAGACACCACAGGGCTTTGATGCAGGTATTATAAAAAAGGCATTTCAAATGGCATATGAAGACGGATATTACGGTACGGATGATGCTGTTCTTGCAGAAAGAGCCGGCAACAAGGTGGTTCTTGCAAAAGGAAGTTACGGAAATATAAAAGTGACGACTAAGGAGGATTTGCCTTTGGAAATAAGAGCTGGCAGCGGATTTGATGTACATCGTCTTGTTGAAGACAGAAAACTCATATTGTGCGGAGTTGAAATCCCTTTTGAAAAGGGTTTGTTAGGTCATTCTGATGCAGATGTTGCATTACATGCCCTTATGGACGCAATGCTTGGTGCGGCGGCACTGGGAGACATCGGAAGGCATTTCCCGGACAATAATATAAAATATAAAGATGCGTCAAGTATTGAGCTTTTGCGTTCTACAGCGGAAATGATAAAGGAATGCGGTTACAAAGTAAGTAACGCAGATATTACAATAATGGCTCAACAACCTAAAATATCCCCCTTTATATCTGAGATGAGGGAAAAAATATCAAAAACGCTTGATGTAGAAGACAGCTGTATAAATGTAAAAGCTACTACTACAGAAAAATTAGGATTCGTAGGTCGTGAAGAGGGAATTGCCGCAGAAGCGGTGTGTATATTAATCAGAAGTTAGGAGATAAAAAATGAAACTTTCAAAGATGCATATAAAGACACTTAGAGAAGTGCCTGCGGAAGCTGAGATTCCAAGCCATATTCTGCTTCTGCGTACAGGAATGATAAGAAAACTTGCTTCGGGAATTTATGGATTTATGCCATTTGGCTGGAGATCTGTAAGAAAGATAGAAGAAATTATAAGGCAGGAAATGGATAAAGCCGGGGGACAGGAAATACATATGTCGGCTATACAGCCGTCAGAGCTTTGGCAGGAATCGGGAAGATGGTTTGCATATGGTCCTGAACTATGGAGAATAAAGGACAGAAACGGAAGAGATTTCTGTCTTGGACCTACACATGAAGAAATATTTACGGATATAGTAAGGAATGACATATCATCATACAGACAGCTTCCAATGAATCTTTATCAGATTCAGACAAAGTACAGAGACGAAGCAAGACCTCGTTTCGGACTTATGCGAAGCCGTGAATTTATAATGAAAGATGCATATTCTTTCGACCGTGACTTTGCAGGACTCGATAAAAGTTACGATGAAATGTATGCTGCATACGAAAAAATATTCACAAGATGCGGACTTGATTTCAGACCTGTAGAGGCAGATACCGGAGCAATCGGAGGAAGCAATTCCCATGAGTTTACTGCATTGTCGGAAGTGGGCGAAAGCGAGATTGCATACTGTGAGAAATGTGCTATGGCAGCAACTACGGAAAGAGCCGAGTGCGTTGATGCACCGGAGGAAACGGCAGAAATGCTTCCGATAGAAGAGGTTAATACTCCGGGAACAAAAACAATCGAAGAGGTTGCTGACTTCCTTGGAATAGATAAGAGCAGGACTATCAAGGCGCTTCTTTTTGTTACTTATGACGACTTGGGCGAAGAGAAGGAATATGTTGCAGCATTTATAAGAGGTGACAGAGAACTTAACATGATAAAGCTTATAAATGCTCTTAAGATTCCTGAACATGCGATAGAATTTGCTGATGAAGCTAAAATATCTTCAGTTACCGGATGCGTTGGAGGATTCACAGGGCCGATAGGACTTCATGACTGCAAGATTGTTGTAGACAGTGAACTTACGGGACTTAAGAACCTTTGTGCCGGTGCGAATAAAGAAGACTATCATATCAAAAATGTAAACTATGGCAGAGACTATGAGGGCGATATCGTTACCGATCTTAAACTTCTGAAAGAGGGAGATCCTTGTCCTATATGCGGAGCTCCTGTAAAACACGCAAGAGGCATTGAAGTCGGACAGGTGTTTAAACTGGGAACCAAGTATTCGGAGGCTATGAATGCAGTATATAAGGACGAAAACCAGAAAGATCAACTTATCGTTATGGGATGTTACGGAATAGGTGTAACGAGGACATTATCTGCGATAGTTGAACAGCACCATGACGAAAACGGAATCATATGGCCTGTCTCTGTGGCGCCTTATCATGCGATAATAACTTTAGTAAAGCCAAAAGACGAAGAACAGAGTAAAGTTGCAGAGGACATTTACGATAAGCTTTCAAAGGCCGGCATAGAGGTTCTTCTTGACGACAGAGATGAAAGACCGGGAGTTAAGTTCAAAGATGCAGACCTTCTGGGAATTCCTGTGAGAATCACCGTAGGAAAAAGGGCGCCGGAGGGTATAGTGGAATTTAAACTAAGGCGAGAAGAGAACAAATCAGAAAAAACGATTGAGCAGGCTGTAAAAGATGTGATCGATTTGGTAAATGAAGAGAGATAAGACCACATGATTTAATAAACGGATTTTGACGGCAGATTCGGTCGTGCGTTTATTTGGTAATCTTATGTGGTATCTTGTATTAAGGGTTATACAAATCTAAATTTATAAACTGAAATTTTAAAACATAAAAATGATGATGCAGACTGCATGGTTTTCCATGCAGTCGATAGGTTACGGAGGAAAAAGATGAAAAGAGTAACTATAGAAATGGAAAACGGAAATGTGATGAGAGGAGAGCTTTACCCTCAGCATGCACCTATAACTGTAGAAAATTTTGAAAAGCTGGCTAACGACGGTTTTTATGACGGTCTGACTTTCCATAGAGTTATTCCGGGATTTATGATTCAGGGAGGATGCCCTAAGGGAAACGGAACAGGCGGTCCGGGATATACGATTAAGGGTGAATTCGATGCAAACGGAGTAAGAAATGATTTGGATCATACTCGTGGAGTTCTTTCAATGGCAAGAGCAATGGACCCGAATTCCGCAGGTTCACAGTTTTTCATCATGGTAGAGGAAGCTCCGCATCTCGACGGACAGTATGCGGCTTTCGGCATGATTACAGAGGGCATGGAGGAAGCCGACAGAATTGTTTCTGTTGCAAGAGACTGGAGCGATTGCCCGAGAGAACCTCAGGTGATAAAGACTATCAGTGTAGTAGAAGAATAATTTTTAAAAGGCAGGTATATAACAGACAATGGGATTTTTCAAAGAGGTTGGAGAAGATATAAGAAATGTGGTGGAGAAAGACCCGGCAGCAAGAAACGGGTTTGAGGTTCTTATATGTTATCCGGGGATATGGTCACTGATAATGCATAGACCTGCACATTGGCTGTATAAGCATAATCTTAAGCTTTTGGCTCGTATAATATCCCAGCTGACCAGATGGTTTACCGGTATAGAGATACATCCGGGAGCAACTATAGGAAGAAGATGCTTTATTGACCACGGAATGGCTATAATAATAGGGGAAACTACAGAAATAGGAGACGATGTAACGATTTATCAGGGAGTTACATTGGGAGGCACGGGAAAAGATACCGGAAAGCGTCATCCTACTATAGGAAACAGAGTTATGATAAGTTCGGGAGCAAAGGTTTTGGGACCGTTTAAAGTGGGTGACGATGTTAAGATCGGAGCAGGCTCTGTGGTGCTTAAAGAAGTGCCGCCGGGATGTACCGTAGTGGGAATTCCGGGAACTATAGTCAAGAGAAACGGACAGAGCACACAAGATTTGAATCAGGTTGATTTGCCGGATCCTGTTGCCGTTGAAATCGAATGTTTGAGAAGAAGAATAGTTACACTCGAAAACAGACTGCGTGAGGCAGAGAAAGAGGGAGATAAAAATGAAAATCTATAACACTCTTACAAGAAAAAAAGAAGAATTTGTGCCTATCGAGGAAGGAAAGGTCAGAATGTATGTATGCGGACCTACCGTTTATAATTATTTTCATATAGGTAACGCCAGACCTTTCGTGGTTTTCGACACAATGAGAAAATATCTGGAATACAGAGGATACAAGGTGAAGTTTGTTCAGAATTTTACTGATGTTGACGATAAGATAATAAACAGAGCAAAAGAAGAGGGGATCACTGCTCAGGAGGTGGGAGAAAAATATATAGAAGAATATTTCAAGGATGCAGCGGCTTTAAATGTGAAGAAAGCAACAGTACATCCGAGGGTAACTGAAACCATGAACGACATAATAAAGTTTGTTCAGGATCTGATAGACCTTGGATATGCATATGAGTCAAATGGCGATGTTTATTACAGAGCGAGAAAATTTGAAGGATATGGAAAGCTGTCAGGAAAGAATATAGACGATCTTATTTCGGGAGCAAGAATAGCAGTAGATGAGAAAAAAGAAGATCCTCTTGATTTCGCTCTCTGGAAAGCACGAAAAGAAGAAAGCGAGATAGCATGGGAGTCACCTTGGGGAATGGGAAGACCGGGATGGCATATAGAATGTTCTACGATGGCAAAAAAATATCTTGGCGATACTATAGACATCCATGCAGGAGGGCAGGATTTACAGTTCCCTCATCACGAAAACGAAATTGCCCAGTCTGAGGCACACAGCGGAAAGCCGTTTGCAAATTACTGGATGCATAACGGATATATCAACATTGACGGAATAAAGATGTCTAAGTCCCTTGGAAATTTCAAAACCGTAAGAGACCTTCTTCAGCTTTATGACGGAGAAGTTCTCAGGTTCCTTATTTTGAGCGGACAGTACAGAGGCCCTATTGATTTTGGAGAAGAAATCCTTGTGCAGTCGCAGAATGGTCTGAACAGAATGAGAAATGCCAAGGCTAACTTAAAGCATCTTATTGCATCCGGAACCGGAGCTATGACTGACGCTGAAAAGGAAACGCTAAAAGGTTTTGATAAATACAGGCAGCAGTTCATAGAAGCTATGGATGATGATTTAAACACGGCTGATGCAATTTCGGCAGTATTTGAGCTAATTACTGCAATCAATACAGCAGTGAAAAATGGATCTACAAGTGAGTTTGCACAGAAAGCACTTGATTTGCTTATGGAGCTTGCAGGCGTTTTAGGCTTGCTTCAGCAGGATGCATCAAAAGAAGTTACAGAAATAGAACCTGAAATTCAGGCGCTTATAGATGAGAGACAAGCAGCAAGAAAAACAAAAGATTTTGCAAAGGCTGATGAAATAAGAGATCGTCTTAAAGCTATGGGAATAACTCTTAAAGATACGCCGCAGGGAGTTCAGGTAATAAAAGAGTAATATATGAAGCAGCAGATAAAGAACATGAACACTACAGCCCTTGCATACATGGGGGATGCAGTTTATGAAGTGTATATAAGAAGAATGGTTATGGAGACCGGTCAGCCTAATGCTGACCGGCTGCATTATATGGCAGTGCCTTTTGTTAGGGCTTCCGGTCAAGCAGCTGCGATCAAGGAGATGATGAAAGGCTTTTTGTCTGATGAGGAACTTGCTTTAACTAAAAGAGCAAGAAACCATAGAACTTCTTCCAGACCTAAAAATGCAGACCCTGTTGAATATAAGCTGGCAACTGCATTTGAAGCTCTCTTGGGGGCGTTATATCTCGACGGAGATATGAACCGTGTGGAAGAGGTAGCTGCCGAAGCGGTCAGAATAATAGAAGAAAAACACATTGCAAAGAAAAGAGATTTACGGAAAAATCAGGTAAAGGATAACGGAGTTAAAAATGAGTAAAGCAGATGTCTTATTTGTAAACATGTGTAAGGAGATACTTGAAAACGGATATTCATCAGAGGGCCAGACGGTGCGTGCCAGATGGGAAGACGGAACGCCGGCTCATACAATCAAGACTTTTGGAGTTGTAAACCGTTATAATCTTGCAGAAGAATTTCCTGCGCTTACATTGCGACCTACGGCAATAAAAACGGCTGTGGATGAGGTGCTCTGGATATGGCAGCGAAAATCCAACAACATTAAAGACCTTAAAGGTCATATATGGGATGAGTGGGCTGATGAGGAGGGTTCTATCGGTAAGGCTTATGGTTACCAGATGGGAATCAAATATAAATTTGCACAGGGAGAAATGGATCAGGTAGATAATGTGCTGTGGCAGCTGAAAAACACCCCGTATTCAAGAAGAATCCTGACAAATATATATAAATTTGGTGATTTGGCGGAAATGAACCTTGAGCCATGTGCATACAGTATGACGTTTAATGTTACAGGTGACAGGCTTAATGGCATACTGAATCAGAGGTCGCAGGATATACTTGCAGCAAACAATTGGAATGTTGTTCAATATTCGGTTCTTTTGCATATGTTTGCACAGGTGAGCGGATTAAAGGCAGGCGAGCTTGTTCATGTGATTTCGGATGCACATATATATGACCGGCATATCCCGGTAATTGAAGAGCTGATAAAAAGGCCTCAGTACCCGGCGCCAAAGTTTAGCCTTAATCCTGATATTACGAACTTCTATGATTTTACTGTAGATGATATAAAGATAGAGGATTACCAAAAAAATCCGCAGATTCTTAATATTCCTATAGCTATTTAATTTTGGAGATGTGATGAAGATAATAGTAGCAGCAGATAAAAACTGGGGCATAGGCAAAGACGGACAATTGCTTTGCCATCTGCCGGGAGATTTGAAATATTTTAAAGAAAAGACCACAGGTAAAATTGTGGTTATGGGAAGAAAAACTCTTGAGAGTCTGCCGGGAGGAAGACCTCTTCCTAAAAGAACAAATATTGTTTTGACAAGGAATGAAACTTTTGAGAAGGAAGGATGTATCAAAGCAGGCAGTGTGGAAGAACTCCTTTCTGTTTTGCATGGTCTTGGGAAGAAGGATGATGTAATGGTAATGGGCGGCGGCGATATATATATGCAGCTTCTGCCGTACTGTGACTCATGTTATGTGACAAGGTTAGCAAAAGAGTTTGATGCTGATACATATTTTCCAAATCTTGATGAGTCAGGCGATTTTGAGCTTGTATGGCAAAGCGAGGCAAAAGAGGAAAACGGCATAGAATATGTTTTTACAGAATACAGAAGGATTTAAAGAGGAACTTATATGGCTGAAAGAAATAACGGAAGGAACGGAAAAACTCGACCGGATAATATAATATTTGGAAGAAATCCTGTGCTGGAAGCCTTGAAAAGCGGCAGAGACATAGATAAGATTCTTGTGGCCACCGGATCTTCCGAGGGGTCTCTTGCAAAGATTACGGCTATTGCCAGAGAGAGAAACATTCCCGTTATGCGTGTGGAAAAGCAGACTGTTGAACGGCTTTCATGCGGCTCAAACCATCAGGGAGTAGCTGCGTACATCGGAGCATATAAATACAAGACAATGGAAGATGTTCTTGAAATTGCAGCCGAGAGGGGGGAAGACCCGCTTGTAGTTATACTTGATAATCTTGAAGACCCTCATAACCTGGGAGCAATTATGAGAACTGCCGAATGTGCAGGCGCTCATGGCGTTATAATTCCAAAACGCAATTCCTGTGGACTTACAGAAACTGTAGCCAAAACATCAGCAGGTGCAATTGAGTATGTCCCCTGTGTCAGGGTTACAAACATAGTCAGAACGATAGAAGAACTTAAAGAGAAGGGTTTTTGGATAGCAGCATGCGATATGGGAGGAAGTGAATATTACAAGGCGGATCTTTCTGGAAAGATAGCTATTGTTATAGGCAGCGAAGGCGCAGGAATAAGCAGGCTTGTTAAGGAAAATTGTGATTTTACCGTTTCCATGCCTATGGTAGGTAAAATAACTTCATTAAATGCCTCTAATGCTGCTGCGGTTTTGCTGTATGAAGTAAGAAGGCAAAGAGATGCAAAGAAATAATTACAATATTCTTACTGATGAAGAGTTGGTTAAGATGGCACAAGAGGGCAGTGCTACCGCAGAAGAGTTTTTGATAAGCAAATATAAAGAACTGGCAAAAAGAAAGTCCAGTGCATATTTTATAATCGGCGGTGACAAAGAGGATGTTGTTCAGGAGGGTATGATAGGCATTTTTAAGGCAATCCGTGAATATCGTGATGACAAGAATGCTTCCTTTAAGACTTTTGCAGAGCTGTGCATCAACCGTCAGATTATCTCGGCAATAAGAAAGGCCAATTTAGCCAAACATAAGATTTTAAATGAATCTCTTTCCTTGAACCAGGACACACCGGAAAGTGAAGAAAAACCGATTGAAGAAAGGTTTGTGCTGAACAAATGCGAGGACCCGGAAAGCCTAATGCTTTTAAAAGAAATAACAGAGTTTCTGCGGGCAGACAGCAGTGAGATATTCAGCCCTTTAGAGAAGAATATACTTGACAGAATGTTGCTTGGCAAAGGCTATAGAGAGATAGCCGCCGAGATTCGCAGAAGCAACAAAACAGTTGATAATGCTATGCAAAGAATCAAAAAAAAGATATATAAGTATCTTGGATATTGACATTTTTGGCTGTATATAGTAGGATAGTTACTGCGGTGCGACAATTCGGCCGTACCGCTTGTAAATATAATATGCTGTTGTAGCTCAGTCGGTAGAGCGCTTCCTTGGTAAGGAAGAGGTTCGGCAGTTCAAGTCTGCTCAACAGCTCCAATTAAGAAAGAGACCTTTTGTAAGGTCTCTTTCGATTTGAAGGTTAATACATCATAAAGAAAAAGACGGAAATCCGGTTCGGATGTCCGTCTTTTGTTGTTTTGTAAAAATCTGTTTAAGCTAATACTCGGGTCGATGTTTTAATAACTGATGCAAGAGTGTTAATGCTGAAATGCAGATATAAGTACAATGGTATTGTTATTTTCTTAAAATTTTACCGGCTTTGCAGTTTGTTACTGCTCCGTCGGAAGCAGCAAGTTTGCCGTTGACGAAAACTTTTCTGATGCCTTTACAAGCTTTTTTTGGATTTTCATAAGTAGGTGTATCTTCATTGCGGGGATGAGGCTGTCCGCCAAAATCAAGAGAATAACTTTCGCCGTCTGAGCCGGGCATCACATATTCCTTTTTCATTATGAATTCGATGTCTTCCTCGCTCATTCCAAAATCCACTTCGTTTACCATGTTTCGTTCTTCTGCAACTAAGTCGAATACCGTGTCGGCGGCGCTTTTTCCTGTCAGTCTGCCGATTTCTTCTACGTCTTTACCTATCATCCAGCGATTTTTTTCACTTGCCAGCCATGATATTTTGATACAGTGCCATCTACCTTTATGGGAAAGGTCGGCTTCTTCTTTTAACTTAGCTCTTGTAAACGGATTGTTAAGCCTTTCGATAAGCTTGTCGATTCCGCCTTCAAATGCCCATGATGGAATGTCTGAACTGAGAGTGGTTGCTGACGCTGCATAAGGGTATTGATCACAGCAGATATCTATACCTTGGTCTTTTGCTTCTTCGATCAGTGCCGTTGTTTCGTAAACAGCTTTGCCCCAGAGAGGCATATGCAGTGATTTGTGATGCGAAATCTGCAAAGGCACACCGCTTGCTTTTGAAACTGCAATTGATTCTTTGACTGAATCTATTAGATATTCTCTTTCGTTCCGCATATGTGTTGCGTAGTAGCCACCTTCCTCCTGAAGCGCTTTTAAAATGTATATTATTTCGTCTGCGTCTGCATATGAACCAGGAGGATATATAAGACCGGTGGACATGCCGAAAGCGCCTTGTTTTATAGCTTGTTTTGTTAAATTACGCATCTTCTCCAATTCTTCTATAGATGCCTTTTTTGAGCTGTATCCCATAACGGCGAGTCTTATGCTGCCGTGTCCTGCAAGGCAGCCGAAGTTGGTTCCTGTTCCCGTGGACTCAAGGAAATCCAAGAAGCCTTTCGTATCGTGCCATTCATATGGGAGGCGGCCTCCTTCGTATAATTTCAAGTCGTCAAGATAGCGGCTCGATACAGGGAACGGAGATATACCACAGTTTCCGCCGATTTCTGTTGTTATTCCCTGAAGCAGTCTGCTTTCGCTTTTTGGAAATGTTATGAGAGTTTTGTCGCTGTGGGTATGGATATCAATGAAGCCAGGTGTGGCTATAAGTCCTTTTGCATCATATGATTCCTTTGCATCGGTTTCTTTGAAAGTTCCTATGGAAGCGATTTTTCCGTGTCTGATTGCTATGTCGCTGTTATAGGCGGCAGCACCTGTTCCATCTATAATTTTAGCATTCCTGATGATTATGTCATACATATCGTATACCTCATAATTTGGTCAGAGCTGCCCGGTAAATTCCGGACAGCTCTGATTTTTAAGGGAAAGTATCGGTTTGAAACCGATTTTATGGATGAATTTTTTATAGAATCATTCCAAGTGACAAATAAGCAACAATTGTTATTGCTGCTGCTGTCAAAGCATATGGGAGCTGACTTCGCACATGGTCTATGATATCACATCCTGTAGTAGAACATGACATAATAGTTGTATCTGAAATCGGGGAGGCGTGATCGCCAAAGAGAGCTCCCGCCCAAACAGAACCTATTGTTAAAATAAGATTTGCATCCATTGATATTGCCATTGGAACAGCTATCGGCATCATAATGTTAAATGTACCTGTAGATGTTCCTGTTGCAAAGGACATTACACAGCCCACAAGGAATATTATTACAGGGAGAAGTCCTGGAGACAGTACGGAGCTGAATAAGCTGGCAAGATAATTTCCTGTATCGAGCGTAGCAACACATGTGCCCATTGCATAGGTCATCATCAGCATTGCAGCAATTCCCACCATTTGTCCGGCGCCTTTAAATACTTCATCTAAATATTCTGTAAATTTCATCTGCTTCTGACTGATTACCATTACACCGAGAACTACTAAAGCCACAAAAGGAGACCATAAAGTTGCCTGAGTACCGGAACCGTTTACTATACTTCCTTTACCTGTGACGAGAAGCACGACAATTATGGTAACTATAAGTGCTGCAAGCGGAAGAAGTATATAGCTTGCCTTTCCTTGTTTCACCTCTTCGGAGCCGGTCTGTTCATCGAGTACTCCTGTTCTTTGAGCATTAGGGTGTTTCGGATCATCAAGCCAGCCGGTTTCGAGCGCTCTTTTTTCTGCCTTTTTCATAGGACCGAAATCCTTTCTGGTTAAGGCAATAAGAGGAACCATTATTAAAACTAAAATTGCGTAAATGTTATAAGGTATAGAGCTTATAAGAACTGACATGGCTTCGTCATCGGAAATTCCGGCAGCTGTTAAAGCGCCCATCATAACGGCTGCCCATCCGCTGAGCGGGAAGAGCAGGCATACCGGCATTGAAGTGGTATGTACAATATATGCGGCCTTTTCGTGAGGCACTCTGAGGTAATCATTTACCGGTCTGCATACAGAGCCTGCAATTAAAGTGCTGAGTGTGCCGGATGTATAAACTATACAACCTACAATGAAAGTAAAAATGTTTGCACCCTTGGGAGATTTAACGAGACCTTTTTGTTTAAGAACCAAGTTGACAAAACCGTTAATTCCTCCGGTTTTATCGAACATATATGTCAAAACGCCTAAGGTTAGTATACATCCCATTACAATTACATTGCTTGTGGAGGTGAAAGTGTTGGCGAAGCCATTTAGAGTGTTGTTTAATGCTACGATAATATTGCCATCAATTATGATGTAAGATGAAATTACACCTGTGAATAGTGACAGATATACATTTCTGGTAATAAGTGCCAGACCTATTGTAAGGAGTGGCGGCAGTACCGAGATAAGACCGTATTCCATTACTGTTCTCTTTTTGTTTTTATATATGCATTAAGCTGTTTTACTTATGTAATAATATAATAAGCAATTAGCGTGCCAGATATATTGGAGTGATTAAAAATGAGTTTTTGCGTAATATAATTGTTTTTTGAGGTGAATATAAGGAGCTATGCCGGCGATAAACCGTTTTAAACTGTTTATTGCCATTCGGGTGTATTTGTTATAAAATAAAAAATATAAAATGTGCAAGGAGGATATTCATTTGAAAAATGTAGCAATAATTTATAATGATGCTAAAAACAGCAGCGCAATAGAATATGTTGAAGGGGTTATCAAAGACATATTTGTCGGATATATAAATATAGAGCATTATTTCCTTGACCAGCTTGATAAAAATCAACTTATAATTGCTGATGCAGTTTTGCTTCACGGTGAAAAGCTTTTGTATCATGTTCAGCCCCATCTTGCAGAAATGGATAATCTTATAGTTCTCAGCAGAAGCATAAGTGAAAAACATCTTTCGGAAATAATGTGTATTCCAAAAGACACAGATGTGCTTGTTGTAAATGATACATTTGATTCTACGATGGATGTCCTTTATACGCTTTATGGCCTTGGTGTTCATTTTAACCTTATACCGTATGAAGAGGAATCACATGAAAAAGGGGCATATAGGCAGATTGAATATGCAATAACACCCGGGGAACCTCATATAGTACCGGAATACATAAAAAATGTTATAGATATCGGATATCGCAAGCTTTCTTTCGATCCGCTTCTTAAACTTATGCATCTGTTGGATTTGAATAATGAGACAGTTAATAATAACCTGATAAGCTATTTGCATACTGTGATAGAACCTAATATGGCGTCACATACAAATTATCTGGAGAGTTATATTAAAAACCTGATCTTGAATGAACTTTTTTCTGAATCGGGATTTTCTATTCTTGCCTATGACAACCAAGGCAGATTGCTGTTTCAAAATGATAATGCGTCTAAGACATTTGCATCTGTAGAAATGCCGGATATGTCAGGAGACGCAGTCAAAAATCAGCCGGTAACCATAAACGATGCAAATTACCTGATGGATAGAATTACTATAGATTCGGCAGAACAACATCTTGGATATATAATTTCGCTGCGAGATGAAAAAAATATAAGAGAATCAGGTACACATCTCAACAAAGTCTTAAAAGAAAAAGGAATATATGCACGATATTATTTTGAAGATATAATATGCAATACGCCTATAATGGAAAATTGTATATCCACGGCTAAACAAGCAGCACTCACAGATTATACCATTTTGCTCAGAGGAGAAAGCGGTACGGGTAAAGAAATGTTTGCACAGTCTATTCACAATTACTCCCAGAGGAAAAACAATCCGTTTATTGCAATAAACTGCTCTGCTCTATCTGAGTCTCTTCTTGAAAGTGAGCTTTTCGGATATGAAGCAGGAGCCTTTACCGGTGCAAAGAAAAACGGAAAAATGGGATTGTTTGAGCAGGCTAATACGGGGACTGTATTCCTGGATGAGATAGGCGATATATCTGCGGGTCTGCAGACAAGATTGCTTAGAGTTTTACAGGAAAAGCAGATAATGAGGATAGGTGGAGACAGAGTTATAGATATAGATGTAAGAGTTATAGCGGCAACAAACAGAAATCTCAAAGCCATGGTAGAAGAGGGCACCTTTAGAAAAGATTTGTTTTACAGGCTTTGTGTAATTCCTCTTGATATACCGCCGCTTCGCCGTCGTAAAACGGAAATCTTACCGCTTTTTATGAGCTTTGTCGGTTCTGACTTCAAGAAACTTTCGGATATGCAGATACAAAAGCTTAATGCATATGACTGGCCCGGAAATGTGCGGGAGCTTGAGAATGCGGCTACATATTTTAAGACACTTTATCGTTTGCCGCCAATACCGGATGAGAATATTGCAGATGCAGCAGAAAGCTTGCATGCAGGGGATATTGATATAAAAAAATATATACTGGAATTCTTGTATGAGAGAGCAAAATCATGCAGAGGAGCCGGCCGCCCGGATATTCAGCAATATTTGCGGAGTCTGGGGCTTATGATTGGCGACAGCAGGCTTCGGACAGTACTTAAAGAACTTCAAGCCTCAGAACTTATTTCAATTGAGAAAGGACGAAGCGGCACTCATATTACGGAGAAAGGAATAAACGATATAAGCCGGTAAAACTCAGCGGTTCAGCGGCTACAAGCAAAAGTTTATAATTGCGAACTGCAGGCATTTGTTGAAATATGGTAAGATTAATTGAAAAAAGCAAAAAAGTATTGACAAGTTTGTTGAGAGTGATATAATAACAACATAGTTAGGCGAAACTAACTCTATGACGGAATTAAGAATATCAAATAGGCTAAGAAGATAGGAAAGGAGAAATGTGTAATGAATTTAAAGGAAGTCCTCGCTGGACATACATATACTGTGAAAAATATACATACAGACGATGATGAGCTAAGAACTTTCCTGTTCCGTTTAGGATGTTACAACGGAGAACCGATTACAGTGGTGTCGCAAAAAAGAAGCGGCTGTGTCGTTTCCATAAAAGACGGCAGATATAATATAGACAAGAATATTGCGGAAGCTGTTGAAGTTTAGCACATGTTTAAATGGCGACTGAGTTGAAGTCGCTATTTATTACGAAAAATAGTTAGTTATTACTAACTAAAGAACAATACAGCAATACCAATATTATAGAAATAATTTAAGAAATATACGATATGAGAGATTAGAAGAGGAGGAAATTTTATGAGAATTGCTTTTGCCGGCAATCCAAACAGCGGTAAGACAACAATGTATAATGCATTGACAGGGAAAAACGAACATGTGGGTAACTGGGCCGGGGTTACAATCGGAAAAAAGGAAAGTCTGATAAAAAAAGAAATGGTTCAGACAAGAGAGGAGCTCATAGCGGTAGATCTGCCGGGAGCATATTCGATGTCGCCGTTTACGCCGGAAGAAAGCATAACAAGCGGATATATAAGAAAAGAAAGACCTGATGTAATTATAAATATAGTTGATGCAACAAATTTAAGCAGAAGTCTGTTTTTTACAACACAACTTTTGGAACTTGGCATTCCTGTTGTTGTTGCACTTAACAAGAGCGATATTAATGTTAAAAATGGTACGAACATAAATATTGTAAAATTATCTGAAAGTTTAAATTGTCCTGTAACAGAGACTGTTTCTGTCAATAAGAACGGGCTCAGAGAGGTTATTGAAAAGGCAGTTGAGGTGAGTGGCAAGAAACAGACAGCACCTTATGTTCAGGCGGAAATCAATATCAATGATAAGCAGGCTGTAATAAAAGAAGACAAAAGAAGATTTGAATTTGTAAACGATATTGTTAAAGAAGTGGAAACACGGAAAGTCAGCACGAAAGACAGAACTTTATCAGACAGTATAGATAAAATAGTTACAAATAGAGTAGCCGGTATTGTAATTTTTGCAGCGGTTATGTATGGAGTGTTCTGGGTATCCCAGACATTTCTCGGACCACTGATTGCCGATTGGCTTGCCGGAGGTATAGAAAGCTTTCAGGGATGGACAGCGGCATCATTGGAAAATGCCGGTGCGAGTCCGTTTCTGCAAGCGCTGCTTGCCGATGGAATTATAGGAGGCGTCGGGGCAGTGGTCGGATTTTTGCCTTTGGTTATGGTTATGTATTTTTTAATAGCGCTGCTGGAGGACTGTGGATATATGGCTCGTGTGAGCGTTGTAATGGATCCGATTTTTAAAAGAGTGGGGCTTTCCGGTAAATCCATAATACCTATCGTAATAAGCACAGGTTGTGGAATTCCCGGAATTATGGCATGCAGAACCATAAGGGATGAAAGAGAAAGGCGTGCTACCGCAATGCTCGCAACATGGATGCCATGTGGCGCCAAAATCCCCGTTATCGCACTGTTTGCAGGCGTTTTCTTCGCTGATGCTTCATGGGTGAGCACTCTCATGTATTTCACCGGAATTGCGCTCATATTCTTTGGAGCGTTACTGATAAAACAAATCACAGGACACAAGTACAGAAAATCCTTCTTTATTATGGAACTGCCGGAATACAAAATACCCGGTATTAAACGGGCAACAGTGTCCATGCTTGGCCGTGCAAAGGCCTATATAATAAAAGCTGCAACCATTATTTTGGTATGCAACGCCTTAGTTCAGATAATGCAAACCTTTAACTGGCAGTTCCAGATTGTTGAAGAAGGCATGGAAAATACCTCCATACTGGCGAGTGTAGCCGCACCGTTTGCTGTTTTGCTGATTCCTCTTGGTTTTGGGGTATGGCAGCTTGCAGCAGCAGCGGTGACAGGCTTTATCGCCAAGGAAAACGTTGTAGGAACACTTGCCGTCGTTTATGGCATAACAAACTTTATAGACACTGATGCATTAGAACTTGTCGGAGGAAGCGGAGAAGTTGCGGCGGCAATTGGAATGACTTCGGTATCGGCGCTTGCATATCTGATGTTCAACTTGTTTACACCTCCCTGCTTTGCGGCCATAGGTGCAATGAACTCGGAGCTTGGAAGCAAGAAATGGCTGCTTGGCGGTATCAGTCTTCAGTTTGGAACCGGATATGTATTATCGTTTGCGGTATATCAGATGGGAACCCTTATTACTACGGGGCATATGGGAACGGCCTTTGTTCCGGGACTGGCGGCAGTAGCGGCTATGGCAGCAGTAATGATTGCGGTTGTAATAAGATCCAATCAAAAGCTTAAAGCGGAATATTCGCTTCATAAGAATTGTAATAATAAAAGGATGGGGACAGAAGTATGATAGATATTATAATAATAAGTTTGATTGCACTGATGTTGGCGGCAGCAATGACTTATATAGTGAAAAATAAAAAACAAGGGGGCAAATGTATAGGATGTCCTTCTGCCGGGTGCTGTTCGGCGGTTAAGGAAAAGCCGAAAAAATGTTCGCCGGCAGGATGCAATTGCAGAGGAAATAAATAGTGCAGTTTTTTAATATACAGGGCTTAGGCTTAATGTTTTGAGCATAAAGTTATATCTTCGACTTATGCCATAACCTGTCGAAAATCCCCCTAAAATGCATATTAAACAGCTTGTCAAACTGTAGTAATCTGTGTTAAAATAGCAATAGGTTTGAGCAAAACCCAAGTGGATTTGGGGACGCCCGAATCCATACTTCCAAAAAATAACGTTATATAATTAGGAGGAACGAAAAATGGCAAAAGCAAAGTTTGAAAGAACAAAACCGCATATTAACATCGGAACCATAGGTCACGTAGACCACGGCAAGACTACACTGACAGCGGCCATCACAAAGACACTTCATCAGAGATACGGCCTTGGACAGGACGTAGCATTCGATCAGATCGACAAGGCACCTGAAGAAAAAGAAAGAGGAATCACCATATCCACAGCACACGTAGAATATGAGACACCAAACAGACACTACGCACACGTAGACTGCCCGGGTCACGCTGACTATGTAAAGAACATGATTACAGGAGCAGCTCAGATGGACGGAGCAATCCTGGTAGTAGCAGCAACAGACGGACCGATGCCGCAGACAAGAGAGCACATACTGCTGTCAAGACAGGTAGGAGTACCGTACATCATCGTATTCCTGAACAAATGTGATATGGTAGATGACGAAGAGCTGCTTGATTTGGTAGAGATGGAAGTAAGAGAACTTCTTGACGAATATGAATTCCCGGGAGATGACACACCGATCATCAGAGGATCCGCTCTTGGAGCACTGGAAGATCCTGCAGGCCCATGGGGAGATAAGATAGTAGAGCTTTTCGAAGCAGTAGACAGCTACATTCCGGAACCTGAAAGAGACAACGACAAGCCGTTCCTGATGCCGGTAGAGGACGTATTCTCCATCACAGGAAGAGGAACAGTAGCAACAGGAAGAGTAGAGAGAG
>UQNJ01000006.1 GCA_900542295.1 uncultured Eubacteriales bacterium | reverse complement strand
TCATTGCCCGCATCAAGTCTCAGGGCGGACAGATTTACGAAGTGGATCTGGACCGGGGCCGGGAGGAGCGGTCCAAGAATCCCAGCGCGGTGTTCTCCATTCGGCTGCCCGGCAGGCACTACCACGTCCGGGTCCTGGCGGCGATCTCCGAGTTGGAGAGCGTCTACACCATTGATGAAATCTGAGGGAGGTGCGGAGATTGCTGCCGATTTTTGACGGTGTGCGGGATGTGACCGTGCTGTCCACCACGCTGCGGATGCTGCTGGCGGTGGTGTGCGGCGGTCTCATCGGGCTGGAGCGGGAGTACAAGCGCCGGCCGGCGGGGTTCCGCACCCATATCCTGATCTGCCTGGGGGCGGCCATGACGACCCTCACCAGCCAGTTCCTTTATTTGAACCTCCATTACTACACGGACATGGCCCGGCTGGGAGCCCAGGTGGTGGCGGGCATTGGCTTCATCGGCGCAGGCGCCATCATCGTCACCCGGCGCCGCCGGGTGAAGGGGCTCACTACGGCGGCGGGCCTCTGGGCGGCGGCCATTGTGGGCCTGTGCCTGGGCGGCGGGTTCTACGAGGGCGGCATCTTCGCCACGGCGCTGATTCTGGCGGCGGAGATGTTCCTGTCCAAGCTGGAGTACCGGATGCTGGACAACGCCCCGGAGGTGAACCTCTATATGGAGTACAGTAACAAGACCTGCCTGGACAATGTGCTGCGGCTGTTCCGGGATTTGAACCTGAAGGTGCTGAACATGGAGATTACCCGCTCTACGGAGACGGAGACGCACAATGCCTGCGCCCTCTTTACCCTGCGGCTGAACAAGCGGTGCCGGGTGGAGCAGCTGATCCCCAAGATGAACGCCACGGAGGGCGTGGTGTCGGTAGAGGAGTTGTAACAGCGGCGCAAGCCGGAAGAATAGGAGAGAGACTATGAAAAAAACGTATGACGTACTGGTGATCGGCCCGGTGTCCCTGGATCACAACATCGACTATCAGGGCAACGAACGCAAGGAGGTGGGCGGCGCCGTGGTGGCCTCCGGCTTTGCGGCTGCCAAAAGCGGCAACCGCACCGCCGTGTTTACCAAGCTGAATCCCGCGGATGCGGATGTGGAGGAGCGGTTCGCCGGGTCCGGTGCGGATGTGTACTGGAAGCCGTCTCAGGCCACCTGCTCCATCCGCAACCAGTATTTCACCGCCGACAAAGAAAAGCGGGCCTGCACCTCCATGGGGGTGTGCGATCCCTTCCGGTTCGATGAGCTGCCGGATATCGAGACCAAGATCTATCACTTCGCCGGCCTGGTGTACGGCGACTTCGACGGTGCCCTCTTTGCCGAGGCAGCCAGGCACGGCAAGGTGGCGGTGGATGTCCAGTGCCTGCTGCGCCATGTGGAGGCGGACAGGACCATGGCCTTCCACGACTGGGCGGAAAAGAAGCAGTACCTGCCGGTGATCGACTACCTCAAGACCGACGCGGCGGAGGCGGAGATCCTGACGGGCCTCACCGATCGGGCGGAGGCCGCCAAGCTCCTGCACAGCTGGGGCGCCAAGGAGGTCCTCATCACCCACAACACCGAGGTGCTGGCCTACGACGGGGTGACCACCTACACCTGTCCCATCAAGGCACGGAACCTCTCCGGCCGGACCGGGCGGGGCGACACCACCTTTGCCGGCTATATCACGGAGCGCCAGCGGGCCGGGGTGGAGGAGGCCCTGCGGTACTGCACGGCCCTGGTCTCCCTGAAGATGGAGACGCCGGGCCCCTTCCAGGGCACCCGACAGGATGTGCTGGATTATATCCGGGAGTTTTATTGAGAAGGCACAGGAGCCGTCCACAGACAGCGGACGGCTCCTGTACAAAAACTCCATTGACAATGGGTATTGTCCGTGATAAGGTAACAAGTGTCAATTACATAAAGGCAAACGAAGTCCCTAGAGAAACGGCGCAAGCCTGCCGAAGGAGTGAAACTCTCAGGTGTCCCGGCACGGGATGAGGACTAGGGATGGATGTGGCTCTGGAGAAGCTCAGATGAGTACCGAAGGTGCAAGGCGGGAAATCCCGCTGAATCTCTCAGGTAAAAGGACAGAGGGACATATTCTTTCTTATGAACTGATAATTGCTTGCTGCAATAAAAGCATATAATGATTGATTGTGTCTCACCGGTCGTTATTTTCTGGAGCCGCTGATATATTCAGCAGCTTTTTTTATTGCTGTCAGGTCTCGGATAGGGATTAGACAAGCTGTTTTAGGAGGGAAATATAAAATATGGAGACGCTTTTAAGCATTGTACAAAAAATCAATTTTTATCTTTCTGACTACATCTTGGTATTCCTTCTTATAGGTGCAGGATTGTTTTTTACTGTGCGTACAGGTTTTGTGCAGGTTCGATGCCTTGGAGAAGGATTCAAAAATGTTTTCGGAAAATTTACTATGAAGGGCGGAAAGCAGGAACAGGGAATAAGTTCATTTCAGGCACTTTCTACTGCTGTTGCGGCGCAGGTAGGCACAGGTAACATCATTGGCGCTTGCGGAGCAATTCTGACAGGAGGACCGGGAGCAATATTCTGGATGTGGATTATCGCCTTTTTTGGAATGGCAACCATATATGCAGAAGCTGTTTTAGCTCAGAAAACCAGAGTGATTCAGGAAGACGGAACTATTCACGGAGGACCTGTATATTATATCAAAGCGGCATTTCCAAACAAATTCGGAGACTTTCTTGCGGGATTTTTTGCAGTTGCCATAATTTTAGCATTAGGCTTTATGGGATGCATGGTACAGTCCAACTCTATAGGAGCAACTTGCAGTACCGCTTTCGGAATTCCTTCATGGGTAATCGGACTTGTAGTTGCAGGAGTTGCAGCATTTATATTTATAGGCGGAATAAACAGAATAGCATCTGTAGCTGAAAAAATTGTTCCTGTAATGGCTCTTCTTTATATAATAGGCGGAATTACAGTATTATTTATGAGAGCATCATATATACCTGAGACATTCGGAATGATATTCAAATATGCATTCATGCCTAATGCAATAATAGGCGGTTCTTTAGGTTATGCAATTAAGACGGCTATCAGCCAGGGCGCTAAAAGAGGTTTGTTCTCCAATGAAGCCGGTATGGGTTCTACACCTCATGCTCATGCAATGGCAAATGTCAAAAAACCGCATGAGCAGGGAATTGTAGCTATGGTAGGAGTATTTATAGATACATTTGTTGTTGTTACGATGACTGCTTTAGTAGTAATATCAACACTTTATGCAGGTGATGGAGTGTTGGCAAGCGGAGCTGCTGACGGTGTAGATAAGACAAATATGGGTCAGCTTGCATTTTCTGTTGCGTTTGGTGACAGCATAGGAAGTATATTCGTTGCAATCTGTCTTATGTTCTTTGCATTTTCAACTATTTTAAGCTGGAACTTTTTCGGAAAGGTAAATGTCAACTATCTTTTTGGAAAAAAGGGAACAAAGATCTACTCAGTTATAGCCATAGGATTTATATTCCTTGGATCATGTTTATCAAACGACTTGGTATGGGAACTTGCAGACATGTTTAATCAGATAATGGTATTACCAAATATTATAGCACTAATAGCCATGTCGGGAGTTGTAATTGCGGCTTCAAGGGGCAAAGATAAAGAAGAACCGGAAAAGCTGAAAGAGCAGGCACAATAAGATATGAGATAAAAACTTCCGTTCAGTGTAAGAACGGAAGTTTTATTTTGCTTAAAAGTATTGAAGTGCGAACAAAAGCATGTTAAATTAGAATACAGAGATAAACTTCCGTATTAGAGGAAGTTTTTAAAATGAGAGAGGGTGAAATGAACACGAAGACAAATGTAATAAGGATTATTGAGCAGAAAAAGATAGACTATCAAAGTCACTTTTACGGAGATACCGATGCAGTTTCGGGAGTTGAGGTTGCCGAAGCATTGGGAGAAGATCCTGAAAAGGTGTTCAAGACTTTGGTTACTGTCGGTAAAAGCAAGGAGTATTATGTTTTTGTAATTCCTGTTAAAGGGGAACTGGATTTAAAGAAGGCAGCCAAAGCAGTTGGGGAAAAGTCCATAGAGATGGTCAAATCAAAAGAGCTGCTGCCGTTAACCGGATATATTCATGGGGGATGCAGCCCCGTGGGAATGAAAAAATATTTTAGAACCGTTGTAGATATCTCGGCGGAGACTGTAGACACGATATGTGTAAGTGCAGGTAAAATAGGATATCAGATTGAGCTTTCCTTAGACAATCTCAGGAAAATAATCAGACTTGAAACAGCAGATATTACGGTTTGATTTAAGACAGCAAAAGTTAGGATGGTGTTAATTAAATGATTTTAGGATATGGATTAGGCGCTCTTGGTCAGGGAGCGGCTTATTATTTTATGTCTTCGTACTTTGTACTTTTTCTTACAAACTGTGTTGGAATCGGGGCAGCAGTAGCCGGAACAGTTTCTTCAGTAGCTCTTTTGGTAGAAGTTATAGCAGGAATGACAGTAGGAAATCTTTCAGACAGGTGTAGCTCAAAGATGGGAAGACGCAGGCCTTTTATGTTAGCTTCTTCAATTGCTATTTTACCGGTAATGATAATAATGCTTCAGAGTGTTGACGGATCTGTAACTTTTAAGATGGCATATTATCTGATATTTGCCATATTTTTCAGAATCTTTTTTTCTACTTACGAGATTCCATATAATGCTTTAGGGGCAGAGATTGCAACCGGTTATGATGAAAGAACCAGATTAAGAAGTTTATCAAGAGTATTTTCCATAATAGGTAATGGTATAGGATATATAATGCCGCTTTTTATTTTAGATTTGTTTAAATCCAACGAGAAAACCGCATGGGCAGTTATGGGTATAATATTAGGCATAGCTTGTTCTGTAAGCTGGATTATATCAGTGACGGCAACAGGCAAAAATGTTCTGGTGATTTCAGGAATAGAAAAAAAGAAAAATATAATAAAAGATATATTTGTAAATTACAGAGAGCTTTTAAAACTTAAGGCAATGAAGATTCTTGTAGTGTACAAAGCAGCTTTCACATGTGCATTTTCACTGTTCAGCGTTGGAACAATATATTTTTTACAGTATAATCTTGGATTAGATAACAGATATTCGTCGTATGTATATGTTTTTACTATAATTATTTTTGTATTAGCAACACCTGTGGTTGAAAAAATGGCAATCGCAAAAGGTAAGTCTCAGCAGCAGATGATAATGATGGGAATTTGCGGTATAGCGGGTATAATAATTTATTTTGCCGCAGCTGATTCAGTATTGGGATGTGCTTTTTACATAGGAATTTTTGCGGTGGTTCAAACAGGATTTTGGCAGGTCAGCAACTCTATTTTTTATGATGTTGTTGAGGTTGATGAATATGTCAATATGAAAAGAAGAGAAGGTGACATAATGTCGGTAGTCTCTGTTTTGGGAACACTTATTACAGCAATAATGGTATGGCTTTTCGGTGTTGTATTTGAGCTTGCGGGATTTGATGCAGCATTAGAAACTCAGCCGGACAGCGTAATCGGCTTTTTAAATATATCTTATATACTTATACCTTGTATTTGTCTTATTGCAGGGGCATTGGCGCTTAAAGTTTTTCCTATAAACAAAAGAACCTTTGCTTCTCTGACAGCTGCTTTAGAACTTAGAAACAGAGGTGAGTCATATAGTCAGTATGATGATGATCTGGCAAAAATATTGGGACATAAGAAATAAAAATCTTACATACAGTAATATAACAAATTTTGAAAATAAGGCAGATAAAAAACAGACATCGGTTATTTAAACCGATGTCTGTAATTTTTTGATATAATTGGTGACTCTATCGGGATTCGAACCCGAGTTGCCGCCGTGAGAGGGCGGAGTCTTAACCGCTTGACCATAGAGCCACAACATAATAATTATAACATAAACACAGGAAAAGGCAATACAAAATTTTGAAATTTGTTTAAAGAATAGTTCGGGGACAGACATGTGTATTCATAAACTTATTAAGAAACTTTTTAATAAACATATTTGTTTCCAGATAGTTTGTACTTTGGCTTCCGCCGATAAGCAGGAAATCTTTGCTGTAATGAGGATAGAGTTTCAAGTCCTCGTATTCCGAAAAATATTTTTTTAAATTTACAAAAGTATTACCTTTATGACGGTCTGTACGAATTTTGAATTCAAAGGTTTTATCATCCCTGAATTCACATGAAAAATTGTCTGAAAAGGTATCATAGGAGACATAAGAAAAAGTTTCCCCTCTGTAATTTCCTGATACGGACATGCCTGAAATATTCATTTTGATTGATACAACATTAAATGTAGGCCAGCCGTTTTCACCTTTTACAGCAAAACCAAGTGCATTAAATGCACGATGGATATCAAGCTGCTTTAGTACAGGAAGAATACGGTAAAGCAATAGAATATCGTCGTGGTTGTGCAGCAATATGCGCTGTTCAATATCGGCCTTTTCAGATTTGTCGGTACATGACAGATAAGCTTTATAAAGCTCAACGCTTTCTGCACCTGATATTTCATCTCTTCTTCCGTCGGAAAGTCCCATATATATTTCTATATCCTTCTGTCTTAGATGTTTTAATATGTGGCGAATCTCACTATAGCCGTTTATGGCAAGATATAAATCCAAATTGTATATGTTGCAGTCGGGAGACTGAAGCTCTTGTTTTGCGGCACGTTTCTGAATAAAAGGGATATCGAAATGCTTGCCGTTATAAGTTAGCAGGCAGTCAACAGTTTCAAAGTCTCTTGACAGATTTTCAAGTATATGTTTTTCGTCACCTGGGGTCTCGGCAAAATACTGAGTGAAGCAGCATGTTCCGTCGGTATCGATCGTCATAAAGCCTGCAAGTATTACAGGTGCAAACTGAGGGCTGAGACCGAGGGTCTCTATGTCGAAGACACCCATACGAATACCGGCAAGATATCTATCGGTTATTACGGAAGAAAAATATTTTGTTTTGTATTTTTTAGTAATCGTCTTCATATTGGTATTAATGATTTATTATAACAAAGTAGCCTGCAGGGGAGCAGGCTACTTTGTTCAAAAGGGGTATTTTGGATTTGAGATTATGAGGTTATCAGGGGGGATAACCACAATATTATTGTACAAGAAGATTAGATGAATTGCAAGTAAAAAGTGTAAAAAAAGTGAAAAAAGTTGTTAAATAGGTGAATTTGTCGAATAGTTTTTGAAAATTTATGGATAAAATTGGTTATAATTGACTTATCGGATCACCCGGGAACGATAAACAGGCTTCGGCCTTAATGAAACACTAAAATGAGTAACTATAATAGGAGGAATAATAATGGAAATTTTAAAAGTATCAGCTAAGTCTAATCCTAATTCGGTAGCAGGAGCATTAGCAGGCGTATTAAGAGAGAAGGGCGGAGCAGAGATTCAGGCCATAGGCGCCGGAGCCCTTAATCAGGCTATAAAGGCTACAGCAATAGCAAGGGGGTTTGTAGCTCCGGGAGGAATAGACCTTGTGTGTATACCTGCGTTTACTGATATACAGATAGAGGGAGAAGAGAGAACAGCAATCAAGCTTCTTGTAGAACCGAGATAACAATTTGCATATGTCCTTTTTTATCATCTGCCGGTAAGAAGATTACTTCCGGCAGACTTTTTATGTATAACAGCTTTAGTATGATTGACTGATGAAAGAGTTATGTATATAATTTTTTAATAGAAAGACATATTACAGGAGAATATCATGACATTTGAAGAAAAGACAATAGAAACTGAAACGATTTATAAGGGCAGTGTGTTAAATTTGAGGAAAGATAAGGTTACTGTTAAAAACGGCGTATCTTTCAGGGAAGTAATAGAACATAACGGAGGTGCGGTTATAGCAGCCGTTACAGATGACAGAAAGATGGTAATGGTAAGACAGTACAGAAAGCCGGCAGGCAGAGTTGTATTTGAGGTTCCCGCCGGAAAGATAGACCCCGGAGAAGAACCACTTGCAACTGCTGAGAGGGAGCTGAAAGAGGAAACAGGATATACTGCCGACAATATCAGATTTATAACATCCTTTTTCCCTACTGTGGGATATTCGGAGGAACAGCTTTATCTGTTTGTGGCTCAGGGACTTACAGCCGGAGAGACTGCCTTTGATGAAAATGAAGCTATAGATTTGGAGGAAGTTGAAATAAATACACTCCATGATATGGTTACGAGAGGAGAAATTCATGATGCCAAAAGCATGATTGCAATATTGATGGTTCATGATATGCTTAACTCAGAAAAGCTTCAAGAATACAAGAAGCAATTATAAGTATGATTCCGGCGCAGTAAATTATAAGATATTGCCTTGCATAATTTTGCAGGGCTTTTTTGTTTAAAGAGCGTCTTTTTCTGCTGAAAAAAGCTTTACTTGTGATATAAGCGCCTTCAAAAGACAAGGCTGCAAGAAAACACATTACCGGTATTTGAATGATATTCTGCGGAAGCATTGTTGTTGCTATATACCAGGTGCCTTTTACAGAGAAGGCCTCGATAAGCATTGTTGCGGAAAAACCCATAGTAAGACCTTTGATCAGAGGTATTACCGGGCATAATAAGGCAAGAGGAGGAAAAACAGGAGAAAAAAACAGCAGGCAAAGCAGTATAAGCCATGTTTTGAAGCTGTTTAAAAAAGCAGCAAAAGTCCCCTGTGAATTTTCTGCTGAAAAAAAGGATGACATAATTTCAATAAGCTGCTGCTTACCTTCACCATTCATGAAAACCTCAAAAAATCCACCGGTACATATACCGACAGCTGTCAAAAACATAAATAATAAAACCAACTTTTTATTTATCGACATACCAAACTCCTTAAGACAATTTATGTGGACACACATTGAAATGTTACTTTAAATAGTTGACATAATATTGCAATTTTATCTATTTTTCGATTGAAATAATTGCGGATAGGTAATATACTTTATGGTAGAGGTGCTGCTATGAACAATGAAAAATTTGAAAAATATTTAATCGAAGAAAAAAAAGCTTCGGCAAATACTTGCCGTGCATATGAAAGAGATATAAAGCAGTTCAAGATTTTTCTCGGCGAGAGAGGAATAGAACAAGTTTGTGATGCGGTTAATTCTGATATAGTGGCATATCTTATGGAACTTAAAAGCCAGGGAAAAACAAAAGCGACTTTGAACAGAAAGATGGCATCCATCAGGACTTATTACGGATTTCTTCAAAAAAAAGAAGGACTTATTGAAAATCCTGCCGACAATATTAAGACACCTAAGATAGCCAAGAAAGAGATAGATTATTTGGAACCTGACGAGGTGACAAGGCTTATGGAAATCCCCGATGACAGTGAAAAGGGAATGAGAGATAAGGCTATACTTGAGCTTCTGTATGCGACGGGTATTCGTGCAGGAGAACTCATTTCCATGGAAATGGCGGATCTTAACCTTAGAATGGGATTTGTGACATGTGACGGAGAAAATATAAGAGCAAGGATAATTCCGGTAGGCAGAATGGCAAGGAATGCTCTTGAAAAATATATTAAGAATGCCAGACCGAGAATGGTAAGGAATAATGAGAATGAGCGCAGCCTGTTTGTAAACTTTCAGGGAAAGGCTTTAACAAGGCAGGGGCTTTGGAAGATACTCAAAGAGTATGGAGTAAAGTGTCAGCTCAGAACAAGTCTGACACCTCAGGTTCTGAGAAATTCCTTTGCTATTCATATGCTGCAAAACGGAGCAGACATCAAGTCTCTTCAGGAACTTATGGGACATGAAGACATTTCAGCTACGCAGGTTTATCTTGCATTTACAAAAAATAGAATAAAGGATGTTTATGACAGAGCACATCCAAGGGCATAGGCAAAAAATTGAAATAAATATAGTTAAAACTATTGCAATAAAGCGGTTTATATGCTAAAATATACAAGTTATTACGGGCATTCCTCTGGAGTAGTTTGTGCCACGAATGTCTTGGAGGGAAGGAGGAAAAGAAATGGATTTAATTAAATCAATAACTCAGGAATATGAGAAAAATGATATCCCTGCTTTTGGTGTTGGAGACACTGTAAAGGTTCACATCAAAATCAAAGAAGGCAACAGAGAAAGAATTCAGGTTTTCGAGGGTTTCGTACTTAAGAAACAGAACGGCGGTATAAGCGAAACTTTTACCGTTAGAAAAATTGCTTCAGGTGTCGGCGTAGAAAAGACTTTCCCGCTGCATTCACCTAGGATCGAAAAGATTGAAGTAGTAAGAAGAGGCGCAGTAAGAAGAGCTAAGCTTAACTACATGCGTGAAAGAACAGGTAAGGCTGCAAAGATTAAAACTAAGGAATAGTTTTTATGGGGAATCCGTAAGGGTTCCCCTTTTTTCTAATCGGAGAGGTATACTATGGACAATATCAACTGGTATCCCGGACATATGAAAAAAACCCGGGAACTGATAGAAGAAAATCTTAAATTGGTGGATCTGGTTATTGAGGTGGTAGATGCTCGTATTCCTGTATCAAGCAGGAATCCTATAATCGACCAGCTGGTTGGGGATAAAGAAAGAATAATTATTCTCAACAAGAGTGACCTTTCGGATCCCTCGGCTAACGAAGCATGGATAGAAAAATTTAAAAGTGAAGATAATATTGTGCTGCCTATGAACTGTATGAAAGGCCATGGGGCTCAGCAACTTTTAAAATTACTGACATCTTTACAGAATAAAAAAAACCAAGGTCAGATCAGAAAGAAATCTCTTAGGATGATGATAGTCGGAGTACCTAATGTAGGAAAATCATCGCTGATCAACAGACTTACAGGCAAGAAGAGCGCAAAGACCGGAGACAGGCCGGGTGTAACAAAGGGAAAGCAATGGCTTTCTCTCGTAAGCGGTATGCAGCTTTTAGATACTCCCGGCATATTGTGGCCGAAGTTTGAAGATCCGGATGTAGGACTTAATCTGGCCTTTTGCGGATCTATCAAAGATGAAATTTTAGATGTAAGCGACTTGGCGCTTGAACTTGTAAAGGTGCTTGAGAAAAAGTACCCGGAGCTTTTGATTTCAAGATACAAGATAGAAAAAACAGGAGAAACTGCCCTTGAGACGATGGAAAGAATTGCAATGAGGCGAGGCTTCATACTTTCAGGTAAACGAATAGATTATGAAAGATGTGCCCGGACTATTCTTGATGAGTTCAGAGCAGGAATAATAGGTAATATAACATTGGAGACAGCTGATGAATAAAGAAGAAAGACAGCTTAAGCTTAGGGAAAAGTTTGACAGTATGACAGCATTTGACCGGTCATACAAAGTAAGTCTAAATAACATCGGAGGAATAGATGAAGCAGGGAGGGGACCTCTGGCAGGACCTGTTGTAGCAGCATGCGTTGTTTTGGGAGAAAAATTTGATATAGTCGGAATAGATGATTCCAAGAAACTTTCACCCAAAAAACGAGAAGAATTATTTGAAAAAATTACATCAAAAGCACTTGCGTACGGCATTGGAATAGAGGATAATAATGTAATAGATGAAATAAATATTTTGCAGGCAACTATGAGAGCCATGAAAACTGCAGCATTTGAGACAAACAGAGTTTTAAAGGAAAATACCGGTAAAGAGGGAATCAAGCTTCTTCTTTTGGATGCTGTATCTCTGAGAGACATTGATATCCGTCAGGAACCTGTTATAAAGGGGGATGCAAAGAGCCTTTCGATTGCGGCAGCTTCAATAATAGCAAAAGTTACAAGAGACAGAATCATGACGGAGTATCATGAAAAATATCCTTATTATGGCTTTGATAGCAATAAAGGCTACGGAACAAAAGCCCATTATGAAGGCATAAATAATCATGGTATCACACCGATTCACCGTAAAACTTTTTTGAAGAATTTATAAAGGAGAAAAAAATGGGATTCAAAAGCGATATTGAGATTGCACAGGAATGTAAGAAAAAGAAAATAACTGAAATAGCTGAAATCGCAGGTGTAGATGACAAGTATCTGGAACAGTACGGAAATTACAAGGCAAAGGTTGATTATTCTATTTTAAAAGAAAACGGCCAAAAGCCTGACGGCAAGCTGATTCTTGTAACTGCAATAACTCCAACGCCCGCAGGGGAAGGAAAAACCACAACATCGGTAGGCCTTGCCGACGGACTTAGGAAGATAGGTAAAAATGCAATAGCCGCATTGAGAGAGCCATCACTGGGTCCTGTGTTCGGTATCAAAGGAGGAGCCGCAGGAGGAGGATATGCACAGGTTGTTCCGATGGAGGATATAAACTTACATTTTACAGGAGATTTTCATGCTATAGGGGCAGCAAACAACTTGCTTGCGGCGATGCTTGACAATCATATTCAGCAAGGCAATAAATTAGGTATAGACCCTAAGCAGATTACATGGAAAAGAGCTGTAGATATGAACGACAGACAGCTTAGACATATAGTAGACGGTCTTGGCGGCAGAATGCAAGGCGTGCCTCGTGAAGACGGCTTTGATATAACCGTGGCCTCTGAGGTAATGGCAGTGCTTTGTCTTGCTTCTGATATACCTGATCTTAAAAACAGGCTTGCTCGTATAATAGTGGCATATACATATGAAGGCAAACCGGTGACAGCACATGATCTTAAGGCAGAGGGCGCAATGGCAGCGCTTCTTAAAGATGCTTTAAAACCTAATCTTGTACAGACTCTCGAGGGAACGCCTGCATTTATTCATGGGGGACCCTTTGCTAACATAGCTCACGGATGCAATTCCGTTACAGCAACAAGAATGTCTCTTAAACTGGCGGATTACACAGTTACAGAGGCAGGATTTGCCGCAGACCTTGGTGCTGAAAAGTTCTTTGATATAAAATGCAGAATGGCAGGACTTAAACCTGATGCAGCTGTAATTGTAGCTACTGTCAGAGCTCTTAAATATCATGGCGGTGTTGCAAAGAACGATTTAAACGAGAAGAACCTTGAGGCTCTTGAAGCAGGACTTCCTAATTTGTTACAGCATGTATCAAATATAAAAGAAGTGTTTGGGCTGCCGTGTGTAGTAGCGATAAATGCCTTCCCTACGGATACTCAGGAAGAACTTGACCTTGTTGCTTCAAAATGTCGTGAACTTGGGGTAAATGCTGTTTTATCGGAAGTTTGGGCAAAAGGTGGAGAAGGCGGAAAGGCTCTTGCGGAGGAAGTTGTAAGAATCTGTGAAATGCCTAATAATTTCAAACAGTCCTACAGCCTTGAGATTTCCATTGAAGAAAAATTAAATGCAATATGCAAAAAAATATATCATGCAGACGGAGTTGCCCTTACAGACAATGCAAAAAAACAAATGAAGCAGATAGAAGAACTGGGATTTGGAAATCTGCCGATTTGCATGGCAAAAACTCAATACAGCTTTTCAGACGATCCGTCAAAATTGGGGGCGCCTAAAGACTTCACTGTTACAGTTAGAAATTTAAAGGTTTCTGCCGGCGCAGGTTTTATAGTTGCCCTTACAGGCGATATTATGACTATGCCGGGACTCCCTAAAGTTCCTGCGGCGGAAAAGATAGATGTAGATGAAAACGGTGTGATCAGCGGACTGTTTTAAGTGCTTAAAATTATTGAAATTTCAACGATGCAACTGTAGGTTGACAAATTTCCAAGCAGAGTTGGTGGAGTGAATCAGCTAAAAGCGTTAGTATTAAAAAAAAAGAGCCACGGAGGTAAAATATGATTTTAGCTGATAAGATTATAGAATTGAGAAAAAAGAACGGTTGGTCGCAGGAAGAGTTGGCGGAGAGGCTGAATGTTACTCGCCAGTCGGTATCAAAATGGGAAAGTGCCCAATCCACACCGGATTTAGACAAGATTCTTAAGCTTGCAGAAGTTTTCGGTGTGACAACTGATTATCTTTTGAAGAACGAGAGGTATGAAGCAAAGGACAATAATATTTCCTATGATACAGAAGTGCCTCAAAAGCAGGAAAGGAAAATCCACAGAGTTTCCTTTGGAGAAGCAGAAGAGTTTTTGAATATGAGGGAAGAGATTACACCGAAACTATCTTTTGGAATTTCTTTATTTGTTCTTTCTCCTGTTTGTCTTATACTTCTTGCCGGAGCAGGCGAATATGGGCTCATCCGGATGAATGAGGATAAGGCGGCAATGCTCGGGGTAGCAATACTGCTTATGATAGTTGCAATAGGTGTTACAAAATGTATTATTGCAGGTATTAAATCTTCTAAGTTTGAATATTTGGAAAAAGAGCCTATAGAACTTGAAGCAGGTTTAGAAGAAAAGATAACTGCTTTAAAAGAATCATACAGACCTATAATGGGGCAAAGAATTGCAATAGGAGTAGCTATATGCATTTTGGCAGTTTTGCCTATATTTATAGTGGGGTTCATTTCAGGAGAAGATGACGGATATCATTTTGTGGCAGCAGTGGCTGCTCTGCTTGTTATAGTTTCTGTTGCCGTAAACATATTTGTTCGTGTGGGAATGAAGTGGGACAGCTTAGAGACACTTCTGGAACAAGGAGACTTTACAAGAGCAGATAAGGATGAGCGCCTGCAAGCACTTGCTACTGTTTACTGGCTTGCTGTTACGGGAATTTATCTGGGTTACAGCTTTATCACCATGAATTGGGGACTAAGCTGGATAATCTGGCCTATTGCAGGTATAGGTTATGCAATAATAGATACAATTTATAAGGCAGTAAAAAAATAATATGCTATAAAAGCGAGTAAGTATCTGTGATTGTTAAGTTTTCTTTAGAAAGAGAAAGGAGAGAATAAGTGGAGCAGGTAAGTATGTTTGAAAGTCATATAAGCCAGCCGTTGGCGGCAAGGCTTAGACCTGAGACTCTTGACGAGTATGTCGGCCAAGCTCATCTCCTTGGAAAAGATAAGGTACTTAGGAAAATCATAGAGAGCGACAATATATCATCTATGATTTTCTGGGGTCCTCCCGGTGTTGGAAAAACCACACTTGCACGGATAATCGCAAAAAAGACAAAAGCCGAATTCATTGATTTTTCGGCAGTTACCGGCGGAATAAAAGAAATAAGAAGTATAATGCAGCAAGCTGAGACCAACAGAAGGTACGGAGAAAAGACGATACTGTTTGTAGATGAGATACATAGATTCAACAAGGCTCAGCAGGATGCTTTTCTGCCGTTTGTAGAGAAAGGCAGCATAATACTTATAGGAGCTACAACGGAAAATCCGTCTTTTGAAATCAACGGGGCACTTTTGTCAAGGTGCAGAGTATTTGTTCTTAAACCTCTTACGGAAATTGACATTGTTACGCTTCTTAAGCGGGCAATATCAGATATTAGGGGGTTTGGCTCACAGAATGTAAATATAGATGATGAACTTCTGACTGTCATTGCAGGATTTGCCAATGGTGATGCAAGGACTGCGCTGTCAACTCTTGAAATGGTTGTACTTAACGGCGAAGTTTACAATAATCAAATTACCGTTACCAAAGAAACGGTTGAACAATGTACTTCAAAGAAATCGCTCCTTTATGATAAAAACGGAGAAGAACATTATAATCTTATTTCTGCACTTCATAAATCCATGAGAAACTCTGATCCGGATGCGGCAGTGTATTGGCTTGCAAGAATGCTTGAGGCAGGAGAAGACCCTCTTTACATAGCGAGAAGAGTGACAAGATTTGCCGCAGAGGATATAGGGCTTGCAGACCCTAAAGCAATGGAGATTGCAGTTACGGCATATCAGGCATGTCATTTTATAGGGATGCCGGAATGCTCTGTACATTTAACTGAGGCGGTCGTATATATGTCTGTAACTCCCAAATCAAATGCTATATACATGGCATATGAGAAAGCTAAAAAAGATGCCCTTACTCAGCTTGCAGAGCCTGTACCGAAGGTGATAAGAAATGGTGTCACAAAGCTGATGAGGGAACTTGATTACGGAAAGGGTTATCAATACGCTCACGATACTGAAGATAAAATTACAGACATGCAGTGTCTTCCTGATTCTCTTTTGGGGAGAGAGTATTATATACCGACAGAGCAGGGAGCTGAAATTAAATTTAAGGAAAGGCTAAGAAAAATAAAGGATCTGAAAAGAAATTATCGTAAGTGAATATGAAAAAATATGAAAATATAATAGGTTATTCTTACACGGCGGCTTTATAAGGCGCTGTGTTTGTTTTTTAAAAGGTTATTACAGCCCCCTTGACAATAAGCTGCGGTGGATTTAGAATTAGTTTACAAGTAAACTAATTCTTGCGTCAGCTAAGATATCTGGAGGCAAAATGATAAAAAATGTAGAAACAATGTTTGAGTACTTTTCCGAAATAAGAAAAGTATATTCGGCAAAGCTTAAAATAGAATACAACGGACAGGTTTTTTCTCCAAGCGAAATCAATATTCTAATCATGCTTTCCAATAATAAAAGCATAGAAACCTGCGGACAGCTCAACCTTTTGATGAGAGTATCAAAGGGTCTGATAAGCAGAAGCATTTCATCCCTTGCTGATAAGGATCTGGTCAGAACATGGGAATCTGAGAAAGATAAGAGAAGCAGGCATATAGCAGTTACTGAGAAGGCTGTACCTGTCATAGAAAAGATCAATGCCGGAATAAGAGAGATAAACGAAATTATTTTCTCTGATATTTCAAATGAAGAAATTGAACAAATGTGTGAAACTATGGAAAAAATAATAAGCAACTTTAAAGCATCGGAGGAAAGAATATGAGAAAAACCATTGGAAAAGAAGTTGATTTAGGTAAAGATAAGGTAGGACATCTTTTATTTGTATTAGCAGTACCGGCGATAACATCGCAGCTTGTAAATGCCCTTTATAATATGGTTGACAGGATGTACATAGGTCATATTCCTTTTGAAGGGGCAGCAGCTCTTACGGGAGTAGGAGTATGCTTCCCGATAATCATGATAGTATCTGCGTTTGCAAGCCTTATAGCAATGGGTGGTGCCCCCAGAGCAGGAATATTTATGGGAAAAGGTGACAACGTTACGGCTGAAAAGATTTTGGGAAACTGTTTTTCGGCTTTGATTGCAGTAGCTGTTGTTTTGACTGCCGTTGTTCTGATATTTAAGGAGCCGCTTCTTTACATTTTTGGCGCAAGTGAAAACACCATAGGATATGCAAAAAGTTATATAACCATATATGCTTTCGGAACTGTATTTGTACAGCTGACATTAGGACTTAATGCTTTTATATCCACTCAGGGGTTTTCAAAGATAGGTATGATTACTGTTATTATAGGTGCAGTAACCAATATAATTCTTGACCCTGTTTTTATTTTTTTGTTTGATATGGGAGTAAGAGGAGCTGCCCTTGCAACCGTCATTTCTCAGGCTGTAAGCGGAGTTTGGGCATACAGATTTTTAAGGGGTGAAGATACAAATCTCAAATTGAAGAGAAAAAATATGAAGATAGAAAAAAATATATTGCTTCCGTGTGTGGCTCTTGGAACAGCGCCTTTTGTCATGACTTCTACGGAAAGCATATTGATTTTATGCTTTAATTCCTCACTGCTTAAATACGGGGGAGATATGGCTGTAGGTGCGATGACTATTCTTTCAAGTATAATGCAGTTTGCACTTTTGCCTATGCAGGGATTTACTCAAGGCGGACAGCCTATAATCAGCTACAATTACGGCGCAGGAAATATGGAAAGAGTCAAAAAGGCATTTAAGCTTCAGACTATATGTTGTTTTACATATGCATTGTTATTATGGACCATAGTAGAACTTGTGCCGTCACTTCCCGTAAGTATTTTTACAAATGATCCCGAGTTGGCGGATATGTCATGCTGGGCACTTAGAATATATATGGCCTCAGTTGCTTTAATGGGTCTACAGATATCGTGTCAGCAAACATTCATAGCATTCGGCAATTCAAAGAAAAGTGCTTTTTTAGCTATTTTCAGAAAAATTCTGGTGCTTATACCACTTATATATATATTGCCGGCACTTATGGAAGATAAAATTTTCGCAGTATTCCTTGCAGAGCCTGTTGCTGATATAATTGCCGTAGCTACTACGGTAACGATGTTTGCATTTGAAATAAAAAAGGTAGGCAGCAAGAAACATATATAGAGACAGGCAGAGTATATATTTTTGTTAACAAGTTTTTAGGGAGGATATAATGGTTAAGGAAATTCAGCCTCAAAATACAACAAGAAAGGCGGCTTATGATCTGTGGATGAAAGCCCCAAACCCTATGGTGACCTTTTTTAAGACGATGGATATTACTAATCTGATAAGGACAGGCAAAAGAAAAAATATGAAGTTCAATATGCTGATGGATTATTGTATAGGAAAAGCCGCAGCAGAGGTGAAAGAGTTTTATATACTTCCCGTAGGTGACAAATTGATGCAGTATGATAATATTGCTGTTAATACGATTGTAAAGAATAAAAATAAAGAAGTCAGCTCATGTGATATTTTATATGAAAAGGATTTGAATAAATTCAACGAACAGTATATGAAATACACAAATGAAGTTGTACAAAGCTGCATAGACAGAGATTTGTCCAATGATAGTATGGTAATAGGAACATCAGCGATACTTGATACACAAATTGACGGAGCAGTAGGTATGAACAGCGGAATTTTCAACAATCCGTTTGTCATATGGGGCAGATATAAAAAGAAAATATTCAAATATTATCTGACAGTTTCATTTCAGTTCCACCATACGCAGATGGATGGGGCGCATGCAGGCAGATTTTTGGAAAATTTGCAGAAAGAAATCAATAGCTTGAGATAGATTATTAAGAACTGACTGGTAAGGGTAAAGAAGATTAGATTATGATAAATGAAAAACGAGAAAAACAAATTTTGCTCATGTCTTTTTTTTCGGGGCTTATGTTTGCTGTTATAGAGTTTATTTTTGCAATATACAGCCATTCGCAGTCGGCATTGACTGATGCTGTCTATGATACTTCCGAGCTTGTATTTATAGCGCTGCTTTTATTTGTAACGCCGCTGTTTCATAAACCTGTTTCTGAAAAACATCCTTATGGATATTTTCAAATAGAGTCAATATTTGTTATTATTAAAAGTGTTATGATGCTGTCGGTTACTATCGGAGTTTCGGCAGAAGTAATAGAGTCTGCATTATCAGGCGGAAATTCTGTAAACAATGCGCAAGTGTCAATTTTCCAATTGGCACTTGGTGCGTTAAGTATAATTATTTTTATATTTATGAACAGGCTGAACAAAAATATATCCTCACCTACAATTAAAGCAGAACTTTTAAGTTGGAAACTGGATATTATATACAGCTTAGGCATGTCATTGGCTTTTGCGATAGCCATATATCTGAAAAAAACACCCTTTGCCTTTATCGTACCGTATTTTGACCAGATTATCGCTGTAACAGTTATGATATTTATGCTGCCGGAAAGTGCTAAAATCTTATGGGGAGCGATAAGAGACATATTCATGTTCTCACCTGAAGAAGATTTTGTAGATGAGATTAAAGAATTATGTAACTCTGTTTTAAAAGAATATGATTTTGTCCCTGTATTTTATAATATAACAAAGACAGGGCGTCATTTATGGGTGGCCGTTTATTTTCAGATAGAAGCAGAAAAAATGGCAGTTGATGATTTGACAAAGGCATTAAAGGATGTAAACAAGAAAGTGGAGAAAGAATATCATGAGTGCACATGTGAATTGATATTGGTACCTCCTGATAAGAGTTTCAAAGAAAATGATTTTGTATCATGATTATATAAAATTTTTTAAAATATGTCTTAAAACACTTTAAAATATAGTAAATAAAGATTGCAGAGTTAAGACTTTTGGGATATGATGAAAGACAGTAAAATTACAGATGAGAATATCGAAGTAAAAGGAGAAACTGAAAATGGAATTGCTCAAGGGTAAGCCTGTTGCAGACAGGATTAAAGAGAATATACTGAAAAAGACTGAATTGCTCCTGGAAAGAGATGTCGTACCGACACTAGGCATATTGAGAGTAGGAACGAACGAAAGCGATGTCGCTTACGAAAACAGTGCTGTAAAGACTGCTAAGACGCTGGGAATCCATGTGGAAAAATATATAATGGATGAAAAATCCACCGAAGATGAGGTTATAGATGTACTTAAGGTTATGAATGAAGATGAAAACATACATGGGATTTTGATGTTTAGGCCTTTGCCGTGTCATATAGATGAAGATCGTGTGAGAAACCATATAGCACCCGAAAAAGATATAGACGGCATATCTGACAGAAGTGTAAGCGGGCTTTTTACCGGAAGCAGAATGGGGTTTCCGCCTTGTACAGCAGAAGCTGCCATGGCGATATTAGAATTTTATAAAACTCCTCTAAAGGGGGCAAATGCTGTAGTTATAGGAAGAAGTCTTGTGGTGGGGAAACCGGCAGCCATGATGCTGATGGAGAAAAATGCCACAGTATCAATATGCCACAGCAAAACAAGAGTAGAGGATTTAAGACGTCTTTGCAAGGATGCAGATATAATAGTCTCGGCAGCAGGAAAAGCCGGCACAATCAATGAAACTCATGTAAGCGGAAAGCAGATTATTATAGATGTAGGTATAAATTTTGACGAAGAAGGTAATATGTGCGGTGATGTTGATTTTGAATCTGTAAGTGGTAAAGCATTAGCGGCAACACCGGTTCCTGGGGGCGTGGGAAGTGTTACGACAGCGCTTCTTATGTATCATGTGGCAGAAGCTGCTTATGCAAGGACTTTCGTTGAATAAGACTGAAATCTCAAGGCAGAAAAGTAATCTTATGCTATTGACAGAAAGCCGCAAAATATTATAAAATATCAAAGTAATAATTCAATAAAAACGATGACGAAGAGGAGTAGGCAAAGTTAAGCCCCTTACAGAGAAGGAAGACACAGGCTGAGAGTTTCCGGGAAAGCATTTGCTGAAGGTTGCTTCAGAGTTTTAGTATAATGAGTGCCTTCTGCGAAAGCAGAGGAATAAAGGTGGTACCACGGAACAATCCGTCCTTTAGTTATAGAGGGCGGTTTTTTGTTTTATGATCGGTCACACGCCGCCTGTACTTAAAACATCAAATTAAGGAGATAAAGATGGAAAAGAATCTGGCTAAAAATTATAACCCGAAAGAGTTTGAGGAACGCATCTATAAAATGTGGGAAGACAACGGATGCTTTAAAGCAGAAGTGGACAGAGATAAAAAACCTTTTACTATAGTTATGCCTCCTCCAAATATAACAGGTCAGCTGCACATGGGGCATGCCCTTGATCAGACTTTACAGGACGTACTTACAAGATGGAAGAGAATGGAAGGATACAGTGCCCTCTGGCTTCCGGGATCAGACCACGCAAGCATAGCAACTGAGGTAAAAGTCGTAAATAAAATAAGAGAAGAGGAAGGGCTTGAAAAGGAAGATCTGGGAAGAGAAGAGTTTCTGAAGAGAGCATGGGCATGGAAAGAAGAGTACGGCGGCAGAATAACAAGACAGTGCCGTAAGCTTGGAGATTCCTGCGACTGGAGCAGAGAGCGCTTCACAATGGATGAGGGCTGCAACAAAGCAGTAAAAACCTTTTTCATAAAGTTATACGAAAAAGGTCTTATATATAGAGGAAACAGATTGATAAACTGGTGTCCTAAATGCGGCACATCCTTGTCCGATGCAGAAGTTGAACACGAAGATAAAAACGGAAAATATTGGTATTTCAGATATCCTGCGGCAGATGGCGGCGAGGGTATAGTTGTTGCAACATCAAGACCGGAAACAATGTTTGCCGATGAGGCTATAGCTGTTCATCCAAGCGATGAAAGATACAGAGCACTTGTAGGTAAAAAGGTAATATTGCCTTTAGTTGGAAAAGAAATTCCTGTAATAGAAGACACTTATCCCGATCCTGAGAAGGGAACGGGAGCAGTTAAGATAACACCGGCACATGACCCCAATGACTTTGAGGTGGGCTTGAGAGCAGGGCTTAAACGGCCAAGCTGTATCAACAAAGACGCAACTATGAATGAGCTTGCAGGAAAATATGCGGGAATGGACAGGTACGAATGCCGTAAGGCATGGGTGGCAGATCTTGAAGCAGCAGGTTATCTTGTAAAAACAGAAGAAAAAGTTATTCCTGTAGGAGAATGTTACAGATGCAATACAGTAATAGAACCTATGCTTTCAGACCAATGGTTCGTAGCTATGGAAGAACTGGCAAAGCCTGCTATAGAAGCGGCTAAATCAGGAAAGCTTACTCATGTCCCTGACAGGTTTGAAAAGACTTATCTCAGATGGCTTGAAGAAATCAGAGACTGGTGTATTTCGCGTCAGTTATGGTGGGGTCATAGAATCCCTGCTTACTACTGCGAGGAATGTGGAGAGATAGTTGTAGACTACGATATGCCGTCTGTATGCCCTAAGTGCGGATGCAGTCATTTCAGACAGGATGAGGATGTGCTTGACACATGGTTCTCATCGGCTTTGTGGCCGTTTTCAACATTGGGATGGCCTGAAAAGACAGAAGAACTGGAATATTTTTATCCTACGGATGTGCTTGTAACAGGCTACGACATAATATTCTTTTGGGTAGTAAGAATGGTATTTTCAGGTCTTGAGACAATGAAAGAGGTTCCTTTCCATCATGTATATGTTCACGGACTTGTTAGAGATGCTGAGGGCCGCAAGATGAGCAAATCTCTTGGAAACGGCATAGATCCCCTTGAGGTTATAGACAGATACGGAGCAGATGCTTTGAGATTCATGCTGACTACGGGAATTACGCCGGGCAACGATATGAGATTCAAGGAAGACAGACTTGAGTCATGCAGAAATTTTGCAAATAAACTTTGGAATGCATCAAGATTTGTTATAATGAATCTTCTTGATGAAGACGGCAACTTCAAGGAAATGGCAAAATGCTGCAAGGACTGCTGCGGAAGAGCATGCGGAGATACGACGGATTTCAGCAATATAGCTCTTAGAGATGAAGACAAGTGGATAATATCAAAGGTAAATGAAGCAGTTGAATATGTTACGGCCGCTATGGAGAAATATGATTTGGCTATGGCAGGTCAGAAAGTTTACGATCTCATATGGAACGAATATTGCGACTGGTATATCGAACTTGTTAAGACAAGATTATGGGGCGATGACGAAGAAGATAAGAAAGTAGTCAGATTTACGCTTGTAATGTGTCTTAAGAATATGCTCAAAATGCTTCATCCGTTTATGCCTTTTATTACAGAAGAAATCTGGAGTTTCCTGCCCCATGGAGAAGAGCAGAAAGACAACCCGGACAATTATCTGATAAAGGCATCATGGCCTAAGTTCAGCCTAAGCTGTGTGTTCCCTGCTGCCGTAAGAAAGTTAGAAACAGCTATGGAAGCCATAAGAGCAATAAGAAATATAAGAGCTGAGGCAGAAGCTGCACCTAACAAAAAACTCAGAGCCGTAATCCTGACGAATCAAAACAATAAAGATGTAATAACAGCAGGGGAAAGATATATAAAGAGCCTGGCAAATATTACAGAAGTTATGTTCATAGATGATAAAAAACAGGCTCCGGAGGAGGCTATGTCAGCTGTAATAGACGGTGCTGAAATATATATTCCTCTTGAGGATTTGGTGGATTTTGCTGCCGAATATGACAGGCTCATGAAAGAAAAGAAGCGCCTTGAGGGTGAAGTTAAAAGAGTTGAAGGAAAACTTTCAAATCAAGGATTTGTAAGCAAAGCACCTGAAAAAATAATAAACGAAGAAAAAGAAAAGAAGATAAAATACGAAGATATGCTTGCCAAAGTTTCTGCAAGACTGGAGACAGTTGCAAAGAAGGCAGGAAAATAGAGACAGTTAAGCCCGCCTGCCTTTTGCAGTACGGGCTTAACGAACTTAACGGCAGACCATGAGAAAAGGAGTAAAATGACAGACAGCATTAAAACAGCAATAGATAAAATACATGAGTTTCAGCGTTTCGGCAGTATCTTAGGATTGGAGAGAATGACACGGCTTCTTGAAATTTTAGGAAATCCGCAGGAGCAACTGAAAGTTATACATGTTGCAGGAACAAACGGTAAAGGATCAGTTTGCAGATATATATATAATGTTCTTCTGACAGCGGGATATAAAACGGGAATATACATTTCCCCGTTTATAGAAGAGTTTAATGAACGAATTGAAATAAATGAGAAACACATAAGAGACGATGAATTGGCGTATTATACAGATAAAGTTCTGTCTGCGGTAAAAACAATGACGGAAGACGGAGAACAGTCTCCGACCGAATTTGAAGTTATCACAGCTGTGGCATTTTTGTATTTTAAGGAGCAGGCATGTGATTATGTGGTTTTAGAGGTTGGTTTAGGCGGCAAAGGTGATTCTACCAATGTATGCAAGAAACCTTTGATGACAGTCATAACATCGATTTCAATGGATCATACAGATCGTCTTGGTGATACGATAGAGGAAATAGCAGCAGAAAAAGCAGGCATAATAAAAGACGGATGTCCTGTAGTTACAAGTGCAAAAGATGTCAGAGCTCTGAGAGTTATCGAGGATACTGCATCAGCCCACGGAAGCTTCTTCTTTGAAACGAGAAATCTTCCTGTGAATGTTAAAACAGAATCTACCGCCGGAAGTAAGTTTGACGTGGACATACAGGGCGTTATGTTTGAGAATATAGAAATAAGTATGGCAGGCAGACATCAGATAGAAAATGCAGTAACTGCAATCTGCGCCCTCAATATACTTGAGGAAAGGGGTTGTGTCAGAATAAGCAGAAAGGATTTATATGAAGGTCTTAAAGCTGCCGGCCAGCCGGGAAGATTTGAAGTCTTTTCCGTCAGATCATTAAGTGGAAAGAAACATACTGTTGTTATTGACGGTGCTCATAATTTTGACGGTTCAAAGGCTTTGGCAGACGCAGCAAAAGATTTTTTCCATGGTCAAAAAATTCTGATGGTAACCGGAATACTTGCAGATAAAGATATTGACGGAATAACCGGCTGCTTTATGGATATAACAAAAGATTTCGTAGTTACAGAGCCCGATAATCCAAGAAAATTAAATGTTTCAGAGCTTGCTGAGATACTTGAAAAAAAGGGAGGCAGCTGCATAAAAGCTTTCGATATTAAAGATGCTTATGATAAGGCTATGTTAAAGCGAGATGAATATGATGTCACAATATATGCAGGATCACTTTACATGATAGGGAAGGTGAGAACTATGTTGAGAAAGGAGAAAACCTATGCTTAGATTTACTCTCAAATCAACTGATGAATATGAAAGATTAGTTGAATTTTTCGTTGAAAATCAACTGGAGTTTGATGGAGACGAAGAAGTAGACACGGATATTTTGAAATGCTGGAAAGTAACACATACCGGAGATGTTCTCATAGGAGGATGTGTTTTGGCACTGAGAGAAGGTAAATACATTATAGACGGAATTGCAGTAGATAAACTGTTCAGAAAGTTCGGTATCGGAAAGATAATGATGGATAAAGCTTTAAAAGAAGTAAAGCAGAGAGGGGGAAAAGAATTGTTTTTGGTAGCAAGAGCCCCTGCTTTTTTCAGAACTCTTGGATTTGAAACAGTAACTCCTGAAAAAGCACCTCTGTTTTTTGAATGTGCCCAGTGTCCTCAGTATAAAAAAACATGCCACCCGGAAATAATGAGATTGGAGATAAACTGATGAATTATTCCAAATTGCTTCAGGCAATACTTGATATTGCCGAGGAAATGCTTATCTGCGGAGCAGAAGTGGAGAGGGTAGAGGACAGTATAGAGCGCATGTGCGATGCATACGGATGTAATAGGACAAACGCTTTTATAATAACCTCAAATATACAAGTAACATTTGAAGATCCGGAGGGAAATATAATAACTCAGATAAGGAGAATAGTCAGAAACGATGTTAACTTCGACAGACTTGACTATTTGAATGACTTGTCGAGATATATATGTGCCAACAAACCGTCTCTTCCGGAGCTTATGAATAAATATGAAGAAGTAATGAACAGGAAGCAGCTTCCTGTATGGCTTGAATATATGGGGGCTGTTTTTGCGTCTTCGGGATTTGCAGTGTTTTTCGGAGGCAATATTGCAGACGGTCTTTATGCAGCAGCATTGGGAATTATAATTACGGCTGTTGAGAGGAGTTTTGGAAAGTATGAAAAAAATGTTTTAGCATTAACATTCATATCATCTGTAATAGCAGGATTTGCTGCGGTAATGGCTGTTCCTCTCGGAATAGCGGTTCATATAGATAAGGTCATGATTGGAGGTATAATGCTTCTTATACCGGGAATAGCTATGACAAATTCAATTCGCGACATGCTTGCAGGTGATATTGGAACGGGTCTCCTCAGACTTGCCAATACACTTCTTGTTGCTGCTGCGGTTGCATGTGGGTTTGCATTGCCGATGATACTTATGGGAGGTGCAGTATTGTGATAGTACAGATAATTGCGGCAACGGTAGGCTCCCTTGGATTTGCTGTATTTTTAAAGATGAGAGGAAAACAGATAGCCTTGGCAGGGCTTGGAGGAGCAATAACATGGACTGTATGCCTGATGTGCCAGCAGGAAGTAGAAGGCAATTTTGTGCCTTATTTTATCGCTTCTATTTTCGTTGCTGTATATGCAGAAATAATGGCACGGCTAAACAGAGCTCCCGCAACGATATTTCTGACGGCTGCGGCAGTTCCTCTTATTCCGGGAGGAAGCCTTTATTATACTATGGCGGGGCTTGTAAACGGTGACGAGGTTATGTTTGAAGAAAACGGTAGTGCGGCTGTTACAATAGCACTGGCTATTTCGCTTGGATTTGTGGTAGTGTCAATAATAACCAGATATATGAGAGCTTTCAGAGGAAGAAAAGCTTAGGCATATCTTTCCCTAAGAAATAATAGACTGTATAAGTGAGTTTCTTTGGGAGGGAAAATATGAAAAATACTACTGATAATATTTACGAGACAAATAGAGCCGAAGTAGCAGGTTTGGTGAGGACTCCTCTTAAATTCAGCCATAAGACATACGGAGAGGCCTTTTATACTTTTGTACTTGGGATAGAGAGACGAAGCGGATATGTAGATGAAATAAACATAATGATTTCGGAAAGACTAATATGCGACAGGGCTCTTTATGTAGATGATTTTATTGAAATTACAGGGCAAGTGAGAACATACAATGAAAGTACAGGCGGCAGAAACAAGCTTAATGTAGTCGTATTTGCAAGAGAAATAGAAATTCTACAAGAGGGATGCTACTACGAAAATTACATATTCCTTGAAGGATTTCTATGCAAAGCACCTATAAAGAGAACTTCGCCCATGGGCAGAGAAATCTGTGATATGATGGTGGCAGTTAACAGAATGTACAATAAGTCGGATTACATACCGTGCATAGCATGGGGAAGAAACGCTAATTTTGCTGACAATCTTGTCGTTGGAACCAAGGTTCTGCTTGAGGGACGCATACAGAGCAGAGAATATAAGAAAAAGCTTGACGACGGAACGGTAGAAATGAGAAAAGCCTTTGAAATATCAATACTTAAGCTTGAAGAAGAAAATTGTCCCGATGATTATCGTATAGAGTCAGAGCGCAGTAACAGCAATCATTTTATTGAAATGTGATAATTATTATGATAAAATAAATATCAACTTTTATATATTACGGAGGATAAAAAATGTTCGATATTAACGGAAATGACAACAGCAGATATAATATTGAGAATATTGAGCTAATCAGGAAGGCTTCACCTATGGTGGGCGAATTTATAGAAAAGGAATATAACCGCCAGAAGAACAATGTGGAGCTCATTGCCTCCGAAAATTATTGTTCCGAGGCTGTTTTGGCAGCATGCGGAAGCTGTCTTAGCTGGAAGTATGCGGAAGGTTATCCGTATGTCAGAACTTCCGGAAATACCAGCCGTTATTATGGCGGAACGGAATTTGTAGACCAGCTTGAGGAATACGCCTGCGATATCTGGAGAAAGGTATTTGATACGGATTATCATGTTAATGTACAGCCTCACAGTGGCTCACAGGCCAATTTTGCAGCATATAAGGCTATTTTGAAACCGGGGGACACAATTTTATCTCTTACTTTAGATAACGGTGGCCATTTGACACACGGTTCCTCGGTAAATTTCAGCGGAAAATTATATAATATGGTATTTTATGATGTAGATGAAAAAGGCTATATAGACATGGAAGATGTAAGAAAAAAAGCTCATGAGTATAAACCGCAGCTTATTCTTACAGGTGCATCTGCTTATTCAAGGATAATAGATTTTGAAGAGTTCGGCAAAATAGCAAAGGAAATAGGCGCATATTTTATGGTTGACATGGCTCATATAGCAGGTCTTGTTGCAGGCGGAGCGCATCCTTCTCCATTCGGTCATGCAGATATTGTAACCACAACTACCCATAAGACGCTTAGAGGACCAAGGGGAGGTCTTATATTTGCAAGACAGGATCTGGCTAAAAAAGTAGACAGTGCAGTATTTCCTTATGCACAGGGCGGTCCTCTTGAACACATAATCGCAGGAAAGGCCATATGCGCAGAAGAGGCGTTAAGACCTGAATACAAAGAATATATCAAGCAGGTCGTAAAAAACTGCAAGGCACTGTCAGATGAGTTTATAAAATTAGGATATAACGTAGTAACAGGCGGAACTGATAATCATCTTATTCTTCTTGATCTTTCAGATGAGCCGTTCAGCGGAAGAATACTCCAGGAAAGATGTGATGAAATAGGCATAACTCTTAATAAAAACTGCGTACCTTGTGAGAAGAGAACGCCAAAAGAAACTTCGGGTGTAAGAATAGGTACTGCTCCTATGACTACAAGAGGATATAAGGAAGAAGACTTTATAAATGTAGTTCACAGAATAGATGAGCTAATAAAAGTTTTAAGAGAAGAATATAAATAATTTATCTTAAAGAGCTGTTTTAAATTTAATATACAGCTCTTTTATTCATGAAGGTGATGAAAATGTACAAGCTTTTTATAGTAGAAGATGACACAGGTATAGCTCAGGAAGTTCAAAATCGTGCGGAAAGCTGGGGTATAGAAGCAAAATGTGCTTCGGATCTGAGAAATGTCATGGCAGAATTTGCTCAACTTGAGCCTCATATAGTTTTGATGGATATAACACTGCCTTTTTTTGACGGTTATCACTGGTGCAGCGAGATAAGAAAAGTCTCAAAAGTTCCTATAATATTTATTTCATCAGCTTCGGACAACATGAACATAGTTATGGCAATGAATATGGGTGCCGATGATTTTATTTCAAAACCCTTTGACGGAAATGTTCTTATAGCTAAGATTCAGGCTTTACTTCGCCGGACATATGATTTCGGAAGCGTTATGCCTGTATTGGAACACAGAGGAGCAATGCTCAATACAGGTAACAGAACTTTAGTATACGGTGATGAAAAGATAGCACTTACTAAAAATGAATACAGCATTTTATTTACACTTATGGGAAATAAGGGATCTGTTGTAAGTCGTGAGAAGCTTATGGAAACGCTGTGGGCAACGGATAATTTTATTGACGAAAACACGCTTACCGTAAATGTGAGCAGATTGAAGAAAAAATTAGATAATGCAGGATTAAATGAGTTTATAACTACTAAATTTGGGATAGGGTATATAATAGATTGATTTGATTAAAAGAGTGATAATATGAAATTTTTTAAAGCTTATTTGAAATCTCATAAAATAACGATATTGGCATTTGTTATATTTGTAGTGCTGTTTATTGTATCATTTGTTCTTTACCACCTGCCTGCAGCAGCAGTGATGTATCCGTCGGTGCTTTGCCTTATGGCAGGAATACTGCTGTTTTGGAAAGATTACAGCAAAGAATATAAAAAACATAAAATCCTTGAGCAAATACGCAGAATAGATTTTTCTTTACTTGAAGAACTCCCTGAGCCTGATACATATCAGGATGAGGACTATCAGGAAGTGATAGAAAGTATGAGAGAGCAGTATAAAACGCTTGAAACCTCTATGAATATAAAATATCAGAACATGATAGAATATTATACGCTTTGGGCACATCAGATAAAAACTCCTATCGCTTCAATGAGGCTGACTCTGGAAAACAGAGATTCCAGAGAAGCAAGAAAGCTTTCGGCAGATTTGTTTAGAATTGAACAGTATGTCGAGATGGTGCTTACATTTCTGCGTCTTGATTCTGATTATACGGATTATGTTATAGAAAGCTGCTGCCTTGATAAGATTATAAGATGTTCCGTTAAAAAATTTTCTTCGGAATTTATAAACAGAAAGATAAAGCTGCGGTATGAAGGAATAACAGAAGATATTGTAACTGATGAAAAGTGGTTTCAGACAGTAATAGAACAGATTTTATCAAATGCACTTAAATACACAAGACAAGGAAGTATCTCTATATATTATAAGGATAATAAACTTTATATTGAAGATACAGGCATAGGCATTGCACCTGAAGATTTACCGAGAATATTTGAAAACGGCTATACGGGTTATAACGGAAGAAAAGACAAAAGAGCAAGCGGAATAGGGCTGTACCTTGTTAAGCGCATATGCACAAATTTGGGAATAGGAATAAAGATAGAGTCCGAATTGAATCGTGGTACGACTGTGATTCTTGATATTTCAAGAGAAAAACCGGAATTTGAATAATGCAAGTTATATTTCTTACAAAAATGTAAGATTATGATTAGGAATTGTAAGCAGAATCAATTTGCTTTCAATTCCTTTTTTGCTAAAATGAACAGGAAATCAGAAAAAGGAGAATTTGGAAATGAGTATTTTGGAAGTAAATGGTATACAGAAGATATACACAAGCCGGTTTGGCGGTAATAAAGTCGAAGCTCTCAAAAATGTAACATTCAGTGTTGAAGAAGGAGAGTATGTAGCTATAATGGGAGAGTCCGGCTCCGGAAAGACTACGCTGCTCAATATATTGGCGGCGCTTGATAAACCGACTCGAGGTGTGGTAAGTCTGGACGGAAAAGAGCTTACAAACATAAAGGAGTCGGAAATAGCTACTTTCAGAAGAGACAATCTGGGGTTTGTATTTCAGGACTTTAACCTTCTGGACACATTTTCCCTTGAAGATAATATTTATCTTCCGCTTGTACTTGCAGGAAAGACATACAAAGAGATGAACAATAGATTAAAGTCCATATCGGAAAAATTAGGAATATCAAAGCTTCTGAAAAAATATCCTTATGAGGTTTCAGGGGGACAGAAACAGCGGGCGGCAGTGGCAAGAGCTTTAATAACAGAGCCGAAGCTTATTCTTGCAGACGAGCCGACAGGGGCGCTGGATTCTAAAAGTACGGATGAGCTGTTGAGTCTTTTTACAAGGGTCAACGAAGCAGGTCAGACTATATTGATGGTTACACATTCTGTAAAAGCGGCAAGCCATGCGAGTCGTGTGCTGTTTATCAGGGACGGAGAAGTTTTTCACCAGCTTTACAGGGGAGATTTGAGCAACCGTGAAATGTATCAGAGAATTTCAGATACGCTTACAATACTGGCCACCGGAGGTGAGAGATAATGAGAGCAGGCTTTTATCCTCATCTTGCAGCTAACGGTATAAAGAAAAACAAAAAACTCTATTTACCGTATATTTTTACATGTGCAGGAATGATAATGATGAATTACATTATATCCTTCCTTGCAACATCACCGCAGATAACCGGTATGAGGGGCGGCGAATCGGTACAGCTGATGCTGACCATGGGTATCTGGGTTATAGGGATTTTTTCTCTTATATTTCTCTTTTATACTAATTCATTTCTTATGCGTAGGCGAAAAAAGGAGCTTGGTCTATATAATATATTGGGAATGAACAAAAAGAATATCGGGAGAATTCTTCTTTGGGAGACCGTTATGATAGCTGCTATTTCCATCGTAACAGGGCTTTTAGGGGGGTTAGCCTTTTCAAAGATGGCAGAGCTTGGTCTTGTAAACATGCTTGGAACAGAAACTGAATACAGTTTCAATGTATCGGCTGAATCAATTTTAAACACAGTGATTCTGTTTGCAGTGATTTTTATATTGATTTTTTTAAATGAATTGAGGCAGGTACATACCGCCAATCCGGCGGCGCTGATAAGCAGTGACAATGTGGGGGAAAAGCCGCCTAAAGCTAACTGGCTGTTAGGTATTGGTGGATTTGTGATACTGATTTGTGCATATTATATGGCAGTAAGCATCAAGAATCCGTTATCGGCGTTACTGTATTTCTTTGTAGCTGTAGCTATGGTAATAGTGGCAACTAATCTGATTTTCATATCGGGTTCTGTTGTAATGTGTCGTGCATTGCAGAAAAACAAGGGATATTATTATAAGGCCGCTCATTTTGTATCAGTATCTTCGATGGCATACAGAATGAAGAGAAACGGTGCAGGACTTGCGTCTATATGTATTCTTGTAACCATGGTGCTGGTCATGATAACGGGCTCAGCTTCACTTTATTTTGGAGCAGAGGACAGCCTTAATAAACGATATCCCAACGATATAGGCACATATACGATCTTTTCGGATAACGGAGTGGGCTCTTTAGAGAGCAGGAGGGAAATCAGACAAGCAGTTGAAAATGTTATTGGAAAATATGATACTGAAAGTAAAAATGTCAGAGAATACGCAGCGGCGTCTATACAGGGTACTCTTAATGAAAATTTATTCAGTATAGATATTGATAAGCTTACGGGAGCAAGCCTTACAGATGATATGAGGATAGGGTATTTTATATCAGATGAAGATTATGAAAAGCTTACAGGGAACAAAGCGGATTTAAAACCTGGACAGGTAATGATATATGACGGTGCCAATGACGGAAAAAATCCTTATAAGTATGATGATATTACAATGTCGGGAGGCAGAACATATGAAGTTGTTAAAAACATTGAAAGCTTTTCTGTCGGCGGTGAAGCAGCAGTTAGTATTATTCCGGCACTGGTGGTTGTTGCCGATGATATAGAGGAGATTACTCAGCCTTTCAAAGACCTGACATATAAGGATTTTAAGCTTCTGAATGTTTCATGGTACTATGGAACGGATATCGATGCCTCACCTGAAGTGAAGATAGATATCGCAGAAGAAGTTAACGATGTGATATATGCTGTTCACAAGGAAAATACGGATGAATTCAAGAGGATAGAGGTAGAAAGTCTTGAACTGAACAGGGCAGGCTTCTATGGGCTTTACGGAGGAGTGTTCTTCCTTGGAATAATGTTAAGCATAGTATTTCTGTTTGCTACGACTCTTATAATTTATTATAAACAGATATCGGAGGGATATGAAGATCGCTCTCGTTTCGAGATAATGCAGAAAGTTGGTATGACAAAGAAGGATATAAAGAAAAGCATTCATTCTCAGATGCTGACTGTATTTTTGATGCCTCTTGCAGTAGCAGTTATGCATCTTGGGTTCGCATTTCCTATGATAAAAAATTTGATAATGCTGTTTTCAATAAATAATATTAAATTGTTGATAATAACATCAGCGGTGAGTGTAATTATATTTGCGGTATTCTACATGATAGTATACAAAATAACATCAAACGCTTATTATAATATCGTAAGTGGTGGAAAAGAAAAAAGCCGCTGATTGTAAGCATGAGGTAGTACAGGTGCCTTGTAAATACGAGAGGCTTTGCTGATGTAATATAAGCTCACATTAAAAACCGGCTTATCTACTTAATCTGAGTAATAAAACCGGTTTTTTTAGTCAACTTATAATTTGAATTTTAGTCGTCTACCTTTATGACCTGTACAGGACATCCTTCAGCTGCTTCGTGAGCCTTGTGGATATTTGAGCGAGTAGGCTGTGATGTTGCTTCTGCAAGACCATCGTCAAGTATTTCAAATACCTCAGGGCATATTTCAGCGCAAAGACCGCATCCTATACATCCGTTTCTGTCAACTGCTGCTTTCATGTTCTTTTCCTCCGATATGAAATCTTTATGAGATATATTGTCCCGTATGGCGGCAGTTTATTCATGTGGATATTATCTGATTCTGATAATTTTCCATGCATCTATGAGTTTTTCTGTTGACCATGCCGCATTTGCAGGTGAAGTCGAAGGCAGACACACGGACTTAATGCCTGTAATTTTTTCGGTATATTTTTTGTAATATTTTTCGGCAGTTTTTCCATTGGTGAAAATTGCCGATATTTGAGCATTGTTTAAAATCGGAGACAGATCGTTTGGAATGACATTTTTTATTGAGCTGTCAGAACTGCCGGTTATATCGCAGGATGCAACAACATCCCATAATGCAATACCGTTTGAAATGAGAAATAAACTTTTTTCTTCAATAGTCCTTGGAATTTCACATCGGAAAACGGCAGATGTTACTTTCCAGAAACGGTTTTGTGGGTGACCGTAAAAAAACATTTGCTCTCTTGATTTAACTGATGGAAAAGAGCCTAATATGAGTATTTTTGAATTCCTGTCATAAAGCGGCGGAAAAGGGTGCTGTATCATCTTGAAATCCTCATGATTAAAATCAAAAAATGGGCAGAGCCCATTTTAATTTGGTGGAGCATAGGGGGTTCGACCGTATGCTCTCTTTGCTCGCATACTTTTTTCTCGCTTCGCTTCGAACCGTTTGCGGCAGCAAGTTTCACCGGAACTTGCTGGTATCCGCTTCACGCCCTCTCGGGTTCTCACCCCCCTAAACAAAGCAGAAAAAATGGGCAGAGCCCATTTTAATTTGGTGGAGCATAGGGGGTTCGAACCCCTGACCTTTTGACTGCCAGTCAAACGCGCTCCCAGCTGCGCCAATGCCCCAAATATTTATATGATGATTTATGAGGTCATTATATCACAGCGCCTTGTCATGTGCAAGGATCTGAAACTTTCTTTAAGAATAATTTTAGAGAAAAGTAAAAAAACAGCCGGAAGGTACCGGTAATTTTGGGGATGCTTGACTTAACAACCGTGTCTTTTTATAATATATATAACTAAAACTTAAGGAGGCTACATTATGAGAAAAAATTTAGGAGCTAAACCTTATACATACCCTCAGCCGGTATTTATAATTGCTACATATGATGAAAACGGCATTCCTGATGCTATGAATGCAGCTTGGGGAGGTATAAGCAACGATACTGAGCTTACCATGTGTCTGAGCGCAGGGCACAAGACTGTTAAAAATATTTTGTCAAGAAAGGCTTTTACTGTAAGCATGGCAGATGAAGCACATGTACTTCCTTGCGATTATGTAGGAATTGTTTCGGGAAATAAAGTTGCAGATAAGTTTGAAAGGGCAGGATTCCATCCTCTGAAATCGGATTTTGTGGATGCACCGCTTATTGAAGAACTGCCTATGGCTGTTGAATGCAATCTCATAAGTTATGATCCTGAAAATTGCAGAATGGTAGGAGAAATTGTAAATGTCAGTGTGGACACATCAATATTAGATGAAAACGGTAAAGTTGCTCCGTCAAAGTTTAATCCTATTGTTTTCGATCCTGTAAACAATGCTTATTTAAAAATCGGAGAAAAGGTGGGTAATGCGTTTAGCGATGGCCTTAAACTGAAATAAGTTGTATTGCGGTTACAGATTTGTGATATTTAATATAAACTCTGCTTCTTTGAAGCAGAGTTTTGCTTGTTTTTGCTCTGAAATTATTCGGCTTTGAAGTAACTTGATTGTTATTTATATTTGGCTTTTTTGCAGCTTTGTGATAATATAGAATATGTATAATTGTGCCCGATGATAAGGAGGATATTATGAAAATTATACTTGACGGAATGGGAGGAGACAATGCACCTGCTTGTGTAGTAGAGGGTGCGGTACTCGCTTCAAAAGAAACAGAACATCATATAGCAATCATAGGTTGTGAAGAACTGATATTGTCAGAACTTAAAAAATATAAATACGACAGTCAAAAAATCAGCGTTATAAACGCAACGGAAGTGATTTCCAATGATGAAGCGCCGGTAAGAGCTGTAAGATCAAAAAAGGATTCCTCTATAGTAAAAGGTCTTAATATGGTCAAATGCGGAGAGGGAGATATTTTTATATCTGCGGGCTCTACAGGAGCTTTACTTGCAGGAGGATTGTTTATACTCGGAAGAATACAAGGTATAGACAGACCTGCGTTAGCATGTGTATATCCTATAGTTGGAGGGAAGCCTTCTTTGCTTGCAGATGCAGGAGCAAATGCAGACTGTAAACCTAACAATCTACTGGAATTCGGAATAATGGGCAATATTTATATGGAAAAAGTTATAGGAAGAGAAAATCCAAGAGTGGGACTTGTTAATATAGGCGCAGAGGCGGCAAAAGGCTCAACTCTTACAAAGGCTGCATATGATCTGCTTGAACAGAGCCATCTCAATTTTGTAGGAAATGTTGAGGCGAGAGAGGTTCCAAAAGGAGCATGTGATGTTATAGTAACAGATGGATTTACCGGAAATGTGTTGCTTAAGCTGACTGAAGGCCTTGCATGGAATATTCTTCAGGTGATCAAAAGAAAATTTACCGACGGAGTGAAAGCAAAATTAGGAGCAGCGCTTTTAATGGATAAGCTTAAAGAACTTAAAGAAGAATTTGACTATTCCGAGTATGGCGGAGCACCTATCCTGGGTGTAAAAGGTCCTATAGTAAAAATGCATGGTTCTTCAAATGCAAATGCCGTAAAAAATACTATCCTCAAAGGAATTCCTTATGTTTCTGAAAATGTAGTTGATATTATTCAGAATTCCGTATTGGAGATAGAGGAGATTACTTTAAGTGAATATTAAAAGATTCGAAAATGAAATAGGATATAAGTTTAAAAACAGAAAATATCTTGAAAGAGCCTTAACTCACAGTTCGTATAACAGAGAAAAGAATACAAAGCATCAGGACAATGAAAGGCTTGAGTTTCTTGGAGACGCTTTTTTTGACGCTATAGTAAGCGCTGAACTTTTTCAGAGAATGGAAAAAGAGGCAGAAGGAAAGCTGACCAAAACAAGAGCTCTGATAGTATGTGAGAATTCCCTCGCAAGAGCGGCCAGAAATTTTGATCTGGGAAGCTACATGTATATAGGCAGAGGCGAAGAAATGGCCGGAGGACGAAATCGTTCTTCCATACTTGCAGACGCCATGGAGGCTGTAATAGGTGCATTGTATCTTGACGGAGGTTACGAGATAACAAGAAACTTTGTGCTAAGGACTTTCAATGATATAGTTGATGAGGCTGTGGCAGGCAAATTGTTTTCGGACTATAAGTCTGAAATACAGGAAAAACTTCAAAAAAGCGGAAAAAATATTTCAATAACATATACTACCGACAGAGAGGAAGGACCGGCTCATAACAAGACTTTTTTTGTTCATCTTTCATATGATGGCAGAATTCTTGGAGAGGGAGTTGGAAAAAGCAAAAAGGAAGCTGAGCAAAATGCGGCAAGAGCTGCGCTTTGTCTATTGAACAGGAGCGAAACGGATGTATTTTAAAAGGCTGGAAATGCACGGGTTCAAATCATTTGCAGAACCTGCTGTAATAGAATTTCATGAAGGAGTTACTTGTATAGTAGGTCCAAACGGAAGCGGAAAAAGTAATATAAGCGATGCTATAAGATGGGTTTTAGGAGAACAGAGTCCGAAAATGCTCAGAGGAGGCAAGATGGAAGAAGTTATTTTTTCCGGTACCGCCAGCAGAAAATCGAGAGGAATGGCAGAAGTTACTCTTGTTATAGATAATACAGAGGGAATGCTTCCGATAGATTACAATGAAGTTGCCATAACAAGAAGAATGTATCGTTCCGGTGAAAGTGAATATCTTATAAACAATAATCAATGCAGACTAAGAGATGTCAGAGAACTGATAATGGATACCGGTATAGGCGTAGACGGATATTCGATAATCGGACAGGGAAAAATATCTGAAATTGTAAGCAGCAAGCCGGAAAGCAGAAGGGAAATATTTGAAGAGGCTGCCGGAGTTGTCATGTACAAGAGCAAGAAGGCGGAATCGGAGAGAAAGCTTAATTCGGCAAAATTGAACTTGGAAAGAGTAGATGACATAATCGGAGAAATTGAAGGACGTATAGACGGTCTGAGAGAAGACAGCATCAAGGCAAAAGAGTATATTAAGCTCAGAGACAGATTCAGGGAACTGGAAATAAACATAACAATCAGGAACATAGAAAAACTTGAAGAAGCGGAAGAAACGACCGTTGCAGATATCAAAAGCTTTGCAGATGAAATAGAAAAACTCACAAAAGAAAAGAGTGATTTTGAAGATAGGCTTTCAGAGGACAAACAAAAAAACGATAACCTTGAACAGCTAAGCAAAGAAGCACGGGACAAGCTGGTTGCAAACATAGAGGAAACAAGTCGCCTTACAAATAAAAGTCAACTTGATGCCGAAAAGGCCAAAACTCTGGAAAAAGATATAAATCGTGTTTCAGAGGAAATTTCCTTATTGTACGAAAAGAAAAAAAGAGAATCGGAAAATGCAGACAGTCTGGTATCACAAAGAGAGGAAACCGAGGCAAAGGCTGAAAAGACAGAGTCGGAGCTGAACCACAGCATACAAGATGCAGGAGAGATAAATACAAGACTTGCAAAGCTTGTATCAGACTTGGATGATAACAGAAACAAAATGTACGAAGCGTACAATAAGGTGGCATCTAAAAAGTCTGAAGCATTGAGTATGGAAGGTATGAGAGATTCTCTGACAGAAAGAAAAGAGCAGATAAATGAAGAGAGAAAGCTGCTTGAAGATAATCGCCGTTCCTTTGATGAGAATTTGGAAAAAGCTGAAAGAGAACAGAAAGACTGTGAGAAAATGCTTTCTGAAGCAGCAAAAGAGCTTCGGGACATAGAAGAGAAACTGTCGGAGGTATCAGAAAGAAGAAATTCGGCAGATAAGGAACTCAGCCATGTGAGTATCAAGCTCAGTCAAAGCAATACAAGAAAAAAGACCATCGAAGAGATGGAAAGCAATTATGAAGGATATAACAGTGCTGTAAAATTCATAATGAAGTCACATAGCTTAAAAGGGATAGAAGGAGTTGCAGCAGAGCTGATGAAAGTCCCGTCAGGTCTTGAGGTGGCGGTAGAAACAGCCATGGGAGCTTCGTTGCAGAATATTATCTGTTTAAGAGACGGTGACGCTAAAGAAGCAATAAGGATATTAAAAGAAAATAAAGCCGGAAGACTCACCTTTCTTCCGGTAGAGTCCATAAAGGGCAGCAGAGCAAATATACCGGCTTCAGTTTCAGGAACAAAGGGATATGTAGGACTTGCATGTGACCTTGTAGATTATGATGAAAAATATAAAAGCGTATTTACATATCTTCTGGGAAGAGTGGCTATAGTTGAGACTATGCAAGACGCTATAGATTTTTCAAAGAAGGCACCGCTCAGGTTTGTAACTAAAGAAGGTGAGATAGTAAACGCAGGTGGAGCTATTACAGGAGGAAAGTATAAAAACAAAACTGCAAATCTCCTTGAGCGTAAAAGCGAAATCATAAAGCTTGATGAACAGATAAATGTCCTTTCCCGAAAAAAGCTGGCTCTTGAAAAAGAAATACAAGAAACAAAGAATCTGACAGATGAACTTAAAAATAAAAAGAATGATTGGGAAAGGCGTGAAAAAGATTTACAGCTTAAGGCGGTCGATATAAAAGCAGGAATAAAAAATATAAATACAGTATATAGAGAGCTTGAAGATAATGCAAAACGGCAGCAGCAGAGGCTTTTATCGATAGAAAGAGATCTTTCGGATGCAGAAATCATGTCGGAAAACCTGAAAAAGGAAGCAGATTACTGGCAGAGTGAGAGTGAGAAGGCCAAGGCTGAGATAGCTCGGATAATGGAAATACACGAAACCGTCAGGGATGAAGCAGATAAGGCTGCGGAAAAAACTACAACCGTAAGAATTGAAAAAAACAAGATAGATGCTGAACTTCAACATATAAAAGAGCTTACGGAAAGGATCAACACCGTCATAGACGAAACGGAAGGTCAGATAGCTGTTAAAAGAGATTTGCTGAAAGGGTATGAAGAAGAAAAGAACAATCTTCTTTTCGGTTCCGGTGACATTGAAGAAAAGGTTAAAGCTAAAATTGACGAAAAACTTATGTTGGAAGAATATATAGCAAAGGTTGACGAAGAAAAGCTTGAACTTTCTGAGAAAATAAAAAATATGTCATTTCAGAAGACAGAAATTGAAGACAGAATCAATTCATATCAGAGCAAAAAATACAGCCTGGAGATAAGAAAAGCAAAAAATGAGACACAGCTTGAATCACTCAAAGATAAGATTTGGGAGGATTTTGAAATATCATATCTACAGGCAATTGAGTTTAAAAAAGGCGACTTTGTCATGTCTTCTGCACAAAAGGAGAGCCGTGATATAAAGAGCAGGCTGAAAGAACTCGGAGAAGTCAATGTCGGAGCTATCGATGAATATGCACAGATAAGTGAACGATATGAATTTTTACTTGGACAGAGAGGCGATATAACAGAGGCGATGAAACAGCTTCAGACTATAGTCGATGATATGGAAAAAACCATAAAGACAAGATTTAAAGAAAATTTCGACAATATAGTAATAAACTTTGAAGAAATTTTCAAGCAGCTGTTTGGCGGAGGTCATGCGGAACTTAGACTTGACAATGAAGAAAATCCTCTTGAATCAGGTATAGAAATTGTAGCTCAGCCGCCTGGAAAGAAGCTGCAGAACATAAATCTTATGTCGGGTGGAGAAAAGACCATGACTGCAATAGCTCTTATGTTTGCAGTTCTAAAGACAAGGCCTACACCGTTTTGTATTTTAGACGAGGTTGAAGCGGCGCTTGATGATAATAATATCGAGAGGTTTTCAAAATATCTTCATAAGTTTAAAGACATACAGTTTACAATAGTGACCCACCAGAAAGCTACGATGGAGCATGCAGATGTCCTGTATGGTGTTACTATGCCTGAGCAGGGAATATCAAAAGTACTGTCGCTGAGACTGGGAGACAATCTTGATTTATAAAGCGGAAAGGGGAAATAATGTCACTTTTTAAAGAAAAAAAATCATTTTTCGGAAGACTGTCCGAGAAAATAAGCGATGTCATAATGGCAAGAGCCGAGGTTGACGAGGATTTGATGGATGAGCTTGAGGAAGTTCTGATAACTTCGGATATAGGAATGGAAACTACCATGAATATAATGGACAAGCTCAGAGACACGATAAAAAACGATTATATAACCAATCCGGAGGGTGTAAAGATTGCCTTAAAGAAAATAATGATACAGCTTGTTGACAAGGGAGAAAGGCACAAGCTTTCCATGCATACACCGCTGATAATTCTTGTAATAGGAATCAACGGAGGGGGGAAAACCACTACTATAGGCAAGTTGGCGTACAGATGCAGAAAAGAGGGAAAAACAGTGATGCTGGCAGCTGCAGATACATTCAGGGCAGCAGCGTCACAGCAGCTTGAAATATGGGGAAAAAGAAATAACATAAATGTGATCCGTCATCAGGAGGGAGCAGATCCGTCTGCCGTTATTTATGATGCAATACAATCGGCAAAGGCCAAAAAAACAGATGTGCTCATATGTGACACTGCCGGACGGCTTCAAAATAAAAAGAATCTGATGACAGAACTTGAGAAAATGAATCGTGTTATTAACAGAGAGTATCCTGAAGCAGAAAAGGAAACTTTGCTGGTGCTTGATGCCACAACAGGAAAGAATGCCGTTTCTCAGGCACAGGAATTCGGAAATGTGACTGATATTACAGGGATAGTAATAACCAAGCTTGATGGAACAGCAAAAGGGGGAATAGCAGTGACCATAGCCGACGAGTTTAATATGCCGATAAAATATATAGGCGTTGGTGAGGGCATAGAAGATTTGAAAGAATTCGTTCCCGAAGAATTTATAGGAGGAATATTCGATGAGTAAACCTATAGTTGCCATAGTAGGAAGACCTAATGTGGGCAAATCCACATTTTTTAATAAAATAGTCGGAAAGCGTATATCAATAGTGGAGGACACCCCCGGAGTTACAAGGGATAGGATATATGCAGAAGCAGAGTGGAATTCAGTGCATTTTGCTCTGATAGATACAGGAGGAATAGAACCTGCAAGTCAGGACGTGATATTGTCTCAGATGAGAGAGCAGGCGCAGATTGCCATGGACATGGCAGATGTTATACTCTTTATCGTAGACGGGAAGGAAGGCCTTACCACAGCGGACAGAGAGGTTGCCATGATGCTAATGCGCACCGGCAAGAAGGTGATTTTAGTAGTAAATAAAATAGATAAGCCTACCAGACTTCCTGACAATTTTTATGATTTTTATGAGCTTGGAATGGGTGAGCCTATTCCTGTATCTGCCGCAAACATGCTGAACTTCGGAGATGTTCTTGATGAAATAGTTGAGAGTTTTCCCGATGATGCCGATACTGAAGAGGATGATTCAATCAAAATTGCAGTAATAGGAAAACCAAATGTAGGAAAGTCTTCTCTTGTCAACTGTTTGTTGGGAGAAAACAGGGTTATAGTATCTCCTATAGCAGGAACCACAAGAGACTCGATAGACACACCTTTTGAATGGAACGGCGATAAATATGTTCTCATTGATACTGCCGGAATAAGAAGAAAAAGCAAAGTATATGAGGACATTGAAAGATACAGTGTGGTACGAGCTGTTGCAGCCATAGAAAGATGTGATGTATGCGTGCTTATGATAGATGCATCCGAGGGGCTTACAGAGCAGGATAAAAAGATTGCCGGAGTTGCACATGAAGCAGGCAAAGGAATCGTGGTAACGGTAAATAAATGGGACCTGATAGAAAAAGAAACGAACACAATGCGTGATTTTAAGAGGGAAATAGAATCAGAGCTTCTGTTTATGTCATACGCACCTGTCATTTTTATATCGGTAACCGAAAAACAAAGGGTCAATAAAGTTATGGAAATGGCCAAATATGTGTCCGAAAAGAGAGCGATGAGAGTACCTACAGGACAGCTAAACAGCTTGATTCAGGATGCAATGATGATGAAGCAGCCTCCTTCCGATAAAGGCAGGAAACTTAAAGTATACTATGCTGCTCAGGTTGGGGTTAAACCGCCGCTTTTCAGTTTTCAGGTGAACAAGAGAGAACTCATGCATTTTTCATATGCAAGATACCTTGAAAACAAAATAAGAGAAGGGTTCGGATTTGAAGGAACATCTATAAAATTTGTATTCAGAGAGAAAGGCGAAAAAGGAGAGTAGTTATGTCTGTTGTAAAATTGGTAATGTGGGTATTTGCCGCATATATAATAGGCAATATTTCTCCATCTATATTGCTGGGAAAGGCTCAGGGCATAGATATAAAAAAAGAAGGCAGCGGAAATGCCGGAACTACTAACGCACTCAGAGTTTTAGGGAAAAAAGCTGCGGTTATAACACTCGTCATAGATATTATGAAAGGTTTTGCGGCAGTATCAGCCGGTATGTACTTCGGCAGTTATCTGACAGGTACTGTCTGCGCCCTTGCAGTGTTCTGTGGTCACATATGGCCATGTTTTTACAGATTTAAAGGAGGTAAGGGTGTAGCGACTGCTTTCGGTGCTATTCTTGCCGTAAATTGGCAGCTTGCACTTATGGAGCTTGCTGTTGTTGCAATAGGGCTTTTAGTGAGCAAGAGGATGTCAGTGGGCTCAATTCTCGGCGCTGCTTTATTTCCTCTTTTATGTTTATGGCTTGAACCGGGATTCCTTAAGATAGGATGTGTGATGGCGCTGATAGTAGTTATAAAGCACAGAGCAAATATCAGGAGATTGATAAAGGGTGAAGAACCGAAGATGTTTGCAAAGAAAGAAGAAAATAATGAAAAATAAAATAACTGTAATAGGAGCGGGAAGCTTCGGAACTTCTCTTGCAATAATGCTTACAGATAAAGGTCATGATGTCTGCATATGGGGGAGAAAAAAGTCACAGCTTGCTCTTATGGAGGAGACAAGAGAAAATCCCCATTATCTTCCGGGAATTATACTGCCGGAGGAGCTTAAAATATGCGATGATATGAGAAAATCGTTAAATAATGCCGAAATAGTAGTTTTTGCTGTTCCGGCGCAAAATTTCAGAAAAGTTTTTCAAGAAGCTTCACCGTATATGAGGGAAGATTCTGCTGTCGTAAATGTTGCCAAGGGAATAGAAAAATCAAGTCTATTGAGAATGTCTCAGGTAGCAGAGGAAATAAACGGCAATATAAGATATGCAGCCTTATCGGGACCTTCTCATGCAGAAGAAATAGCAAAGAAACTTCCTACTACCGTAGCAGTATCATCAAAGGACAAGAGCCTTGCGCTCAGTATACAGGAAGTTTTTAACACAGAAAGATTCAGAGTATATACCAATGATGACATGACGGGAGTGGAGCTTGGAGGGGCACTTAAAAATATAATTGCGCTCGGAGCAGGTATTTCTGATGGTATGGGGTTCGGCGATAATGCAAAGGCAGCTATGATGACAAGGGGACTTGTGGAAATGTGCCGTTTAGGAGTTGCACTTGGAGCAGATATAAATACATTTTCAGGTCTTACAGGGCTTGGAGACTTGATTGTGACATGTACAAGCATGCACTCAAGAAACAGAAGATGCGGCATACTTATGGGTAAAGGAATATCCGCCGCAGAGGCTACAAGGCAGGTAGGAATGGCAGTGGAAGGAATTTCAACAGCGGAGGCTGCTGAGGCCCTTGCAGGCAAGTACAAAGTAGAAATGCCTATTACAGAAAGTATTTGCAGTCTGATAAGGGGAAAAACAACACCTGAAGAAGCGGTACAGCTTCTTATGGGAAGAAAAACCAAGAACGAAATGTATATTTTGTAATTGACGAAGGGAGTAAATTTTGAATAAAGCAAGAAAATTTCACATTACAACTTTCGGCTGTCAGATGAACGAGCATGATTCTGAAATTATGTCCGGTATGCTTGTTGAAAACGGATATGAAAAGGCTCAAAGCAGAGACGAGGCCGATATAGTAATATTTAATACATGCAGTATAAGAGAAAATGCCGATAAACGCTTTTTCGGAACTCTCGGTCAGCTAAAGAAAAAGAAGATTGAAAAGAAAGATGAATTTACCGTATGTGTATGCGGCTGCATGATGCAGCAGCAGCACATAATAGACACGCTTAAAGAAAAATACCCATGGGTTGATGTTGTGTTTGGAACCCATAATATTCATAATCTTCCGAAACTTTTGACAAATCTTTACGAACAGCACAAGAAGCAGATGGAAATATGGCCCGACGGTGGAGAAATCGTTGAAGGACTTCCGGCACAAAGACTCTTTAAGCATAAAAGCTTTGTAAATATAATGTATGGATGCAATAACTTCTGCAGCTACTGTATAGTACCTTATACAAGAGGGCGTGAGCGCAGCAGAAAGCCGGAGGATATAGTAAAAGAAGTAAGAGCTCTGGCGGAAGATGGGGTTAAAGAGGTCACTTTGCTTGGTCAGAATGTCAATTCTTATAGAGGCAGCGGCATTGATGGAACTATAGACTTTACTGACTTGATATATATGCTTGCCGAAATAGAAAAAATAGAGAGAATAAGGTTTATGACAAGTCATCCTAAGGATCTTTCAGACAAGCTGATAGATGCATTCAGGAATTGCGATAAGCTGTGCAAATATATTCATTTACCTGTACAGGCCGGATCCAACAGGATTCTCAAGGCTATGAACAGGAAATATACTAAAGAAGCTTATCTTGAGCTTGTGAAGAAGCTTAGAAATGCAGTTCCTGATATAGCTATATCCACAGATATTATCGTAGGATTTCCGGGTGAAACAGAAGAAGATTTTCAAGATACGCTCGATCTGGTTAGGAAAGTGGGATATGATTCAGCATTTACTTTTCTGTATTCCGTAAGAACGGGAACTCCTGCCGCCAAATCGGATAATCAGATTCCTGAGGATGTAAAGCATGAAAGATTCAACAGGCTTGTTGAAATAGTCAATGAATCATCGGCATACAAAAACCGTTGCTACAGGGGTAAGACAAAACAAGTTCTTGTTGACGGAGTCAGCAGGAGCAAAGAGGGGGTATACGAGGGCAGAACAGATGAGTTTAAGCTAGTCAATTTTAAAGGGACTCCTGATATTACGGGAAGGATTGTTCCGGTAAAAATTACTGATTCAAACACTTTTAGTCTTTTAGGCGAGATAGAATAGGTATTGGTTTTACGGTGAATTTTATTAACCGTATATTTGCAAGAAAGGACACGGGAAATGAATATTTTTTCAGTAATCAGCCTTTTAGGCGGCCTTGCTATGTTCCTGTACGGAATGGAAGTTATGGGAGACGGTCTTAAGAACGCTTCCGGCCCCGCATTAAAAAAGGCTTTGGGAAAGGCAACGCAGAATGTGGTTTTCGGAGTTATTACAGGAATGCTGGTAACAGCTGTAATACAGAGCTCAACAGCAACGATAGTGCTTGCTGTCGGACTTATATCCGCAGGTATACTGAACCTTAATCAGGCAGTAGGTATAGTTATGGGAGCCAACATCGGAACTACTATAACGGCTCAGATAATAAGACTGATGGATATAGATTCGGGAGGAAACATTGCTCTTGAATTTTTGAAACCTTCGACACTGGCGCCACTTTCAATGTTTATAGGCATTTTACTGATAATGTTTATCAAACTTCCAAACAGCAAGACTAAAGGCGAAATCTTTATGGGATTCGGAATACTTTTCTTCGGAATCATAAACATGACTGCGGCAGTGTCTCCTCTTTCGGAATCACAGTTGTTTATGGATCTGATGGCTAAATTCAGCAATCAGCCGATACTTTCAATACTGATCGGACTTGTACTCACCGTAATCGTACAGAGTTCATCTGCAATGGTAGGAATATTGCAGGCATTATCTGCTACGGGAGCTATAACATTCAATCTTGTATATCCTATGATAATGGGTATAAATTTAGGTACTTGCGTAGTTACATTGCTTATATGTTCCATAGGCTCATCAAAAGATGCAAAAAGAATAGGAATAGTACATATATTGTTTAATGCGATAGGTACATTCCTGTTTATGATAGCCATGACTGTTATTCACTCTTTAGGCGGATTCCCTAATCTCTGGGAGAGCGTTGTAAACAGTGGATCTATAGCCAATTTCCAGACATTATTCAACCTTATAACTGCTGTGGTGCTCGTACCGTTCTCCGGAAAACTTGTAGATATTTCCATGAAGATAATCAAGGTGACTAAGATGGACGAAGAAGACAGAGCAGACCTTGAAGTACCTGACGAAAAGTTGTTTGAAGTACCTGAAATGGCAATTTCAGAAGCAGGAAAAGCTATTGCACATATGGGAGAGGTTGCTATTAAAAACCTTAAAAGAAGCTGTAAGCTCATGTATGTTTATGATGAAGATCGAGTATCTGTTGTACATGAAAACGAAGATAACATGGATCTGTTTACAGACTCTATGGACAATTATCTTGTTAACCTGTCAAAATTTGTTGAGACTGATACCGACAGTCAGAGAGTAAGTACTATGATGCAGACATCGACAAACTTTGAGAGAGTCGGAGATCATGCCATGAACATCATGGAAGTTGCTCAAAATATAAAAGACAGTCGTCTGGAATTTTCTGATTCGGCAAAGGAGGAGCTTGAAAAAGTTAAAGATGCAGTATTTGAAATAGCATCAATAACATTGGAAGCTTTTGAAAAAATGGACAGCGAAATTGCCAAGAGAGTTGAACCTCTTGAGGAGGTTATTGATGATATGGTGCTGACTCTGAAGAACAGACATATAGAAAGGCTGAAACGCGGCGAATGTACTACTTCGACGGGAATAGCCTTTGTGGATGCTCTTACCAATCTTGAAAGAGTTGCAGACCAATGCTCAAATGTAGCACTTTTGATTTTAGGAGAAAAATATAAGGAAATCGTTGGAAATCATCATGCCTATGTAAGAAGTCTTCATCAGGGTGTTGACAATATATATAACGAGGAACTTATAAAGAGAAGAGAACAATATTTAAAAGATTTATAAGGAAACATTTGACCGGCAGAATATCAATCTGCCGGTATTTTATTGATGTTGTGCCTATTGTATACATAAGCCTTTTGTCCGGACTTACAGATTTGAATTTGTTGCAAAATTTCAGCATAACCTCCGGTATGAATCATATATTTTTTATATCAGCACGATTAGGCGGAGGGATTATATGATAAATACAACAATCTATCAGGACATTTCAATGCGGGCAGGCGGAAACATATACATAGGTGTTGCAGGCCCGGTTCGCACAGGAAAATCAACATTTATCAAGAGATTTATGGATGTCATGGTTTTTCCCAACATGGCAAACCCTTATGAGAAAACAAGAATAATGGATGAATTGCCGCAAAGCGGGGAAGGAAAAACAATAACGACGACAGAACCAAAGTTTATACCTCCCGAGGCAGTGACTATAAAGACAAGAAACGAGGCGAATTTTAATGTCCGTCTGGTAGATTGCGTTGGATATATGGTGCCGGGAGTTTTGGGAAATACGGAAGACGGTAAAGAGAGAATGGTTTCTACACCATGGTTTGATGAAAAGATTCCTTTCAGTCAGGCGGCAGAGATAGGAACAGAAAAGGTTATAAAGGATCATTCTGTAATAGGAATTGTGGTGACTACAGACGGAAGTTTCGGTGAACTTTCCAGAAACAGCTTTACAGAGGCAGAAGAAAAGACTGTGAATCAGCTTAAGGAACTTAATAAACCTTTTGCTGTAATTCTCAATTCGGCAACGCCGCAAAACCCGAAAAGCAAAGAGATGGCTTTAGAAATGGAACATAAATACGGAGTTCCTGTTATGCTGACTAATTGCCAGAAAATGACAGAAGAAAATTTTGAAGAACTGTTTGATAAGATAATTTATCAATTTCCTGCATCGGAAATACATTTTAACTTGCCGAGCTATCTGGATGCTCTTGATGAAGATCATTGGATTAAGGAAACAATAATATCGGCGGCAAAATTGTGGATGAAAAGTTTTGAAACTCTTGGTCAGGTTATTGAAAGCTGTGGAAGTATGACTGATGGTAAAATCATTAAATCTGTAAGTGTTTCAAAAACAGACATGGCAAAGGGTATTGTCGATATAGAACCTGTTTTGGATAGCTCTCTTTATTATAAAGTCATAGAAGAGCTGATGAATGCTTCTGTAGAAAATGATAGTCAGCTGTTTATGCTTCTAAAAGAGTATTCAAAGGCTAAGACGGCATATGATAATATAAAAGGAGCATTGATCCAGGCTCAGGCTTCAGACTACGGAATAGTTGCACCTAAGCTTTCAGAAATGATTTTGGAAAAACCAGAGGTTTTCAAACAGGGAAATAAATATGGGGTAAGAATGAAGGCTAAGGCACCGTGTCTTCATATAATAAGGACAAATATTTCAACAGAGGTTTCACCTGTTGTTGGTACTCAAAGCCAGTCAGAAGAACTGGCGGATTCTCTGAATAAGCAATTTGAAGACGGGGGAGAAGACATATGGGAGACAAATCTGTTTGGAAAGTCGCTGAGAGAAATGGTGACAGAACAGATGGAGAGCAAGGTGAATGATATGCCGGCTGTACTTAGAGAAAAAATTCAAAAATCTTTACAGAAGATAAGTGATGAAGGTAAGGATTACTTTATTTGCATAATTTTGTAGATAATCGGTATCTCATCATATAAAAAGGTGTATAATATTGATTATGGAAAAGAAAAATTATACACCTCAGCAGAAAACTACTCTCTTTGTATCCGTAGTTACTGCATTTATTACTACATTCATGGGAAGCGCACTGAATTTATCTGTGCCTGACATAGAAAAAGATTTTGGCATAAGTGCCGCAGATGTGGCATGGACAGTAACTATTTATATGCTGACCTGTGCGGCACTGGCCGTTCCGTTTGGAAGCATTGCCGATATATTTCAAAAAAAGAAGATTCTATGGATAGGTATTCTGATATTCGGGCTGTCATCTCTTGCTGCAGTGTTTTCTTACAATATCTGGATGCTTTTGCTGTTCAGATTTGGACAGGGGATAGGAGCATCTATGATTTTCAGCACTAATATAGCTATATTGGTCGGGGCATTCGATTCTTCCATGAGGGGGAGAGTATTAGGGTATTCTACAAGTGCGACCTATGTGGGACTTTCGGCCGGACCTGTTATTGGAGGAATATTAAATCACAATTTCGGTTGGAGAGCTGTATTTATAGCTGCGGCAGCAGTATCTGCGGTGGCTTTTTACGGTGCTCAAAAAAAATTGCCTGAAGATAACAGCAGGGGTAAGACTAAAAAAGCTGACATAAAAGGAAATATTTTATATATTGCATCTATAGTAGCTTTGATGTATGGACTATCTTCAATAAAATCTTCAAAATATTCTGTTATGGTTTTATCTGCCGGTGTTGTTTTGATGATTGTTTTTATAAGAACAGAGTTGAAAGTTGAGAATCCGGTAATGGATATAAGACTTTTCAGAAACAATACTTCTTATGCATTTTCAAATTTTGCAGCACTTTTGAACTATGGTGCTACCTTTGCCATAAGCTATCTTATTTCCATATATCTTCAAATAATAACAGGTTATGATTCTCAGACGGCAGGCATTGTTCTTATATCATCACCTGTAATAATGGCGTTGTTATCACCTTTAATGGGAAGGCTTTCAGATAACCATTCTCCTTATATAATGTCATCGACAGGTATGGGATTTTGCGCTGTATCACTTATTTTATTCGCATTTCTGCCTGAGGATGCAAGTGTAGTCAGAGTGATTTTAATACTTGTATTATCGGGATTTGGAGTTGCTTTGTTTACTTCGCCGAATACCAATGCGGTAATGACATCGGTTGAAAAGGACAGTTATGGAATAGCATCTTCCATATTGGCTACGATGCGTTCTATAGGTCATACTGCGAGCATGGCAATAGTTACGGCTGTAGTTGAAATTAAAATGGATACAAAAAGCCTGACCGATGCTGAGCCTTTTATAATTATAGATACGATTCACCTGTGCTTTTATATATTTACAGGACTTTGCACAGCAGGAATTTTTATAGCGTTAAAGAGAAAACCGTGATATAATAATAATTCAAACAGATAAATATTATGATAAAGATACAGAAATGACCGGGGTATATTTATGGAAACTATTTTGAACTTTATAGGCGGGCTTTTAAGCTCATCCGTAACGCTTTATATTATAAATGCACTTCTTATAATAACAGTGATATTCAATGAGAGAAAGGCTCCTTCTGCAATATTGGCATGGGTTATGATATTGACATTCGTGCCGGTAGTGGGATTTATTTTTTATCTTATTTTTAATCAGAACTTTTCAAGAAGAAAAATGAATAAAATGAGTGAAAAAGAGGAGCAAACTATTAGCCATGCTCTCAAAAAACAGACTGAAATCATGGATGCCAATGCATATGAGTTTAATTGCAACAGTACGAAAAAATGGAAACATCTTATTAAACTTAACCAAACATACGGGAAATCATATTACACTCAAAACAATGATGTAGAGCTGTTTACAGATGGCAGTGATATGATGGAATCTCTTCTCAGGGATATTAAGGCGGCAAAAGAAACAATAAATATAGAATATTATATTATAAAAAGGGACAAGATAGGCCGGAGATTTATAGAAGCCTTGACCGAAAAAGCAAAAGAAGGAGTAGAAGTCAGACTTCTGATGGATGCTTTAGGCAGCAGAACAATAACTAAAGGCATAGTAAAGGATTTAATTGCGGCCGGAGGTAAGGTGGGCTATTTCTTCAAGCCTAAGTTTATATTTATAGGTCTTAAACTGAATTATAGAAACCATCGTAAAATAGTTGTTATCGACCATAAGACGGCATATACGGGAGGGTATAATATTGCCAAGGAATATGTGGGACAGAAAAAGAAGTTCGGTTACTGGAGAGATACCCATATAAAGATAGAAGGTGGAGCAGTTTACGACTTAAACTCCAGATTTATTATGGACTGGAGATTTGCAACAAAAGAGCGTATGGAAGGTGTTTTGCCGGAGGAGTCAGACAAGCCCGGAAAAGGAATGGGAATTCAGATCGTATCGTGCGGTCCGGAAGACCCTAAGGAAGAGGTAAAGAGAGGCTTCATGAGGATGATAACATATGCAGAGAAAAATGTATATGTTCAGACGCCTTATTTCGTACCTGACCAGAGTATAGTGGAATCTCTCAAGATGGCTTCACAATCAGGCGTAGATGTGAGAATAATGATACCGTGCATGCCTGATCATATGTTTGTATATTGGGCTACATATTCATATGTCGGAGAACTTTTGCGCTCAGGAGCAAGAGTCTTTATATATGATAACGGATTTCTTCATTCAAAAACTCTTGTGGTTGACGGAGAGGTTGCGAGTGTGGGCTCTACAAATTTTGACAACAGAAGCTTCCGTTTGAACTTTGAAACCAATGCATTCATATTTGACAGTGAATTTGCATTAAAGATGGAAGAAACTTTCAGGCGGGACATGGCCAACGGTCATGAGCTGACTTTGGAACAGTATAACAGGAGAAATGCAGCGATAAGGATAAAAGAAGCAATTTCAAGGTTGCTTGCAGATATATTGTAAGGAGAACAGTAATGAAATTTTATTTAGCACTCTGGACCGGCAAGTTCATAAATTTTCTTATAAATATTATAGATAAGAAACGAGGAAGCAACTTTTCGGGGGAAAAAGCCATAATGATTGATCCTGAAATGATAGCTCATTTTAAAGGTATTGATACCGAAAAAATGCTTTTTATAACGGGAACCAACGGCAAATCAACTTCAAACAATCTTATATATCATATATTCAAGCACAACGGCTACAAAGTAATATCAAATCTGGAAGGCGCCAATCTGATGGCGGGAGTTGCGACTGCACTTATCAAGAATTCTTCTTTTACAGGAAAGGTGAATGCAGATTATTTTATCTTTGAGGTTGATGAAAGGTTCCTGCCGTCAATACATGAATTACTTCCTGCAAAGAATATTTTAGTTACCAATCTGCAAAAGGATCAGGTTCACAGAAACGGAGATCCGGATTTTATATACAGAAAAGTTTTGCCTGTAATGAAAAAGAATGTAAGACTGTTTTTAAACAATGATGAGCCAAGGAGCAGGTCTTTTGCAGATTATAACGACAATGTGGTTACTTACGGAGTTGAAAAGCATGAGGAGTCATTTGTAAAGGATGAGTCTTTTTCAACTATGGCATGTTCCGTATGCCACAGCCCTATTGTTTTTGAGTATTACAATAATGACGGAATGGGAACATTTCATTGCACAGGCTGCGGAGCAGAAAGTGCCGCTCCGGATTATATTGCTGAAAAGGCTGATTTTGCATTAAAGAAATTTTATGTTGAAGGTATTGAATTTCCAATGCCATATAATATTCCGTACATGCTGTACAATTATGCGGCAGCAGTTGCGGTATGCAGAGGATTCGGAAATATATCTATAGAAAATATTGCAAAAGCCTTTGAGTCATTTAAGAATGTCGGAGGAAGATATGAAGTTTTGCAGTTTGAAGGAAAGACTGTAAAATATCTGAGAATAAAACAGGAAAATCCAGAAACAATGCAGACAAGTCTGAATATAATCGCTTCCGACAAGACTCCGAAGATGGTTTGCATAGGGCCGGGACATATTCCTGATTCCGTACCTGCATATACAAATACTTTTTATCTTTATGACTGTGATTTTTCTTCTGTCGTAGAGAGCAATGTGGAGAGATATCTGTTCTTTACTAAATATGTTTGTTATGATGCGGCGAACAGGCTGATATATGAAGGAGTTTCTCCGGACAAGATTGAAATTATTGAGAGTGAAGATGCAGGAGACATATTGGATTCTATAAGAAAAGCTGAGACAAATAATATATATATAATAACATGGATACACACATTCAATGATATGCAAAAACAGGCTAAGCTTAAAGAGAAGGAGGAGGCGTGATGGAAAAAGCGATAAAAACGATGAAAGCGGCATGGCTTTTCCCTGATATTCTTTTTCTTCATGGAGAAAGAGGAAATATAATGGCGCTTAAGCGAATGGCATCTTTGGCAGGAATAGAACTTGAAGTGGAAAGGATAGATTTCAATTCATCGGATTTTGATCCCATGGAGTACGGAATCATCTTTTGTCCTCCGGGAGAAATCGCTTCCTTCGGGACTGTTATAGACAAACTTAAGCCTTATTGCGGTAAGTTTAGGGAATTCATTGAAAGCGGAAGGGTTCTTATAGCTGTGGGAACAGGAATATGTATATTCGGAAAAGACACAAGAAGAGAGGATAAGAGTATTATTGACGGTCTCGGACTTATAGATTGCAGCTTTGAAGAGCGAAAATATGTATATGGAGATGATATATATTTTAACGAAAATTACAGCGGAGTCAATGAAGAATGTTTCGGTGTTCAAATTCAGATGATTGACGTAATCTCTCAGGAAGAGAAACCCTTCGGCAAGCTTTTATACGGATTCGGTAATACAGGCAAAGACAGAAACGAAGGTGTAATAAAGAATAATTCTATATTTACAAATGTGCTCGGACCTTTGCTTGTGCTAAATCCATGGCTTACAAAAACGATTGTGAAAAAGGCTTCGGAAAGCGTCGGAATAAAATTTAATGAATTTGATATAGATATGTCTCTTGAAAGAAAGTCTCTTGAATCAAAAAAAGAATTTGTATCCGGCAAAAAAACAAGGCTTACAAATTGTATTTAAAAACAACATGGCAGGATGATAAATCCTGCCTGTTTTAATAAGTAAAGAAGATATTAAATTTTAACCCGGAATTCTGAGTTCTGTTCCTATAAGAAGGTTATAAGGATCGATGTCGGGATTTGCACGCATAAGACTGTCTAATTTTATACCGTGTTTTTTTGCAATTAAATACAAAGTATCTCCCGGGATTACGGTGTGAGTTTTATAAGGTTCAGGTCTGTTGCCGGGAAGCTGTTCCTCTGTACCAGGTATGCAGAGCTTGGTTCCGATACGGAGATTGTAAGGGTCGTCGATACAGTTGATTCTCATAAGAAGACTTACGGGAACATCATATTTTTCGGAGATAGAATAGAGAGTATCTCCTTCATTTACAGTGTAGATGTCAATACAGACAAGAGCTGTTTTCATAAAAACCACCTTTCAAAAACTAAAGTTATTACAATATATTATTTAAAAGGTCGGAGAAATGTGCTAAAATATATAGAAATTTATTAAAAGGGGATAAGAGATGAGAGATAAATTCAGAAGATTATTCAGAAATGTAAATCCTGCAATAATTATAATAATAGCAATGCTTTTAGCAAATAAAATGCTCAGCTTTAATCAGAGTATAGGTGACTGGCTGTATTCCCAGCTTCTGATATTACCCGGCATAATAATAGGCCTTACATTTCATGAGGCTGCTCATGGCTATGTTTCGTATTGGCTTGGGGACCCTACGCCGAAGCTTCAAGGCAGACTTTCTTTGAATCCGTTGAAACATATAGATCCGATAGGATTTTTAGCATTGTTTTTTGCAGGCTTTGGATGGGGAGAGCCGGTGCAGATAGATCCGAGATATTATAAGCACAGAAGAAGAGATGAACTCATGGTAGCACTGGCAGGCGTTGTAATGAACTTTATTATTGCTTTTATTGCATCTCTTGGTCTTAAGCTGATGGTTAATTCCCTTGGCATGGGGATATATTACGGAGTTGGGGAAGCTGCATTTTATATAGTTTATTACATAATGACTGTAAATATAATGCTTATGGTGTTCAACCTGATTCCGGTGCCACCTTTAGATGGATTCGGGATATTAACTCAAATTTTTGGACTGCAGAAATATTCGTGGTACAATACGCTTTATCAAAATGGTTTTTTAATATTGATGGTTCTTATAGTTTTTAATATAACAGATAGGATTTTGAGTCCGGGAATAAACTTCTTCATAAATTTGTTTTTCTGAATAAAGTATAGAAAATGCGACTTTTTACAAGCCGTATTTTTTGTGATTTAATGGAGATAATCAGTGGATAGTCGCTTATTAACAAAAATTATTAGCACTCTATATAGATGAGTGCTAAAAAACTCTTTACTTTTGTTTTTTTGAGGTGTATAATATGACTATAAACTGAAAGGGGATGAGTTTATGAATATAGAAAAATATACACAAAATGCACAGTCGGCTATAGTTGACTGTCAGAATATAGCCATATCCGAGGGTCAGCAGATGATAGACGGAGAACACCTTCATCTTGCTCTGATGATGCAAAAAGACGGTCTTATTCCTAAGCTGCTTAAATATAATAAGGTAAATACGGATGCCCTGACAGCAGTGTTAAAGGATGAAATCGCTAAATTACCTAAGGTTACCGGGGCTGCTGATAACATGTATACTTCAAGAAGATTTTCTCAGATTATGCTTAGCGCAGAAAAGATAGCTGAAAATTTTAAAGATGAATATGTCAGCGTTGAACATCTTTATTTGGCACTGCTTGAAGAAAAAGGAACTACAAGCGCAAGGATTTTAAAGGATTTCGGAGTAACGAAAGAAAGTTTCCTTGAGGCCCTGTCTAAGGTAAGAGGAAACCAGAGAGTTACAAGCCAGAATCCCGAAGAAAACTACGACGCTCTTAAAAAATACGGGCGCGATCTGGTAGAGATGGCAAGAGACGGTAAATTAGATCCTGTAATAGGCCGTGATGCCGAAATAAGACATGCCATTCAGATCCTTTCAAGAAGGACAAAGAACAACCCTGTATTGATAGGAGAACCCGGAGTAGGTAAAACCGCTGTGGTAGAGGGTCTGGCTCAGAGAATATTAAATGGAGATGTTCCCGAGGGGCTTAAAGATAAGACTATATTTGCACTTGATATGGGTGCGCTTATAGCCGGAGCAAAATTCAGGGGAGAATTTGAAGAAAGACTCAAGGCAGTTTTAAACGAAGTTGAAAAGTCAGAGGGAAGAATTATCCTGTTTATAGACGAAATACACAACATTGTAGGAGCAGGTCGTACAGAGGGTTCGATGGATGCCGGAAACCTGCTTAAGCCTAAGCTTGCAAGGGGGGAGCTGCATTGCATAGGTGCTACCACTCTTGATGAATACAGGAAATATATAGAAAAAGACGCAGCTCTTGAAAGAAGATTCCAAAAGGTTTTAGTTGATCAACCATCTGTGGAGGATACAATTTCAATATTAAGAGGATTGAAGGAGAGGTTCGAGATACATCACGGAGTCAGAATTACAGACAGTGCTCTTATAGCATGTGCAACTCTTTCTGATAGATATATAAGCGATAGATTTTTGCCGGATAAGGCAATAGACCTGATGGATGAAGCGGCAGCCAGAATAAGAACTGAAATTGACAGCATGCCGGCAGAATTAGATGAAATATCAAGAAAGATAATGCAGCTTGAAATCGAAAAGCAGGCGTTGGGAAAAGAAACCGATAAAGGCTCAAAGGCAAGACTTTCGGCACTTGAAAAAGAACTGTCTGCTTTAAAAGAAGAAAATTCTTCGATGCGAGCCAAATGGGAGACGGAAAAACAGGCAATTTCAGAAGTGAAGGGAACGAAGCAGCAGATAGAAGAGATAAAGCGCCAGATGGAAGAAGCTGAGCGTAATTATGATCTTGAAAAGTTAGCTAAGCTTAAATACGGAACACTGCCGGAACTTGAGAAAAAGTTAGAGGAAGAAAAAGAAGCTGCTGCTAAAGACGACGGAGACAGACTTCTCAAGGAGGAAGTAAACGAGGAAGAAATTGCAGAGGTTATTTCGGGATGGACTGGTATTCCGGTAAGCAAGCTTGTGGAAAGCGAAAGAGAAAAGCTTTTGAGATTACCTGAGATTCTTCATAAAAGAGTAATAGGTCAGGAAGATGGAGTTACAGCAGTATCGGAAGCCATTCTGCGAGCAAGAGCAGGCCTTAAAGATGAAAATAGACCAATTGGCTCGTTCATATTCTTGGGTCCTACAGGAGTAGGAAAAACAGAACTTGCTAAAGCATTGTCAGAAGCGCTTTTCGATACGGAAAAAAACCTGATAAGAATAGATATGTCCGAATATATGGAAAAACATTCGGTATCCAGGCTTGTAGGAGCTCCTCCTGGATATGTGGGATATGATGAAGGCGGTCAGCTTACCGAGGCAGTAAGACGTAAGCCTTACAGCGTTATACTCTTTGACGAGATAGAGAAGGCACATCCTGATGTATTCAACATACTTCTTCAGCTTCTTGATGACGGCAGACTGACAGATAATCAGGGAAGGACTGTTGATTTTAAAAATACCATAGTAATCATGACTTCCAATATAGGAAGCAGTGATCTTATTGAGAACATGCAAGAGAACGGAAAGATTTCAGAAGAAATAGAAGAAAGAGTTCAAGGTCAGCTTAAAAACTATTTCAGACCTGAGTTTTTAAATAGAGTGGATGATATAATATTATTCAGTCCTCTGACAAAGAGTCAGATTATGGATATAATAGTACTTTCACTTAAAGGTTTGGAACAACGGCTGCGTGACAGAGATATGCAGCTGAAGCTTACAGAGGAAGCTAAAGCTTTTATAGCAGAAGAAGCGTATGATCCGCATTATGGAGCAAGACCTATTAACCGTTATTTGCAGAAGAATGTTGAAACGCAGATTGCATCTATGATAATAAGAGGAGATATAGTTGACGGTCAGACTGTAGTAATAGACAGTGACAGCAGGAAACTTGAAATTTCGGCTGAATAAAAGAAAAAAGAGAGCGTATTGATTGGCTTTAAGCAGAAATCCCCTTTGCCAGATAATTTGACAAAGGGGATTTTGCAGTTGGAGTTGTATAAGAATCCGGAATCTTTAATATTTGTTGATTAAGGACATATTTTATTGTAGAATATGTACATGTTTTTAAAGTTGGAGGAGATATGGGAGTATTTGAAATACTTATGATAAGTATAGGACTTTCGATGGACGCCTTTGCCGCCGCTATATGCAAAGGCTTGTCAATGAGAAAAGTTACACTGACAAATATTTTGAAAATTTCATTCTTTTTCGGAGGGTTTCAGGCACTTATGCCTGTGATCGGATATTTTCTTGGAAATCAGTTTGAACAATATATAGTTTCTGTGGATCACTGGGTAGCTTTTTTTCTGTTACTGTTTATAGGCGGAAAGATGATAATAGATGTTGCCGCAGGCGGCAGCGAAGATGAAACGCATGCTGCTGAAACGACGGCAGATATAAAAGAAATATTGATATTAGCGATTGCAACAAGTATAGACGCTTTAGCAGTGGGAATTTCCTTTGCATTCTTAAAAGTGGAAATAGCAAGTTCTGCATTTATGATAGGCATTACTACTTTTATTCTGTCAGCGGCAGGTGTGACCATAGGAAAAAAATTCGGATTCAAATATAAGAATAAAGCAACCGTTGCCGGAGGTGTTATTCTTATTCTGATAGGAACTAAAATTTTGCTTGAGCACCTGGGAATTATTTAGAGGATATCTTCTAAATGATTTATTTCCTTCGGAGCATTGACTTGTACATATGTATTTCGGCAGCTTTTGCGCCGGCATTGGCATCACGAGCAGTAAAGGCATTGAATATGGAACGGTGCTCTTCTAAAACTGTAGGAAGATAATTGAGAGGATATTTGATTTGGGCATTGGCATGCTTGATTATAAAATTGTATCGGTGAAGCCGTTTTTCCAGTTCAACATTATGAGCTGCATTATATATTATAGAATCAAAACCTTCGTTGATTTTAAGAATTTTATCAAGGTCGTTACTCATGGTATAAAATTGCATGAAGTCAAATGTTTCCGAAAGTAAATCCATCTGATAATCATCTATTCTTTCTATAGCCCATCTTACGCACTGAACTTCAAGCACGGTCTTCAGATGAAAATAATCATCGGCCTCCCTTGAAGTAAGTCCTGATGAAAAAACACCCCTGTTTGGAATTGAATAAGCAAGACCATTGCCTTCTATTCTTCTTAGAATTTCACGAATTGGAGTGCGGCTCATATTAAATCTTCTGCAAAGCTCTGCCTCGTTAATACGCTTGTCTTTTGGGAGTTTGCCGGTAATTATATCTATTTCTATACTTTCTTCTGCTATTTGAGCAGAAGTTTTTTTCTCTTTATAATCGTTACTTAAAAAATCAAGTTTCAGCATCTGATCTTTACCGCCTATCTTCAGAATTGTATACGATTTTACCACTTAAAAGATATCAAGTCAAGCAGCAGAGTGTTGGATAATCTAAAAGAAAGATGCAAATAGAGACAATTTGTGTTAGAATTTAGATAATGAAACAGGAGGATGAATATGGTATATATTTCTTATTTTTCCTTTCCGGAGAGAGAATGCGAATATAGTTATTTAATGAGAGAGCAAAGAACATGCTTTGACAGTTATTATCCCTTCAGAGTATTGTCGGAGAAAAATCTTTTTAATATTGAGTTTGAGTAGTAAACACAGCTTCAGAAACAGCGAAAACAAGCCGTTTCTGGAGCTTTTTTCTTTTCATTGATACCTATATGATACCTGTTTGGGCAGTACCGGACATATTTTGGAATACTGTAAAAGGTATTTTAGGTATTTCTATTTCTTAGAAATCTTTTTCTTTTCAAAATTTCCCATTTTATAAAAAATCGTAATAATACTACGACTTTTATTTCGAAATTCGGAATATCTCTCGGTTTTAATAAGCTTTTTGATAATTTATCATTTTATGTGTGAGAGAAATCAACTGCCACTAAGTTGGGCAGTAACTCCTACTGTATATACCTTAAAAAGCATATATAGAAACAGATATTATGGTAAGGGAGCGTATCTTGTCCCAAAAGGGAGCCAGAGAGTGCATTCTCAATCATTAGATTGGGAGGTAAGCTTTACAGAGGAGGCAAGAGAACTGATTGTTCGCATTTTGCCGGTGAAAGAGAACAGATAGTTCCTAAAATTGATTAGGTGACTGCTTTATAATCTGAGCATGGAAGTGGTGTAAAAGACTATGGAGCAAAAAATAGTCCTGCAAAGGCTACTTTTTATGAAAAGATCGTCCTGCGAAGTCGAGAAGGGAGTTTTGAAATGCGCTATCATATTTGTAGAAGGCAAATTTGAGATACATACCGGTACAGCCGGGGGAAGGAGGTGAACCACCTATGGAAAAGAAGATTTTTTACAATGTAGACGAGGTGGCAGAAATGCTGTCCATATCACGTTCACACGGATACAAGATTATCCGCGAGTTAAACCATGAACTTCAGGAAAAGGGATACAGAACCATTACGGGCAAGGTTAGCTGTAAGTATTTTGACGAGAAGTTCTACGGTTTGCAGACAGCTTAAGGAAGGAGAGTGAAGCAAATGGCTGCTTACAAGGATGAAGAGAGGGGAACATGGTATGTTTCCTTTCACTACAATGATTGGACAGGCAAGAACAGAAGGAAGCTGAAAAGAGGATTTAAGACCCGTAAGGAGGCACTGGAGTGGGAGCAGAAGTTCCGACTCCAGCAGGCAACCAGCCTGGATATGGATTTTGGTTCTTTTTACAGGATTTATGAGGATGACCTTAAGCCCAAGCTGAAACTGAATACCTGGAAGACGAAAGACACCATATTCCGCAACAGGATTTTGCCGTATTTCAAGGATAAGAAGATGAATGAGATCAGTCCGGCTGACATTATCAAATGGCAGAATGCGATTATGAAGCTTAAAACACTGGATGGAAAACCGTTTAAGCCTACTTATCTGAAAACCATTCAGTCGGAGCTTTCGGCACTGTTTAACCATGCCATAAGATTTTATAATCTGCCGGATAATCCTGTGAAGAAAGCAGGAACCATCGGAAAGGGAAAAGCGGACGAAATGGAATTCTGGACGGAGGAGGAATATCTGAAATTTATCGAACAGGTAAAGGATAAATCAGTATCCTATTATGCGTTTCAGGTGCTTTACTGGTGTGGTTTAAGAAGTGGAGAACTGCTTGCACTTACTGCAGCGGATATTGATGTGGAGGCTAAGGTAATACACATTAATAAATCCTACCAGAGAATTGACGGAGAGGATATCATCACCGATCCGAAGACACCGAAAAGCAGGCGGGATATTGTGATGCCAGATTTTCTGGCTGAGGAAATGAAAGAGTATCTTTCAAGCCTGTATGGTTTTACAAGGGACAACAGGATATTTATGATTACCAAATCTTATCTGCACAAGGAAATGACCAGAGGCGCAAAAAAAGCGGGTGTAAAGCGTATTACAATTCACGGATTAAGACATTCGCATATTTCATATCTGATTAACAGAGGCTTTTCGGCGGTTGCCATTGGGAACAGGGTAGGGCATGAAAGCCAGAGTATTACGTTTCATTACGCCCATATGTTTCCAACGGAACAGCAGGAGATGGCTGCAGTACTTAACCGTGAATTTTGTGAAAGAACAGGAAGTTTGGAGAAGGGAGATGATGTTAAATGAGCAACATTCATAAATATCCTACCATAAGTTTCCGTATATCTGACAGGGACAGAAGGGAAATTGAAGCAAGGACAAAAGCAAGCGGGATGCTTAAAAAGGATTATTTTATCCGTTCATGCATTTATAACAGGATATGTGTGGTTGGTAAGAAAGAAACGGTTTACCGGCTGGTGGAATGCGTAAGGCAGATGCAGGAGGACATGCATATTCTGGCTAAAGAAATATATAGGGATGGACGGATAAAAAGAAAATGTTCTCCTGTGGACGGCAGAGAATGTGATGATTTGGATGAACTGGCATTTGATTATGTGGCAATGTTAAATGCTGTCATTGCAGTGCTTGACGGAGCAAAATATCTGTGGGGAAACACGGATGAAAAACAGCCCCATGCATAAACACAGGGCTGTAAGCCATAGGCAAAAGCAGAGCCTTTGCTATATGTACTTCGCAACTACAGTATAACAGAAGGCTCCGCAATTTTACACAATAATTTTAGCGGAGGAAGAACATGGAGGAACAGACACAACTTAAGATGATACAGCTGTCGCAGGTGGAAACACAGATGGTCAGATGGCTGTGGTATCCATTTATCCCATATGGAAAACTCACAATTATACAGGGTGATCCGGGAGACGGGAAATCAACTTTTATATTAAATATAGCCGCAATGCTGTCGAAAGGACAGGGATTTGATGCTGACATGGAGCAGGGAAATTCCGTGAATGTCATATATCAGACGGCAGAGGACGGACTTGCAGACACGGTAAAGCCACGACTGGAGTCAGCTGGTGCGGACTGCACCAGAATATCCATCATAGATGAGAGTGAAAAGTCGGTATCCATGACAGATGACAGACTGGAGCAGGCAATCAGAAAGGAAAATGCAGGGCTTCTGATATTAGACCCGATACAGGCTTATCTTGGATGCGGCACCGATATGAACAGGGCAAATGAGGCAAGGGAAATGACCAAGAAGCTTGGGAGCATCGCAGAGAGGACAGGCTGCGCCATTGTTCTTATCGGTCATATGAATAAGGGCTCCGGTGCAAAGGCGGCATACAGAGGTATGGGTTCCATTGACTTTTATGCCGTGGCACGGAGCGTTCTGCTTGTAGGCAGAATTGAAGGTCAGCCCAACATGCGTGCCGTGGTTCAGATAAAGAATAACCTCTCGGGATTCGGACATTCCAAGGCATTTGAGCTGACGGAGGAAGGCTTTCGGTGGATTGGAGATTATGAAATAACTGCTGACGAGATTCTTGGCGGCATAGAACCCAAAGCATGCAAGCTTGACATGGCAAAGCAATTTCTTCAGGAGCTTGCGGATTCCAAGAGCCTGATAATGAGTAATGAAATTCTTGAGCTTGCGGCGCAGGAAGGAATTTCAAAGAGAACACTGGAGACCGCCAAGAAAGAACTTGGAATTAAGGCAAAGCGGATTAACGGAAGCTGGTATTGGGATCTGCACAAAGGTGAATAAAGTAACACCGCAACATTGCAGAGTGTCAGACTTTGCATTCTTAGACTGCAAGGTTGCAAAATACAAAGGCACTGCGATGTTGCGGTCTTAAGCCGGAAAGGAAGGATTATTATGACAACATTTAAAAAACTTGGAATTGAATATAAAGAGTATGACGGATTGCTGTATCCTGTTTTATCCGTAAGTGAGGAAGCTGTTAAGCCGATTCATATAGGAAAATACGGACGAATGTGGATTGAGTTTATGAAAACGGAACATCCGGACAGATACAGAAATCTTGTGAGGTTCGGACGACTGTGGGATAAGGCAGCGGAGATTGATGAGGAGGCATATGAGCTGTTGGATACAATCGAAAGTAAGTGGTTGAGCAGTCATAAGCCAAAGAACAGGCAATCGTTTTGGGAGATGTATCAGTTGCGGACACAGGCGAGGATGATGGCAGAGGAGGCTGTACTGCACCAGGTTATAAGGCAGTATCATTAAGCGTCGGAATATCCGTTTATAAAAGGTGCGACAAAAGGGAGCCAAAATGCAAAAGGTGCGTCACATTTTGACTCACCTTTTGAAAAAGTGCGTCATTTTTTGGAGTACTTTTCATAAAAGTGCGTCACTTTTTGACGCACCTATATGAAGATATGCAGATATATATTACCCTCGGAGAGCCCCCGATGTTTTGGCTTGCCAAAACTGCTAGGGGGTTATCATCTGTGGCGGAGCAAAGATGATAACAGCATCTCCGGGAGAAATTACAGATAAGGAGGAGTTGCATGGGAGGTATTTCGTATGTCGCTCATGTGAGCAATGGGAAAAGTGCAATTACCACGAAACGAAAGCTGGAAGGAGTTGCAAAGCACAATCTCAGAAAATATAAATCCGACGAGTACAGTGCAGAAAATATTATGCTGCTGTACGGAACGGAAAATCTGGTGAAGGATGTCAAAAAGGTATATCATGATGAATTTGACCGGGTTCTGAAGGAATACAATGACAAACAGACCAGAAAAGACAGAAAGATTTCAGATTATTATGAATATGTATCCGAGAAGTCACAGGATATGGCGGTGGAGATTATCTTTCAGGTGGGAGATATGAAGTATTGGCAGGAACATGGGGACAACAAGATTTTTATGAAAAGAATCTTCAAACTGCTGCTGGATGAGTTACGGGACAGAATGCCGGATTTTAAGGTAGCAAATGCAGTCATCCATTTTGATGAAGAAAGTCCACATATGCATGTGGTCGGTGTGCCTGTTGCAGCGGGATTTAAGAAGAGTCTGCGTAAACAGGTGTCAAAACGCTCAGTGTTTACGCCTTATACGCTGTCAAAGATTCTCCAAGGAGATTTGCGTGAATTTATCGATGAGAAAGTATCGGTTGTTTTCGGAGAACAGATAAAGGAGAAATCAAAAGGAAGAAATCACGATCTAACCGTTGCAGAGTACAAGGTTGCAAAGGAAACAGAGAAGTTGGAGCTTTTGGGAGATGATATTAACAGGAAGGAAAAGAGTCTTGCCGATATAAAGGGCTCCATTGAGCTTCAGAGTACAATCCTTGATTATACGAAGGATGAGCTGGAGGAAAAACAGCATCAGGCAGACAGGGCGATAAAGGTTCTGAAACAGATGAAGCGGTTTGTTGGAATGTTTCATCTGCTTGCACCCACTATAGAAGAATTTGCAACTGCAGTGGAAAGGGACGGCAGACTTGATGCCGGTAACAGTTTTAGGGGGATACTTTATGAACTTGGGAAGCTGTTAGAGAGGTTTAAAGAACTGATAAGGGAAGGTTTGTGCTGGTTCCCGAGACTGACGAGGTGGAAAACTTCCGTTGGTGAGGTTGCACCTGTATTTCGGGATACGGATAACGGGTACAGCTACTCCGTATGCGGATATATGAATGTGGAAACGAAGGTGCAGTATTCAAAGGAAGACTTACAGTTTGAGATAAGTGCAGAAATGCGTGTAGGAACCATGGAAACGCTGGATGCCAATATAGAGGCTATGGAAAGAGATTTGGCTGAGATATTGAGGCTGAACGGAGAACAGGAAAGGTTGTGGAAAGCGTATGAGGATTGGAAGGGGAGGTAGATAATATAGAGCTGATTTAATAAAAGGATTGGTTATTATGAAATGGTGTGGTGCATCTTGTCATGATTATGAAGGAAATTGTAGTAAAATGCACCATTATTTTGCGTGAATAAGCGTTTGGAGAGTATTTGATGTATTGTTGTGAATGCCTATAATTATATTCGAGAAAACGAAAGTTATATTCGAGAAAACGAAAGTTTTTATTGATAAATGCTATGAAAAATGATAAAATTTTACATAGTATGACATAATAGGGGTGGGGTATGCGATGGTATCATATGACAATCTGTGGAGCGTAATGAAGCAACGAAAAATGACGAAAACACAATTGCGTATTGCAGCAAAATTGAGTTCAAGTACTTTTGCAAAATTAGCACATAATAAGTTGGTTTCATTAGATGTTTTGGTAAGGCTTTGTTTGGTCTTAAATTGTCAATTAAGCGATATTTGCACGATAGTAGAGAAATAGGAAGGAGTCGATTCTAATGAGCAATATTATGGATATAATTGCCGACGAGACGAATGGAATAAGTTATAAATCATATAAATATTGTTTTGATGGGATGGATGTACCTTCGGTTGATTATGATGACCATAAAGAAATAACGTGGAAGAAATATGGAGAAACTAAGCCGCCAACAGGTTATGAAGATATGAAGCCTTTGGCAGATAGAATTTTTAAAGAAAAGCCATTGTTTACTTACTTTTTGGATGGTTCAAGACACACTTACAAGGTGGATGATGTTGCGTACAAAAATCAAGTATATCCTGTTATAGCAGGACAAATAGGAATTAGTTGTTGTACCAGGATTGATGGTGAGATGAAGCCTTTTGACTTTAAAGGAAGATTAGCAATTGTACTTCCAGCTGTTGCAAATCAAAAGGATTGGGATAGAAATAATAATTTTTTCAACAATTTATGCAAGAAAATAAATGAGAATAATCAAATCTTAAAATCGAACAAGATTGAATTCACAGATATTTTGCCTTATTCAACTAAAAAGGATGAGATGGAGAGGATTGAGAATAAGGGAATAGCCGTAATTCAAGGGTTGATGATAGATAGCGAAATTGAAATGGTTAGTAAGATGGTCGGGGATCATATAATCAATTCAAACAACTATTTACTGAAGGATGGTTCATTGGAATATAAAGTTGACAAGTTAAAGAACGAGCGTGAGAAACGTAGGTTTGCGGGCTATTTTTCATGCGTGGTTGGAGTTTCAAAAAGTTTCAATCCTGAAAATTGTAAAGATAAAAATGGTAAAAATAATTCAAGTATGATAGCTAAATTACCATTGTTTCATAGAACACCGGTAAGTATGTATACATCGGAACGTTTAGAAGGAATGGCATATGCTGTGTGGTATGTAAGAATAAGAGCAAGTAAATATACTACAAACGCGTTTGATGGAATTTTGAAGATTGAGAAAATATTGTCTACAGAAGAGCAAATAAAAAATGGTCTTGATACAGGTGAGGTTGATTTGATTACTGCTAATATAATCAATGAACGGAATCCAGTATGTTATGGAGCTGATTCGAGATGGGCAAATCACTTATATCCTGTATATGTAACAGAGTGTTATGCAAAGAGTAAATATTTGAGTAGTACAATGTTTTTAAATTTATTTTAGTTGGAGGATGGAAAATGGGAAAGATTATTGGAAAAGTTATAGCAACAGAGAAAAATCCGTCAACGATTGATTATTTCTATTTTTGGACAAATAAGGATATGATTTTAAATCCTTTTGATGTTGTTAAGGTTAGTCATTTACAAAAGAGTGTTTCTTATGGAGTCGTGGAAGAAATTTCTCATATAACAGATACAGCCAATTTTTTGTCAGATTATATTTCAAGTGATTTTGGAGATGTGTCTGTAGAAGAAAGAACACAAAGAATAGGAATGAATTATGTAAAGGCTAGTGTGATCAGTAATACGGAGAATATATATACCCCTCTTTTGAATGATGCGAAGGTTGAATTGGCAAATGAAAATGAAGTCGCAGAAGCTTTGGGGTTAAAAAATGTTAAAAATCCTATTACTTGTGGATATTTGGAGATGTACAATGGTGAAGAGGATAGAGTAACTTTACCTGTTCAGATGGACTCTCGCTTTTTGATAGGACCAGAAGGTGCACATTTGAATATTTCAGGAATATCAGGTCTAGCAGCAAAAACATCATATGCAATGTTTTTACTCAAAGCAATACAAGATAAAAGTATTGTAGAAAAAGATGATGTGGCATTTGTTTTCTTTAATGTAAAGGGTAAAGACTTATTGGCGATTGATCAAAAGAATGAATTTGAATCAGATGAAGAAAAGGCAGAGACGCTAGCATTATATGAAAAAATGAAGTTGTCAACAGAACCATTTAAAAATGTCCATTATTATTATCCATACGCTGATAATAAGATTGGTAATACATATTTAACAAGGGAAGAATATGAAGACCAAAGACATTTGAGTAATACGAAGTTATATAAGTATGATTGTGAAGATGATATGAAAAAGCTGGATATGCTATTTGCCAGTGTAGATGATCCAAACCAGACTATGGATGCCATTATTAATTATATTGCGAATGAGCAAGGTGGTTTTAAAGGACTTGATAGTTGGGAGGATTTTTTGTCAGAAGTTAAAGAATGTTGTAAAGCAGGAGCACCGGGAGATAAAGAGATTTCTGTTTTGAGTTGGAGAAAATTTAATCGCATTATCCGTAATTCTATATGTGGAAATCAGATTTTTGGTAGAATACGAGACACAGAAGAAGAAACAAGATTGGAAAATGCACTTAAGCGTATTAAGAAAAATGAAGTTCATGTGATTGATATTGCAAAATTGAACGAGGATATGCAAGGGTTTGTTTTTGGTGATGCGATAAGAACTATTTATGATCTTCAACTAGGGCAATATAGTGAAGAAGATGGTGTAGAACCGCCGAAGAAAATAGTTATTTTTATTGATGAATTGAATAAATATGCCTCACAAGATACTCCAAAAAGTTCACCTATTTTGCATCAAGTACTTGATATTGCTGAAAGAGGACGTTCGTTAGGAATAGTTTTGTTTGCAGCAGAACAGTTCAGAAGTGCAATTCATTCAAGGGTAACTGGAAACTGTTCAACACATGCCTATGGAAGAACTAATGCAATAGAAATTGCAAAGCCAGATTATAAGTTTGTTCCGCCTGTTTATAAAAATATGTTAACGAGATTGAAGCAGGGAGAATATGTTATTCAAAATCCGGTATTTAGGTCATTGTTAAGTATAAAATTTCCAAAACCAATTTATAAACAGTATAAGCAGTAAAGGAGCGAAAATATATGGCTAGTATAGGTAAAAATATTATAGAAAACTTGACGACTGCGATGTATGAGAATAGCTATACTGTTTATAGGGAGTATATTCAAAATTCAGCAGATTCTATTGATAAAGCCATTGCAGAGGGAGTGTTGTTAAAGGACGATGCTATAATAGATATTCATATAGAATATAATAAACGCAAAGTGAGTATTTACGATAATGCCAAAGGTATTTCCGTAGAAAATTTTAATAGAATACTTACAGACATTGCAGATTCTGAAAAAGACAGGACAAAAGAAAAAGGATTTAGAGGTATTGGAAGACTGGCAGGAGTTGCTTATTGTGATAAGTTAATATTTAAATCCAGTTATAAAGGAGAAGATGTAGAGTCAGTTATGGAATGGGATGGTGTTAAATTGAGAGAGATTTTAAATGATGTCAATCAGCACCCGTCTGCATCCGAACTGGTAGATAGTATTACCCATGCTTATACTAAAACAGCAGAAAAAGATTCTCATTATTTTGAGGTTGTTATGCAAAATGTTATTGACGAAAGTGATGACCTTTTGAGTGAGCATGATGTTATTGAATATTTGAAGGCAGTTGCACCTATTCCTTTTGCTAATTCTTTTTATTTTAGTTCTAAAATCAGAGAATTTTGTAAGGAAGAAAATTTAAGAATTGATGAGTATAACATTCAAGTTAATGGTAATCCACTATATAAGTATTATGGCACCAGAATATATGATGGTGGAAATAAAATTGTTGATGAAATAAGTGATTTAGAATTTAGAAAATTTGTCAATAAAGATGGTAAACTTATTGCTTGGATGTGGTTTGGTGTAATTAAGTTTGTAGGAGCTATTCATTCGACAAATAAGATGAGATGTCTGCGTTTACGCAAAGAGAATATACAAATTGGAAATGAGGAAACGCTGGGTCGTTTCTTCAAAGAGCCAAGAGGAAATTCATATTTTGTGGGAGAAATATATGCAATAGATAGTGAATTGATTCCTAATGCGCGTAGAGATTATTTTAATTTGAATTCAGCATATAAAGATTTTGAAAATGCAATAAAACCTGTTTTATATACTGAATTATACAAATTGTATCATTATGCAAATGATGTAAAGAAAATATATCAAAGACAGGATGAGTTAATTCAACAAGAAAAAGAGTATAACGATAAGATAAATAGTGGTGGATTTGTTAACGAAGAAAAACAAAAAGAGGCTAAGAAAGAATTAGAAGCTGCACGAGAAAAGGTACAGAAAGATAAGCGTACTCTTGAATTGCGTCAAAAAGATGCTGAATCAAGTGAGATTTTGAATAGAGTATTTACAGAAATTGAAACAACGTATAAACCTACAGAAGATTCTTTGGATGGTAAGAGAACTTCTGAAAATAAAGATGATAGAAAGAATAAAAAGTATTTAACGCAATCATTGTCAAAGTATGGAAGAAAAGAACAAAAGTTAATTTCACGTATATATGAAATTATAATAGCTATGCTCCCTAAAGATATGGCAGACATGGTTGTGACTAAAATACAGGAAGAGTTGAATAAATGAGCCGTAAAATTTTGTTGGTAGAACCAAATTATAAGAACAAATATCCACCAATGGGTTTGATGAAGATAGCTACGTATTATAGGGATTTAGGGGACGATGTTACCTTTTTTAAGGGTGATTTGAAAGAATTAGTACTTAATGATACCTATGAAGCATTGCTAAAACAATTATATGTTAACGATGCAACTGTATTTTGGGAAAAATATAAGCCACAGATATGTTTGTATTTAAAGAAGGGACTGAAAGAGGCGTATGATGAAATTCCGCTTTCAGGAGAAAATCCGATAATTGCGGAACTGTTGAAGTTTTATAGAAAATATTTCTATAACAAGGATTACTTTAGACCGGAAAACAGAAAGTATGACAGGGTCGGAGTTACCACGTTATTCACATTCTATTGGGATATTACAATAGAAACAATTAATTTTGTGAAGCAATTATGTAAGGACGAGAAAAATGTTATGGTTGGCGGCGTTATGGCTTCAATATTACCAGAAAGAGTTGAAGCTGCTACAGGAATACGCCCGTTTGTGGGAACATTGAGTGAACCAGGTATTTTAGATGACAACGATATAGTTGTTGATACATTGCCATTAGACTATTCGATTCTAGAAGAAATAGATTATGTGTATCCTGCAAATGACGGGTATTTGGCATACATGACACGAGGGTGTGTGAATAAGTGTCCGTTTTGTGCTGTACCAAAGTTAGAACCGGAATATAAGAGCTATATTCCTATTACTAAGCAAATTGAGATGACAAATAATCGGTTTGGTGGAAAAAAAGACTTGCTTTTGCTGGATAATAATGTATTGGCATCATGTCAATTTGATCAGATAATTGATGAAATTAAAGCAGCGGGATTTGCGAAAGATAGTAATTATGTGCAACCCAATTTGTATGAGGTGGCAATAAAGAATTTAAGAGATGGCTATAATGAAAGGGCATATATTAAATCAGTAGTAAAACAATATAAATTATTGATACAAAAGTATGGAGAAAAAGACCAAGCGATATACGATTTGTTGGAAGAAAAGCATTTGTTGGAAGATTATACAGCAAAAAAGGAGGCTGTTTTTGAAACATATGACATATTAAAGCCTTATTTTGAAGAGATATATAGTAAGAAGCCAAGAAAAAGATATGTGGATTTCAACCAAGGTATTGATGCAAGGCTTATTACGGATAGTAATATGGAAAAATTGTTTGAAATTCCGATAAGACCTGTTCGTATTGCTTTTGACCATTGGAAACTTCATAAAACATATGAAAAAGCTGTAAGAACGGCTGTTAAACATGGTCATAATAATTTGTCTAATTATGTTTTATATAATTATAAAGATAAACCGGTTGAATTATATAGACGATTAAAGTTAAATGTTGACCTATGTGAAGAACTGGGGGTAAGTATATATTCATTTCCGATGAAATATCATCCTATAGAAGATCCTGAATACTTTAGCAATAGAGATTATATTGGTGTTCATTGGAATAGAAAATTTATTAGAACAGTACAGGCGGTATTGAATTCTACAAAAGGAAAAGTCGGAAAAGGTTATTCATTCTTTTGCAAGGCTTTTGGTAAGGATGAAGAAGAGTTTATGAAACTATTGTATATGCCTGAAGCAATGATTATTTATCGCTTTTACTTTGAGGAGGTAGGACTGACTGATGAATGGTGGAAAGCCTTTTCTTCTTTGCCGGAAGAGAAAAAGACAATTGCAAAGAGAGTAATTGAGACTAATGATTTTTCAAATTATGAAGAACAAATTGAGGATAAGGATATTCTTCATGTATTAGCTTTTTATCGGATAAAAAGAGAAGATGCAGAGAAAGCTATGAAAAAATAGTGACTATGAGGGTGGCTTCATAAGGTTGCTCTTGGAAAGGAAGGACATATGTTGCCAGATAATAATGACTACAAAGGTCTGATTGAAGAAATAAAAAGAAAAGTTCGAGAGGCTCAATACCGAGCGATGGTTAAGGCCAATGGCGAAATGATACAATTATACTGGAGTATAGGTAGAGAATTGAACGAGCAAGTGCAATATGGTAACGCATTTATTGATACACTGGCTAAGGAAATTAAATTAGATTCTCCTAATGTAAAAGGCTTTTCTGCAAGAAATCTTCGATACATGAAAAAATTTGCAAAAGAAATAACAGATTTAAACTTTTTGCAGACAGTGTCTGCAAAATTGACTTGGTCACACAATCTGGTCCTTTTGGAAAAATTGCATAGTATGGATGAGAGATTTTGGTATGGTATTAAAACTATCGAAAATGCTTGGTCGGTAGATGTATTAGAGTTTCAGATTGCTGGAAAGCTTATGGAACGACAAAATAATCCCGACAAAGTGCAAAATTTTGATTTAAATCTCCCAAAAGCACAGAGTGAGTTGGCAATTCAAACGATGAAAGATCCCTATATCTTTGATTTTGTAGAAATTCGCGAGGGGATGCTTGAACGAGATATTGAAAATGAATTGATTAACCATATAACTAATTTTTTGCTTGAGATGGGTTCAGGTTTTGCATATATGGGGCATCAAAAATTGTTAAAGGTAGAAGAGGAAGAGTTCTTCCCAGATTTACTGTTTTATAATACAATTCTTCACTGCTATGTAGTAATTGATTTGAAAATGAAAAAATTTAAGCCTGAGTACGCAGGAAAAATGAATTTTTATCTATCAGTTGTTGACGAACAGTTAAAAACAGAAACAGATAATCCGTCTATAGGATTAATTTTGTGTAGAGACAAGAATAAAGTGGTTGCGGAATATTCGTTGAAGGATATGAGCAAACCTATTGGTGTTAGTGAATACAAACTTACTCAAGAAATACCAGAAGCATTTAAAAGAGCTCTTCCGGATGCGGAAGCATGGGAAAAACATATTAAGTTTCCGGTAGAAGATGTCACAGATGAAGAGTAATCAATTTTGCAGATGGCGTCTGCAAAATTGAAATATTATAGGTAAAAATGATGATAAGTGTGAAGAGAAAGTTGTTCTGATAACTTTACCATTTGATTAAGAAAAATAAGGTGTGTAATTCGAATTTTCCCTTGCATATTTCCTTAATCAGAGTCATGATACCAGTAGGTAAATTGATACCCGAATGATACCTGAAATTTTGAAAACTGAAAATAATAAAGAGAAATAGACGAGAAGACGCTGTTTCTGAAAGCAAAAAACTACTCAAACACAGGAAATAACTTAACCTGTAGGGAGTTCGAGTCAGTAACGCTGCTGTGCGGAGGTAATGGCTGCGGCAAAACGACAGCACTTAATGTTATAGGTGAAGCTCTTAAGCTGAAAAGAGATACCCTTTACAACAGAAGCAGTTTTTTTGAGGATTATATAGATATGTGTGACTATAGGCTTTATTCATCATTGCCTAATTCAAGCAGAGTAATAACCAGTGATGATGTATTTGATTACATGCTTAGTTTGAGAACTGTCAATGAGGGTATAGACATTAGAAGAGAGGAACTGTTTGAGGATTATCTTGATAATAAGTATGCTGATTTTCATTTCAAAGATCTTAAAGATTACGATAAACTAAAAAAGGTAAACTTGGCGAGGAGAACTACAAAATCAAAATACATAAGAAAATCTCTAATGGATAATATTCGTGAGAATTCCAACGGGGAAAGCGCTTTCAGATATTTTGTTGAAAAAATAGATCTTCCCGGGCTGTATCTCTTAGATGAACCGGAAAACAGCCTTTCACCGGAAAAACAGATAGAACTTAAAGAATATATAGAGAATTCAGTGCGTCTCGGATGTCAATTTATAATAGCAACCCATTCGCCTTTTATTATGGCAATGAAGGACACAGTAATATATGATTTAAGCGGAGAATCAGCTGAGATTAAAAAGTGGACCGAAATAGAAAATGTGAAGGTTTATTATAATTTTTTCAAGAAATATGACAAGGAGTTTAAGAATGAGTAGAATAAAAAATGAGCCTAAGATAAAAAACGGACTTATAAAGGCTATAAGAGAGCAACTTGAACACAGGGCGCTCTGGATGTATTTGCTTTGCGATGAGGCAAGAAAAAAAGGATTGTCTCCGGAAGAATATGCTCCGGCAGCAATCAAGAGATGCGGACTTTATCAGGGTGCAGAATTAAGGAAAAAAGCAGGTGGGGGTGAATCACTCAAAGGACTTAAGAAGACGTTGTTTACAAAGCCTGCCCAATGGGTTTTTGAAATGGATATAAAGCGCTGCACCGACGATAATCTTGATATAGACTTTCATTATTGTCCATTGGTTGCGGCATGGCAGAAGCAAGGTTGTTCAGATGAAGAAATACAGGTTTTGTGCGACCATGCGATGTGCGGAGACAGGGGCATTGCAGAGAGTTTCGGCTGTGAACTTGACCTTTTGACAACTATAGCGGGCGGAGATGATGTTTGCCGCATAAGATTTGTTAGAAGAAAAAAATAAAAAGGAAAATAAAATGGCTTTTGATTATAAAAAAGAATATAAAGAATTTTATATGCCGGGGAAAAAACCGTCTATTGCAGAAATACCTGAAATGAATTATATAGCCGTCAGAGGTAAGGGAGACCCAAATCAGGAAAACGGTTCATACCAGAATTCATTAAAGCTGCTTTATCCCGTAGCCTTTACTATAAAAATGAGCTACAAAGGAAGCCATAATATAGAAGGGTATTTTGAATATGTAGTTCCTCCCCTTGAAGGATTCTGGTGGCAGGATGATATCTTTGGCGTTGATTATTCGCAGAAAGATAAGTTTAATTTCATATCAGTCATCAGATTGCCGGATTTCGTTTCAAAAGAAGACTTTGAATGGGCGATTTATGAAGCCTCTGCCAAAAAAGGCATGGATTTTTCATCTGTTGAATTTATGACGATTGAAGAAGGGCTATGTGTTCAGTGTATGCATATCGGTCCATATGATAATGAGCCTGAAACTGTTGATATTATGAATAAATTCTTAAGGAAAGAAGGGTATGAAAACGATTTTGAGAGCGGAAGACTTCACCATGAGATATACTTAAGCGACCCTCGAAGATGTCAGCCTCAGCGGCTGAAAACGGTAATAAGACATCCAATAAAAAAACTATAGCAAACAGCAATAATTTCAGACAAAGACATTGTTTAGGAGATAAGGTTTATGTTTAACAGAAAAAAAACGAAAAACAAAGGAAATAATCTTGAATCTATTGTAAGTAAAGGGCTTATAGATGTTACAAAGCCGCTGCTCGAAAACTTCAACAAACTGAGAGCATATTACAAATGTGCTATTATGGAAGTGGAAACAAAGCTTAATGTATTGAATGAACAGTTTTCTTTGCAGTACGACAGAAATCCTATAAACAGCATCCAGACAAGACTTAAAAGACTGGAAAGCATAAGAGAAAAACTGAAAAGAGGCGATTTTCCGCTTACAGTTGAATCAATAGAGGAAAATCTTAACGATGTGGCAGGCGTCAGGGTCATATGTTCATTCCCGGAGGATGTATATATGATTGCAGAAGCTCTTTTGAATCAGGATGATATAACTCTGATTGAAAAAAAGGATTATATAAAGAATCCAAAGCCTAACGGATATAGAAGCCTTCATCTTATTGTGACTGTTCCTATTTTTTTGTCTGATGAGAAAAAGCTTATGAAAGTTGAAATACAGCTGAGAACTATCGCTATGGATTCATGGGCATCTTTAGAGCATCAGATAAGGTATAAAAAAGACTGTGAATTTACAGAAGATATGGCAGCGGAACTTTATCGTTGTGCTCAGATAAGCGCAGAACTTGATGAAAGAATGGATAAACTGAGAAGCAGTGTGCAAAGAAACGAAGAAGAACGAAAAAAACGAGAATTTTAGCGAACAGATATACGGAGAGGAGCAACTTATGACAGATGACTCTAAAGAAATAGGAATTCAACTGTTAAAGAAGGGTAAGCAGGGTATTTTCAGGATGGTCTTCAGCCGTTCAGGATTGATTATTGTACTTCTTACGATTCAGGTACTGTTTTTGTTTTCCATATTTCATAGATTTGAAGAATTCTTGCCTCATATTTACGGGGGGAGTAGTTATTTTTACAGTATTTATGGTACTTTATATTCTTAACAGTTCTATGGATCCAACTGCAAAGGTAACATGGCTTGTTATAGTTATGCTGCTTCCTGTGTTTGGAGCTTTGCTGTTCGTATACACCCAGCAGGATATAGGACATCGTGCTCTCAGAAAGCGCTATGCTCAGCTAAATAAAGAAACGGAAAAATCTTTAAAGCAAGATGATGATACAGAAAAAAAGTTTAAACATGAGAATGCAGGAGCTGAGGCTCTTTCACGATATGTTAAACGCAGCGGATGCTACCCGGTATATGAGAATACTGCGGTTACATACTTTCCTCTTGGCGAAGATAAATTTAAGGAAATGTTAATACAGCTGGAGAAGGCAGAGCACTTTATATTTTTGGAATATTTTATTGTAAACGAAGGCAGGATGTGGGGCAAAATTCTTGAGATTTTGGCACGAAAAGCAAAAGAAGGCGTTGATGTAAGAATGCTTTACGACGGTACTTGTGAGCTTTCCACGCTGCCCCATGACTATCCAAAGCGCTTAGAAAAACTGGGAATCAAATGCAAAATGTTTGCACCTATCAAGCCTTTTGTTTCTACTCATTACAATTACAGGGATCATCGCAAGATTTTAGTTATTGATGGGAAAACAGCCTTTAACGGTGGCATAAATCTGGCAGACGAATATATAAATGCATATGAAAAACATGGTCATTGGAAAGATACTGCCGTAATGGTTCAGGGGAAAGCAGCCCTTAGTTTTACAAGGATGTTTCTCCATATGTGGTTTTTGGATGAAAAAGAAACGGACTTTGACAGTTTCCTTAATATGACGGTCGAATCGTATAATGAAAAAGGGTTTGTGATGCCTTATGGTGATTGTCCTCTCGATAAAGATAAAGTCGGTGAGCAGGTATATATAGATATGTTGAATCGTGCACAAAAGTATGTTCACATAATGACACCTTATCTTATTTTAGATGGAGAACTTGAAAATGCATTGAAATATACTGCCGAACGAGGAGTTGATGTTAGAATTATTCTTCCCGGAGTACCTGACAAATTTATTCCTTTTTCTCTTGCTCTGACGCATTATAAGTCATTATTGGAATCCGGAGTAAAAATTTATGAATATACACCTGGCTTTGTTCATGCAAAGGTATTTGTATGCGATGATAAAGAGGCTGTTGTAGGAACGATAAATCTTGATTATCGCAGTCTTTATCATCATTTTGAATGTGCAACTTATATGTATGGAACCGGTTGTATTGCTCAAATTAAAGAAGATTTTAAATCTACTAAAGGACAATGCAGGGAGATAACGACCGATATAATTAAGAAAGAACCGTTTAAACGCAGATTTATAGGTTTTGTTGCAAAAGCTGTTGCACCGCTTTTGTAATAGGGAAAGCAGACGGGAAATTGATATGTTGAAACTTATATTATTGATTTTATATATTGCTACTATATTAGCAGTGATCTTTGTAGAACGAAAAAACCCGACGGAAGCGATGCTATGGGTAATTGTCATGGTTTGTATTCCGTATTTGGGAGTTGTGCTTTACCTTATATTCGGAAGTACTGTAGCTATTAAGTTAACTTCTATTGTAAGGCGCAGGCGCCTCAGCAGGCGTATTCCGCCTTCAAAAGAGACTCAGAATTTGTTGTCTGAAAGAGATTTTTCTGATGAAGATCTTCAGGTTATGCAATTTAATGTTAATTATAATAACAGTACGGTAACTTGCTATGACGATTATAAGCTGTTTATTGCCGGTGAAACACATTATCGTGCATTATTTAGAGATATTAAAGAAGCAAAAGAAAACATTTATGTGTTATTTTATACTATTCACAAGGATGTTATGGGAGAAGCATTGGTTAAAGCACTTACTGATAAGGCAAAAGAGGGGGTAACTGTACTTGTTATGTGCGATTTTATCGCTAATTTGTCAACTCCTCATAAGATGTTCAAACCTCTTATTGATGCCGGCGGATAGGTTATACGTGTTAAACCTTATCTCACCCATTATCGCAGTCATCGTAAGATAGTAACTATAGATCATAAAACCGGATATATAGGAGGAATGAATATCGGCAAGCAGTATGCCAATCTTGCAGAAAAGAAAAACCCGTGGAGAGATACGCAAATCCGATTGACAGGAACATGTATCTCGACATTGGACTCATATTTTATGACGGATTTTCTATGTGCCGTAAGACGAAGAGACTGGGAAGACATGGTGAAGCACATGGAGTCAATCAAGCTTCCGCCGCAGAAAAAAACGGATAATTTATGTCAGTTTGTGGTAGGCGGTGTGGATAATAACAGGGAAGCTGTTAAGATGAATTATCTGAGTATGATACGAAGCGCAAAAAACAAAATTAGGATTCAGTCTCCTTATTTTATACCTGATGCATCTGTTCTTGATGCTCTTAAAACGGCAGCTGCATCAGGAGTGGAAATTGAGCTTATGATACCGGGAATTAAAGCCAGTTTTTTCCTTGATCCTGTTACGACTTATTATGCAGGGCAAATTATGGAATTCGGAGCAAGGGTTTATAAATACAGAGGCTATATACATGCAAAGACTATGACTGTGGATAATGAATTATGCTGCATCGGGTCTGTTAACATGGATATGCGGTCTCTTATGGTAGATGACGAAATTTGCGGTATATTTTATGAGAATAGTCTTGTTGATGAATATATCGGGATTTTTGAAAATGATATTATGAGTTGTGAAGAATATTTGTATGAAGAGTTTTTAAACAGGAGGCGAAAGGAAAAAATTACTGAATGTATTTTTCTTCCGTTTACACCGCTTATGTAGGGTTTTGAAGCAGAAAAGAGACAGATACTTTTAAAATAAATTGACAGATTAGACAATTTTCCAAGGCGTATACGGCTGGTTCAGTTATTATCTGAAAAAGAGGGGCAGACAATGTTTTAGGGCAGGCAGCCTTTATGCTCACCTTGTTTTTGATTATCCTTTCTTCTTAACAACATTGGAAATACCGGAATTAATCCGAAAATGTAAAATTACTTCACCATGGCATATTCTGATATAAATGTTATGTTAAATGTTTATGCGTATATCGGTTATGATGATGCGAAAGAGGGGCTGAAAAGGGTGGTAGACTGGGAGCAGCAAAATGCGGAGTCGGCTTTCAATTTACTACTTTGTGTATTGCTTTTGATGGCAAAGATATGCGTATTTCTGCCATGATATGCCACGAATGAGAGGAAACAGCAATCGTAAGAGAATGCCGATATATCAAGGAAATACAGTAAATTTAAGGAGTTTTAAATATATGATTAAAGTACTTTTTATTTGCCACGGCAATATCTGCAGATCAACTATGGCAGAGTTTGTTTTTAAATACATGGTTTGCCGTGCCAAGTTAGAAAATGAATTTTATATTGAATCGGCTGCTACCAGCAGAGAAGAAATAGGAAATGACATTCATAACGGGACTAAAAGAAAGCTTGATGAAGCAGGAATTCCGTACGCAAAGCGTAAAGCAAGACAGATGACGAAAGAAGACTATGCCAGATTTGATTATATAATAGGCATGGATGCTGCAAACATAAGAAATATATTCAAAATTACTGATGGAGATTCGGATAATAAAGTGTCAAAACTGCTCGATTGGACAGACAGAAGAGGGGATATAGCAGACCCATGGTATACAGGGAATTTTGATGTTACTTATGATGACATATGGGAAGGCTGCTGTGCTTTTTTTTCACATCTAAAGAAAGAAGGAAAAATTTAATGTATTATACATATATGATTAGGTGTGCCGACAATTCCATATATACTGGAATTACTACAGATATCGAACGGCGTTTCAAGGAGCATATTGAGCAGAACGTCGATGGGGCAAAGTATACTAAAAGTCATAAACCTATTGAAGTATCGGCGGCATGGAGCAGTCAAAATCGCAGTTTGGCTTCGACATTGGAATACAGAATAAAACGCCTCAGTAAGGTGCAAAAGGAAAGGCTTATCAGCGAGCCGTGTTGTCTTGGAGAAATTTTAAAAGATAAGATTGAAATCAGAGAATACAGTGTCATAAGTGTTTGATTTTAATGTTATCGAATTTAAGGTAGTAAAATTTAGATTTTGCATTTGAATATTCTTTGATGCTGTAGTATAATATTACCGTTGCTGAACCGGCAAGGAAATATGCTGATGTGGCTCAATGGTAGAGCAGCTCATTCGTAATGAGCAGGTTGGGGGTTCGATTCCCTTCATCAGCTCCAAAATCAAAACCGTTGGAAACGGCTAATTTTAGCCACTTTCAACGGTTTTTTTATACAATAACCATACAATTCTGCTTCTGAAGCAGAATCGTAATACCAAAGATCACTTTTGCCACTTAAATATTGACATCACGAATTCCGGATGATGCGGATAGAACTACATACGGTCGTTATAAGTCGAAATTTGTATATGAAGCAGCGAGACAATTAACTTTAATATAAAAATGTGTATTAAATACACATAAAACTATTGACGAGTGTGTATAATATTAACATAAAGAGAACACATTGATGAATCAGAAAGAGTTGATTAAAAGGCTTGAAAGTATAGGATTTGAATTCTACAGACACGGCGGAAATCATGACATATACCGCAGAGGCAAGGATTCAGAAATGACACCGAGACATAAAGAAATCAACGAAAGATTGGCGAAAGCAATTCTTAAAAAGTGGGACTTATAGTCCCACAACAGGGTTATAATAGATTGGAGGTTAATTGTTATGAAAAAGGTTTATCCGGTTATTTTTACAGAAACAGAAAATAATATTTTAATAGAGGTGCCAGACTTAAATATATTAACGGAGGCGAATGAAGAGGGGAAAGAGAAAGCTTCTTTCGCAGATGCAATTATGATGGCAAGGGATGCGATTGGACTATCATGTATTTCAACGGAAGACGAAGGAGAACCGATAGCCGAGGCCTCTTTGCTTTCTGAAATAGACATAAGCAAGGGTGCATTTGCGGAAGTAGGTATAGGGGTAGTTTCGTTTGTGGATGTTAATTTGACAGAATATCGCAGAAGAGTAGAAAACAAAACAGTTAGGAGAAATGTGACACTGCCTAATTGGTTAAACAAAGAAGCTGAAGCAGCCAACTTAAATGTATCAAAAGTATTACAAGATGCGCTTGTGCAAAAATTAGAAATAAAAGCATAGTTTGAGAGTAGTGTAATTCCATATGGCAGAAAAAACAAAAGTTGCAACACACGGGAAAAGTTTTTAGTGTATTATGATAATATAGGAAAAAATAAAATACTAAATCGGGAACATACCGCAGTAGCTTATGAATGGAGAAGATTATCGTGTGAGAATAAGTTGCAAGGGAAAAAGAAAATTCAGATATTCTTTACATTGTGGATACTGAGATATTACAAAAAAAAGAAGTCGCATTACTAAACAATATGAATGGTAATTTCCTGACGACTTCTTTTAAAATCAATATACCCGACCTAATAAAAGATGTCAAGATATATGACTATGATATGCAAAAAAATATAGAATATACAAAGGATGACATCAAATTTTCGTTGTCAGAGCTTATCAAAGATGGAGAAGAGGATAGTAACAGTGATGTGATATATAATGCACTGTCAGAAGAAGAATTAGCTGCTTACGAACAGGAAAGAGACGAAACATTCAGAAGAATACCTGACGACTATATGCGGATGAAAATTTAGATATATTCGGGAAATATTAAATTTAAAGAGTAAAGGAGTTTTGATAAAGTTATGAAAAAATACCTTCATCCAAAGATGCATTGCATTAACAATACGGAAATATAAACAAATGGTATGAAGACATATCTGAAAGAAAAAATAAAGAATAAAACTTTCGGTCCCTTTTGGAGAAGTGTATTATAAAAAGCCATAGTAAACCGTAATCAACAGGATAGATAGGAAAATTCCACTGTCATACATTACATTAAAACGTAAGGACTGACAAGTTAAAGATTTTATTTGGCATTGATTTATGATAACAAATTATAAGTAAACAAATGACAGCTTTAACAGAAAAGCCGTCATCTATGAGAATAAATATGGTTGGTTTTTAAAATAAGTTAGGATTTTGAAACGCTAGTAGGATATGGAATAAGAATGAAAGGGCGTACTAACGATATTTGAAGTTGACAAATAATTATGTTTGTTGAAAATTCGATAAATTTCCGTACCTTAAATAAATATCAGTATTTTTTAGTATTATACAAGCGATTAAATTGTATAATGTCAAAGCATGAACAGCACAGCTGAGGATAGTTAATTTATCTCATTCATCAGACATGTTCCCTTCGTATAAATTATCTTTATAAATCGAAAGTTGTTTATGGAATAAACATTGCAATTGTCGTAGGTAATATTATCTGACATAATCGCAGTACTCTTCTATAGGACAATTGTCGCATTTTGGTTTTCTTGCATCACAGCATTGGCGGCCGTGAAATATAAGACTGTGATGTGTTCGTGACCAACGCTGCTTCGGAATTCGCTCCATGAGTGAAAGCTCTGTTTTAAGAACATCCTTTTCATTAGTTAGGCCTATTCTGTTGGCAACCCTGAACACATGGGTATCAACGGCTATTCTCTGATGTCCGAAACCGACGGAAAGAACTACATTGGCTGTTTTTCTTCCTACGCCCGGTAAAGACACCAATGCATCATAATTGTCAGGGACTTGACCGTCGAACTTTTCTACAAGATTCTTTGCAAGACCCACTATATTTTTGGATTTTGTTTTGTACATGCCGATTCTTTTTATGTATTCTGCAACATCATCCGGAGACGCTTCTGCTAAGTGATAAGGCGTCGGGTACTTTTCAAATAATGCAGGGGTCACAAGATTTACGGCTTTATCCGTAGTTTGTGCAGAAAGGACAACAGCTACAATTAACTGGTATATATTATCGTGATTTAAGGCACATTCTGCTTCCGGATAAGTCTGTTCAAGTATATCTAATATTTTGTTTATATCCTTTTCTTTTACCATGATTTTGCCTCCTAAAAAGATTATAACATATAAATTGAAGATTTCATATCAGCTTATATGTTAAACCCCCCCATGGCATAGCAAGTCTTAAAATAAAATTAAAGCAACAATTGATAAACTTTGAAAATTTTGTATACAGTTATAAAATATGCAAAAATAGTGAGATAATAATAAAATAAAGCTATGTCGATTATTATATTTATGAATAGCGACATAGATTAAAATTAAAAAAGTCGAAAGAACTTTAAATTGATACACCTCTCTTTACAGTGACAGTAGTACTACTTTATCTGTCTGATGTAAAGGGAGGATGTCAATGCTCCTTCGGCTTTTGTCTTTACCGTTTTTTTTTTACATTTAAACTTGTATATTATATCAGCGGCTGATTGCTTTTATTTGTTGGCTCCACAGCATTTTTTGTATTTTTTGCCTGAACCGCAAGGACAAGGATCGTTTCTTCCGGGTTCTTTTTCTTTGTGAACAGTCTTGGAACGCTTATAATCTTTAACGATTTCGATTCTGCGCTCTTCTGAGAGGACATCCTCCCATTGAGGAAGCGTGTACAGATAGTCGGCATCAGCCTTCAACATATTGAAAAACAATTTTTCAAAATCAACATCAAGATCAAGTGCAGTTTCTTCGGTAATTGATTCAAGGTCGTTGGCAACCCTGATACTTGTGTTTATACCATCAAGAAAACCCATAAATATTACTGGGTTTGCATTGAATTTGGCAGTCAGTTCATTAAAGGTGCCTGCAAGGTGAGAATCCTTATTGGCAAGAATGTGCTCATACACTCTTGTTTCAGTATCGCTGTATTCTTTCCAGAATTCTTCAAAAGTTTCTTCTGTCTGACCTTCCATAAGGTCGATCCATTGTTTATATAATGTCATCTTTAAACCTCCATATCTTTCATTATGCTTAATATATCGCCGCATACTGCGCTTCCTGTAGGAAGAGGACCGGCTCCCTTGCCGTAAAACATCAGCTCTCCCACCATATCACCTGTTATGTATACCGCATTGAATTCATTGCTTACGGCAGCAAGGGGGTGTGTTTTATCAAGAAGCATAGGTTTTACACTGTAGGTTAGATTACCATCTGTCACAGAAGCCTTGCCGATCAGTTTGATAACTTTGTTTTCTGCTGCGGCAGAAGAAATATCATTTTCTGTTATTTTTGAAATTCCTGTTGTCGGAATATCTTCCGGGGCAATATATCTGTCAAAGGCAAGTGCCATAAGGATAGAAAGCTTGTTTGCAGCGTCGATTCCCTCCACATCTGCTGTAGGATCAGCTTCTGCAAAGCCTTTTTCCTGTGCATCTTTCAAGACCTCTTCATATGACAGACCTTCCACTGACATCTTGGTGAGTATATAGTTAGTTGTTCCGTTCAGGATGCCCATTATCTCCACGAAATTATTGCTTTGCAAAGCACCTGTGATTGCAGTCAGAACAGGTATTCCTCCGGCGACACTTGCTTCGTAAAGAAACTTTACTCCGGCTTCTTTGGCTGTATCTGTAAGAAGCTTATAGTTTGCAGCTATTGCTGCCTTGTTGGCACTTACGACATGTTTTCCCGCTTTCATAGATTGAACCATGAAAGATGTTGCAGGTTCAATACCGCCGAGCATTTCAACAACGATATCTATATCAGGATCTTTTATTATATCGTCGGGATCTTCTGTCAGAAGAGCAGGGTCTGCTTCTGCAAAACGCTTTTTCTTTCTGTTGCGTTGCAGTATTTTTACGACTTCAGGGGAAACGCCGACTCTTTTTTCGATGATATCCTTGTTATCTGTAAGAATTTTATAAGTTCCTCCGCCTACATTGCCGAAACCAAGCAGGCCGATTTTTGCAGTTTTCATATGTTTACCTCCGAATAATCACAGTAAAAAAAATTATATAACAGTTTTTAAATTTTGTCTTTACCTTTTTTGAAAATTTGTTATTATTTATTGAGGTGATATGATTTATGTTCATTCATATCATAGATTTATTTACTGTGAGGAAGACATGAGCTTAAATATAGTTTTTGTAGAGCCTGAGATACCGCCTAATACAGGAAACATAGCAAGGACCTGTGCGGCAACAGATACAAATCTGCATCTTGTAAAGCCTCTCGGGTTTAGTATAGATGATAAACACTTGAAAAGAGCGGGACTTGATTATTGGCCTTATGTAAGTTTGGAGATTCACGACTGCCTTGATGCTTTTATGGAAAAATACGGTGACAGACGATTTTGGCTTGCCACAACCAAGGGCGGCAGAATCTATGCGGATATTGAGTTTGCAGACGGTGACTTTATTATTTTCGGCAGAGAAACCAAGGGATTGCCAAGAGAATTTATCGACGACCACAAAGAGTGTGCCATAAGAATACCGATGAGTGAAAATACAAGAGCCAGATCATTTAATCTTGCCAATTCTGCCAACATAATTCTATTTGAAGCATTAAGACAATTAGGCTTTCCGGGGTTGAAATAAGGGGATTGCTTTGGTATAATATTTGCATAAAAGAAATTAACAAATATAAAATCATAAGGTAAAAATATGAAGCTTAGTTACGGATTGACAATTGAACAGACGCAGAAACTTACGATGACGCCTGAATTGATTCAGGCAATCCGTATTTTGCAGTTCAGCACACAGGAACTGGACTCTTTTGTCCAGGAAGAACTGCTTGAAAATCCCGTTCTTGAGATAGACGGCAAAAGAAAAGACGATAAGACTGTAGATATAGATATACAGGAAAAAATTAAAGAAGATTATAACGATGAGGAAAGTTATAAACAGTGGGAGCGTTCTTCTGACAGAGAAGAATATTCATATGAGCAATTTGTAAGTAAAGAAGAAACTTTAGAGGACTCTCTGCTTCTACAGCTTACTTTTTCCAAATTAAAAGGACATGACCTCAAGATAGGAAGATATATAGTCGAGGCCATAGATGAAAACGGATATCTGACAACACCTGTTGAACAGATAGCTGCGATTTTTAAAACGGATTCCGGCAAGATAGACGCTGTGCTTGATGTTATTCAGACATTTGAGCCAGTCGGAGTCGGAGCGAGAAATTTAAAAGAGTGTCTTATAATTCAGCTTGCAGCCAAGGGACTGCTTGATGAAGTGACCGAATATATAATATTGAATCATTTAGAAGATTTAGGGAACAATAAACTGAACAAGATAGCCAAGACTGTAGGCATACCTGTGACTCAGGTGCAGATGATCGGTGATCTTATCAGAACTCTTGAGCCAAAACCGGGCAGAAGCTTTGCAGGAGGTGAAAGCGTCAAATATATTGTTCCCGATGTTTTTGTGGAAAAAATGGACGATGAATACGTTGTTACCAATAATGAAAGCAGCGTACCTCATATTATGGTAAGTCCCTATTACAATTCTCTTGCAAGAGAGGCAAAAAACGATGAAGAACTTTCAAAATATATAACCGACAAGTTTAATGCGGCACTATGGCTTATAAAAAGCATAGAACAGAGAAAGAGAACCATATATAATGTCGCCAGTGCTGTAGTACAACACCAGAAAGAATTCTTTGATAAAGGAACTAAATACTTAAAAACCCTTACTCTCAAAGAGGTTGCAGACGGCATAGGAATGCACGAGTCTACTGTAAGTCGTTCCGTAAACGGTAAATATATGCAGACTCCAAGAGGCGTTTTTGAAATAAAATACTTTTTCTCCGGAGGAATTACAGGACAGGACGGAACCGGCGTTTCATCGAACAGTATAAAGACTATCATAAAAGAAATAATCGATGGTGAAAATCCATCTAAACCATACAGTGATCAGGATATAGTCGGAATCCTGAGCGAAAAAGGTATAGAAATATCAAGAAGAACGGTAGCAAAATACAGAGAGGGTATGAATATTTTATCTTCATCAAAACGAAGAAGATATTAAATATAAAGTTGTCATTAAGAGAGTTTAGGAGGAGAAAAAAATGGCGATTAAAGTAGGTATCAGCGGTTTTGGCAGAATAGCAAGAGTTGTGATAAGAGCAGCTATGGACATGCCTGAAATTGAAATTGCAGGAATCAATGTTAGAAATGCAGATCTTGAATATCTTGTTTATATGCTCAGATATGACACGACTTTCGGAAGGTTCCCGAAGAGCCTTGATTTATATGATAAAGGTCTTGTCATTGATGGTAAGAAGGTTCCTGTCTACAGCGAAACAGAAGCTGTTAATATCCCTTGGAAAGAATGTGGAGCAGAGTACATCGTAGAGGCAACAGGAGCTTATGTAACTACTGAAAAAGCTATGGATCATATAAAAGCAGGAGCTAAAAAGGTGATTATTTCTGCACCGGCAAAGGACAAGGAGACACCTACATTTGTTTATGGAGTTAATCACGAAAAATATACTTCCGATATGACGGTTGTTTCCAATGCTTCATGCACCACCAACTGCCTCGCCCCTCTTGCAAAGGTTATAGAAGATAACTGGGGAATAAAAGAAGGTCTGATGTCAACAATTCATTCAGCAACAGCAAAACAAAAGGTAGTAGATGCTCGTTCAATGAAAGACTGGAGAACAGGAAGAAGTGTATTCGGTAATGTAATACCTTCAACTACAGGTGCAGCTAAAGCAGTAGGTCTTGTAATTCCTTCGCTGAAAGGAAAGATGACAGGAATTTCCTACAGAGTTCCTACAGCAGATGTTTCGGTTGTAGACCTTAATGTCGTACTTGAAAAGCCTGCTACATACGAAGAAATCTGCGCAAAAGTTAAAGAAGCTTCTGAAACCTACATGAAAGGCGTTATAGAATATGTGGATGACGAAGTTGTTTCAGGAGATTTTGTAGGAGATCCATGCACTTCCATATTCGATGCAAGGGAAGGTATTCAGCTTAATGAGCACTTCTTCAAATTCATATCATTTTATGATAATGAATACGGATATTCAAGTAAAATCCTTGAACTCATAAAATATATGAATTCTGTTGATAAATAGACTTTTGCACCGGAAAGGAGCTGAAAATGAAGAAAACCGTAAAAGATATTGATGTGAAAGGCAAAAAAATAATCGTCAGATGTGACTTTAATGTTCCACTTAAGGATGGAATGATAACTGATGATACAAGAATTCGCGCTGCGTTGCCTACGATAAATTATCTTGTTGAAAACGGGGGCGCCGTTATATTGATGTCTCATCTGGGAAGACCTGACGGAAAGGCAGAGCCAAGATATTCATTGGCCCCTGTAGCGAAGAGACTTGCTGAACTTATTGACACGGAAGTTATTTTCGCACCTTCTGATATGGTTGTGGATGATAATGTAAGAGCCAAGGCCGAAGCATTGAAGCCGGGGCAGGTTATGCTTCTTGAAAATGTAAGGTTCAGAAAAGAAGAAACAAAAAACAATGCTGAATTCGCCGAAGAACTTGCTTCTCTCGCCGAAATATTTGTAAATGACGCTTTTGGAACAGCCCACAGAGCCCATGCTTCAACAGCAGGCATTGCCGCTTATTTGCCGGCAGTTTCGGGATTCCTTATTGAAAAGGAAATCAAGTTCTTGGGAAATGCGGTGGAAAATCCAAACAGACCGTTTGTTGCTATAATGGGAGGTGCCAAAGTAGGAGACAAGATATCTGTAATAGAGAACCTGCTTAAAAAAGTAGATACTCTTATAATAGGCGGAGGAATGGCATACACGTTTTATAAGTCTTTAGGATATGAGATAGGAACTTCCATTTTGGATGAAGAAAGCATAGAACTTGCCGGAAATCTTCTTAAAAAAGCTCAGGAGACGGGAGTAAAGATGATGATTCCGACAGATGTCGTTTGTGGCAGAGAATTTAAAAACGACACAGAAACTTTAGTCTGTGAAAGTCAGAAAATGCCTAAAGACATGATGGGTCTTGATATCGGACCTGCGACCGCAGAACTTTACAAAAAAGAAATTGTAAATGCACAGACTGTGGTGTGGAATGGTCCTATGGGCGTTTTCGAGATGGAGAACTTTGCAAAAGGAACGTACGAAATAGCAAAAGCTCTCAGTGAGTCCGATGCTGTTACTGTAATCGGTGGAGGAGATTCCGCCGCTGCAGTGGAGCAGTTCGGCCTTGCAGATAAGATGACTCATATATCAACGGGAGGCGGTGCTTCCTTGGAATTTCTTGAAGGTAAAGAGCTTCCCGGAGTAGCCGTATTAGAAGAAAAATAGGAGGAACAGATATGAGAATTCCTTTTATTGCCGGAAACTGGAAAATGTACAAAAACATATCAGAAGCAAAAGAGTTTGCGGCTAAATTCAGAACTTTATACCATGGAACCGATGTTAAAACCGCAATATTTGCGCCTTATCCCCAGCTGCCTGTACTTGTTCAGCAGTTCAAAGGAACGGGAATAGGAGTGGGCGCCCAGAATGTTCACTTTGAAAAGGAAGGTGCATACACAGGAGAGGTTTCGGCTCCTATGCTGAAGGAAATAGGCGTTGATTACTGCCTTGTAGGACACTCTGAGAGAAGACAGTATTTCGGGGAAACAGATAAGGCTGTAAATCTTAAACTTAAAGCTCTTCTTAAAGAAGATATTCTGCCTGTTTTGTGCGTCGGCGAGAACCTTGACGAAAGAGAAGGCGGAATAGAAGAAAAAGTAGTTGCAAGTCAGGTTAAAGTGGCTTTTAAAGATATTTCTTCTGAAGAAGCAGAGAAGATAACTGTAGCGTATGAACCTGTATGGGCTATAGGAACCGGAAGAACCGCAACTCCTGGGCAGGCAGAAAAAATGTGCGGATTCATACGCAAAACATTGTCTGCACTATACGACGAGGAAGTCTCAGACAGAATCACAATACAGTACGGCGGCAGTGTAAAGCCTGATAATGCATATGAGATAATGAACATGCCTGAAATAGACGGAGCACTTGTTGGCGGAGCAAGTCTTGAACCTCTAAAATTTATTGAAATAGTGAACTTTTAACTTGATTTTAACAGTAAGATTATGGTATAATTATCAAGTTACAATATTAGGAGGAATGAGATGAAAACTTTTTTAATGATAGTGCTCGCAATAGCATGTATAATTCTCATCGCCAGCGTATTGCTTCAATCAGGCAACAGTTCCGGATTATCGGGTTCAATAGCAGGCGGTGCCGAACAGCTTTTCGGAAAAAAGAAGAGCAAAGGTTATGAGGCTATTTTAACTAAAATTACAGCTGCAGCTGCGGTTCTGTTCGTAGTTCTTTCAGTAGTTTTAGTTATTATAGAATAGATTGAACTGGTTACAGTTAAGTTATTTTTTTAAATTCGTTATAACATTCACTTGTGAAATAAGAGGTACAGTGTGCCTCTTATTCAATGTATGCAAGTGGACAGGAGGTATGCAATCATGAAAATTTTTACTGTGTGTGCAGCCGCCGTTGGTCTTATAATAGCATTTTGTCTTGCTTCATGGATCAATAAGGCGTCCGAAGGTACAGACAGAATGAAAGAAATTGCAGGCTACATCAGAGAAGGCGCTATGGCTTTCCTAAGCAGAGAGTACAAGACTATGATTATAGTTATAGTTGCACTGTTCCTGCTTATAGGCATTGGCTTAAAGAGCTGGACAACTGCTGTACTCTATGTATGCGGAGCACTTCTTTCCGTTCTGGCGGGATTCTTCGGAATGAGAGTTGCAACTAACGGAAATGTAAGAACAGCTAATGCAGCAATGGAATCAGGAATGAACAAAGCTCTCAAGATAGCTTTCAGAAGCGGAGCCGTAATGGGTCTTTGTGTATCGGGTCTTGGTCTTTTCGGTCTGGGCGTTGTAATATGTGTTCTTGACCTGGCTACTGTTACTCAGTGTGTAACAGGATTCGGTCTTGGTGCATCATCAATGGCTCTGTTCGGAAGAGTAGGCGGCGGTATATATACAAAAGCAGCTGATGTTGGAGCTGACCTTGTTGGTAAAGTAGAAGCAGGAATTCCTGAAGATGATCCAAGAAACCCTGCAGTTATAGCCGATAATGTAGGCGATAATGTAGGTGACGTAGCAGGTATGGGTTCAGATTTGTTCGAATCTTATGTAGGATCCATAATATCAGCTATTACTCTTGCTGCTGTTGCAGTAAAGGGTGCAGGAGAAATGTCTACATTTAATACGGAGACTGCTGCTGTATTCCCTCTCATAATTTCAGCAGTGGGAATCTTGGCTTCAATCATAGGTATTATGTGTGTAAGAGGCAAGGAAGGCGGAAACCCTGCCAACGCTCTCAACATGGGTACTTATATAAGCGGTGCTATCGTAGTGGTGGCAACTATATTCCTTTCAAAGAATCTGCTTGGCGATTACACTTATGCAGCTGCTATCATTGCAGGTCTTGTAGTGGGAATTGCGATAGGTAAGATAACAGAAGTATATACTTCTGCTGATTACAAATCAGTAAAGAAAATTGCAGAACAGTCTCAGACAGGAGCTGCAACTACTATAATCAGCGGTCTGGGTGTAGGAATGATGTCAACACTTTGGCCTATTCTTCTGATATGTGTGGGCGTTTTTGTAGCTTACCAGTTTGCAGATCTTTACGGAATTGCTCTTTCAGCGGTAGGTATGCTGTCAACTACAGGAATGACTGTAGCAGTAGATGCTTATGGCCCTGTTTCTGACAATGCCGGCGGTATTGCAGAAATGTCAGAACTTCCTGAAAACGTAAGAGAAATTACGGACAAGCTTGACTCAGTAGGTAATACCACAGCAGCTATCGGTAAGGGATTTGCAATAGGTTCTGCTGCGCTTACAGCACTGGCTCTGTTTGCATCATATGCAGCAGTTACAGAGCTTGAGTTCATCAGCCTGCTTGATCCTATTGTAATTATCGGACTGTTTATCGGAGCAATGCTTCCGTTCCTCTTCTCAGCCATGACCATGAACTCTGTAGGTAAGGCTGCAAATCAGATGATAGAAGAAGTAAGAAGACAGTTCAGATCAGACAAGGGCATTATGGAAGGAACTTCCAAGCCTGACTATGCTAACTGCGTTGATATCTCAACAAAAGCAGCTCTTAAAGAAATGGTTATGCCTGGTATAATGGCTATCGTTGCTCCTTTGGCTGTAGGTATAATTTTAGGTACTGAAGCTTTAGGAGGAATGCTTGCAGGTGCACTGTCAGCAGGTGTACTTTTAGCTATAATGATGGCTAACGCAGGTGGAGCATGGGATAATGCAAAGAAGTATATCGAAGGCGGAAACTATGGCGGAAAAGGCAGCGAACCTCATAAGGCAGCTGTAGTAGGAGACACCGTAGGCGATCCGTTCAAGGATACTTCCGGTCCTTCAATCAATATTTTAATCAAACTTATGACTATCGTAGCAGTAGTATTTGCACCTCTGTTTGTACAGATAGGTGGATTGCTGTAGTTATACTCGAGCTCTCCCAGCGGAGAGCTCGTTTTATAAATAAATATTTAAAGTTATCTTTAATTCGGTACAGAGAGACCGACAAGATATTAAATTATTCATATGATTTTTATGCCTTGTCGTTCTTTCGTCGAGGTTATTTTTATGGAGGAAATCATATGAACAACAATGAACCAATTATTGACGCAAGAACTCTTGGAACGGGAAAAATGCTTGTATTGGGACTTCAGCATACTTTTGCAATGTTTGGTGCAACTGTACTGGTTCCGATACTTACAGGGCTTCCAATCGCCACGACTTTATTGATGGCAGGAATAGGAACATTGATATTTCATTTAATTACAAAAGGAAAAGTTCCTGCATTTTTAGGCTCATCATTCGCATTCTTAGGAGGATATGCGGCTGTAGCGCCTATGCTTGAAGATGGAACTCCAAATTTGGAGATGCTTCCATATGCATGTGGGGGTGTATTTTGTGCAGGACTTGTATACTTAGTTCTGTCAGCATTTATAAGAGGATTCGGAGCTAAGAGAGTCATGAGGTTTTTCCCGCCGGTAGTGACAGGTCCGATTATAATTTCCATTGGATTGATATTAGCACCTTCGGCTATAAACAATTGCGCTACCAACTGGACTATAGCATTGATTGCACTTGTTACTGTAATAGTATTCAATATATGGGGAAAGGGAATGTCAAAGATAGTTCCTATCCTTATAGGAGTGGCGGTATCATATATAGCAGCTATTGCAATGGGAGAAGTGAATTTCGATGGGATAAACAGCGAACCTCTTTTGGGACTTCCTGATTTTATGCTCATGAAATTCGATTTAAGTGCAATAATAACTATAATGCCAATTGCTCTTGCAACTATGATGGAACACATCGGAGATATTTCTGCAATAGGTGCAACTACAGGTAAGAATTATATAGCAGATCCGGGGCTTCACAGAACGCTTCTTGGTGACGGAGTTGCAACTTGTATAGCTGCGGCTGTGGGAGCGCCTGCAAATACCACTTACGGAGAAAATACAGGAGTTCTTGCTTTGACAAAGGTTTATGACCCGAGAGTTACAAGGATAGCAGCTGTGTTTGCCATAGCGCTTTCGTGCATACCAAAGGTAGCCTTTGTAATAGAATGTATACCGGCTGCGACCATAGGAGGAATATCTTTTATTCTTTACGGAATGATTTCTGCAATTGGAATAAGAAATGTAGTTGAAAATCAGGTGGACTTTACAAGAAGCAGAAATACAATAATAGCAGCGCTTATACTTGTATGTGCTCTTGGATTTAATTCAGTAGGTGGAATTTCATTCACTCTTTTTGGAGCGGATGTGACTTTATCAGGTCTTGCAATAGCATCAATTGTCGGAATAATTGTAAATGCAGTGCTTCCGGGTAATGAATATGAATTCAAAGAAGATGTTAAAGACGAAAACGACAAATTCCAGACATATAAGCTGTAATCATGTGTTGATTAAATACAGAACAATAAAACCTCCCGAAATCCTTTTTCGGGAGGTTTTGTATTGTCCTTTTAGATGTTATTAGGCCTATGGAACAACAAAATGCCTGCGATGATTACAGTAAAATCCTACCAAAGACCTATGTCATAATGCAATTCTTCCTGCTTGGAAATAATCTTCGATGTCAATTTAAATTCGTCGTTATTGCCGGAACCGGACGAAGCTGTATCGCCCGCCCCGTTTCTTACATGCTCATCATAATAATCCAACGGTATAAATACATCTACTATCTTATGCCTTTTTGCATCATAGCTGACATTGACGACATCGCTTATGGTAGTATCAAAATCTCGCCCAACGTAATTAAAGGTGGTAAAGGCTTGAAACTCAAATGCTATGATGTCTGATCCCGTCTCCGTAACAGCGTCTATTAAGTTCACATCAATGTTATAGTTTTCTTTATCTGTATCATGTATTTTGATGAGATGTTGCTCAGTTTTCACCTTATCAGCAAGGTAGGAAGCGATATCATTTTCGAAGTAAGGGTCGGCTTCAAACTCGCCGGAAATGTCTTTTGCATAGTAGTAATCATGCAGCGCTTCGGAAATGTCAGAGACAGCAGATTCAATTTCGTTACCGGAATTATTTGATAGTTCGGGTGTACTTGTAGTAACTCATGTCGACTTCGTAATTATTGCGGCCAAAACCACGAGCAATATACAAAACACCGACAGCATAGTAATATTTAGCTTTTTCATAAAATACACCCACATTATCTAATTTAGTTTTCATTCAGTTAAATATACATAAGTGGTTACATATGCAGTGTTGGCTTTTGTATTTCTAATAAAAATAAAATATTTTTAGCACATTGTCAATATTTTAATTGAATTTTGTAAATGAATATTTTTTGTATTATATGTTATAAAAAACTTTATAAGAGTATATATTTCTACATAGCAGAGGCACAAACTATTGTGTTAAAGAAAAGGAATGAAAATCACCAAAGCAGAACTGTGTAAAGACTATATATATGCCGGTAGAAATACCACCAAAGTATAGTGTGGCACAAATAGCAGGGTATACCTAAGATGAACAAACCGCCGGTATAGCCGGCGGTCGTGAGTCATTTAAATTTATTTATTCTTGAACTCAGCAGGTCTCTTTTCTAAGAATGCTTTCATTCCTTCCTTTTGATCTTCAGTTCCGAAGCATCCGCCGAAAGCTTCTGCTTCAAGGGCTGAGCCTGAGAACATATCGAGGTGATATCCCTTGTTAATGCAGGTCTTTGACATAGCTACCGCAATAGGAGCCTTTGAAGCTATCTTTGCAGCAATTTCTTCACATACAGGCATGAGCTGATCAGGTTCTACAACCTTTTCAACAAGTCCGATTCTCAGTGCTTCCTCTGCATTGATAGTATCGGCTGTAAGGATAAGCATCTTAGCCATTCCTTTACCTACAAGCTTGGAAAGTCTCTGAGTTCCGCCAAATCCCGGAGTTATTCCAAGACCTACTTCAGGCTGTCCGAATTTTGCTTTAGCTGAAGCGATTCTGAAATCACAAGCCATAGCAAGTTCACATCCGCCGCCAAGGGCGAAGCCGTTTACAGCAGCGATAACAGGTTTTTCAACCTTTTCTATGAAATTCATAACTTTTTGACCGTATGCGCCGAAAGCTCTTCCTTCAGCTACAGTCAGCGTGCTCATCTGGGCTATGTCTGCGCCGGCAACGAAGGAACGGCCTTCACCTGTAAGAATAACAGCTCTTACATCGTCACAAGCGTCGATTTCGTTAAATACATCGAACAGTTCTTCTAAAACTGTCTTGTTGAGAGCATTGAGGGCTTCAGGTCTGTTGATTGTTATGTAACCTATACCGTTTTTAACCTCATACTTAATTGTCTGATACATCTTTATAACTCCTTTTCTCAAGAAAATCTCATTATCAATTATTATATCATTTTTAAATCAGTTTATCAACGATAATGTCATAAAATTAACGAAAATATCTTTTGTGTTAATTTTGGCTGAGTTGAGATTTTAAATGGGTCAGGGCATTTTTCACTACCGGAACATTTATAACAGCTATAGTTATAATCCCCTCAACACCGATGTATGACAGCTGATACAAGAAAGAATAGAGCACAGGGTTCATTCCTTCCGGTGCATAGGAACCGAAGAAAATAAATCCGGAAAGAAAGCTGCCAAGGAATCTTCCGCATATTCCTATTATATAGCCTGTCGTAAGGCCGTTTTTCTTATTGGAAGTAAGTCCGGAAAGACCCATAAGACCAAATGCAAGGATATAATCTAAAAATACCTGTGCAGGATGAACCATTACAGGCTCAAGTATGAAATTTACAAGCCCAAGAGCCACACATGCTAAAAGACCTTTTGCCACTCCGAAATAATAACCGCAAAGGGTTGCGGCAAGCATACTGAAAAGAGTTATAGAGCCTCCTGCCGGAAGATTAAACAGTTTAATCATTCCAAGAACCGTCGCAAGTGCTATAAGCATTGCACAAACTGCTAATTGTGTTAAATTGTTGTTTCTTTTCTTTGACATAAAAAAACCTCCTTAAAATATAGGAGGGGAACTAAAACAAAAATAATGCATTGTATTGTTTTATATTGCTTCCCTACGCCGGTATTAACCGGATCAGGTGTTGAGGGTCTAATCATGCGAAAAGGCTATGATTCTCTCAGCAAAAGCTCCCCTAGCTGTTTATTATTTTATAATTAATTTTGATTATTGTCAAATGGTAGATACATTGATATAATTAAAAAAGATAATTTTTAAGGAGATTTGAGATGAATAACTATATTGTTTATGAACCGTCGGCCAAAATAAGAGAAATTGCAAGACAAGCCTTAAAAGGAAACTGGCCTAAAATGTTTGTCGGAGTACTTATATTCTATACTCTCAGCACTTTTATATCGGAAATACTTGATTCTTTTTTTGTTATAGTAAGGTATATACCTATATATGGAGAGTATTTCAGAGCGGAGATACCATATGCAGGCGCATTATATGAATTTCTGGTAATGGGGCCTCTTATGTGCGGATTCGCCATGTTTATGCTTACTTTTTTCAGAGACAAAAAAGTAAATTATGCCCTTAATCTTGAAGGATTCGGAATGTTCGGAAAGACATTCTGTATGTATCTTCTGTATTCTGTAAAGGTATATCTTTGGAGTCTGCTTTTTGTAGTTCCCGGAATAATTGCAGTATACAGATACAGTCAATGTTTTTATTTGAGAGTAGATCATCCGGACTGGACAGCTTCGCAGTGCATAAATGAAAGTAAACGCCTTATGAGAGGAAACAAGGGAAAACTGTTTTGCCTGCAGCTTACCTTCTTCGGATATGCGCTTCTTGCATCTCTTCCATATGCAATATTTGACAATTTTACTGAAACCGAGGGTATGACTTATGTATTGATTGCTTCTCTTCTGTGGCTTCCTATGCTTGTAGTTAACCTTTATATCGAAACAGCAACAGTGACATTTTATGAAATCGTAACAAGAAACCTTGTAGTCTTCAACACACAAGGAATCCCTTATTCTCAGCCTTCATATGAAAATGAAACATGGGAAGATATACAATCGAAGAAAAATAGTGACGACTATCAAAAAGACGAGAATAACGAAGAAAAAAAGAACTCTGACGAAGAAAACAAGGCGGAGGAGTAACGAAGACGCCGATAATAAATGGATAAGAGTTTATAGAACAACTGATACCTCCCCAGCATAATATAAAATATGTTATGTTAAGGAGGTATAATTTTGTCTGCGGAGAGACATTATTTCCCCGGCAATAACACGCCGCTGGGATTTTTTTCGTATTATAATAATATTTTAGGACAAAGAGAAGCTAATAGAATAATATGTATAAAGGGCGGACCGGGAACAGGAAAATCTACTTTCATGAAAAAAACAGCAGAATATTTTGCAGCTCAAAATGAAGACATAGATTATCTTCACTGTTCGGCAGATGCAGATTCTATTGACGGAATAGTTTTTAGAAACATGAGAACGGCTCTGATTGACGGAACAAGCCCTCATACTACAGATCCGGTCACACCGGGAGCTGTAGACAAGATTATAAATCTGGGAGAATTCTGGGATGAAGAAGCTATAACTGTAAATAAAAATAAAATAATCGATTTAAACGAGGAAACATCAAGATGGTATAGGATTGCTTATAATTATCTTAATGCTGCCAAAAGTGTTTACAGAAGTTTAGAAGAGATATACAACAGGGCTGCGTGTGATAGCGAAATATATAAACTGATAGCAAACATTATAGGAACAGAATACAATTCCATGGAAATATCTTTAAGACCCGGAAAAAGAAAAAAATTTTTTGCAAGTGCAATAACGGGAGACGGCGTAGTAAACTACATCAATACTTTGCTTAAGGGCATGGAGCGTATATATATGATAAGTTCTCCGGTTGGATATTCCAACAGCAGTTTTATGGAGATAATAACAGAAGGGGCGATATACAGAGGTATTGATGTAGAAGCATATTACTGTTCAATGTGTCCCGAAGAAAAAACAGAACATATATTAATACCTCAGCTTAAGACAGCATTTATTACTGTAAATTCATATCATGATATTGAGCCTTGGGAAATATCTTCTTATGATGAAGAAGAAAAGGAAATAATTCTTGTAGATATGAACGATTATATGAATGTTCTCGAGCTTAAAAAGAACGAAAATCTTATAGAAACCTTAGAAGAGGAGTACGAAATTCTAATAAACAAGGGGATTAAAAATCTTGCACTTGCATTTAAGACACACCTTAAAGTTGAAGAACTGTATATCCCAAATATGAATTTTGTAAAGATAACAGCGCTCAGAGAGAGGCTGCAAGAGGAATTGGGAAATATAACCATATGATTGTGCTTGTGTTGAGGAGTATAAAAAGAACTTTTATCTCCTCAACATTTTTATTTATTGAAGTATATTCTTAAGCATGAGTGTGTTATAATTATATGTATATATAAGTGCCGAATAAATTCTTGCCGGTACATCTTAGAGTAGATTATCAGAGAGAGGGATAACATGAGAAAAAAGAACTTGAAAGAGTTTAAAACTATGCTTGAAAGGAAAGGATTGCTTGTTTCGTCGCAGATAGAAGATGTACAGCAGCAAATTATAGAATATATATCATATAATTCAATGGATATAAAGGAAAACACTCTTTTTATATGTAAGGGAATGAACTTTAAGGAAGAATATCTGAATGATGCCATAGAAAAAGGAGCAGTCTGCTACATCGGAGAAAGAGAGATAAAAAAAGATTTTCCGCATATTATTGTGAGTGACATGAGAAAGGCGATGTCGTATACAGGCTGTATGTTTTATGACGGTATATGGAACGAAAAACTCAGTATGATAGGGATAACGGGCACTAAGGGCAAATCCACTACTGCCACATTTGTAAAATCCATCATAGACGATTATTGCAGGTCCATAGGAGAAAAAGAAACAGGCTTCATATCGGGAATATATACCTATAACGGCAAGCGTAAGGAAAAGGCTAAAAAAATGACTACACCTGAAACCTTACAGCTCCATAAGCTTTTGTGGGAATGTGCAGAGAACGGATGCAGGTATCTTGTAATGGAGACATCTTCTCAGGCATTGAAGTACGGAAGAACTGATGCTCTGCATTATAAAGTCGGAGGATTTTTGAATATTTCGGAAGATCATATTTCAGACAGAGAGCATCCTGATATAGAGGATTATTTCAATTCTAAGCTTAAACTTTTCAGCCAGTGTGAAATTGCTTGCATCAATATGGATATGGAAGAAAAATATCTTGAGAAGGTGATGTCAGAAGCAAGTGCAAAATGTAAAAAGATAATAACATTCGGAAACACAAAAAAAGCGGAAAAAGCTGATTATTACGGATATGATATAAAATCATCTCCGGAGAGCCTTTCTTTTAAGGTGAGAAATGAATATGGAACAGAAGATATTACAGTCAGCATCGGAGGCTTTTATAATGCTTCCAATGCACTTGCCGCTATAGCATTGACGAGGGCATTGGGGATACCGTTTGAGAATATAAAAAACGGTCTTGCGTCGGTAAAAGTGGCAGGAAGGATGGAACTGTACCATATGACAAACAAGGATGTAGATGTAATTGTAGATTATGCTCACAATAAGCTTAGCTACTGTACTTTGTTTGAAAACATAAACAGGCTTTATCCCGGAAGAAAAATCATGCTTGTTTTCGGATGCCACGGAAACAAGGCATACAATCGCAGAAAAGACCTTGGAGAGCTGTCAAACATATATGCCGACAGAATAGTTTTGACAGAACAGGACCCCGGAACGGAATCCGTCATAGATATATGCAATCAGATAAAGCAGCATATAGACGCAGACAAGCTTTTAAATATTATAGAAGACAGGGGCGAAGCCATAGCGTATGCTTGTGATGCCGTTGAAGATGGATGGGTCATGGTGATAGCAGGAAACGGCGCCGATGGATATCAAAAGAGAGGACTTACTTATGTTGAGTTGCCTACAGACGGAGAGCGGGTACAGAAATATATCGACGAAAACAGATAAATGAAAGAGGATGTTATTTATGGACAACCACGGAAAGACTATCGCAGCCTTTGAGAGTATAGCCTCAGGTCTCGGAAGAGGACTTGTATATATAAAAGAAGATTACAATATCGGAGCTTACAGCAATATGGCAAAGGAAATGACAGGCATAAGGCTTCCGTCATATTCTCAAGGACATGCTGAAGGAATCATTGAAGAGGGCGATATCATAGTAATTGCAGATAATGATTTGGGAAACGATGACGGTCTTTCTCCGGAAAATCTTAAGCTGATAAATATAGTCGACAATAACATAAAAACAGGTGATGCTCTTTTAGCAGTAGGGGTTTACAAAAATAAAAAAATAGAACCTGCTTATAAAGTTGCTCATAATTATGATTTGAAGCAGACAATGGAGTTGAAACGCAGATATCTTGGGTATAATATTTCTGCGGCTATAGATGAAAAGAACAGTGTAATATCAATAAGCGTCAATGATGCCGATTACAGGATGAGATATCTGGAGGCCATAGGACATATGGTGGTTCTTGACAAAAACACAGGAAAGGTAAAGTTTTTTCAGGCAAGGGGATACGGATTCAGAAATGAAGAGATTGGAAAGCTTTTGCTTGGCAAAAAGTTTATTGCTAAAGAAACTTCCGGAGATAAATGCGATCTGATGCCTCATATAGACAGAAGAATGGAAGAAGTGTTTGAAGGTGCGAAATTTATAGAAGAAATAAAATTCGTAATGCAGCAGGAAAACGGCTATAGTGTAAAAAATGTTTACAACATACATAAGCGCCCTATGTACTGTCATATGGTAAGGTTGAAGATGGAAGGTCAAGAAGACGGTGTATATATTTTTATACAGGATAAGGAGATGCTTCAAAATCAACCGGCGTCAAGAGATGTGATGACTGCCGAGATAGAAAAACTTAAAAAGAAAAAATTTTCAGATGAGGAGGCTGCCGGTATAGACGGTTTCAAAAACTTTATCGGCAACGACAAGAGTTTAATAGGTGTGAAACGACTGTCGGTCAAGGCAGCGAAAAACCGCTTCAATGTCATGCTTACGGGAGAAAGCGGCACAGGAAAATCTCTGCTTGCAAAGGAAATACATGATATACAGATGCCTGACAAGCCTTTTGTTGAAGTTTGCTGTAATGCCATTTCTCCGACTCTCTTTGAAAGTGAACTTTTCGGTTATGCCCCGGGAGCTTTTACCGGCGCCAGTGCTCAAGGCAAGGCAGGTTATTTTGAAGAGGCAAGCGGTGGAACTATTTTTTTAGACGAAATAGGCGATATCTCGCCTGAAATGCAGATAAAGCTTCTTCATGTGATTCAAAATAAGCGCATTTACAGGGTAGGCGACACTAAACCGATAGATGTAGATGTGAGGATTATAACGGCAACCAACAAGGATCTTGAAAAAGAGGTGGAAAACGGCAATTTCAGAAAAGATTTATATTATAGGATAAATGTATTTCCTATATATATACCGCCTCTCAGAGAACGCAAAAGCGATTTATATTTTCTGGCTAATTCGATATTAAATCAGTATTGCAGAGAATATGACATTAAACCTAAACAGTTTTCTCAGGAAGCTATAGACATAATAATGTCGTACAAATGGCCGGGAAACGTAAGAGAACTTAAAAATGCAGTAGAGTGTGCTGTGGCTATCTGTGATGAGGAACTGATATACTCTGAACATCTGATGCTGCCTAAGGCGGATGAAAAAGACAGAGGTCTGACACTGAAAGAAAGACTCAATAAAGAAGAAAGAAGAATTATTGAAGATGTTATTGAGAGAAACGGAGGGGATAAAGGAAAAGCTATGGAAGAACTTGATCTTCCAAGATCATCGTTTTATAAAAAGCTAAAGATGTTAGATTTGAATATTTAGTCTCTAAAATGAGACTAAAATCTAATAAAAGAGATTAAATTTCAAATTTAAACAAATAAAGAAATTTTTATATATCATAAAAACCGTTGAAAAATCAACGGTTTTTCTTTTTTCGTCAAAATATGATATTTTGGCACACGTTTTGCTTATATAATTTGTAACTACAAAATATATGTTTCAGCGAAAGGAATTTTAAAATGACGAGGGAAATAAAAAACGGAATATTATACTTTGACGGCTGCAATACGGTCGAGTTGGCGAAGAAATACGGTACGCCACTGTATGTAATGTCAGAAAATGATATTTTAGAAAGATTTTCTCAGCTTAAAGAAGCTTTTATAGATAAATACCCTAATGCAAGAGTGGCTTATGCGTGTAAAGCATTTTGTACATCAGCAATGATGAAAATATGTGAAAGGGAAGGCATGTGCATAGATGTAGTTTCCGGAGGAGAACTTTATACAGCCCTGAAAGCAGGTTTTCCGCCTGAAAGAATTGAATTTAACGGAAACAATAAGCTGCCTGACGAGCTAAAAGAAGCGATAGACTGTGGCATAGGAAGAATAATAGTAGACGGTATAGGGGAATTGGAAGTCATAGAGGAGATTTGCAAAAAAAAGGGTAAAAAAGTAAATATTCTGTATCGTATTACGCCAGGAATCAAAGCAGATTCACACGATTATATAATAACCGGAAAGAAAGATTCAAAGTTCGGTATGCCTCAGGATGAGGAAGAACTTTATTCAGAAGTTAAAAAAGCCATAGATTCTCCTTTTGTGGAATTTCTCGGATTCCATTTTCACATAGGTTCTCAGCTTTTTGAAAAAGAACCATATATACAGGCACTAAATGTGACGCTGAATCATATTAAAAATATTAAGGATAGATATGGCTTTGATATAAAAGAAATAAATATGGGAGGTGGTTTTGGAGTAACCTATACAGATGAGGAGAGAAAGCCTTACAGCTATTTCATAGACCCTCTTATGGATAGAGTCAAAGAGTTTTGCAAAGAAGAGGACGCAGAGCTTCCGGCTTTAGTTATAGAACCGGGAAGAAGTATTGTTGCAGAAGCAGGCATAAGCCTTTATACTGTCGGACGCATAAAGAATATACCCGGCATAAGAAAATATGTTTCGGTAGATGGTGGAATGACTGACAACATAAGACCGGCTCTTTATCAGGCTGAATATGAAGGCATTATAGCAAACAAGGCTGATTATCAAAGAAAAGAGCAAGTTACAGTGTGCGGCAAATGCTGCGAGTCGGGAGATATTCTGATGAGGGACATAGAAATGGCAGAACCTGAAGCAGGAGATACAATAGCTATTTTTTCCACCGGAGCTTACGGTTATTCCATGGCATCCAATTACAACAGAAATCCAATTCCGGCAGTAGTGCTTGTTAAAGATGGAAAAGATGCGCTTATAGTAAGACGCCAGACTTATGAGAACATGATTTCTAATGATATAGTTCCCGATTATTTAAAATAGTGAAATAAACTGACACAGAAAGGAATTTGTGATGAAAACCTTGATAAAAAACGGGTTTGTTATAGACCCGGCTAACGGAGTAAATTCTAAGCTTAATTTGGTAGTTGAAGATGGAAAAATAATAAAGGTTACAAGAGAAGAACCCCATTGTGAAAACATTATTGATGCCGAAGGGAAATATGTAGTTCCTGGTTTCATTGATATTCATATGCATGAGGAGGGCTTTGACCATGAAAATGGAAAAATTAAAGACTCTATTCTCAGAGCTATGCTTCAGATGGGTGTAACAACAGCTGTCGGAGGAAACTGCGGAGATAACTACATGGATCCTGTAGAGTTTCTTGATACAGTGGATAAAGAAGGTGCGCCTATAAATATGGCAATGTGTGCCGGACATACATATTTCAGAAATAAAGCGGGTCATACTGATAAATATACTGAAATATCAGATAAAGAACTTGCAGATATGAAGCTAATGATAGAAGATGCACTGAACAACGGATGTATGGGAATTTCATTTGGAATAAGATATGTTCCCGGAATCAACGAAAGGGAACTTATGGAATGCGGAAGCCTATGCATACCATCAAATAAAATGATAAGTGCCCATGTAAGAAATGATGCTGATTTTATTTTTGAAGCTATGCAAGAATTGATAGATATAGGAGAGGCTTTAAAAATTCCCGTACAGGTTTCACATGTTGGAAGCATGGGTGGATTTGGACAGATGAAAGAAATGCTTGAAGTTATAGATGCCTATAAATCCAATAATTATGATGTGACTGCGGATTGCTATCCATATTATGCATTTAGTACAAGGATAGGTGAGACTACATATGACAGCGGATTTTTAGAAAGATATAATACAGATTATTCTGTAGTGGAAATTTGCGAGGGGAAATATAAAGGTTTAAGATGTAATGCTGAAATATTTGAGGAGTTAAGAAGAGAAGCACCAGAAACAATAACTGTCTGCCATGTTATGAAGCCTGAAGATGTGGATATGGCACTGATTCATCCTAATGTAATGCTGGCGAGTGACGGACTGTTCAATAATGGTCAGGGTCATCCAAGAGGTGCGGGGACATTCCCGAGATTCATAAAAAATTATGTTAAGACAGGAAAGATTTCCTTGTATGATGCAATAAATAAAATGTCTACTATGCAGGCAAAGAAGCTTGGTCTTGAAAAAAAGGGAAGACTGAATGTCGGATCTGATGCAGATATAGTTATATTTGATTTGGAAAAAATAAGCGATAATGCGACTTTTGATAATCCTGATGCAAAACCGGAAGGTATCGAATATGTAATTATAGCAGGAGAAGTGGCCGCACAAAACCATATCATAATAAATGACGCTCTTGGAAAATCAGTAAGAAAATATTAAAAGTCATTTTGACATCGAAAGAATGTCTTAAATAAAAATGAAGAAAAGGAGATGAAAGAATGGAATTTGGATTTTTATCAATTATTCCGCCTGTATGCACTATTGCGCTTGCAATTATAACAAAGAATGTTTTTCTGGCGCTGATGATCGGTGTTGTGCTGGGATATACTATTCTTGACGGAGGTAATATAGGTGCTGCACTTAATGACTCTTTGAACGGAGTAATAAATGTATTCACCAGTACCGGAAATACCATTGTGCTTATGTCTATACTGCTTATTGGTGCAATTATTTATATAATTGAAAGATCCGGCGGCATAACAGGATTTGTAGATGTCATGGTAAAAAAGAGAGCAATAATAAAAAGTAAAAAGGGCGCTAACTTTTTCACATGGCTTTTAGGTGTACTTATTTTCACATCCGGTTCGTTAAGCTGCATGGTGGTAGGTTCAGTAACAAGACCTATAAATGACGCTTTAAAGGTTCCACATGAGAAAGCGGCATTCCTTGTTCACTCAACTTCAACTCCTGTTTGCGTATTGATACCTCTGAGCGGTTGGCTGGCTTCTATGATCGGGTATCTGACATCAGGAGGAGTGGCTGAAAGTGATGCCATGACAGTTTTAGTAGAATCTATACCTCTTAACTTTTATTGCCTTATAGCAGTTATAGGCTGTCTCGTACTTTCGCTTTTAGGTATGGACTTCGGACCTATGAAGAAAGCAGAAAAGAGAGCTCTGGAAACAGGATATCTTGATGATCCTAAGTCCAATCCTGATGCAAGCAAAGGAGATGAAGATATAGAAATAGATACTGATAGACCGAGGATGATGAATCTGCTTCTTCCTATGCTTGGGATGATAACAGGTGTTATAACGGCATTGATTATAACAGGCGGCGGAAATCTGCTTAACGGTAATGGAATGCAGGCATTGCTCTGGGGCGTATTTGTTGCTTTAGTTATTTGCGGAATACTTACGATAACACAGAAAATATATACTTTCAAAGAATTTATCGACAATGTATTTAAGGGCGCATCTTCGATGCTTTCAATAGCAGCTATATTGATGTTTGCATTTACATTATCACCTATAATAAAGGAACTTGGAACAGGCGTATACTTGTCGTCACTTTTTGAACAGTTCCTTACACCGGGACTGTTACCGGTATTGGTATTCATAATGGCATGTATACTTTCTTTTGCAACAGGAACTTCTATGGGAACTATGGCTATTATGTCTGTAATTGCTATTCCTATGGCCGTAAATTTGGGAATGAGCATTCCTCTTATTGCATCAGCTGTATGGGGCGGAAGCATATTCGGAGACCATGCCTCACCTGTATCTGATACTACAATTATGAGTTGTGCTACTACAGGATGTAATATAATAGACCATGTTAAGACTCAGCTTCCTTACTGCGGAATATTTGCAGCTGTAACTATTGTTCTTTATCTTGTGGCAGGATTTATTCTGTAGTTTAAATAGTGACTTTAATTAATACCTAAATGATAAAAAGGATATCACATAGATATCCTTTTTATCATTTCTTCCATATCATTTGGCATAGGTGCTTCAAGACAAAGCTTTTTTTCTGTTATCGGATGGATAAATGACAGCTGATATGCATGAAGAGCCTGTCTGTCTATATATTTTGAGGTGCTTTTTTCTTCTTCTCCCTCTATGCGTCTGTAATCTCCGTGAAGCTTTCTGTAAAGAAAAGGGTCGCCGTTGTTGTAAAGATGGTCTCCTGTAACGGGATGGCCTATTGAAGCCATATGAACACGAATCTGGTGTGTTCTTCCTGTTTCAAGAGAAATTTCCGCAAGAGTATAACCTTTAGAAAAGCGTTTTAGAACGTGGTAGTGCGTTATCGAATCAAAGCCGCCTTTTTCTGTGGGCAGTATCCATCGTTCCACCTCATTGGGATCAGGTCTTCCAATTGGAGCGTTTACAGTTCCGTAGTCATCATCTATGCAGCCGTCCAGTATGGCAAGATATTTTTTTTCTGTTATACCTGCTTTCATCTGGCGAATCAGCTGTTCTTGAACAAAACCGTTTTTTGCTATTATAAGAAGGCCGGAAGTATTCATATCAAGTCTATTGGCGAATCTGATCTTATAACTTTGACCTTCGTCTGCTGATTTTTTGGCTATACCATTTGCTATAGTATGGTTTGGTTTTCCTTTGGTGGGGTGAACCACAAATCCGGGCTGCTTATTTATTACGAGAAGAGACTCGTCTTCAAAGACTACAGAAATTGGAATATCTTCGGGAGGAAAGTCAGAGGTTTCCTCAGGCAGAGTTACTGTCAACTTATCTCCGGGAGAGGGGCTCATCCATCCTCTTACAGACTGACCATTAAGCTTTGCTAAATCCTGTTGCTTAATTTTTGTCAGAAGTCTTGAAGAAAAATGAAAATTACGCTTAAGGAGCTCCTTTACAGTGAGCTCCTTGTCTGTTTCTTTTACAATATAGGTGAATTGCGCCATTGTTCAGAATATCCTTTTACAAAAATTTACTTTTTACTGTTTCCCAGAACTGATAGTTGTCAAATCTTATGAGGTTGATTTTTTTCCTTGAAAGATACAGCGTCAGCTCTTCAATATCTCTATACTCTTCAAGCATACCGTCGTATGTTATATTTAATGTGGAATCGAGATCACTGCATGGAATTACGGTCAATTTGTCATTTGAAGGAAGCAGTATGCCGGAGGTAAGGGAACGATATGCCACATTCTGTATGGGTGCGATTGGAGTTGCCTGAAGTACATTCAGCCTCGGGTCTATTATGCTTCCGCCGAGGGCATAGTTATATGCAGTACTGCCGGCAGGCGTGGAAATACAAATGCCGTCGCCGCTGAACCTTTCTATAAAGCTGTTGTTTATTGAAATATTAAGGTGAACAGGATGGGTAAACATACCCTTGATTGTAATTTCATTTAGCGCAGTATGCTTTACTATGCTTGAGTCGGTTTTTATTTTGCATGTTACACCGTTTAAACTTTGTATACTGTATCTGTCCTGATTGTACAAAAATATAAAATCATCTATTTTTTCAGGAAGTACTTCCTGAAAAAAGCCGAGGTGACCGGTGTTGATACCGACAATTGGAGTTTTTGGGAACCCAAAATCCTGTACGAGCCTTAGCAGTGTGCCGTCTCCGCCTATGCATATGATGAGCTGTGTATCATTGTTATAAGTATCGCAGGCTCTGAGACCGGATTTCAAAAGCTTTTTTTTGAGAGTCTTTTCTATAGTTTTTGATATTTCAGTATTGTTTTTATAAATAAAAATTTTCTTGTTCATAATTAGATATTACAATATTTTTTCCAGTTCATCAACAAGTGATTTAAAGGTTTCCATAGCCATTTTGACCGGCTTAGGCGATGCCATGTCGACTCCTGCGATTTTCAAAAGCTCAACAGGATAGTTTGATGAACCGCTCTTTAGAAATTCAATATAGTTGTCACGAGCCTTACTGCCTTCTGAAAGTATTTTTTCTGAAATTGCTGTAGCTGCCGAGTATCCTGTGGCATATTGATATACATAGAATCCGCGGTAAAAATGAGGGATTCTTGACCATTCATATCTGATGTAACCATCGTCTTCCATTTCCGGACCGAAGTACATATCGTTAAGCTTGTTATAAGTGTCGTTCAACCATCCTGCCGTTAAAACTCCGCCTTTTTCTATTTCTTCATGAGCTAAAAGTTCGAATTCTGCGAACATAGTCTGACGGAAGAGTGTGGTTCTGAATTCTTCTATATAATAGTTAAGCAGATATTTACGCATATTTTCATCTTTTTCAGTAGCAAGGAGGTGCTTTATCAACAGAGATTCGTTGACTGTTGAGGCAACTTCTGCCGTAAAAATAGAATGATCACCATAGGTATAAGGCTGGGAGTTTCTTGTGTAGTATGAGTGCATTGAATGACCCATCTCATGTACTATTGTGAATACATCTTTAAGTGTATTGGTATAGTTGAGAAGGATATAAGGCATGCTGTCGTATGCTCCGAAGCTGTATGCTCCGCTGGTTTTTCCCTGATTTTCATATACATCTATCCAGCCATCTTTTATGCCGTTTCGTACTTGTTTTATATATTCTTCTCCTAAAGGGGCAAGACCCTCTGCCATGATTTCAACAGCTTCTTCAAAGGATATGTTCTTTTTAGGAGTTTCAACAAGCGGCACATAAACATCATACATTTTTAGGTGATCTACTCCCAATGCTTTTTTGCGAAGTGACATGTATCTGTGTACAACCGGAAGGTACTCGTGTACTTCTTTTATTAGATTGTGATATACGCTTAAAGGAATATTGCCGCCGTTTAATGCTGCCGCTAAAGATGAATCGTATTTTCTTATTCTTGATGATACTACATCAGTCTTTACATTGTAATTATAATTTGTAGCTAAAGTATTATTAAGCTTTTTATAGGCTTCATACATATTCGTAAATGCTTTTTTTCTTAAATTTCTGTCATGGCTTTCCATAAAAGTTATATAATTACCGTGGGTGAGGGTTACTTCGTCACCGTCTTCGTCAATAACAGAGCCAAATGTCATATCGGCGTTATTGAGCATTTTGAATACATCATTGGTGGCGCCTGTTACCTCTGACATCTGTGCCAGTATATTTTCTTCAGATGCTGTTAGAACGTGTTTTTTTTCACGCAGCATGGCTTTTAAAAGAAATTCATAAGCAGAAAGATCCGGTTCTTCTGATATGAATTTGAATATTTTTTCTTCCGGTACAGATAAAAGCTCAGGTGTAAAGAAAGACATGGCAGCTGCGACCTTTGCCATTGCAGCGGAACATTTATCGTTCATTGCCTGATATTTATCTACGCGGTTGTCTTCATCCTTTTTCATTGCGGCATATACGAAAGCATGTTCTAATTTCTGCCATATGGCGTCTCTTTCGGTTAAGGCTTCGAGGAGAATATCGGAAGAGTCACCAAGTCTTCCGCTAAAGCTTTTAAAATTTTCTGAACGGCTGATACATTGAGCCACATCATCTTCCCATTTTGATTCGTCGGGATACATTGCGCTTATGTTCCATTTGTATTCCTGGGGAATTTGGTCTCTTTGTTTTAAATTTTTATCTGACATTTTTGCCTCCTGTATAGAAAAAATTTTTTTCATGTAGTATAATATAAAACTGTTATTAAAAACATTTATTTGTGGTTTTTGAATAAATAAGGTTATTTGCGTTTATTATACCGCCGTCAAGTCAGGCAAAAGCGATTCAATAAACGCTTCCTGTCGCCGTGCGACAATTATATATAATCAACTGCGTTTATTATACCGCCGTCAAGTCAGGCAGAAGCGATTCAATAAACGCTTCCTGTCGCCGTGCGGCAATTATATATAATCAACTGCGTTTATTATACCGCCGTCAAGTCAGGCAGAAGCG
>UQNJ01000005.1 GCA_900542295.1 uncultured Eubacteriales bacterium | reverse complement strand
TTGCTACATCTCAGAGATGGCTCTTGCCGATTTTATTTGTTGACAAGCATGCCACGTATTGACATGATATTAACAAAGATTGGCAAATACAAAAAGGTTTCGTAAGAAATGACGAAAGTAAGGTGCTGCTTATGTGGAAAGAAAGCATGGACTCCGATTAAATGTTTTATAAGGTTCGAGCTCGTAGATTGACAGAATTGAGTTGTTTGCGGAAGATTAAAGGGGGAACTTATGGAAAACATTTTGGCAACTTTCTTGTTTTTTACGACAAACAGATGGGGTGTGATTTTCGTATTTTTTTGCCTGTTGATTGCAGGTATTATAATTGACAGACGACAAAAGAAAAAAGGAATGGTTGAGACGGAAAAACCTGACCTTGATAAGGCGGTGGCTTCTTATTCCGGAATGAATCCTGCGCCGTGGCAAGAAAATGATGAAAATAACTCAAAAAAGAAAGGAAAGGTGGAGACCTTTTATACAGGAAAAAATAAAAGATTATCCAACATGCGCACAATTATTTACAAAGAAGATAAAATAATGAAAGAGCGAAGTGAGAAAATAGCAGAAAGGGATTACAAAACATCCAAAGAAGATAAAAATAAGAAGATGAAATGCCGGCTTATAATCAGCCGGCATTTTATGCGGAACTAAAGCAAATTTGATATAGAGGTATATTTTTATGAATCATTCTTCGCTTTTATTATCATTGCTTTCCTTTTCACTATTTTCCTTTTTCTTTTTGTCTCTTTCGTCGCTAAGGTCTATATATAAAAATATACCGGCCAAAACTGCGACAGAAAGATTGATTATGTTAAACAGGTTAAGGGGGAATTCATACAGATAGTTTTCAATATCGGAAAAGCAGCTTCCTGAGGCACCCATATCAAAATAAGCAAAAAATTTGGTCAAAGGAATACTTAGAACGGTAAAACTGCAACCGATAATTATGGAAACTATCAAGAATATTCTTTTGATGCTCATAAAATCACCATCCTTAAAAATAAAAATATTTAAGAAATAAGATTATAATAATATTATACAACAAAAAAATGACCTTACAATAAATTGACGTCAAGTATACATTATACTTAAACAATGTATGTGAACAAAAATTGCTTTCGTTAAAATTCATATCGACATTTAATTAAATTTTCAAAAGCGGGATTTTATAGTAAATTTCATTGACTTTGACTGATAAAAAGTTTAGTATTATTCTGTTAGACTGTTTCAAAAAATCAATTTGAAGAAATATATATTCAAAAGACTAAAATAAAAAGTTGAAGAAAAGGGGAAAATGAATTGGGAAAGAAAGACAAGAGCAAAGAAAATAAAAAAGGTTTCAGGCTGTTTGGGAAGAAAAGAGCAAACAGAAAAGATAAAAAGAAAAACGAGAGACCCGAAATTTGCCTTTCGTTAAGTTGTACAAATATAGAAAGTCTAAAAGAACAACTCGAAGAATATAAAGATTGCTGCCAAATAGTGGAGTGGTGTGTTGACAGTACACTTGGCAGCGATGATTATACACAAGAAGAATTCAAGACTGTTTTGACAGAGATAAAGAAACTCTGCAAAGGAAAGAAATTGATTGTTGACTACAAAGGTAATGAAGAAGTCGGCAACAGAATACAGAGATGGGCAATGGGAATTGCTGATATAATAGATATTGATGCAGACAATTCCCAGCTCAAGGAGATGGTAAAAGAGGCTAAGCGTAAGAGAACCAGGACCTTGATTTCTTATCATGTTTTTGACAGAATGCCGTCAAGAGATGAAATTGCAACTCAATTTGTAAAGATGGAGAGAAACGGCGGAGATATCTTAAAGATTGCATGCTTTGCATCAAAAGAATCTGAAAGTTATGAAATACTTGAGGCAGCATGTTCATACACACAGCTCGCAAATCATAAACCTATAGTGGCAATAGCTATGGGCGAAGAAGGTCAGGCAAGCCGTATATGTGCAGGGGATTTCGGTTCGGTTATAACTTATGCGTGCGGAAGCACACCGACTGCGCCGGGACAGTTTAATGCAAGAGATTTGAGCAGATATTTAGATATATATTATGAAAGAAGATAATATGGACTCAATTATAAAAATTGAAAATTTAATATTTGAATATAAAAAAGACGATGGTTCTGAGGGAACGAAAGCCTTGAACAATATAAACCTAAATATAGAAAGCGGCAGTTTTACTGCCATATTAGGCAAGAACGGCTCGGGCAAGTCCACTTTGGCAAAAAATCTTAACGGCCTGCTAATTCCGACCGAGGGTGTGATATATGTGAACGGCTTTGATACTGCCGACGATGAGCATATATGGGATGTCAGGCAGTCAGCCGGCATGGTTTTTCAGAACCCGGACAACCAGCTTGTATCGGCTATTGTTGAAGACGATGTAGCATTCGGACCGGAAAATTTAGGCATAGACCCGGCAGAAATCCGCAGAAGAGTGGACAAGGCTTTAGCAGATGTCAACATGGGAGAGTTTAGAGGAAAAGCGCCTCACTTGCTTTCGGGCGGTCAAAAACAACGGATTGCCATAGCAGGCGTTGTTGCAATGAAACCTAAATGTATCATCTTTGACGAGCCGACCGCTATGCTTGACCCTAAGGGGCGAAGCGAGATAATGAATATCATAAAAGAACTGCACGAGGAGGGTATAACAGTTGTACTTATAACTCACTTTATGGAAGAGGCCGTATATGCCGATAGAGTGATTATAATGCATGACGGAGAAGTTTTCCTCGACGGCACACCGCCGGAAGTGTTTGCTCAGGGTGATAAGGTTAAATCGGTAAACCTTGATGTGCCCCTTGCAGTGGAACTTTCTGCAAAACTAAGAGAGCGGGGTATAGAAGTGCCTCAGAATATTATCGGAACAGAAGAGATGGTTGAATTTTTATGTCAATACAAGTAAAAAACTTAAAGCATATATATGAAAAAGGAATGCCTACAGAGTCAGTGGCTCTCGAAAACATCAGTTTTGAAGTAAATGATGGGGAATTCTTAGGGATAATAGGACACACAGGCTCCGGTAAATCCACTCTGTTGCAGCACCTGAACGGACTTTTGAAGCCGGACGAGGGAAGCATAATTATAGGAGATGTGGATATAACGGCGCCTAAGATTTCCATGGTTGAAATCAGAAAAAGAATAGGTCTTGTTTTTCAATATCCTGAATACCAGCTATTTGAAGAAACTGTCGCAAAAGATGTGGCATTTGGGCCAAAGAACTTAGGACTTGATGAAGAGGAGATACAAGAGAGGGTCAGAGAAGCGATAGAGCTTGTGGGACTTGATTATGAAAAATTTAAGGACAAGTCTCCTTTTGAACTTTCGGGAGGTCAAAAAAGGAGAGTTGCAATAGCCGGAGTAATTGCAATGAGACCGGAGGTTTTAATTTTAGACGAGCCTACGGCAGGCCTTGACCCAAAAGCTCATAAAGATGTTCTTCACATGATAGAAGAAGTTCACCAAAAGACAGGAAATATAACTATATTGGTTTCTCACAATATGGCTGATATAGCAAGATTGTCCGACAAGATATTGGTGATAGACAGCGGCCGTATGGTTGCGATAGGTACTCCTAAAGAAGTGTTTTCTCACAGAGAAGAGCTGGCAGAGGTTGGCCTTGATTTGCCGCCTGTTACACAGCTGACAGAAGAACTGAGACATCGGGGGATAAACATACCTGAGACTATATTGTCTATTGACGATGCAGCCGATGCGATAGCAGAATATTTAAGAAATAAAGGGAATGAAAAATGCTAAGAGATATAACTCTCGGACAGTATTTTCCGGGCAATTCACAGATACACAAGCTTGACCCGAGAATAAAGATAATAGCAACACTTGCTTTTATTATAGAACTGTTCATAGTAGACAATTTTATAGGGTTTTTGATAGCAGGTGCAGTATTGGGAATCATTATTGCTGTTTCAAAGGTGCCGGTTAGCTATATAATGCGAGGACTTAAGCCTATTTTGCTGATTCTCGTTTTCACCTTTGCCCTCAATATATTTATGGTTGACGGACACATCTTGTGGCAGTGGAAATTCCTCAAGATAACAAAAGAAGGTCTTGAGGTCGCCGTATTTATGGCTATCAGGCTTGTGCTTCTTCTCATGGGATCATCAATGCTGACTCTGTGTACAAGACCTTTGGCATTGACAGATGGTATTGAGAGGCTGCTCTCTCCGTTTAAAAAAATAGGACTTCCTGCCCACGATATAGCTATGATGATGACCATAGCACTTAGGTTTATTCCGACTCTGCTTGAAGAGGCTGACAAGATAATGAAAGCACAGCAAGCAAGAGGTGCTGATTTTGAATCGGGGAGCTTGATGCAAAGAGCCAAGAGTCTTATTCCAATTCTGGTTCCTCTCTTTGTAGGAGCGTTCAGAATTGCACAGGATTTGGCGATGGCCATGGAAGCAAGATGTTACAGGGGCGGCGAGAATCGCACCCGCATGCACGAAATGAAATTTAAGAAGAGGGATTATGTTTCTATGGTTTTGATGGTCGTATTTTTGGCGGTAATAATCATAGAATCGCAATTATTGTAAAATGAGACAGAGAAATATAAAGAACCTTGATGAAAAGCTGAAGCAGAATTCAGCTTTTCTTGTAGAAAATCCTAAAGCATGTAAAGGCAACTGGGCGAGAGTTTTCGGAAATGAAAATCCGATATTTCTGGAAATAGGCTGCGGAAAAGGACAGTTCATAATAAAAAGAGCTATGGAATGTCCACAGGCCAATTATATAGCAATTGAGGGACAGAGTAATGTTGCGCTTCGTGCTCTCGAAAAGGCGCAGGAGCATCAGCTTGAAAACCTTAGAATATTCATAGATTATGTAAATGATTTGAGCGAATATTTTGAGGACGGAGAACTTGCCGGAATATATTTGAATTTCAGTGACCCTTGGCCTAAAGCTCGCCACTTTAAAAGGCGACTGACATACAGAGAAAGGCTGTTGAACTATAAAAAAGTTATGGCTGCGGACGGGTATATCGAGTTTAAAACCGATAACGACGGATTGTATGAGTTTTCAATCGAAGAGATAAAAGAAGCAGGGCTTGATATAGTCTCGGCAACTCGTGATTTACACAATAGCTCCATAGACTCCAAAGATTTCACTACAGAATATGAGGACAGGTTCTCCTCGGCAGGAAAAAATATAAATTTCGTAAAATTCAGATAAGCTTGTTGCAATTAAAGGGTTGAATAACATTAGACAATGTGATAATATTTTATCAAATAGTAGTCAGCGTGTATTATAATTCTTGAAAGTGTAGAGGGAGGAAATTTTATGAAAAGGAATTTAAAAATATCAATTATAGGCTTATTTATTATAATGACATTTTTTTCTTCATTTTTAACAGTCAATGCAGCCTCAAAGACAGCGGAAAAGACGGAACGGTTTTATGGAATACATACAACATATGGTGCGTCAATATGGGGTGTTAATTTCGAAATTACTGCACAATATAATAACTCTGGGATGCCTTATACTGTTAATAATTTGTTTGTTGCGGCAACGATGAGACCAAAGCATACATATGGTGTTGGAGAAGTTATTATAGCTGGTGTTGATGAAACTGTTGACTATGGGACAACTGTTTCAAGATTAATTAGACCAACTGTCAATCCATTTTGGCAAAATCATGGAGCAATCGTTTCACCGGGAACTCATGTGTATTATTCATATAATGGAAACCCTAATAAATCGTTTTATTATTCATTAATGGAAGAGGGGACATTTACATTTGCAGTACCAGATACATATTTCGCAGATCCCAATGCTGAACTTATTTTAAGTGTTGCCACTCCCAAAAGAATAGCTTAGGAGGAATTAGAAATGAAAAGAAAAATTATAATTATAGGAATGCTTCTAATTTTGTTTATTGCTACTACCGTTGGTGGCAACGCCTTATTGAAAAAATTTCAAGGAGAAGATGAGTTCAAGCAAGCGGGAACCGGCATGGCAGAAGCGGTGTCTGCTTTAAATGAAGCAGGCGGCAGGTATAATTCATCAGACTTAGCTGAGTATGTGGGAGAAGTAGAAGGAGAAAGGATAAGCAAGCTTTATTTTGAAGTAAGATATTACTCCTATAAAAGCAATCCTTTGAATTACGAAGATCCTAAGCAAGAAGCGTGGAATTCCATTAAGCTGGAATTCTGGGAAAAACACTTTGCGGAAGCGAAGGGGATAGCGCCCACTTTAGAAGAGATTAAAGAGTATGTGGAATATACTGCCGGAGAATATGACGCTACAGACGAGGGCAGACACCTTATAAGCGCATATGCGGACGGAATGGGAATGACAGTGAGGGAATATTGGGAATACAACAAAAAATATCAAGCTCCTGCTGCCGTAACCCACGGAAAGGTATCAAGATACCTTGAAAACAACGGACTTGAGGCTCCCTCATATGATGAAATAGAAAGCAAAATAACAGACAAGGAGTATTTCGACTTACTGACTTAGCAGACGAAAGGACTGAAAGCGTACGATTGCAAGACGGCTTGCAAAAGGCATTTCAGTCCTTTTTGATGTTAAAAAGTTATATAGTCCGCAGGATTTACATACGCTCCGCCCTTAAGCATTTCAAAGTGCAGATGAGCCGGCTCCAGAGCTTCAAACAGACCTGTGGAACCGACGCCGCCGATTATTTGACCGGCAGTTACAGTGTCGCCTGCTTCGACCATTTCATCAGTAGAAAGATTTGAATATATGGTTATAATGTCATCTGCATGGGTAATCTCTATGGAAAGTCCGTAGCGGTCATCCTCATAAACAGCAGTAACCGTTCCGTCAGCCACCGCAAGCACCTGAGTATCTTCGGGGGCTTCTATATCAATACCGCAGTGAGTCATGTACTGGTCAAGAGTTACTGAGTATATCAATTTATCCATGGAATACGGATTTGTTACGGCAGCCTGTTCTGATTTTACGGGATTTATAAATTCAGAAACACCCTTTTCGTTATCACGGCTGTCTATGGTAGGAATATCAGAAGAAGCCTCTTTTGAAGTATCAGGCGCAGGTGTATTTTCCTCGGCGGGTTCATCTGCTTTGGTATTTTCGGAAACAGGCAGATTTGAATCCTTATTGTTGATTTTATCTATATTTGATTTTAAAGTAAAAATCGAGGTCAGAGCGATTACGCAAAACGCTAATATCAGAACTATAGCAACCTTGTCTTTATCCTTTTTCTTTTGTGCTTGACGCATATTTTCACCTCCAGTTATAGATATTGTTTGCCGAAATTCCGGATTTCATACAGAGTTAATTTAAGAAAGAGCTGTTAATTATTTTTGCGCAATTTTTGCAATATCCGACTGGTATAAATAAGATGAATATGCTATAATAAAATTTCAAAATATTAAGGAGGAAGCTAACCAATGACAGAAATGATTTTTGCTTCGCAAAACGGAAGAAATATTCCGACAGAAGACAAAATATTCGGCATAAGCAATCGTGCAAAAGCGATGGCCGCTAAGGAGGGAAAAGATAAAGTTATAAACGCTACCATAGGAGCCTTGCTTGACGATGAAGGAAAGCTTATAGTGCTGTCATCGGTAGATGAAGTGTTCAGAAGTCTTTCTCCGCTTGACTATGCGGAATATTCCCCTATAGGAGGAACTCCGGGCTTTAAGGAAGCGGTTAAAAAAGATGTTTTCAGAAGTTTTAAGCCTGATTGCTTTACTGAGGTTATTGCAACACCGGGAGGCACCGGAGCTATAAGAAATACAATCGCTAATTACTCTTCAAGAGGAGACGCTGTGCTGACGACTGACTGGTACTGGGCGCCATACAATACTATAGTTCAAGAGCAGGAGAGACGACTTGAAACTTTTGAAATATTTGACAGCGAGGGCAATTTCAATAAAGAAAGCTTTAAAAACAGCATAGACGAGATACTGAAAGCTCAGGACAGACTGGTTATAATACTAAACACACCTTCCCACAATCCTACGGGATATGCTTTGACAAATGATGATTGGGAGGCGGTAACATCTATTCTGGAAAGCGTTTCAAAAGAAAAGAAGATAACGCTTCTTGTTGATGCTGCGTATGTGGATTTTGCAGGAGAAGAAGAGGAAAGTCGCAGCTTTCTGCCTTATCTTGAAAAAATAGACGATAATGCCTTTGTAATAATAGCTCATAGTCTATCCAAAGCATACACTTTGTATGGACTAAGGTGCGGAGCTATGGTATGTATGACAAAATCAAAAGAGAAAGCCGAAGAATTTAAACGAGTATGCGAATTTTCATCAAGAGCCTCATGGTCCAACTGCACCAAAGCTCCTCAGGTTATACTCGAAAAAATATATAATGACCCGGCACTTCTTAAAAAGGTTATGGATGAAAGAAAACAATATCGTGACATGCTTATAAAAAGAGGCAGGATCTTTAAAGAAGAGGCAGAAAAGATAGGACTGAAAACGTTGCCTTTCCGCTCGGGTTTCTTTATGAGCATACCATGCGACAATCCGGAAGCAGCTGCTGCATTATTAGAAAAAGAGGGAATCTTTACCGTTCCTCTCGCAAAAGGCTTAAGGCTTGCCGGCTCATCCGTCACCGAAAAGGATTGCATAAGACTTCCGGAAGCTGTTAAAAGAGCAATTGAAAGTACGCAAAATAATTGACATATTTTTACAGCAATGGTAAAATAAATCTGCAAGGGGATTCGGGGAAGGAGAGATTTATATGAAAGATGACGATTTCAGCTTTGAAATTAAAGAACATTTAGGGGATTTATCTACTTATTCCACGGGTTGGAAAAAAGAAGTGAACCTGGTGGAATGGAACGGCAGTAACCCTAAGCTTGATATAAGAGATTGGGATCCTAATCACGAAAGGATGAGCAGAGGTGTTACTCTTCACGATGGAGAGGCCAAGGCTTTGATTAAAATATTGGGGAAATATTTTAAAGATGCTGAAAAACAGACATCCGAGTAAGTGTATGGGGAACCGGTAAGGTTCCCCATATGTGATTTTTTAGGAACGATGGTTGGTTTTGAATAGAAAACTGATTCCCCATAGGGAAGCAAGGCCGACTACTGCATAAATAATTCTTTCTATGATTTCCATGCTGCCGAATATGGCAGAAACAAGATTGAAATTAAAGAAACCTATAAGACCCCAGTTTATGCCGCCTATTATCATCAGGATCAATATCAGCTGTTTCAAAATAATCACTCCTTTCGCATGCTATTTTGCCCTGAAAATAATTTTTTATACTTTGTATCAAGCTGATACAGGAGTAGGAGAGTTCTATGAATATTAAACTTGTCAAAGAATTAAGAGCGCCGGCTGTAGATATTTCGGTGCAAAAGGGAACTACAATAGAAGAACTTTACAGGCAGTTTGAGGACTCGCTGCCTTACACTGTTCTTGCAGCAAAAATTAACAACAAGATAGAAAGCCTTGAGTACAAAATAGAAAGTGAATGTCGTATCGAATTTCTTGACATGAGAACTCAGGCGGCCAGTCTTATATATCAGAACAGTCTGATACTTCTTTATCTAAAGGCGGTGGAGGATGTACTTGGAAAATCGGATGTTGATATTGAAAATGCCATAAATAAGGGTCTTTATACGGAAATAAAAACATCAAAGCCTGTAACATCAAAGGAAGTAAAAGCCATAGAACACAGGATGAAAGAACTGGTAAATGAAGATCTGCCTTTTTTGAAGGAAAACCTTACAAAAAAAGAGGCAACAGATAGGTTTATGGATATGGGATGTCCTGAAAAGACGATTCTTTTGAATGAAGACCCAGAAATAAGAAAAATTCCATTTTATTCTCTCGGCGGGTATAAAGACTTCTTTTACGGTCAGATGGTGCCTTCGACCGGATATATCAAGCATTTTGAACTCAGAAAATACCGCAGAGGAGTGCTGCTTAGATTTCCACAGATTTCTTCTCCCGATAGAATACCCGAATATGTTGATGAGAAAATGCTCTACAAAACTTTCGGCGAGCAGAGCCGGTGGGGTAAGCTTATGGGCATTACATATGTTTCGGATCTTAACAGAAAAATAGAAGAGGGTAAGTTTAACGAGCTTATACAGCTTTCTGAGGCTTTACATGAGCGAAGAGTGGTTGAAATTGCCGACATGATAACTAAGCAGAACAAGCGTATTGTTCTGATTGCAGGACCTTCATCGTCAGGGAAAACCACATTCGCACGCAGATTGTGTATTCAGCTGCGAGTAAACGGTCTGGAACCTCTTTATATGAGCACAGATGATTATTTTGTCGAGCGAAGTGATACACCTCTGGATGAATACGGCGAAAAGAATTTTGAAGATATCGAAGCGATAGATGTAGATCTCTTCAATCGTAATATGAACGATCTGCTTGCCGGGAAAACCGTGGATCTGCCTACATTTGATTTTATAAAAGGTGCCAAGATATACGGCAAAAGGATTACATCCATCAAAGGAAATCAGCTGCTTGTAATTGAGGGTATACATGCTCTGAATGAAGCACTTACATTTGAGATACCGAAAGAAGAAAAATTTAAAATATATATAAGTCCGCTGACCCAGCTGAACATAGACAGTCACAACAGAATCGTAACAACAGATCACCGTATGCTCAGAAGAATGGTAAGAGACTATAAATATAGAGGATACAGCGCACAGAATACAATAGCTTCGTGGCCCAAGGTCAGAGCCGGAGAAGATAAAAATATATTCCCTTTCAGTAATGAGGCGGATGTTTTGTTTAATTCAGTACATTTGTATGAGATATGTGTGCTTAAAAAATATGCGCAGCCGCTTTTGAGCTCTATAAAACCGGAAGAACCTGAGTATAGTGATGCTGTGCGTATGCTTAATTTTCTCAGGTTTTTCAGAACAGTGGAGGATGATTCGGCAATAGTCAACAATTCCATTCTCAGAGAGTTCATAGGAGGCAGTGTTTTTGTGGACTGACAGTTAAGGTGACAATTTTGAAGGAGAAGATATGGCAGATATAAGCGTTATCGGAGGAATAAATATAGATATAGAGGGCAGACCTTATGAAGCTCTGCGCCGTGAGGACTCAAACCCGGGTAAAATTTCCCTGTCTTACGGTGGCGTGGGAAGAAACATTACGGAAAATGTGGTAAGGATGGGCGGCAATGTCGCAATGATTTCTGTGATTGGCGGAGACCATATGGGGCTTGGTGCAAAAGAACACCTAAAAGCGCTTGGTGTCGATGTTTCCAGAATAGATGTAAAGACGGATGCTACTTCTGCAATATACTTGTCGATACTTAATAACAAAAGCGATATGGAAGTAGCAATAAGCGATATGGATGTGGTGAAATTTATCGTGCCTGAATTTTTAGAAAAAAATGCCGATTTTATTTTATCATCTGAAGCTGTTGCCCTTGATGGCAATCTGGAAAGAGAAACTATCGAATATATTGCCGGAAGATTTTCGCAGACACCGCTGTTCTTCGATCCGGTATCCGCAGCAAAGGCGGTAAGGGCAAAAGATGTTATAGGGGCATTTACATGCATTAAGCCTAACATAATGGAAGCGGAAGTTTTACTTGGAATGAGGATTGAAAACGAATACGATTTGAAGGTTGCCGGACAGCGTTTTATAGATAAGGGCGTTGAGAAAGTGTTTATAACTCTTAATAAAGACGGAGTTTACTATAAGGACAGAGATGAAGAAGGGTTTATTAAACCTGCGAATGTAAATATAAAAAGCGCAACAGGGGCAGGGGACAGCTTTTCGGCGGCTATTCTTATGGGTATGATAAACAGAAAAAGCGTAAGAGAAATTGCAAAATATGGTATGGCTGCGGCACAGATTACTATGGAAAGCAGCCATGCTGTAAGTGAATATATAAATAATGATGAAATAGGAAGGAGAATTAAAAATGTATAAAGATTATCTGGACGTAAATCCTGAAGTGGCAAAGGCTCTTAGTGAGGGGCTTCCTGTAGTGGCTCTTGAGTCAACTATAATTGCTCACGGTATGCCGTACCCTAAAAATGTAGAAACTGCTCTTGCAGTTGAAGAGGTTATAAGAGAAAACGGAGCAGTGCCGGCTACTATAGGAATCTTAGGAGGCAGAATTAAAATAGGTCTTACAAAGGAAGAAATCGAGTATATGGCTCATGCTGAAAATGTGCTTAAAGTAAGCAGAAGAGATCTACCTCTTGTTATCTCAAAGAAGATGGATGGTGCGACTACTGTTGCAGGTACAATGATTGCCGCTAATATGGCAGGTATAAAGCTGTTTGTAACAGGTGGAATAGGCGGAGTTCACAGAGGTGCAGGAGAGAGCTTTGATATATCGGCTGACTTGGAAGAACTCAAGATGACAGATGTTACAGTTGTCTGTGCAGGAGCTAAGGCCATCCTTGATATTCCTGCTACTATGGAATACCTTGAGACTGCCGGAGTTCCGGTTATAGCTTACGGAACTGATGAAATCCCTGCCTTCTACAGCAGGAAAAGCGGTGTTTCTGCCATATGCAGACTTGATTCGCCGGAAGAAATCGGCGAGCTTATCTCAATGAAGCATGAGCTTGGACTTAAAGGAGGAGTACTGATTACATGTCCTATACCTGAAGAAGATGAAATTCCGTTTGAAGAAATGGATGTTGTAATTCAGCAGGCTGTAGCGGAATGTGAAGAAAAACATATTATCGGCAAGGAGATAACTCCGTTCCTGCTTTCAAAGGTAAAGGATTTAACAGAGGGAAGAAGTCTTGAAGCAAATATAAAATTAGTTCTCAATAATGCGCAGGTAGGTGCAAAGATAGCCTGCAATATAAAATAGAATCAGAATTAAAACTTAAAGCTCCTGGCATAAGCCGGGAGCTTTTGTTGTATATAAGATGATTCATAATGTGAGTAAATAATATTTGTTATCGCCTTTTAATTTTCGAGACTATTATTGTTTATCACACCGAAAGGAAAACATCACTATTTATATTTTGAAACACCGAAACCTCAAAAGTCCGCAATAATATTTTAACCGGGTTTACAGATCGGACAAACATGATTGCTAAAAGGAGATGTGTTCAAACATCTCCTTTTAGTATGTTGATACCTGAGACATCCCAAAAACAAACGCGAGGGAAGGTGTCAAAGAAGCAAAACGCATAGGCATTGAAAAATCTACATTTTCATCTCAAAAAAACTTCAAAAAATACAAAAAAAACATCTTGCATAAAGTTGACAGATAATATATACTGTAATAGCTTGCGAAAATGGCGAAGAAGCGGGAAGTTGCTGAGCTATCAGGTAATTTCCGCCGAGTATGTCCTCACTCGATGAGGGCGAAGGGATTCGCCGGTTTTTGCCGTGTGAGTAAAAATAGAAAACACACGGAGGCGTGTAGCGCACATCGCAAGAAACTGCTAGGCGGCGCACATGTTGAAAACAAGGCATTACGAACCCCTTGTACAAGCATAGCGAAAACAGTACAAAAATTAGGAGGAAGAAAATGAGCGAATTACAGAAAATCAGAATCAAGCTGAAGGCTTATGACCACGCACTTCTGGATCAGTCGGCAGCTAAAATCGTAGAGACAGCTAAGAAGACAGGCGCAGAAGTTTCCGGCCCTATTCCGCTTCCTACGGAAAAGGAAGTTATAACAATTCTGAGAGCAGTACACAAGTATAAGGACTCCAGAGAACAGTTTGAACAGAGAACTCACAAGAGACTCATCGACATCACAAATGCTACACTTAAGACTACAGATGCTCTGACTAAGTTAGACCTGCCTGCAGGTGTAGATATCGAAATTAAACTCTAATCGGCTAAGCCGAAAACGAAGCGTAACTGAATTACGCAGAATTTTTTCGGAAGCAGCATTAAGAAGGACTTCTGAAAAAGACAAGAAAGTAAGGGAACTCCCCTTAGTAAGAACGCATGAGAGGGAACGCCGACCGGACATCCTGTGTCAGTACCGAGAGGCCGATGTGAATTCCAAACCAGAGCGTTCCAATGTAAGAAAAGGAGAAAAAATATGAAAGCAATCTTAGGAAAGAAGCTGGGAATGACCCAGATCTTCGATGAAGCAGGAAATGTGATTCCTGTAACAGTAATCGAAGCAGGTCCGGAAGTAGTAACTCAGGTAAAGACAGTTGAGACTGACGGATACAATGCAGTTCAGGTGGGCTATGAAGATCAGAAGCCTCAGAGAGTGAACAAACCGCTGACCGGACATTTCAACAAGGCCGGCGTCGTTACTAAGAAGTATTTAGCTGAATTCAGAATTGAAGAAGGCGAAACTTACGAAGTAGGACAGGTAATAACCGTTTCGGAATTTGAAGAAGGCAAAAAGCTTGACATTACAGGCGTTTCCAAGGGTAAAGGAACTCAGGGAAACATCAAGAGACACGGACACCACAGAGGTCCTATGAGCCACGGTTCAAAACACAAGAGACTTGCAGGAGCACTGGCAGCAGGTACTTATCCTTCAAGAGTATTCAAGGGTAACGCAGGTCCGGGAAGAATGGGAAGAGAAACAGTTACCGTTCAGAATGTGGTTCTCGTAAAAGTTATTGAAGATAGAAACCTTATGCTGGTTAAGGGCGCAGTACCGGGAAACAAAGGCGGACTGGTTCGCGTTCAGTATGCAGTTAAAGGTCAGGGCAAATAGGAACTGAGGGAAGGAGGAAGCAAAAATGGCAAAAGTAACAATGCTAAACATGGCAGGAGCTGAGGCTGGACAGATTGAATTGAATGATGCAATCTTCGCAGTAACTCCTAACGAATTCGCAGTTCACGCAGTAATTAAGAACTATCTGGCTAACCAGAGACAGGGCACACAGTCCGCAAAGACCAGAGGCGAAGTAAGAGGAGGCGGACGTAAGCCTTTCAGACAGAAAGGAACAGGCCGTCACAGACAGGGACATTCAACAGACCCATCACAGATCGGCGGAGGTATAGTATTCGCTCCAAAGCCGAGAGATTACAGATATACAACTCCTAAGAAGGTTAGAAGACTTGCGATGAAGTCGACTCTCTCTTCAAAGGTGGCAGAAAATGAAATTATCGTTTTAGACGAGCTGAAATTCGAAGCTCCTAAGACAAAAGAAATGATAAAGGTTCTGGCAAACATTAAGGCAGGCAAGAAAGCGCTGATCGTAATGGCGGAAAAAGACGAAAATGTTATAAGATCCGCAGCCAACATTCCCGGAGTCAAGACAATGCTGGTAAGCACTATGAACGTTTATGAAATAGTGAACCACGAAAGCTTCATATTGACTCAGGATGCAGTTAAGAAAATCGAGGAGGTGTACCTGTAATGAGAACAGCATATGATATCATTCTGGAACCGGTTATTTCCGAACAGAGTATGGACGTTGCACAGGACAAGAAGTACACATTCAAAGTTGCAACAGATGCAAACAAGACACAGGTAAAACTCGCAATCGAAGAAATCTTCGGCGTAGAAGTTGCCAGAGTCAACATCATGAATTACGACGGTAAAGTTAAGAGAATGGGAAGAAATGTAGGAAGAACTTCATCCTACAAGAAAGCAATCATTACTCTCACTGAAAAGAGTAAAGAGATTGAATTCTTCCAGGGACTATAATTAGGAGGCATGTGAACAATGGGAATTAGAAAATATAATCCGACTACTCCTGGTCTTAGAGGAATGACAGTCTCAACTTTTGAAGAGATTACGACAAACACCCCTGAAAAGTCACTGACTGTAACTCTCAAGAAACATTCAGGAAGAAACAACAGAGGTAAAATCACTGTAAGACATCAGGGCGGCGGCACAAGACCAAAATACAGAATCATAGATTTCAAGAGAAACAAAGACAATGTTCCGGGAACTGTTAAAACAATCGAATACGACCCGAACAGAAGTGCAAACATCGCTTTAATCGCTTATGCAGACGGCGAAAAGAGATATATCATAGCTCCTAACAAGCTTCAGGTAGGACAGGTGATCGTATCGGGACCTGATGCTGACATCGTTGTAGGAAACGCACTTCCTATCGCAAACATTCCGGTAGGTACAATCATTCACAATGTTGAACTTAAGCCGGGAAAAGGAGGTCAGCTGGCAAGATCCGCAGGTAACGGCGCACAGCTTATGGCTAAAGAAGGAGATTACGCTCAGGTAAGACTTCCTTCCGGAGAAGTAAGAAAAGTAAGCATGAGATGCAGAGCTACCATCGGAGAAGTAGGTAACCTTGATCACTCGAACATCCAGATAGGTAAAGCCGGAAGAAAGAGACATATGGGCATCAGACCTACAGTAAGAGGTTCTGTAATGAACCCTAACGACCATCCACACGGCGGTGGTGAAGGAAGAGCGCCTGTTGGACGTAAGAGTCCGGTTACTCCTTGGGGTAAACCTGCTCTTGGATATAAAACGAGAAAGAAGAATAAAGATTCAAATAAATATATCGTAAAGAGAAGAAATGAAAAATAATAGGAAGGAGCGAAACTAATGGGTAGATCACTTAAAAAAGGCCCTTTCGTCAATGCGAAGCTGCTTAAAGCCATCGACGAGATGAACGCAGCCAACGAAAAGAAAGTAATCAAAACATGGTCAAGACCATCAACAATATTCCCGCAGATGGTGGGACACACTATCGCAGTACACGACGGCAAAAAGCACGTTCCTGTGTATATTACAGAAGACATGGTAGGACACAGACTTGGAGAATTTGCTCCAACCAGAAACTATAGAGGTCATGCCGCAGATAAGTCTTCAAAGGTTAAGAGATAAGAAAGGAGATTAAAACAATGGAAGCAAAAGCAGTTGCAAAATATGTGAGAATGTCTCCTATCAAGCTGAAACCTGTTACAGACTTAGTAAGAGGTAAGGACTTAAACGAGGCATTGAACATCTTGAAGTTCACCCCGGGAAAAGGTTCTGAAATCGTAGAAAAAGTAGTAAAATCAGCAGCAGCAAACGCTGAAAACAACTACGATATGAATCCTGACAATCTGTATGTTGCAGAAGTTTATGCACATCAGGGACCTACAATGAAGAGATGGAGAGCAGGCGCACAGGGAAGAGCGTCAATCATCCTAAAGAGATCAAGTCATGTAGGCGTAACTTTAAGAGAGAAAGAATAGTATAGGAGGTTCATTCATGGGTCAGAAGGTTAGTCCACATGGTTTAAGAGTGGGCGTTATTAAAGACTGGAACTCCAAATGGTATGGAGACAAAAAGAACTTTGCTGATTTTCTAGCAGAAGATAAACAGATTAGAGAATATGTAAAGAAAAAATTATATGTGGCCGGAGTTTCTAAGGTTCTTATTGAAAGATCCTCCGAAACAAAGCTGAGAGTAATCGTTCTCACTGCTAAGCCGGGTATGGTTATCGGAAGAGCAGGAGACGGAATCGAAGCCCTCAAGAAAGGCCTTGTAAAACTTACAGGAAAAGAAGTTGAAATTTCCATAGAAGAAGTCAGAAGAGCAGAGCTTGACGCACAGCTCACTGCCGAATCTGTTGCACAGGCTTTAGAAAGACGAGTTGCATTCAGAAGAGCAATGAAACAGGCTATAGGCAGAACCATGAAAGCCGGAGCAAAGGGAATAAAAGTAACAGTATCCGGAAGACTTGGCGGAGCTGAAATCGCAAGAAGCGAAAAGTACAGTGAAGGTAACGTTCCTCTTCACACTTTAAGAGCTGACATTGACTACGGATTTGCTGAAGCGGATACAACTTACGGAAAGATAGGCGTTAAGGTTTGGATAAATCACGGCGAAGTTTTAGACAAGGGATTACAGAGCCCTGTTCGTGAAGAAAAGCGTGAGAAGAGAGAAAGAAAACCAAGAAGAGACGGTGAAAGACGTCAGCGCAGAGATGGCGACAGACAGGGTCGTCAGGGCGGCAGAAGAGAAAGAAACGAAATGCCGAAAGCTGTAAATCCGAGATTAAGAAAAACTCCTAAGGCAGAGCCTCAAGTAGAAGCTCCGCAGGTAGAAGCAGCAGAAACTGTAGAAACTGAAAATTAGACAATTATGGAAAGGAGGAACTTGAGCCATGTTAATGCCAAAGCGCGTTAAACGCAGAAGAGTTCACAGAGGAAGAATGAAAGGCGTTGCAACTAAAGGTAACACCGTTACCTACGGTTCATACGGATTAGTTGCACAGGAATGTGGATGGATCACCTCTAACCAGATCGAGGCTGCCAGAGTAGCTATGACAAGATCTATAAAAAGAGGCGGTAAAGTATATATAAAGATTTTCCCACATAAGTCAGTAACCAAGAAACCAGCAGAAGTGCGTATGGGTTCCGGTAAAGGTTCACCTGAATATTGGGTAGCAGTAGTTAAGCCTGGAAGAGTAATGTTTGAAATAGATGGGGTTTCAGAAGAGAAAGCAAGAGAAGCTATGAGACTTGCCTCCCACAAACTTCCGGTTAAATGTAAGTTTGCCATCAAAGAGCAAGCAGCAAAGGGGGCGGACGCATAATGGAACTGAAGAAAATGAGAGACATGACAGAAGTTGAATTAAATACAGAACTGTCTAAAATGAAAAAAGAACTGTTCAACCTGAGATTCCAGCACGCAACCGGACAGCTTGAAAACCCGGTTAAGATGAGAGAACTCAAGAAGGATATAGCAAGAGTTAAAACTATCATCAGAGAAAAAGAACTTGCAAAGGTTCAGGGCTAATTAGGAAGGAGGATGTAATATGACAGTTGAAAGAAACAGAAGAAAGACTAAAGTCGGTGTCGTTGTAAGCGACAAAATGGATAAGACTGTAGTTGTTGCCATCGAAGACTTCGTAAGACATTCCCTTTACGGAAAGGCTGTAAAGAGAACCAAGAAGGTTAAAGTTCACGATGAGAACAACGAATGCCAGATAGGCGATAAAGTAAGAATTATGGAAACAAGACCTCTCTCAAAGGATAAGAGATGGAGACTTGTAAACATTGTTGAAAAGGTTAAATAAAGGAGGCACCAGATCATGATTCAGACAGAAACCAGATTAAGAGTTGCCGACAATTCCGGAGCAAAAGAGCTCCTGTGCATCCGTATATTAGGAGGCACAAGCCGTCAGTATGCAAACATCGGCGATGTAATAGTTTGTGCGGTTAAGGAAGCTACTCCGGGCGGAGTTGTAAAAAAAGGCGATGTTGTGAAGGCTGTAGTAGTGAGAACTAAACATGGTGCCAGAAGAAGTGACGGAAGCTATGTTAAATTCGACCAGAACGCTGCGGTAATCATCAAAGATAAGGAAGATAAGAACCCTGTGGGAACTCGTATCTTCGGACCGGTTGCCAGAGAACTGAGAGAAAAAGGCTTTATGAAAATCGTGTCATTGGCACCGGAAGTACTGTAGGAGGTGAGCAGGATGCGTATAAAGAAAGGCGATACGGTGGTAGTTATCACCGGTAAAGATAAAGGCAAGACCGGGGAAGTTCTCAAAGCTATGCCAAAAGAAAATAAAGTAGTCGTACAGGGCGTTAATATGCAGACTAAGCATGCAAAGGCAACGCAGAAGGCAGCTGCTGAAATCAAGCATATGGAAGGACCTATTGACGCTTCCAACGTAATGTATTACGATACAAAGGCTAAGCAGGGAACAAAAATCGGTTATAAGATAGAAAACGGTAAAAAAGTAAGAGTCGCTAAGAAGAGCGGCAATGTAATAGACTAGGAAAGGAGGAGAAAACTTTGACAGCAAGATTAAAGACAATGTATGACGAAAAGGTTTTCGGCGCATTAAAAGAAAAATTCCAGTATAAGAATGTTATGGAAGTTCCAAAGCTGGAAAAAGTGACCATAAACATGGGACTTGGTGAAGCAAAAGACAACGCTAAAGTCATAGAATCCGCCGTAAACGAAATCGGACTTATCTGCGGACAGAGACCGGTAGTTACAAGAGCAAAGAAATCCATAGCTAACTTTAAGGTTAGACAGGGAATGCCTGTAGGAGCTAAGGTTACTCTGAGAGGAGAAAATATGTATGTATTTGTTGACAAGCTTTTCAACATCTCCCTTCCAAGAGTAAGAGACTTCAAGGGCGTTAGCAAAAACTCCTTTGACGGCAGAGGAAACTATTCCATGGGTATCAAGGAACAGTTGATCTTCCCTGAAATCAATTATGATCAGGTTGATATGATCAAAGGTATGAACATCGTATTCACAACTACGGCAAAGACTGACGAAGAAGCACAGGCACTGCTTGAACTTCTTGGAATGCCGTTTGAAAAGTAGATTAGGAGGGAATCATGGCAAAAACATCTCTCAAGGTAAAACAGCAGAGAAAACCTAAATACTCAACTCGTGCATATACAAGATGCAGACTTTGCGGAAGACCTCATGCTGTATTAAGAAAATACGGTATCTGCCGTATTTGCTTCAGAGAGCTTGCTTATAAGGGTGAAATCCCCGGCGTAAGAAAAGCAAGCTGGTAATATAAAAGAAAGGAGAAATACTGTAATGACAATGACAGATCCTATAGCGGATATGCTAACCAGAATCAGAAACGCCAATACTGTAGGACATGAAACTGTTGAAATTCCGGCATCAAGAATGAAAAAATCCATAGCCGAAATTTTAAAGACAGAAGGCTACATTGCGGATTTCGAAGTTATAGATGATAACAAGCAGGGCATCATTAAGGTTACTATGAAATATGGTGCAGGCAAGGAAAAGGTTATCAACGGAATAAAGAAAATTTCAAAACCGGGTCTTAAAAAATATGCTAAAGCCGGCGAAGTTCCAAGAGTTTTAGGAGGCCTTGGCATCGCAATAATTTCCACTTCACACGGAGTTATCAGCGATAAAGAAGCCAGAAAATTAGGCGTTGGCGGCGAAGTAATTTGTTATGTATGGTAGGAGGAACAAAACATGTCAAGAATAGGTAAGAAACCTGTAGTTGTTCCTGCCGGTGTAGAGGTAACAGTAGATGCAAATAATGTTGTTACCGTAAAAGGACCTAAGGGACAATTATCACAGGAGATAAGCAAGCTTATCACTGTTGAGGTGGCTGACGGAGTTATCAATGTAACAAGAAGCAGCGACCATAGAGAACACAGATCTCAGCATGGACTTTCAAGAACACTTATAAACAATATGGTTACAGGCGTAACAGAAGGCTTTGAAAAGAAGCTGCAGCTTGTAGGTGTAGGTTATAAGGCTGAGAAAAAAGGAAACACACTTGTATTAAACCTTGGATATTCACATCCTGTAGAACTTGTAGACCCTGAAGGAATCACTACAGAGTGTCCTTCTGCAACAGATGTAGTTGTAAAGGGTATTGACAAGGCATTTGTCGGAAACTATGCGGCAAACATCAGAGCATGGAGAAAACCTGAACCTTATAAGGGCAAGGGTGTTAAGTATGCTGATGAAGTTATCCGCAGAAAAGAAGGCAAAGCTGGCGCTAAATAAGAGAAAGGAGTGAAGTGAAAATGGCTAAAGAAAGCAGAAATGACAAACGTGTCAAAAGACACGAAAGAGTAAGAAAAAATCTTTATGGAACTCCTGAAAAACCAAGACTTTGCGTTTACAGATCCAACAAGAATATTTCTGCCCAGATCATAGATGATGTAAACGGAGTTACACTGGTAGCTGCTTCATCACTGGATAAAGAATTAAAGGCAGAGGTTGCAAACGGCGGAAACAAGGAAGCTGCAAAGCAGGTAGGAGCAGCTCTGGCAAAGAGAGCTATCGCAAAAGGTATAGAAGAAGTTTGCTTCGACAGAGGCGGATTCTTATACCACGGAAGAGTTGCGGAGTTGGCAGAAGGTGCTCGTGAAGGCGGATTAAAATTCTAACAGGAGGAAATAAGGAATGCGTAATATCGTTGATGCATCCAAGCTTGACTTGAAATCAACCATCGTAAACATCAGAAGAGTTGCGAAGACGGTTAAAGGCGGCAGAAACATGAGATTCAGCGTAACAGTTGTAGTCGGTGACGGCAACGGTTATGTAGGCGTTGGTCTTGGAAAATCTCAGGAAATTCCTGAAGCCGTAAGAAAAGCTGAAGAAGATGCAAAGAAGAATTTAATATTCGTTCCTACAGTAGGAACAACCGTACCACACAGAAACTTAGGTGTTTTCGGAGCAGGAAGAGTTCTGATTATGCCTGCTGCACAGGGTACCGGAGTTATCGCAGGTTCATCTGTTCGTACAGTACTTGAAGCTGCAGGTATCAGAGACGTTAGAGCTAAATCCATAGGCTCCAACAACACAGGCAATATGGCTTATGCAACAATCGAAGGTCTCAAGGGAATGATGACAGTAGAGAAGGTTGCTAAGTTAAGAGGCAAAACAAAGGAAGAAATCTTAGGATAGGAGGAACCGAGTAATGGCAAAAATGATAAAGATTACTTTAACAAAGAGCACTATCGGCGCTTCCCCTAAGCAGAAAAAAGTTGTTGAAGCGCTGGGACTTAAGAAGATGCAGCACTCGGTAGAGTTGGCAGATACTCCACAGACTCGTGGAGCTGTTGCTAAAGTTTCGCATCTTGTAACTGTAGAAGAAATATAAGGAGGTGCCATAGATGAGATTACATGAATTAAAAGCACCACAGGGTGCAACCAGGGCACCTAAGAGAAAAGGTCGTGGTTCTGCCTCCGGACAGGGTACAACTGCCGGAAGAGGTATGAATGGACAAAACTCAAGATCAGGCGGCGGTGTTCGTCTCGGTTTTGAAGGTGGACAGATGCCTTTATACAGAAGACTGCCAAAGAGAGGTTTCACAAACATCTGGGCAAAAGAATATTCAATCATAAATGTTGAAGATTTAAACAGATTTGAAGTCGGCACAGAAGTCACTCAGGAACTGCTAAAGCAGGCAGGAATGTTAAAGCAGGTTAAAGACGGAATCAAGGTTCTCGGACAGGGAAATCTTACCGTTGCTTTAACAGTAAAAGCAGATAAATTCAGTAAGAGTGCTGTAGAGAAGATTGAAGCTGCAGGAGGAAAGGCAGAGGTGATTTAGTATGGGTATGCTAAAGACAGTTTCCCAGGCATGGAAAGTTGCCGAAATCAGATCAAAGATGATTTTCACTTTGCTGATGCTGGTGGTATTTCGTATCGGTTCAAACATTCCGGTGCCTAATATAAACAGAACGGTTCTTGATCAGATGTTTACCGGTGAGGCAGGTTTGTTCGACTTGTTCGACCTGTTTTCCGGCGGCGCCTTTAGCAACTTTACTATATTTGCACTCAGCATAACACCGTATATTACGGCTTCAATAATAATCAATCTGTTGACCATAGCTTTCCCTTACTTCCAGCGTCTTGCGCAGGAAGGCAACGAAGGAAGAAAGAAGATGGCGCAGATAACACGTTACTTGACAGTTGTTCTGGCACTGATTCAGGCTATAGGTCTGACAGTGGGATTGTTTAATAAGGCTATTGTTGATAAAAGCGTATTCTCTATTATTGTAGTTATCTTGGTACTGACTGCCGGCACATCTTTCCTGATGTGGCTGGGAGAGCAGATAAACGAGAAAGGCGTAGGAAACGGCATATCGTTGATAATCTTCGCCGGAATCGTAGCAAGAATACCAAGCGGAATAAGAAGCCTTTCAACAAGCGTAAGTGACGGCGCTATTTCAGTAATTACTTTGGCAATACTAATAGTACTTGCAGTTCTGGTAATTGCAGGAGTAGTACTGATTCAGGAAGGACAAAGAAGAATACCTGTGCAGTATGCGAAGCGTGTGGTAGGCAGAAAGATGTATGGAGGACAGTCGACTCATATTCCTATCAAGGTAAATCAGTCGGGAGTTATTCCTATAATCTTCTCTCTCTCACTACTGTCATTCCCGCTTACCATAACATACTTCTTCCCGGATACAGCATTTACTGACTGGGTAGTTAAATGGCTTTCGCCGTCCGGAAATCCGGGAGTATGGGTATACGGAATATTGAATATAATATTGATAATTGCTTTCACATACTTCTATACAGGAATTACTTTTAATCCTAAGGAAGTAGCAAATAACATGAAATCGAACGGTGGTTTCATTCCGGGAATCAGACCGGGTCAGGCCACAGAAGAGTATTTAAGCAAAGTAATGTCAAGAATCACTATAGTAGGCGCTATATTCTTAGCTATTATAGCTACACTGCCTACAATCATAAGCGTTTTGACCTCACTCAACATACATTTCGGAGGCACTTCCCTACTTATAGCAGTAGGTGTTGCCCTTGAAACTGTAAGAGCTCTTGAAAATCAGATGCTTATGAGAAATTACCAGGGATTCCTGAAATAGCAAGGAGGAGATGATAAAATGCTTAGAACCATATTATTAGGACCTCCGGGCGCAGGAAAAGGCACCCAGGCCGCTAAAATCGTTGAAAAATATCATATTCCACACATTTCAACAGGCGATATTTTCCGTGAGAATATTAAAAACGGAACTGAGCTTGGAAAAAGAGCAAAGGAATATATGGATAAAGGAGAACTGGTACCTGACGATTTGGTTATAGAAATCGCAACCGACAGACTCCTGAAGGACGACTGTAAAGACGGATTTTTGCTTGATGGTTTTCCAAGAACGGTTTATCAGGCAGAAAAGCTTGATGAGTTCCTGAAAGCTCATGATTCCAAGATAGATAAGGTTTTGGATATCGCAGTTGAGAAAGAAGAACTCATGACAAGACTTACAGGCAGACGTGTATGTAAGGCCTGCGGAGCAAGCTACCATGTAGTAAACATTCCTCCTAAAAAAGAAGGAATCTGCGATGTGTGCGGAGCGCCTCTCGTTCAGAGAGCAGACGATAATGCAGAAACTGTTGCGAACAGAATCGAAGTTTATGAAGCACAGACGATGCCTTTGATAGAATACTACGAAAAGGCCGGAAACATAGCTCATATAGACGGAGCTACAGGTCTTGAAAGTGTATTTGCAGACATAGTAAAAGCTTTAGGTGAATAATAATGATCATCATCAAATCAAAACAGGAAATTGAATTGATGCGTGAGGCCGGCAGAGTAGCAGGACAGATTCTCAAGGATCTCGAGACAATTATTAAACCGGGAATTGCAACTATAGAAATAGATCGTTTTGTTGAACAGGCGGTTAAAAAGGCCGGCATGAGAGCGGCCGAAAAGGGATATTGCGGTTATCCGGCAAGTATATGTGTATCAATCAATGAGGAGGTTGTGCACGGTATTCCGAGTAAAAAGAGAATACTTAAAGAAGGCGACATAGTCAGCCTTGATTTAGTGGTTGAAAACCGCGGATACATGGCTGATGCCGCAAGAACCTACGGCGTAGGATGCATAAGCCCCGAAGCGCAGCATCTGATAGATACGGTTGAAGAAGCTTTCTTTAAGGGCATGGCATTTGCGAAAGAGGGATATAGATTGTCCGACATTTCCAATGCTATTCAAAGTACCGTAGAAAGCGAAGGCTTTTCGGTAATCAGAGATTTTGTGGGTCACGGTATTGGAAACAGTATGCATGAAGATCCACAGATCCCAAATTACGGCAAACCGGGAAAAGGACCGAGACTGCAGTGTGGCATGACTCTTGCCATAGAACCTATGATATGTCAGGGTTCTTATGAAGTCGATGTACTCTTGGATGACTGGACGGCAGTTACTGTAGACGGACAGTTAGCTGCGCATTATGAGAATACTGTTGTAATAACCGATGGTGAGCCTGAGCTGCTTACCTTGTAATGTGAAGAAGGAGATGTATTTATGGCGAAAAAAGACGTCATCGAGGCAATGGGAACAGTTGTCGACGCACAGCCGAACGCAATGTTCAAAGTAAAATTAGACAACGGTTTTGAAGTGCTTGCACACATTTCAGGCAAAATAAGAATGAACTATATCAGAATTCTTCCCGGAGATAAAGTTAAGGTTGAACTTTCACCTTATGACTTAACAAGAGGAAGGATAATTTGGAGAGATAAGTAGGAGGGTTAAAATGAAAGTAAGAGCTTCCGTAAAACCTATCTGCGAAAAGTGCAAAGTAATCAAAAGAAACGGCAAGGTAATGGTTATCTGCGAAAATCCTAAGCACAAGCAGAGACAGGGTTAATTAAATCAATAATGCGGCCGGCGGCAGAATACCGGGACTGCCATCAGAAAAGGCCGTTTCAAAATTATTAATAGATCTCGTCTATATCGCCCCGGAAATGCGACGGAAGATGAGGGAAGGAGAAAAGTATGGCTCGTATAGCCGGTGTTGACTTACCAAGAGAAAAAAGAGTAGAAATCGGTTTAACCTACATCTATGGTATTGGTAAACCAACTGCACAAGCTATCCTCGCAAAAGCAGGAATCAATCCAGACACAAGAGTTAAGGATCTCACAGAGGATGAAGCCGGTGCTATCAGAAAAATCATTGATACTGAATATGTGGTAGAAGGTGACCTGAGAAGAGAAGTTTCTTTGAACATCAAGAGACTTATGGAAATCGGAAGCTACAGAGGTATCAGACACAGAAGAGGTCTCCCTGTAAGAGGACAGAAGACTAAGACAAACGCAAGAACTCGTAAAGGTCCTAAGAAGACCGTTGGCAGAAAGAAAAAGTAAAGGAGGTAGGAAGTAATGGCTAAGACTGTTAAAAAGGCAGTAAGAAAAAAGAGAAGAGAACGTAAGAACATTGAAAAAGGCCAGGCTCATATCCAATCCACCTTTAACAATACTTTAGTTACTCTTACAGATATGGAAGGTAATGCGCTGTCATGGTCAAGCGCAGGTTCCCTCGGATTTAAGGGTTCAAGAAAATCAACTCCGTTTGCGGCTCAGATGGCGGCTGAAGAGGCTGCTAAGGGCGCTATGGAACACGGCTTGAAGACTGTAGAAGTTTATGTAAAGGGACCGGGTTCCGGAAGAGAAGCAGCTATAAGAGCACTTCAGACAGCCGGACTTGATATCACAATGATTAAGGATATCACACCTATTCCGCATAACGGATGCAGACCGCCGAAGAGAAGAAGAGTCTAAGAAAGGAGGAGTAATTTAAATGGCAAGATATACAGATGCAAACTGCAAATTGTGCAGAAGAGAAGGTCAGAAGCTTTTCTTGAAAGGCGAAAGATGTTACAGCAGCAAGTGTGCTATTGAGAGAAGAAATTACGCTCCTGGACAGCACGGTCAGGCAAGAAAGAAACAGTCTGAATACGGATTGCAGCTGAGAGAAAAGCAGAAAGCAAAGAGATTCTACGGAGTTCCTGAAACTCAGTTCAGAAACCTCTTTGATAAAGCTGCTAAGAAGCAGGGTAAAACAGGTGAAAACCTGATGATTTTCCTGGAAACAAGACTTGATAATATTGTTTTCAGACTTGGCTTTGCGGCTTCAAGAAAAGAAGCAAGACAGCTTGTAACTCACGGACACTTTACTGTTAACGGAAAGAAAGCCGATATTCCTTCAATGGAATTGAAGGCAGGAGATGTTATCAAGGTTAAGGAAAGAAGCACAAGCTCGCCTAAGTTTAAAGAAATTAAAGATATGGCCATCACAGTTCCTGCATGGATGACTGTTGATGTTGATAAATTAGAAGGTAAAGTCGTTGCTATGCCAAGAAGAGAAGACATAGATACTCCGATTGCAGAGCATTTAATCGTCGAATTGTATTCCAAGTAAGAAACTGTCAGGAGGTGGGCAAATATTTATTTGGCAGTTTGCCTTTTAAAGCTTACCTCACACTCCTGCCGGATTGTCGGTTAGAGATATGACCGGCAGCGGTAAGATAAGTTTTCGCCAAACTTGGAATGAAAGGGAGGGTTTTGAGTGATAGAAATCGAAAAACCAACAATCAATAAGCTCATTGATCAAGACGGATGTTACGGCAAATTTGTTGTTGAACCTCTGGAAAGAGGTTATGGCACAACCTTGGGAAATGCACTTAGAAGAATACTTCTCAGTTCGCTTCCGGGTGCAGCTGTCACATCGGTAAAAATCGACGGAATACTTCATGAGTTTTCTACAATACCGGGAGTAAAAGAAGACGTTACAGAGATTATACTCAACTTAAAGAAGCTTGCTGTCAGATTAGAGGGTGAAAGCACCAAGAGAGCTATTATAAATGCTGTAGGTCCTAAGGAAGTTACGGCTGCTGATATCATATGCGATTCAGACATGGAAATTTTCAATCCGGATCTGCACATAGCAACTCTTGAAGAAAACGCTACACTGGTGATGGAAATAAACTTTGCCAGAGGCAGAGGTTATGTTCCTGCTGAGCAAAACAAAAATGAGAGTACACCTATATCGGTAATTCCGGTTGACTCCATTTACACACCTGTAAGAAAGGTAAACTTCACTGTTGAGAATACAAGAGTCGGACAGGTAACTGACTATGACAGACTTGTTCTTGAAATCTGGACAGACGGTTCGATAACACCTGAAGAGGGTGTGTCTATCGGAGCAAAGATAATGCAGGAACATTTGAATCTGTTTATTCAGCTGACCGATACTACAGACGCAATGGAAATCATGGTTGAGAAAGAGGAAGACCAGAAAGAAAAGGCTCTCGAAATGACTATCGAAGAACTGGAACTTTCGGTAAGATCCTTTAACTGTCTCAAGAGAGCTGCTATCAACACAGTTGAAGAGCTTACTCAAAAGACAGAAGATGACATGATGAAAGTAAGAAACTTAGGAAAGAAATCTCTTGATGAAGTAAAGGCAAAATTGGAAGAATTAGGGCTTAGCCTTAAGCCAAGCGATGACTAATCGCTCCATATAAGAGATGTGAAGTTTTCTTTCTGATGCCTTTAAATGAGGATACCCTGATTTTTAGGTGTGTGAGAAAGATGAATTTGCAAGAAAGGAGAATCTTGAAATGCCAGGATACAGAAAACTGGGAAGACCTTCTGCTCACAGAAAATCAATGATGAGAAACCTTGTAACTGATTTGTTCAGAGAAGGCAGAATTCAGACTACTGATTGCAGAGCAAAAGAGACCAGAAGAGAAGCAGAAAAACTGATTACATTGGCAAAGCGTGGAGACCTTCACGCAAGAAGACAGGTTTTATCCTATGTTTTCGATGAAAGCGTAGTTACAAAACTGTTCGATGAAATTGCACCTAAATATGCCGATAGAAACGGTGGATATACAAGAATTCTGAAGTTAGGACCTCGTCAGGGAGATAACGCAGAAGTTGTATTCTTAGAATTAGTTTAATATAATCAAGAAATTAAAGGAGCCGTCTCCGATAACGAAAATTTTCGTTATCGGGCGGCTCTTTTGCTTTAGAATTATTACTTATTCCGACTTTGGATTTTTGTCCGTACCGGATTTTTGATTAAATGAATCAGTTCTTTAAGGATAACGGAGTCGTTGTCATAATCTTCTTGATTTACCCAGCGCAGCATAGATAGCTTTTCATTTAAAAAATGCAGATTGGTATCGAAAAGGCAGGTGTTTTTCTCCAAATGTACATAAACCTTTTTGTCTCCTTGAAGCTTGTGAAGTTTACTGTACAGTTCTTTATTCCTTTCAGTCTCAGGCGATTCAAGGAATATGGGGGAAAAGTCGACAATCTCCCGGCTAAGCTCAAGACGTAAATTCTCCTTGAATATTGTGTACTGACTGTCATACACAGTAACTTCCTCGCAGTCGAAATTGGAATATAAATATTTCAATATATTTTGATATGAGTAGGGGCGAGGTACAATCGTACTCTTTATTTCTTTATAAATCTTATCGTTATATTTTTTGGATTCGGAATCTTCGCAGAAAGATACGGCAACCCCCGGTTGTGAAAATATGAATTGCGTGTAATTAGGCTTGTCTATCAACTTATTTGCCACCCCCCCACTCAAATACAGGCTAACCAATGACTTTTTTCATTGTGATACCCCCAAGGTGTCTTTGGTTCTGACACGAACTCTATGTTCGCCAAGCGGAACTTCGAACTCTTCATATATTGCTTTATAACCACTAAGCAGTGAACGGAAATTATAAGTGATATATTTAAATGTGTGAAGATAGAGCTGCGTATCCTGTATATAAAATCCTCAAAATGGTTTTATACAATAAAACCCTAAAAATGTAAAAAATGGAAAAATTTCGCCTAAATATGCCTGAAAACACAAAAAATATTGATATTTTACCAAAAATATCACAAAATCAACAAATAAGTTATTGACACGGGGGTAAGAAATGATATAATGTTAACAACAAAGGGAAAGGGAGTTTTGCCTAATGAAACAACAAAGAGATGAAAAAGACTACAATATTCGTTCAGTAGAGAGAGCCTTAAGTGCCTTGCAATGCTTCAGCGGCAATATGAGAGAAATTTCATTGATGGAATTTTCGAGAATGTTGTCTTTGAACAAAAGCACTACATTTCGCATTTTGACTACATTGAAGAATTCGGGCTTTGTAGAACTGACGGAAAACGGTAAATACATACTCGGAGTTGAAATATCAAGGCTCGGAAGACTCACCGACAATTTGACTCTTTTGAAGCGTGAGGGACAGCCGGTACTGCAAAAACTGGCGGATCTCAGCGGTGAGACTCTGGCAATATGTTCATACGAGAATGGAAGAATGACATGTATAGCTAAAGTGGAAAGCGAAAAAGTTCTCAAATGTACATGTGTTTTGAACTCGGATATCCCTATGCTAAAAGGAGCTACCGGAAGAAGCGCACTTGCATATCTTTCGGAGGAAGAACTTGAACGCTGCGTCAGAATTCAGAGAATGGCAGGCAATCTTGATTGTGATGATGATGAAATTGCTGCTGTAATTTCGGAAACCAGAAAGAAAGGGTATTATGTCAGCCACAGTGAATATGACGAAAATGTCAACGCTCTTGGAATCCCTATTTTCGGAAAACACGGAGATGTTGTAGGAAGCATAAGTATTATAGGACCTGACAGCAGATTTGTGGATGATGCTATTATTAAAATTTTACCTGATGTTTTGAAAGAAACAAAACTTTTATCCGAAAGACTGGGATACGAAGAAACGGCTCCTGAAATCTTATAGCGATGATATGAAGTCTGAAGATTGAATATCAAGGACAGAAAGGAAAGGACCACAATGGAAAGCTATGGAATTTTAGCACTGCTGCCGGCGGCGATAGTTATCGTATTGGCCCTGGTAACAAAGAAAACACATCTTTCGTTATGTATCGGAATTTTTGTTGGTGTAATCATTTTATGCGGAGGAAATCCTCTTACTGCATTCCCGGTGATGTTCCGAGATTACATCATTCCGCCGCTTACAAGCGAGGGAAACATCAGAACACTTATAATAATCGTAGTAATTCAGGGAATGGCAAGAATGCTCAAACTGACAGGAGCAGGGCCTGCTATGGCCAATGCCATCAAAAAAGTAGTAAAATCCAAACGTGGAGCGGAAACCATTACTACAGCAGCAGGATTTGCATTTATTTATACAGAACCTTGTTTCCTGCTTGGAGTTGTAATGAGACCAATAACAGAAGCCTACAATGTTGCAAAAATCAAACTGGCATATATATGCGACTCATTGGGATGTAACATGGCAGCACTTTCACCTATATGCAGTTACGGACCATATTATGTAGGACTTATTGCAGCAGAGCTGGCAGCCCTTGGAATTGCCGGTGACGGATGGAACTATTACGGTGAATACTGGACTCATAACTTCTATTCTATAATCGCAGTTTTGCTGGTATACTTCGTATGTATTACGGGCAAGGATATCGGTAAATTATGGCTGGCAGAAAGAAGAGCTGACGTAACAGGCAGACTTGTGGCTCCGGGAGATGTTCCGGTTGTTCCTGACCAAGCTGACGAGACTGCAGACCCTGACAAATATTATCCACTGATGAACTTCATCGTTCCTATGGCAGTTATGCTTATAGTTATGCTCGGCTGTGTATTCTGGGAAGGAAATATCATAGAGAACGGTTTAATCGGTTCATTCAGAAATTGCACAATGACTCTTGCAATCGTATGTGGACTTACAGCTGCCGGACTATCTTCTATCGTTGTGGGTGCATGTGAAAAGATGTTCACTCTTGTAGAAGGTTTCCAGAAATGGCTTGAAGGATGTTTCATAGCTCTTAACGTAGTAATGATTCTTGCTCTTGCATGGGCACTTTCAAGCGTATCCTCCGCGTTAGATCTGGCAGGAGTAGTAGCAGCAGCGGTTGATAAGATCGGTGTATCCCCTGCAATCCTGCCGGCATTCATATTCATTGCCGGAGCAGTAATGTCTTTTGCAACAGGAAGTTCATGGGGAACAACAGCACTTCTTATGCCTATAGCAGTTCCTATCTGTTACGGATACGGACTGGGAATAGGTATAGGCGCAGCAGCAGCAGTAGGAGGAGGACTTTTCGGAGATCACTGTTCGCCTATTTCCGACACTACAATCAAGGCTTCTATGGCTTCGGGAAGTGACCATATCGCCCATGTTTCAAGCCAGATTCCTTATGCACTTACAGCTGGAGGTGCAACATTTGTTGCATATCTGGTTGACGGACTTGCAAATAGTTTGGTATTAGGCATAGTTGCCGGATTCGCAGTAGCAGTTGTTGCAATACTGATTCAGAATAAAATCACAGTCAACAAGTACAAAGATTACGATTTTGACGCAGAACTTAAAGACGCTGATAAATCAACAGCACAGGCAGGGGTTTAAACCCCTGCCGATGTGCTTGTTGCAGGACATACGGAGAAAAAAATGAAGAAGATAGATATGATTGTGCATACGCATCATATGTACACGATGCAAGGTGACGGCGTAGGATATGTAAAAGACAGCTCTGTTGCGATAGACGGCGGAAAGATAATAGACATAGCCCCTAAAGACGAAATCGAAAAAACTTATGATGCAAAAGAAACCGTAGACGGAACAAAATACATAGTTCTTCCGGGGCTGATAGACGGACATATGCACACTACCTCAAGCATATTGAGAGGTGTTGCACAGGATGTAGGAAACTGGATGATGCATGGCACCGCTCCATTTTTAGTAAATGCGACAAGAGAAACCAGGGCTGCCGGCGGCAGACTCGGGATGGCCGAGGCCATTTTAAACGGAACTACGACTATCGGAGATGAAGGACCTTTTGAGGCGGCCGTATGTGAATTTGTGGCTAAAACAGGCGTTAGAGGTAACATAGGATGTCGTATCAGAAGTGCTATCGATAGGGTTTATGCACCCGGAGAACTTTACGAATATGACAAGGCTTATACAGAAGAAACTTTTGCTGAAGCCATGGAAATATTCAACAAATGGCATGGCGCCGAAAAAGGCAGAATACGTGTGATGTTTGCACCTCAAGGTGCTGACTTTGTCAGCGAAGAAGTCCTGTTTAAAGCTCAGGAACTTGCAAAAGAACATAATACTTTTATGTATATGCACTTGTCTCAGGGAGACAGAGAAACAAAACAGATGCTTATGAGGTATGGCAAAAGAACCATTGATTTCCTTGAAGAAAGAAATCTTTTGGATGACAGACTCATAGGCATACATCTTACTAATGCCGAAGAAGATGAGGTAAGGAGAATAGTAGAGCATGGAAGCCGTATGGTAGTATGCTCTGCGGCCATAGGAATAATTGACGGAGTAGTTCCTCCGGCAAAACAATTTCAGGATTTCGGCGGTCGTGTAGGAATGGGAAGCGATCAGGCAAACGGCAATAACGAGCACAATATGTTCAACGAAATGCGTATGACAGCCCTGTTCAACAAGATAAAATATGAAGACCCGGAAGTGATGCCGTGCTGGAAGGTTTTGAGAATGGCAACTATAGAGGGAGCTCGTGCAATTGGTATTGATGATGTTGCAGGTTCAATAGAGATAGGCAAGGATGCAGACATTATACTCGTAAGAACGGATGTGCCTGCAATGCAGCCGGTTTATGAGTCTCCGATGAGAAATATAGTGCCTAATCTTGTCTACGGAGCAAGCGGCAGGGATGTAGATACGGTAATTGCAGGAGGCAAAATCATAGTTAAAAACAGAAAACCGCTTACTTTTGATTTAGAAGAAATAACAGCGGAGGCACAGGAGGCGGCAGACAAACTTGTACCTGCGGCAGAACCGGTATTCTGGGAAGTAAACGGAGTAAATGCGAAATATATGAAAGAAGGAAAGCTTTAAGGCTTTCCTTTTCATGACATAAATTTTATTTGGAAAGAGGCTTGATGAAAATTATGGGAGCACGAATTTCTTTCACTGCTGTGGGAGATATATTTATGAACAGACCTCTGGCGGAAGCCGGATACGATGGTCTTGAGCAAATAGTGAAATTAGTCGGTGAATCTGAGGTCAGATTTGCAAATCTGGAAACCACAATACATGACAGAGAGGGATACCCTTATCCTTTCAGCGGCGGAACATGGGCTATGGCATCGCCTGCTGTTCTTGATGACTTGAAGAAATATAACTTTAATCTTTATAATGCAGCCAACAATCATTCAATGGATTACAGTCATAACGGTCTGATGGCTACAATAAGGCATCTTAAGGAAAAGGGCGTAAGATTTGCAGGTATCGGAGAAAATCTGGCAGATGCAGCGGCTCCGGTATATTTGGAATGTTCTTCCGGAAGAGTTGCACTGATAGCGGCAACCGCCACATTTCATGAAGCATGGACAGCGGGAAACCAGAGAGGAGATATGAAGGGAAGACCCGGAGTAAATCCTTTAAGACATGAGGAAAAATTTCATGTAAGCAAATCACAGCTTGAAGCGTTGAGAGAGATTGCTCATGAAACTCTTATCGATGCTCAGCAAGAGCTCGACATTAAGGAGGGGTTTGCGGTAGAAACACCGGGAGCCTTTAAATTTGCAGGCAAAAGCTTTGTTGAATCTGAAAAAACATACAAAGAGACTATTCCCGACAAGCGGGATATGGAAAGGATAAAGGCTTCCATAAGAGAAGCAAAATCTCAGGCTGACTATGTTATGGTGAGTATACATTCCCATGAGCTCGGAGGCTTGAGAAAGGACTATCCGGCAGAGTTTTTGAAGACTTTTGCAAGAGAATGTATTGATGCCGGAGCGATTGCTGTTTTGGGTCACGGACCACATGTGCTCAGGGGAATAGAATGTTATAAAGGCGGATTGATTTTCTACAGTCTGGGCAACTTTATATTTGAAAACGATACTACTGCTCATCAGCCGGCAGATTTTTATGAAAAATACGGGCTTCCTTATGATGCGCAGGTTGGCGCAGGAATGGACAGGAGAAGTCAAGGCGGAAAGGTTGGACTTGGCGTAAACAAGGATGTATGGAATTCAGTTGTTGCAAAATGGATAGTAGAAGACGGGAAAATACAGCGAGTTTATTTATATCCGATAACTTTAAACCAGGAACTTCCGAGGTATACAAGAGGGCTGCCTAAGCTTACGGAAAACACCGGTATTCTTGTTTCCATGCAAAAGCTGTGTGCTGAAATGGGAACTGACTTAAAAATCAAAGATGGAGTAGGTTACATAGAGTTGGAGGAAAAGTAATATGAATTGGGATAAACTTATCAAGAATGCTCATATGATCACTGCCTCAGGTGAAAGCTACGGAAATATATATATTAAAGACGGAAAGATTGCAGCTGTCACAGACAGAGACCTTGAGGGTGAAGTTAAAGAAACTGTGGATGCATCAGGCAAGCTTGTTTTCCCGGGTTTTATAGATACACACTGTCACTCAAGAGACGGCTCTAAAGGAGCACACTATAAAGAGGATTTCAGACATTCATCAATGGCGGCGGCAGCAGGCGGAATAACTACGATTTTGGAAATGCCCAACTGCAATCCTGCTATCTATTCGGTGGAAAACTTCAGAGACTTGGTCAAGACCATAACGCCGAAGGCGTATGTTGATTTTGGAGTATGGGGCTTGTGCCTGGGAGATTTGAACAGAGATCAGCTTATACCCCTTGCAGAAGAGGGTGTGGTAGCCTTTAAGTTTTTCTGGGGATACGCAATAGACTCCGGTACATATCAGCTCATATACAATTATGAGGAGGGCATGAAGAATGTAATACCGCCGTTCAGTACCGGAGAGGTATATAAGCTTTTTTCGGATGTGGCAAAGACCGGAAAGAAAATTGCCATACATGCTGAGGATTTCGGAATAATAAAGGTTTTGACAGAGGAAGCCAAGGCAAAAAACATGAACAATTATGACGGTATGCTTTATTCGAGACCTGATTTCAGTGAAACATTGGTCATAGACAATGCAATAAAGATTGCAGAGGCAACAGGTGCAGACTTGCATATATTGCATCTGGCAGCAGGTGATGGAGTGGAAATAATCAAAAGAGCGCAGGAAAAAGGAAGCAGCGTAACCGCAGAAACATGCCCTCATTACCTGGCTCTTACCAACGAGGATTATGAACACGCAGGAACATCTATGAAGGGGTATCCGCCTGTAAGGACAAAATATGATATGGAGCTTTTGTGGGAAGGACTCAAAGAAGGGACTATTTCATTTGTTGCGTCGGACCATGCTCCTCATACACCGGAGGAAAAAGCACAGGATATATGGTCGGCACCGGCAGGAATGGTAACGGTTGAAACCATGGTTCCCGTAGTTATAGATGCAGTTAATAAAGGAAGAATAAACTGGAATAAGCTGGCGGAAATTCTTTCCGAAGCACCTGCCAAGATGTTTGGTCTTTATCCGTCTAAAGGTTCTCTTGAAGTGGGAACAGACGCAGATATAACTATAGTTGATCCTGATGTGGAATATGTAATGGATCAGAACAGGCTTCATTCTAAAACGAAGCTTTCTCCGTTCGACGGCAGACAAATGAAGGGCAGACCGGTATGCACCATTGTAAGAGGTACAACTGTAATGAAAGACGGAGAAATTTTAGGCGAGCCTCAAGGACACTTGATTCGCCCGGAAAGGTAGACAGTATGAAAGTTAATTTTAAAGACTCAATTACAGAGTTGTTTAATAAGGTTTCAGATATAGGAGCTCTTGATGGAGGCGGAGTCACAAGGCTGGGATATTCTCCTGAAGAAGACAGAATGCATGAAATCTTCAGACAGACGGCTGAGTCAATGGGTCTTTATGTATGGGAGGACAAGGCGGGCAACAGTTTCGCTTCCAACATGCCGGAGGGAACTTCCGGGTACACCTTGATAGGTTCTCACCTTGACTCGGTGGTTGAGGGCGGTGAGTTTGACGGAGTTGTAGGCGTGTTTGCAGGACTTCTGATAGTAAATGAACTTAAAGGATATAAAGAACCTGTTACGGCTGCGGCCTTTAGATGTGAGGAATCTTCAAATTTTAAAATCTGTACTATAGGAAGCGGAATTATAACGGGAAGCGTCGATAGGGAGCGTCTTGGGGCAGCAATATCAAGAGACGGAAGACCTCTTGCGGAGCTTATGGCAGATAGAGGATTTACTATGGATGTACCTGTTATAAAAGGTTTAAAACAATATCTTGAACTTCATATAGAACAGGGAAGGGTTTTAGAAGACGCTGAAAAAAGCGTCGGAATAGTTACGGCAATTGCTGCACCGCATAGATATGAGCTTACAATTGAGGGGCTTTCGGAGCATTCGGGAGCGACGCCTATGAAGCTCAGAAAAGATGCATTGTGTGCAGCTGCGGAAGTGATTTTAAGAGTAGAAAGTACAGGCAGGGAAGAAAGCATATATCATTCTGTTGCAACAACAGGTGCTGTAGAAAATCATCCCAATGTGATGAATGCAGTTCCCGGATATGTAAATTTGCAGATAGATATGAGAGGAATTGATCAGGACAGCATATGCCGCATGGAGGACAGGCTAAAAAGCAGCATAAATGAAATTTGCGACAGACGGAATGTAACTTATCGCCTGGAAAAAACAGACGAGAAGAGGCTGGTGCTTCTTGATGAAAATGTTATAAACGGACTTGCAAAAGCAGCTGAAAATGAAGAGATTGATTATATCAGACTGCCAAGCGGGGCCGGTCATGATGCCATGTCCTTTGACATGCTGTGTCCTACCGGTATGGTATTCATTCCTTGTAAAGGCGGAATAAGTCATAATATACATGAGTATACTGAGGTCTCGCAGATAGAGACGGGTATGAGAGTTATATTAAATTATATTTTGTCGAGCAATAAGTAACATGTAAGAGGTAAATCTGATATGATATATTTATGCATAGCCGTTTTAGCAAGCACCGGAACATTTTTCGGCATGAGATATACCGAAAGTCATCATGGCAACAGGTATGTGGCAACAGTTTTTACTTTCATAGTATGCACCATACTATCGTATTTAATAATGGATGAGAAGGTGCTGTTCTATAATAGCAGTGAGGGCTTGTTTGCATTGCTTCTTGCGGTGTTTAACGGCATTTGCATGACTGCCGGAATGCTGGTTATAAGAAGCAGTACCGGAAAGAACGGCACGCCGATGACTACAACTTTCAGCAAGCTTGGAGTTTTAATACCTACAATTGTATCAATTGTGCTTTTTTCAGAAATTCCGACGATGATACAGATGGTAGGCATAGTTCTGGCAGTGTTTGCTATAGTCATGATAAACAGAACCGGAGATGCGGGGGTAAAAGATGTTAAGCTGCTGATGGTAGTCCTTATCGTCAGAGGAACGGCAGACTTAAATACAAAGCTATTCGACATTTACGGAGACCCGGCTATGAAAGAGTTGTTTACATTCTATACTTTTTTCATTTGCATGATAATAAGCTTTGTAATAATGCTTGTTAAGGATAGGAATATGACTGCCGGCGATATAATCGCAGGATCGATTACCGGAATTCCCAACCAGATGGGACTTTACTTTACTCTTTTAGCTGTATCAAGGATGCCTGCATATGCGGTTTTTCCGATATTAAGTGCAGGCGTTATACTGGCCGTAAGTATAATCAATTATCTGGTCTTTAAGGAAAAGCCGAGCAGACAAGAAAAATATGCCATGCTTATAATTGCAGCTTCCCTTGTACTGATTAACATTTAAATATTTTCTGTATGAATAGTGATTTGCAATAAAAGCCAGATAAAAAAATGCAATTAAAAACTTAATAAAATAAAGTATAAAAGGCAAAGTTATTATTAAATTAGCAATACTCTTAAACTGTTGACATTACAACGGTTTAAGAGTATTTTTTATTTACGAAAACGGAGTGGAGGATAGGAATGTTAAGAAAAGAAAGAAAAAATATGACAAAAGGGCTTAAAGAAGTCTTAGATATTATGGATAAAGGAAGCTTTGTTGAAATAGGAGCAAGAGCCTGTGATAAAGAAACCTCCATATACAGTCCTGAAGTGGTCTTCGGCTCTGACGGTGTAGTTACCGGGTATGGCACAGTGAACGGAAAGGCAGTATTTATTTTCTGTCAGGATGAGGATGTTATGGGAGGCACTGTGGGAGCTGCACATGCAGGCAAGATTAAAAGATTGTACAAAATGGCACAGAAAACAGGTGCTCCTGTTATAGGGATTATAAATTCAAAAGGATTCAGAATAGAAGAGGCAGTTGATGGGCTGGAAGCTTTTGCAGATTTGTATAAAGAAGTGCTGAAAGCAAAATCAAAAGTTCTTCAGATAATTATAAAGGATAAAAGTTCTGTAGGCAGTATGGCTGTATTGGCAGAGACAGCTGATTTTATCCTTGAAAGAGGTAAAACAGAAAATCCAAATGTTATCAGCCGCCTTCTTGATATTTTGCCTTTATCAAAGGAGAGAGAAAATGAGCCGGGTGATATTAAAGATGACTTGAACAGATTATGTAAAGGCATGAGAGAAGAAAACATTAGTCCGGTTGACTTTCTTAAGGAAATTTCAGACGACAGATTCATACAGGAATATAAGCCGGGGATAGGTATGAAAACAGTCACGGCATTTATAAGGCTTGCGGGCAGAACTGTGGGAGCTGTTGTCGGCGGAACAGGGGAAAAAGGCGATTTGTGGATGGATGTTCAAGATGTCGAAAAGATTGCTCAATTTATAAATCTGTGCAGCAGCTTTAATATAGGCATACTGTCGGCAGGCAGCAATTGCGGAGTTGATATGGAAGGAGCTAAAGAGCCGGGAATGATAAAAGCATTGTGCCAATTGGCAGAAAACATTGTTAAGGCAAAGGTACCAAAGGTGAGCATATTGATGGGAGATTGGTCAGGGCTTGGATATACACTTATGGGAAGCAAGGCTTTTGCAATGGATGTGGTTTTTGCATGGCCGCAGGCCAGAGTCATGATGATAAATCCAAATCAGGCAGTGTCTATAATTTGTCCGGGCTTAAAACCTGCTGATATATCTGACAAAGCCGCCGAGTATGAACATAGCTGCTGCAATGTGGACTTTCTTCTTGAAAGAGGCTATGCAGACAAGGCTATAGATCCTGAAGAAAGCAGAAAATATGTTATCGGTGCCTTTGAGACATTTTATGGGACATATTGAAGGAGGCTCGGAGCACATGGCTGTAATGGAGATACTTGAGTCGGCAGGCGTTGATACGTTGCTGGGCATGGGAACAGTTTTTTTAATACTTATGATTATTAGCTTTGTAATATATTTGTTTAAATTCATGCCGGATAAAGAAAATTCTAAAAATCAGGCAGAAGAAACAGGCAGAGAAGAGGAAAAAAATACAGGCTCAGAGGAGATAATGGCAGTTATAGGGGCGGCAATTGCTGCATTTAACAGGGAAAATGCAAATAATCAGGAAGATTTTAACCTTGATGAGTATGTAGTCAGAACAATCAGAAAGAGAGGCAAATAAATGGAGAAGTATACAATAAGAGTCAACGGAGTGGAATACGAAGTGGAAGTGGAAAAAAGAAGTGAGGCAAACGATACAGGAATAGACATGACTGAAAGCAGAGAAAGCAGGCATGATGTGAGAAAAAATATCGGGGAAAAGGAAAGTCAACCGCAAAATGGAAGTAAGGTGACAGCGGGAACCGCAGGGAAAGTATGGAAGATAGTTGCCTCAGAGGGCGATAACATAAAGAGAGGCGACAGTATATTGGTTTTGGAGTCAATGAAGATGGAGATACCGGTTGTAGCTCCTTGTGACGGCAGAGTCAACAGGCTTTTTGTAAGAGAAGGCGATTCAGTAGACATGGGACAGGAAATTGCTGTAGTGGCATAGGAGAAAACAGTTATGGAATATATAACGAATACATTGGAGAATATGCTGAGGCAAACAGCATTTTGCAGTCTGACCTTTGGGAATGCAGTTATGGTTGGAGTTGCGTGTTTCTTTATGTACCTTGCCATAGTAAAAAAGTATGAACCCCTGCTTTTGCTTCCAATCTCTTTCGGAATGCTTCTTGTAAATATTTATCCGCCTATCATGCAAGAAGGAGGACTGCTTTATTATTTCTTCAAACTTGATGAGTGGGCCATATTGCCGTCTCTTATATTCTTGGGAGTTGGCGCACTGACGGATTTCGGACCTCTTATAGCAAATCCGAAGAGCTTTTTGCTTGGCGCGTCAGCGCAGTTCGGAGTATTCGGGGCATATATACTGGCAATGCTTTTGGGATTTAATAAGGCCGCAGCCGCAGCCATAGCAATCATAGGAGGGGCTGACGGACCTACTTCCATATTTCTTGCCATGAAGCTTGGCCAAAGTGATATCATGGGGCCTATTGCTGTAGCTGCATATTCTTATATGGCGCTGGTTCCAATAATACAGCCGCCTATTATGAGGGCACTGACGACTAAAGAAGAACGAGCCATAAAGATGCAGCAGCTTAGAAAGGTAAGCAAAAAAGAAAGAATATTGTTTCCTGTAATCGTAACTATAGTAGTCTGTTCTCTTCTTCCGTCAACTACGCCGCTTATAGGGATGCTGATGCTTGGCAATCTTTTCAGGGAAAGCGGAGTCGTAAGACAGCTTACAGAGACAGCATCTAACGGACTGATGTATATAGTTGTGATTCTTTTGGGAACATCGGTAGGTGCGACAACAAGTGCAGAAGCTTTTCTTAAGTGGGAAACCATAAAGATTGTGGTGCTGGGACTTTCGGCATTCTGTATCGCCACTGCTGCCGGTGTCATTTTCGGAAAAATAATGTGCCGACTCAGCGGAGGCAGGATAAACCCTCTGATAGGAGCGGCAGGAGTATCAGCTGTACCTATGTCTGCAAGGGTAGCACAGAAGGTAGGTGCAGAAGAAGATCCGACGAACTTTTTACTTATGCACGCAATGGGGCCAAATGTGGCGGGCGTTATAGGCACAGCCGTAGCGGCAGGTGTGTTCATGTCCGTATTCGGAGTTTAAAGGAGTAATTTATGAATTGTGATAACAGACTTAAGATAACCGAAACTGTTTTGAGAGATGCTCAGCAGTCACTCATCGCAACAAGAATGACTACAGAAGAGATGGAACCTATTCTTGATGCAATGAACGAAGTAGGATACTATTCCATAGAATGTTGGGGAGGGGCTACTTTTGACGCATCTTTGAGATTTCTGAACGAGAACCCATGGGACAGGTTGAGAAAGCTTAGAAAGGGATTAAGTGGCAGTAAGCTTCAAATGCTTTTAAGAGGGCAAAATCTCCTCGGGTACAGGCATTATGCAGATGATACAGTTGAAGCATTTGTAAAGAGATCTGTTTCAGAAGGAATAGATATAATAAGAATTTTTGATGCTCTCAATGATTTGAGAAATGTGGAGACGGCAGTTAAGGCTGCCAGAAAAGAGGGTGCGGAGGTTCAGCTTGCAGCAGCATACACGACAGGAGACGGATATGATATCGAATATTGGATGAATCTTATTTCAGATATGGAAAGTATAGGAGCCGACTCCATATGTATAAAGGATATGGCAGGAATTTTGGAGCCTGCTGCGGCAAATCAAATAATAAAATCTTTAAAGAGCAGAATCAAAATACCGGTTCATCTCCACAGTCACTGTACGGGAGGAATGGCACCTGTTACATACATTCAGGGTATAGAAGCAGGATGTGACGCCGTGGATACGGCCATATCACCGTTTGCCATGGGAACCAGCCAGCCGGCTACCGAGGTGATCGCACAGATATATAAAGGTACAGCTAAGGACCCTATGCTTAACACTGATATGTTGATGGAGGTTTCAAACTATTTCAGAAAAATAATGGATAAACTTATTGATGAAGGGCGAATAAATCCAAAAGTACTGGGTGTGGATATAAATACATTGGTGTATCAAGTTCCGGGAGGAATGCTGTCAAATATGATGATGCAGCTTAAAGAGCAGAAAGCGATGGACAGATTTTATGAAGTCATGGAAGAGATTCCGAGAGTTCGCGGAGATTTGGGGCAGCCGCCTCTTGTAACGCCGTCTTCTCAGATTGTTGGAACTCAGGCGGTGCTCAATGTTTTGAGCGGTGAGAGATATAAATTGATGTCAGGCGAAACGAAAGCTTTTCTGCACGGCGACTATGGAAAAACCATAAAGCCGTTTAACATTGAAGTTCAGAGAAACGCAATTGGAGATGAAAATCCGGTTGATGTGAGACCGGCAGATCTGATAGAGCCTGAGCTTGAAAAACTGCGGAGGGAACTTGGAAACTATATGACCTGCACAGAGGACATTCTCACATATGCTATGTTCCCGCAGGTAGCGTCTGAATTTTTTGAAAGGCGAGAAGCAGCAAGGAAGGGAATAGATACAACTCTTTATGATTATAAAAATAAAGCATATCCTGTTTAATAAATGAAAGGAGAAGATAGAATGATTTTCGCAAAAGAAAACGGAAGAAAAAATATAGGAGCACCCGATAAATTATTTGGAGTTTCTCAGAAGGCTAAGGCAAAGACTGCTGCTTTAGGCAGAGATAATGTTATAAATTCAACTATAGGTGTGTTGATGAATGATGACGGTGATTTAGTGGTTTTAGACTCTGTAACCGAATGTATACATAAACTTAAACCGGAGGATTATGCGGCTTATGCACCTATTCTTGGAACACCTGACTATATAGAAGCAGTTAAAAAGGCGGTTTTCCTTGATGAGATGCCGAACTCTTTTCTTGAGGCCTGCTATACTCCCGGAGGAACGGGAGCCATAAGAAATGCAATATCTGCATACACTGCTGTCGGTGATAAGGTTTTGACTTCCGACTGGCATTGGAGCCCATACAGCATAATTGCTTCAGAAATCGGCAGGGAAATTACTACATACAAGCTTTTTGACAATGATCGTAAATTTAATGTCGATTCATTTGAAGATTCTCTTCTGAAACTGCTTGAAACTCAGGAGCAGGTTCTGGTAATTGTAAATACTCCTGCACACAATCCCACAGGATATACTTTTACATTAGAGGATTGGGATAATTTGATTTCGGTTGTAAAGAAGCTTCATGATAAAAAGGTTGTGATCTTGACAGACATAGCATATCTGGATTTTGCAGGTGATGCTGCAGAATACAGAAAATTCTTTAAAAAGCTTGAAAATCCGCCTGCAAATATGCTTCCGCTTATTGCCTTCTCCGCATCAAAAGGATATACTATGTATGGAATGAGATTAGGTGCATTGATTTGCATGGCTCCTGATGAAGAGACAGCTAAAGAATTTAAAGATATTATGAGTGTGGAATGTAGGGGTTCCTGGTCAAACGGAAATAGAGCAGCGATGACCGTTCTTTCGGACATAATGGGAAATAAAGAGCTTTTTGCCGGTGTCACAGATGAGCGTGATATTTATATGGAGATACTTCAAAAGAGAGGAAAAGCCTTTATGGAGGGGGCTGCTGCAGCAGACCTTAAAATATGCCCTTATGACTCAGGATTCTTCATAACTGTTCCATGCGCTAAGGCAGAAGAAGTGAGCGAAGAACTTCAGAAGGATAATGTCTATGTAGTAACTTTAGGACAGGGAATCAGAGTATCTGTTTCATCCAATACTGAAAAGGAGTGCAGGCTCATGCCGGCTAAGATTAAGACAGCAATGGCAAGATGCGGATTATAGAAAATGAAAAGTCTTGATGAAATCGATTTGAAAATAATAGAATCACTTAGGGCTAATGGCCGAATGTCTTTGAAAGACCTGTCTTCAGAGGTATTTTTAACTACCCCTGCAGTAGCGGCAAGAATAGATAAGCTGGAAAGAGAAGGTTATATAGAAGGAATTCATGCCAAACTTAATATGGAGAAGTTGGGATATGGAATAAAGGCATTTATATTGGTAAGTGTACCTCCCGAAAAAAGTCAGGAATTTTATGATTTCATAAACAAACACGAGTGTGTTCTGGAGGGAAATCATATAACGGGAGAATATTCAATGCTTCTTAAAGTAATTTTTTCTTCGACAGGATTATTGGATGCATTTATGGGTAAACTTCAAAAATTCGGGAAGACTGAGACTTCCGTTGTGTTTTCCACTATTTTAGACAGACCGTAGAACAATCAAAGAAAAACCGTATAATACACGGTGAGAATAAAAAATCCATAGTATAACTCATCAAGCAAGCCGCCGCAATGGCGGCTTTTCGTATTATTGAAGATTGGACAGAACAGTATTTCCGGTATTTTGCGGTAGAAAATAAGGTGTAAAAATGATATAATCAGACATAAAAGAAAAGCCTAAAATGATACGGTAAGGAGTAAGAATATAAATGAATCTGGAAAATCTTAATATAGAGCAAAGGAAAGCGGCCGTTCATATGGAAGGGCCGCTGCTGATACTTGCAGGCGCCGGAAGCGGCAAAACGGCAACAATGACCCATAGAATAGCATATATGATTGAACAGGGAGTAAGCCCTTATAATATACTTGCAGTAACTTTTACAAATAAAGCAGCTCAGGAGATGAGAGAGAGAGTTGAAAAATTAGGAGTTTCATGTAGGGGGATGTGGATACTGACGTTTCATTCAATGAGTCTGAGAATTCTCAGAGAATATTTTGAAGCGGCAGGATATGCAAAGAACTTCGTAGTATATGATACAGTGGATCAGAAGGCACTCTTCAAAAATATTCTTAAAGACCTTAATATCGACACCAAGGATTACCCGATAAACTATTTAGCCTCAATAATAAGTAAAGAAAAGGAAGCAGACAGAGGACCGGAGGAGTATCTCAAAAGAGAGGGAGAAAATTTCAGGAGCAAAGTAATATATAAAGTGTACAGGGAATATCAGGTGAGACTGAAAAAAAACAATGCGATGGACTTTGATGACCTTTTGAGAAATGCCCTGCATGTTTTAAGAGATAATCCTGTGATACTGAGAGAATACAGAAGCAGATTCCGGTACATAATGGTAGATGAATATCAGGATACAAATCATATTCAGTATCAGATAATTAAATTGCTTGCTAAGGAGCATCAAAACATATGCGTAGTGGGAGATGACGACCAATGTATATATGAATGGAGAGGTGCCGATATAAGAAATATTCTCGACTTTGAGAAAGACTTTCCGGCAGCTGAGGTGATAAAGTTAGAGCAGAATTATCGTTCATACGGTAACATTCTGGCTGCGGCACACTCTGTAATAAAGAACAACAAGGGCAGAAAAGCAAAAAAACTTTGGACAGACCGTGATGACGGAGATAAAATCGTCTATTCACGATTGGAGAACGACAAGGAGGAAGCCAGGTACATAGCAGGGGAAATAAGTTTTCTTGAAGGCCCCAAGAGAAGCTATGACGATTTTGCAATTCTTTACAGAACCAATGCTCAGTCAAGGCTTTTTGAAGAAGCACTAAAAAAAAGAGGAATACCTTATCAGATACTTTCAGGGTTCAGCTTCTATGAGAGAAAAGAAACCAAAGACATGATCTCATATATGAGGCTTGTTTCAAATCCGGAGGATGAGATGGCATTCCTCAGAGTAATAAATGAGCCTAAGAGAGGAATAGGAGCAAAGACAATAGAAAAGCTCAGGGCGCTTGCGATGGTGAGGGGAGAATCTATGCTAACAACTGTTTCAGACCCTGAAATAATAGCAGGATTACCTGCCAAGTCTCGTGATTCCGTAAGAGCTATGACCGAAACCTTAAAACTTTGCCGAAGAGAAAAAGAAAACCTGAGAATATTGGATATCTACGATAACCTGATAGTAAGAACTGGATATATGAAAGCACTGGAAGATGAGAACACTCCGGAGGCGGAAGGACGCATAGAAAATCTGCTGGATTTTAAATCGTTTATTTACGATTTTGAAAAGGAAAAAGCTGAAGCAGGAGAGGCGGCTACTCTTGAAGAGTTTCTTGAGAAGGTTGCTACCGACGGAGATGCGGATAAGTACGAATCGGAGTCAGGCAAGGTGACGCTGATGACTATGCACAGTGCAAAGGGACTTGAATTTCCAGTGGTGTTTATGCCGGGAATGGAAGACGGTCTTTTTCCGGGTCATAGAGCAATGGACAGCGAAGAGGGACTTGAAGAAGAAAGACGGCTTTGCTATGTCGGAATTACAAGGGCGAAGGAAAGGCTGTTTCTGACAAGTGCCGCTTATCGTGTACTTTATGGCAGCGGTGATTATACAAGAGAGTCCAAGTTTTTGAGGGAGATTGACCCGAAGGTCCTGGACCCGGCCGGCGATATGGTGTATGTACCTAAAAGCAGAAAAGGGGGGTCTGTGGGAACAGACACGGGAAGCCTTGACGGATTCGCATCAAGTACACCGTATAAGCCGTACGATCCTTTTGCTCATGCAAAGATAGCCGCAAAACAAAATGCTTCATCGGGAATGCAGAACTTTCAAACAGGAGACATGGTGCGTCATGGAAAATTCGGTGAGGGGCTGGTTCTTGAAACCGATGACAAAACTGTTACTGTAATGTTTGACAGTGTAGGAAGAAAAAAACTGGCAAAGGGCATTGCGCCTCTAAAGAAAATTTAAGCCCTGTAAGTGAGGAAAAGATATGGATAAAAGGAAAACGGACAGAATTAAGGAATTGACGGAGCTTTTAAACAATGCGGCAAGAGCATATTATCAGGAGAGCCGTGAAATAATGACTAATTTCGAGTACGACAAGCTTTATGACGAGCTTGCGGAGCTGGAAAGAGAGACAGGAATAGTTCTTGCCCAGAGTCCTACAATCAATGTCGGATATGAAGTATTGTCATCTCTTCCCAAGGAAGCCCATCCTGTGAGAATGCTTTCGTTAGACAAGACAAAAGACACAGGAAGACTCAGAGAATGGCTTGGGTCACAGACCGGATTGCTTTCGTGGAAGTTAGACGGACTTACGATAGTGCTGACATATAAGAACGGACAGCTTTTTAAAGCAGTTACAAGAGGAAATGGTGAAGTAGGTGAGGTTATAACCGGCAATGCAAGGGTGTTTGCAAATTTGCCGGTAAGGATAAATTTTGAGGGAGACCTTGTTCTGAGGGGCGAGGCTGTAATATCTTATGATGATTTTGAAAAAATAAATGACTCAATTCAAGATGAGGGAGAGAAATATAAAAATCCGAGAAATTTGTGTTCCGGTTCCGTAAGGCAGCTAAATAGCCGTATAACTGCGGAAAGAAATGTGAAATTCTATGCTTTTTCGTTAGTATCAGCTGAAGGACTTGAGTTTCAGAAACGAGAGCAGCAGATGGAATGGCTTTCCGGTCAGGGATTTGAATGTGTCTTTTACAGTTCGGTTGATTCTGAGACAGTGGAAACATCAGTCAAGTGGTTTGCTGACAATATACAAGAAAACCCTATACCGTCGGATGGGCTTGTATTGACATATGACGATATAAAATACGGAAAATCCTTAGGGCAGACGGCTAAGTTTCCAAGAGATTCAATAGCGTTCAAGTGGAAAGACGAGATTAGAGAAACAACTCTTAGGGAGATACAGTGGAATGCATCGCGAACAGGACTTATAAATCCTGTAGCTGTATTTGAACCGGTGGAGCTTGAAGGAACTACGGTAAGCAGAGCCTCGGTCCACAATATAAGCGTTATGCGTGAATTGAAACTTGGAGCAGGTGATAGGATAACTGTTTATAAGGCAAATATGATAATTCCTCAGATAGCTCAGAACCTTACAGGCAGCAATTCGGCAGAGATACCTGAGGTCTGTCCCGTTTGCGGAGAAAAAACAGAGATAGAAAGCGAGAACGGTGTCAGAACTCTTCACTGCATAAATCCTGATTGCCTTGCAAAACAGATAAAGCTTCTTTCGCTGTTTGTATCGCGAGACGCAATGAATATAGAAGGGCTTTCCGAGAGTACAATTGAAAAATTAGTTTCGGCAGGTCTTGTGAGGGAATTGGCAGATTTGTTCCATGTCGACAGGTTTGAAAAAGAATTTGTAGAGATGGAAGGCTTCGGAAAAAAATCTTTTGAAAACTTGTGCCGTTCGGTGGAAGCAGCCAGAGATACAACACCTGAAAGGCTGCTTTACAGTCTTGGCATATCGGGTATAGGGAAAGCAAATGCCAAGCTTATAGCAAGATTTTGTCACAATAAGTGGGAACGAATAGAAAACTTGACTTTTGAGGAGCTGGTATCAATCGACGGGATAGGAGAAGTTATGGCAGGAAGTTTCTGCGATTACTTTAAGAGTGAGAAAAACCGCAGGATTGTTTCAGACATTATAAGAGAGATAAGGCTTGACCAGAAGGAAGAAGACAGAAACGACAAGCTGAAAGGATTTACATTTGTTATAACAGGAAGCCTTAAACATTACGAAAACCGTGATGCCCTTAAGGCAGCACTGGAGCAGGCAGGAGCCAAAGTGGCAGGTTCGGTCAGCGCAAAGACTTCTTATTTGATAAACAATGACTTTTCCTCTTCATCGGGAAAGAACAAGAAAGCAAAAGAATTGAACATTCCTATAATAAGTGAAGAAGAAGCTATGGAAATGATGTAAAAGTTGACAGAACTCATTTGATATGTGTTTGAATACAGCGAATGTACAACAAATACTTGAAAATTTTCAGGAAAGATAATATAATAGTTATAATTGAATTGCCCTTAAAGAGCTTCGCCTGGCATGGTTTGGGTCCTGCGCAATGGGATGCCGTGAACCTTGTCAGGTCCGGAAGGAAGCAGCAATAAGCGGAAGTTCTTATGTGCCGCAGATTAGCCTTCTCCAACGCCATGCGCAGCTCTTTAAGGGCAATCTTTAACTTTAAAGAATTTTTTAACTCTGCGTAACAGTAGACGCGGAGTAAAAGGAGCAAATTATGTATACTGCGTTATACAGAAGCCACAGACCTGAAGTGTTTGATGAAATACTGGGGCAGGAGCATATAGTTAAGATACTGAAAAATCAAGTACGTAGTGAAACAGTGAGTCATGCATACCTTTTCTGCGGAACGAGGGGAACGGGAAAGACTACGACGGCAAGGATTCTTGCAAAAGCAGTCAATTGTCTTTCGGAAGGAGAAAGGCCATGCGGAAAATGTGAAAATTGCAAGGCCATCAAGGATGGCAGTTTTATGGATGTCATCGAGATAGATGCAGCTTCCAATAATGGTGTAGAGAATATAAGGGAGCTTAGGGAAAGTGTCAAATATCCTCCGTCATCAGGCAGGAAGAAAGTATATATAATCGACGAGGTTCACATGCTGTCGCAGGGTGCTTTCAACGCATTGCTCAAGACACTTGAGGAGCCTCCCGAGCATGTTATGTTCATACTTGCAACAACTGAACCGCAAAAATTACCGCAGACCATACTGTCACGCTGTATGCGTCTTGATTTCAGACGTGTGTCTCAAACTGTCATAGCAGGAGGTATGAAGACTATATGCAGGGAAAGAGATATTGAAATAACAGACGATGCGGTAAGGCTTCTTGCAAATTGTGCAGACGGCTCTGTGAGAGATGGTCTCAGTATTTTGGACCAGGTGCTTGCAGGCGGAGATAAATATATAGACAGGGAGAAAGTTCTTGAGTATGTCGGTACAACAGGCGAGGAATTTTTCATAGATTTAACTGAACTGGTTTCACTTAGAAAATCGGCAGAGGCATTGATTCTTCTGAATGATGTACTGAGCGAGGGCAAAGATGTCAAGCAGATTATGAAAGACTGGGTGAGTCATTATCGAAGCTTGCTTATAACCAAGTTTGTCAGTGATGCAGAAGACATGCTTAATATGTCTGCCGAGAACTTAAAAAGAGTGTCACAGCAGAGCAGCAGAATTTCGGTGGAAGAAATAGATTTTGCGGTGACAAAGCTTTCCAAAACTATAAATGACGCAAGATGGTCGACCAATCCGAGAGTTTTGCTTGAGCTTGCGATAGTGGCAATCGCATCAGGCGGAGAGAGTCATACTGAGATTAAAAAAAACCTGCAAGAAAAAAATGGGGATCCATCTGAGACACGAATGGAAACACAAGAAGAAAAGGCGCAGAAATCCGTTTTGAAATCTGAGTTTAATAAGCGTAAAGATGAAGGCTCTTTGGCTTATAACGAGGCGGCGGATTTGTCTGAAACCGTTATCAATAGGTCTGAAGCAGCTGAGCAAGATGAAAGAACCGTGCAGAGTGGCCCGTGCATCAAAAAGGAGTCATACGGTGCATTGTGGCACAGCATATTTGAAGAGGGCGAAGGCAGTGCGGGAAGCTTTAATCTTATAAGAAGCGGCACGGAGCTTCATCATGTAGGAGAGGACAACTTTACCGTTGTGACCAACAGCAGTTTTACCCTCAGATATGTTGAACAAAAGCGTAAAGATATTGAAAAACTTATGGAGCAGCAGATAGGAAGACCTATGAAGCTGATATGCAGATTAAAGGAAGATTTGGTTCAGCAAAGTGATGAAGATGAAGAAGCTCAAAAAATAGCAAGAGAAGCGGGACAGCTTTTAGGAATAGATATACAAATAGAGTGATTTTAAGGAGGAATGACATGGGTAAAGGAATGAGAGCAGGCAAAAAACCTTCAGGCGGAGGCGGTATGCAGAAGCAGCTCCAACAGATGCAGGCAATGCAGAGAAAGATGGAGATTATTCAAGCAGAAATAGAAGAAAAAGAAGTTACGACAACTGCTGGAGGCGGTGCAGTCAATGTTACTGTAAACGGCAAGAAAGAAATTGTGAAACTCGAGCTTAAACCTGAAGTTGTGGACCCTGAGGATATAGAGATGCTCCAGGATTTGATTATTGTGGCTGTAAATGAGGGCATAAGACAGATAGAAGAAATTTCAAACAACGAGATGAGTAAGCTGACAGGCGGCTTGGGAATCCCGGGGTTATAGAAAAGGTTAAGGTAAGATGATATGAAGCAGTACCCTAAACCTCTGGCAAGGCTTATAGGTGAACTTGGTAAACTGCCCGGAATAGGCTACAAGACAGCGCAGAGACTTGCATTTCATATATTGTCTTTAAGCGATGAAGAGGCAGGCTCTCTGGCAGATGCGATTACGCAGGCCAAAAAGGAGATGAAATATTGCAGTGTCTGCGGAAACCTTACTGACACAGAACCTTGCATAATATGTTCAGATGCTGCAAGAAGGACAGATGTTATATGTGTGGTGGAAAGCCCAAAAGATGTGGCTGCAATGGAACGTATAAAAGAGTTTGACGGTCTTTATCATGTATTGCATGGAGTAATTTCTCCTATGGAAGGAATAGGACCCGAGGACATAAATTTAAAGTCCCTGATAACAAGATTACAGCAAAATGATGTAAAGGAACTTATCATTGCTACCAATCCAAACATTGAGGGAGAGGCGACGGCCATGTACATAGCCAGGCTGATAAAGCCCGCCGGAATCAAGGTTACGAGAATAGCTCACGGACTTCCTGTAGGCGGTGATTTGGAGTATGCCGATGAAGTTACTCTTTTAAAAGCCATGGAAGGCAGGCGTGAATTGTAATCAAGCAGGAAGAATTAAAAATCTCTCTGAGATTTCTCAGAGAGATAATTTTTTTTCTTTTGCAAGCTGGATAAGGTAGGAGTATTTTGCTCTCGCTGCAAGAAGATTGTAAGAAGCGTAGTCTATAGCTTTTTCGTCGGTAAGCTCATTAAATGTAAGAACGGCTCTTTCCAACTGGATGCGTGCGTCATCGAGATATCCGTAAAGCTGTTCATCTGATGTGGGGCCGTTTTTTAGAACATTTGAGCCGCTAAATTTTTCTGCGGCAGTGAGAGCGCCTTTTGAAAATCTTTCTTTTATTGAAATAGACAAATTCATCACACCTTTCCGATTTATTTAATTCTATTTTATTCCAAAGAGACATATTTTATACAAGTACGGAGGGAAAGAAATGGGTTTAGATCTGGGAATATTTTTGACTTATGCGGGAGCCGTAATATTGGTATTCATATTTGGAAGACTTTTTTTGTGGCCCCTTAAGATAATACTGAAACTTGTGCTTAACAGCCTTATAGGAGGCGCTGCAATTCTTGTTATAAATGCGTTGGGAGCACCGTTTGGAATAGTAATACCGCTTAATGCCCTTAACGCTGTAATTACAGGGATTCTGGGTCTGCCGGGCGCTATACTGCTGATATTGCTTAATATCTGATATAAAACAAAAAAGACATACCGAATCTTTAACCCGTATACTTGTGCAGGGGCAGAATTCAGTATGCCTTTTTGTATTTTTGTGATTTATAATTGCAGTTTAGTAAACAACTTTACCAAGCATTGACAGAACAAGCTCCATGGCAAGCTCACCTGTTTTATTCCTTATGTCTAACATAGGGTTCACTTCAACCATGTCAAGCGCAATGACTCTGCCGCTTTGACAGAGCGTTTCTATAAGGTAGAAAGCCTCTCTGAGAGTGAGTCCGCTGTGAACTATCGTGCCTGTTCCCGGAGCTGATTCAGGTGTTATGGAATCCACATCGAAGCTTACATGTATTCCCTCAGTTCCGTTTGAGGCGATTTCGATTGCTTTTTCTATTACAGCAGGCATTCCCATTCTGTCTATGTCTGCGATGGAAAATACGGTTATTCCGTGTTCTCTCATTCTTATGCGTTCCATTTCATCGATATCTCTTCCGGCGATCTGAACGCAGTTTTTTGTATCGACATATACGGGACCCTGTCCGAAATCAACCATTATATCGGGACCTGCTCCACATACGGCGGAGAAAGGCATTCCGTGCATGTTGCCGGAAGGCGTTGATTCTTCGTTGTTCCAGTCTCCATGTGCATCGACCCAGATTATTCCTATTTTTTTGTAGTATTTGGATGTGGCAGATATACTACCTGCTGCGATACTGTGATCGCCGCCCAAAACCACAGGGAAAGCACCGCTTTCGAGAGAATTCATAACCGCATGATAAAGCTTTTTGTTTATGTCGTTTACCTGCTCGTAGCAACGCATATTATCAGAGGTTTTTCCTTCCGGAAGAGGTATCAGATCTCCCTTGTCATGACATTCCATGCCGAGAGCCCTTATACCGTTTACAAGCCCTGCATATCTGATTGCGGCAGGTCCCATATTTACACCTCTGGTTCCTGCACCCATGTCCATCTGGACACCGATAAGATCTACTTTTTTCATAGCTGTACTCCTTTTATACATCAATCAATATCACAATTTTTAATATTATAGCACAGAAATGTTAAAAGTGTAAATATCAATACGGAGGTTTGTAGAAGCGGCCGTTCAGCTGCTCTGTATTTATAACATTTATGAAAGCCTTAGGGTCTACTTTTTTAATCGCATCTATCACTCTGCCGACTTGTTCTCTGCCTACTACGGAGTACAGTATATGTCTTGGAGCCCCCTCGAAGCAGCCGACAGCTTCTATTTGTGTTGCATCGTGATGGGTTATTTCACGGATTTTGCCGTATACAGAATCCGGCATTTCGGTTATTATGAAAAGAGTATCTTTCTGGTATCTTTTAAACAGAAGCTGGATTATCTGTGTTCCGGCATACTGATATATTATTGAATAAAGAGCCTTGTCAAAGCCGAAAAGTACTCCCGCCGTAGTAAGAATTACAATATTTCCGAGAAGTATGTAATTCCAGGCATCTATGCCTTTTTTCTCTGAAAAGTAAATTGATATGAAGTCGGTTCCTCCTCCGCTGGCTCCGTTTATCAGGCATATGCTTATGGCGGCGCTTCCCAGAATACCTCCGAAGATACTGATAAGAAGAGTGTCGTATGTGATGGTTACTGCCGGGAAAACATCAGTCAATATGCTGGAAAGAAAGACAACATAAAAGGAATAAACAGTAAACCTTGTTCCTATATACTTGAAGCCGATATATGCAGGGATAAGATTAAGCGGCAGATATATGATTGAATACGCTATTTCAATATTAAAAAACTTGTATGCAATCTGCTGGATTAAGATGGCAACACCGCTGAATCCTCCCGGAAAAAGAGCTCCGGTCTGAACAAAACTTTTCAGGTTGAATGCAATAACGCATGAAGCAATCGTTAATGCAAGGAAAGTCTTGACCTCATATTTGATTTTCTTTTTCTTTTCAGGCAACATTTTGATTTCCTTATTATATCTATTTTGAATTACTCAATAACGGGCAGTTTGCACACATCTATCCATTCTTCTGAACGTGAGTAGCTGAAAAGCTCATCGCATGTAAATTCGATAGCACTGTTTGAACTTCCACATGCCGGAAATATGGTTTCAAAACGCTTCAGCGAAACATCACAGTAAGTTTTCACATTATCGTTATCTATGCCGAAAGCGCATACTCCACCTATTTCATGACCTGTGAAAGATACCACCTCATCAGGCGAAAGCATTTTTGCTTTGTAACCGAAAGTATCTTTGAACTTTCTGTTATCTATTTTAGCATCGCCGGCTGTTTGAATTAATATGCACCCTCCGTCGCTGCTTTTAAAGGAAAGAGTTTTGCATATTCTGGCTCCGTCTACACCTACAGCTTTTGCTGCAAGTTCTACTGTGGCGCTTGAAACATCAAATTCAAGAATTCGATCTTCAATTCCTAATTTTTTGAAATGTTCTTTTACTGCTTCAATGGACACCTTTTTTACCTCGCAATGTTTATTTTAAATGAATATTTTTTATATTCCGGCACCCGTATAAAGTGCCTGTAGTTATTATATCACACTCATGATTTCAATCAAACTGTTTTACTGCATAAATTATGAGCATTGATGACGGTTTTTGTTGACAGCAACAATTATTTTTGATAAAGTTGTTTTATTACTATGAAAAAGTGATTGATGAATATTGAAAACAGGAGGACATTTAATGGAACAGCAGTTGCATGAAAATCATAAAGGCCAGTTCGGATCCAGTTTTGGATTCCTTATGGCAGCAGTAGGTTCTGCCGTAGGCCTTGGTAACTTGTGGGGATTCCCATACAAGATGGGGGCTAACGGAGGATTTGCCTTTTTAGTTCTTTATTTGATATTGGTAGTATTTGTAGGATATGTAATTATGATTTCCGAGCTGGCTCTGGGAAGAAAGACCGGCAAGGGAGTTGTAGGTGCATATGAAGCATTGTCAAAGAAGTATGCATTTATAGGATGGATGGGAGCTATTGCTCCATGGCTGATATTATCGTTTTATTCAATGCTTGGCGGTTATTGTATAAAATATGCTCTTGCTAATCTTGGCGATTTGTTCGGAGCCGGATGGGGAGTAGGAGATGCGGACAGTGCCGCTTATTTCTCTGAATTTACATCCGACATGATGCAGACTGTCATATATTCACTGATATTTGTAATTCTTACTGTTTTGGTAGTAAGAGGCGGAGTTTCCGGCGGTATTGAAAAATTCACATCTATAGCGATGCCGGCTTTGTTTGTGATGCTTGTTATTGTAATAATAAGAAGCGTTACGCTTCCGGGAGCTTCAGAAGGTCTTGCTTTCATGTTCAAACCGGACTGGTCTGCTTTTGAAGGAACAGGCTGGATAACCGTTTTGGCAGTCGCAGGAGGACAGATGTTCTTCTCGCTTTCTCTGGGTATGTCCATAATGATAGCATACGGTTCATACCTGCCTAAGAATGAAAGCCTTGAAAGAAATGCTCTTGTTATTCCTCTTGCAGATACTATAGTAGCTATTATGGCAGGACTTGCAATTATGCCGGCTGTATTTGCTTCCGGACTTGAGCCTACACAGGGTCCCGGACTGTTGTTCATAACATTGCAGACTGTATTCAGCAAGATGGGTGGTCTTGGTCCTATCTTCGGATTCCTTTTCTACAGCCTTGTATTTATAGCGGCTATAACATCATCAATTTCATTGCTTGAGGGAATAACTGCCGTAGCCATGGACAAGGCAATAGAAAAAGGCAAAAAACCTGACAGAAAGAAGTTGTCAACTATATTGGGAATAAGTATTGCCATAACAGCAACACTGGTTTCGATGGACGGTCTTGGTGCCAACGGTTTCCCTCAGTTCTTCGGACAGAGCACATGGCTTGATGCAATAGACTTGATTTCAGAAGGTATACTGATGCCTCTGGGGGCATGTTATTGTGCTATAATAATTCCTACTCAGCTGGTAGATGAAGAAGTGAGTCTCAATAATGCGAAATTCCATACAAAGGGCTTCTATGATTTCTGTATAAAATTTGTAGCGCCTGTTATGATGGTTCTCGTTCTTCTCGGACAGCTGGATACATTCTTCGGACTGGGCATGTTTGGTTAAAAAGATTCATGCTTATACCGCAATAGTATGGTATAATAAAGAGTGTTTACAAAATTTGTGTGAACACTCTTTTTTAGTTGCTTCAGGAAGGAGATATGCATATGGAAATTACAGATAATATGAGTGAGATTCTTAATCTGTATAACTTTTTTGACTCTGTAATAATAACCGATGAAAAAGGTGTAATTAAATATTATACTAATATGAGGGCAGATGTTTACTGGCCTGATGCAAAGAACATTACAGGCATGCATATATTGGAGCTTCATCCTGAACTTACCGAAGAAACAAGCAGCATAATGAGAGTGCTGAAGACAGGAGAACCTATATTCAATCAGCTTGAAAGCTTTTACTCTTCGTCGGGACAGGTGGGAACCAACATATATTGCACGCTTCCTCTTATGAAAGATGATAAAATTGTCGGTGCAGTTGATTTTGCAAGGGTTATAGGTGAAAAGGAAAGAAAAAATATCGTAATTAAGGGAAATGGAGATAAGACTCGTTATTACAGCGTTAATGACATTATTTCCAATACTCCGGAAATGATTAGGATAAAAGATATGATTTCACAGGTTGCTCAGACTGACTCTTCTGTACTCATATATGGAGAGACTGGAACAGGAAAAGAAATGATAGCACAGGCAATTCATACTTCGAGCAATAGAAATAATAAAAATTTTGTTGTACAAAACTGTGCAGCCATACCGGCGACACTGCTTGAAGGGATACTTTTCGGAACAGTAAAGGGCTCATTTACGGGAGCAGAGGATCATGCGGGGCTGTTTGAGATAGCAAATGGCGGAACTTTGTTCCTTGATGAAATCAACTCAATGGACCTCCCAATGCAGGCAAAGCTTTTAAGAGCTATTGAAGAAAAGAAAATATGGCGTGTAGGGGGATCGAAGCCTGTGAATATAGATGTTAAGATAATTTCTGCGCTTAATCAGGACCCTATAGAGTGTGTAAATAACAATTTACTGAGACAGGATCTGTTCTACAGACTGAATGTGGTTCAGTTCTACCTGCCGCCTTTAAGAGAGAGACGTAAGGACATAGAGCTTCTGACAAATCATTTTATATTCAAGTATAACTTAAAGATGAATAAACAGATACACGGAATAGATAACGAAGTAAGGAGACTTTTTAATGAGTATTATTGGCCCGGAAACGTAAGAGAACTGCAAAATGTAATAGAAGGAGCTTTTAATACAGCGGGATTTAAACTTATACGAATGGAAAATATGCCTCAATATCTCATCAGAAGCTATGAAAATCAAAAGGATGCATTTATATCGGAAAGACTTCCACGGGAGGGTGTGGACCTTAAAGGAGTTTTAGCCGAGTATGAAAAGAAAATATTGAAGATGGCGATAAGTGAAGCCAGTACTATAGCAGAAGCGGCACGAAAACTTAATATAAGCAAACAGGATTTGAATTATAAGATAAAAAAATACGAGCTTAAATAGTGATAAGGGAACTTGAGCTTGTTGCCGGTCATGATATTGAAGAAAAATTTTTTGACCGAGTAAAAATGTTTTGCCCGGATTTGCCTGTAATAGTGAAAATATTTTTCCTGCAATGGTGAATTTTTAAACGAATCGGTATATTTCAACAGTTTAAAACTGGCACAAAAGTTGCTTTGTATTCAATTAAAGTTATGTAAAAGTTTTAATCAAAATCGGTTCAGGAGGGAAGAAATGAAAAAAGTTGATATGATTGTCCATGCTCCTCATTTTTTCACTATGGAAGGAGACGGAGTAGGATATAAAACCGATGTAGCAATGGTAGTCAACGCAGGTAAGGTTGAAGGTTTTGTTACTGCCGAAGAGGAAAAAGAGTACCAGGCAGACGAAGTGCTTGAACTTGACCATCATGCTGTTATTCCGGGATTTGTAGACGGTCATATGCATACTGGAGACGCAATTTTAAGAGGTCTGGCTCAGGACACAAACAACTGGATGATGTTCGGACTTCAGCCTTTTGAAAATGCGGTTACTCAAGAGGACAGAATAGCAGGAAGCAGAATGGCTCTTTTGGAAGCTGTAAAGAGCGGTACCACAACACTTGGCGATTATTGGCATGATATGGATGATGCATGTGCTTTCATAGATAAGGTGGGAGCAAGAGGAAACATCACTCAGCTTGTGAGAGCTGCAAAGCAAAAGGTATATAAGCCGGGTGAGCTTTATGAGTTCGACGATGCCATGGGAGAAGAAAGCTTAGCTCGCAATATAGAATTATATGATAAATGGCACAACAAAGGTAACGGAAGAATTAAGATTCTTTTCGGACCTCAGGGCGTTGATTTCCTGAGCATAGATCTGCTCAAGAAAACTCAGGCTATAGTAAAGGAAAGAAATACTCTGATGCACATTCATGTTCAGCAGGGAGACAGAGAGACTTATCAGATTGTCAAGAGATACGGAAAGAGACCTGTTGAGCTTATGAGAGATATAGAGCTTCTTGACAACAGAATCATAGCGGTTCATCTGACTGACTGTACAGAGGAAGAGGCAGCAATGGTAGCACGCACAGGAGCATCAATGATTGTAAATCCGGGCTCAATAGCTATCATAGACGGAATCGTATGCCCTTCTGTTGCATTCCAGAATGCAGGCGGAAACTGCGCTTTAGGTTCCGACCAGGCTCCGGGAAACAACTGCCACAATATATTCAATGAAATGAAGAATGTTGCTCTGTTCAACAAGATTAAGTATCAGAATCCTGAGGTGATGCCTGCATGGAGAGCTCTCCGCATGGCAACAATAGAAGGTGCAAGAGCGGTCGGCCTTGGAGACATTACAGGCTCTCTTGAAGCAGGAAAGGAAGCAGACTTTATAGCTATAGACCTTAACAAACCTACAATGCTTCCTGTATATACAAACCCTATGAGAAATATAGTTCCTAATATAGTTTACTCAGCTCGTGGAGAGGAAGTTGCACTTTCTGCCGTTCAGGGCAAGGTAATATACAGAGACGGAGAGTTTACCAATGTAGATTACAGAGACTACTTCGGAGAAGTCAATAAGCATACCGAAGGTATAGGTGCAAGAGCCAAAAAAGAATTTGATGAAATAAATGGTACAAATTCTCAGTTCATGAAGGAAGGAAAACTGTAGATGTTTTACTTGATTGTTGCAATTTTATGCAGCTTGATTATGACCTTTGTAATGAAGTATTCGGAATCCCATAGCGGTAATCGCTATGGGGTTACGCTTTTTAATTACCTTACAGGCTCTTTAATAGGTTATCTCCAGATGAACGACAGGCAGCTGTTTATAAACAGTTCGGAGGGGCTCTTCACATTGGGAATGGCGGCACTTCAAGCTGTATTCATTGTCTCGGTGCTGCTTGTGTTACAGGTCAGCATAAATAAAAACGGTGCGCCGCTGACATCTACCTTTAACAGAATGGGTATTCTCATACCTACCATAGGTTCTGCCATTCTGTTTGGAGAGATACCTTCATGGATTCAAATTGTGGGAATTGTTTTGGCGATTTTCGCAATAATATACATAAGCGGAGGCTCGGAAAACAGCAGTGAGTCTGTTGCTTTGGCGGCAGCGAATGGCGGAAATACAGGCAGCGAGAGGCATATGCTGCTCCTGTTTGTAGCATTTATCGGCGGAGGATGTCTTGACTTCATATCCAAACTGTTCGATGAGTTCGGAGAAGATTCTTATAAAGAAAGATTCGTGTTTTACGGTTTCGTTGTGTCATCTCTTATGGCACTGGTTCTGTGCCTTGTTAAAAACAGAAAAATAACATGGAAAGATGTGCTTATGGGAGTTATGCTGGGCGTTCCGAATCAGCTTAATATACTTTTCTTGCTTAAAGCAGTAGGAGAATTACCGGCTTATCTTGTTTATCCATGCTACAGCGCAGGGGTAATACTGGCGGTAAATGTAGTTAATGTAATAGTTTTCCGTGAAGTTCTTTCCAAGCGGGAATATATTGCGACAGGGATAATTGCATTAGGATTGATATTCATAAATATTTAAAATGTATTGTGAGCAAGCTTAAAGCCTGCTCACTGTTTTTTTAGAAAAGTTATTTAATAAATTTTCACAAGAAAATAACGGAAAAGTCTTGACACACACCTTTATTACGCAGAAAATATTTGGTAGCAGCTGAAAAGATGATGATAATGGCGGGACAGTATTTTGCTTTTAAGGAAATAATACGCATGAAGATTATTTCAATTTCCGCCGGAGAAGAGGTAGATATGAATTTTTTAGAAGAAAGAATAGTAAGAGAAGGTGCTGTAAAAGAGGGAAATGTGCTGAAAGTTGACAGCTTTTTAAATCATCAGCTTGATATAGAACTTCTTGATGAAATGGGCAGAGAGTTTAAGCGCTGTTTCAGTAAGAAAAGAATAAATAAGATACTGACAATAGAATCGTCGGGTATAGCTATAGCATGTATGGCGGCATACCATTTTGATGTGCCGGTGGTATTTGCCAAAAAAACTCAGAGCGTAAATATAGACGGTGAAGTTTATATGGCAGAGGTAAACTCTTTCACACATAAAACAAGAAACAAGGTAATTGTATCACAAAAGTTTTTGAGCCCAAAGGACAGACTCCTCATTGTAGATGATTTTCTTGCAAACGGAGAGGCTCTTAAGGGACTGATAAAGATTGCAGAGGATGCAGGAGCCACAGTGGAAGGCATAGGTATCGCCATAGAAAAAGGATTTCAGCCGGGAGGAAATGTGATAAGATCAATGGGCTATAATCTCAAGTCACTGGCAATAGTTGACGGAATGAACAGCGAAACAGGAGAAATTATATTCAGGGAACAGGAATAGAAATTACTGATGATAAAAACGGTATTTCAGCAGCATTTATAACTGCGGAAGTACCGTTTTTTGTGTGAATTTTTAAGTATGACCGTTTATGTTTGTATTATTCTTCGTAAAACGGCCGTATCACAAAGACCTCGATACCTGCACCGGTGACAGAAGCATTGATGCTGATAACATCATTGACCTCCTCTATATCGGACTGAGTTTGAGGTTCCGTACTGAACTGCTGTATCCAGCCGTCAGCGAGAGGAACCTTATCAGGGAATCTGAGGCTTGCCATATGCGAAAAAATAGAATTACTATTGGTAAATGCATATTTTGCGATTATATATTGCCCCTTGCTTAAAGGGATTTTAAAATCAAGACTCAGTTCATTCATGAAATTACTTATAATATCGCTTGCCTCATAAGGACCGATATTCCATTCCGTCATGTGTCTGATATTATCATTGTAATTGAGGACAATAATTGTATATGAGTCTTCGCTGTCATAGTCGTTTTTGATTATATAGTAATACTTCCCCCAGTAAATCAGCTTGCCTTTGATGTTTTGTAAAAGCCTATATGCATAAAATGCAGGCTTTGAGATAAGTCCGGAAGTAAGTATACCGGGCATACCTTTCAGCACTTTTGCCTGGCTTCCCTGATCTCTCAGTTTACAGCAGGAAGGCTGGGCATTAGCTGAAAAAGCTGTTAAAAAAGCATTTATTGCGGAAGCTATGGTATCAAAGCCATAAGAAGACTTAAGCGGAAGTCCGTTTTCAGCATGAGTCAAAACTTTATATCCCATGAAATTAAGCCTGTTTGAGATAAGTGCGGCCGTGGCTTCACTGTCCGATTCTCCGATATTTAAAATAACAAGAGATGGCTTAAGCTCATAGAGAATATTGAACATTCGCTCTCCCATAATATGATAATCTTCGCAGGTAATTACAACTTGAAGATTTGGAGATATATCCATTATCGGTTTGGCATCGGGAAGGACATCGATGTTGAGTGTCAGGCCCTTTATCTGTGAAGAGCTGCTTTCGCAGTCGTTTATGGCAGACAGGCTTCGTTTCAAAATGCTTATGCTTTGACTTTTAGATAAACTGAAACAGGCTGCGGGATTTTCTTCACTAAGAACATGAGGAAGAAAATGATCTCTGTGCTCCTGCGGTGTACGTTTAAACCACTTTGTAAAAAACTTTTCATAATACGCGGTGGTTGAAAATCCCACTTCCTTTGCGATTACACTGATTTTTTTATTGGTTTGCAGGAGCGGAATTTCTGACATTTCTACTCTTGCAAAACATAAGAACTCCTGAAAGCTTATCCCCATATAATTCCGAATAAAATGAGAGAGATAATATGTGCTGAGGTGTTCCTGCTTAGCTAAACTTTCCAATGTGATTTTATTTGAATGATTGGCATATACATAATTTATTATTTTGCTTATGCGGTCGATTATTACAGGATTGTCATATCTGAAATCTGTAACGACCAATCCGTCGAAGGCAAACAGGTTGAAATTCTGGTTAAGGCACCTTATAGCTTCTATCATCTGTGAAATACAAATGCTTTTATAATTGAAGCTTCTCTGTGTATAGTTAAGCAGAATGTGAAGCAGGATTTTTCTGAGAGCATCTAATTTCGGGTATTTACTGTTGCTTACATAAGTCATAAAGCAGCCTTTGTGCAGAGAAGGGAAATACTGCGTAAAATATCGTGTGCTTATTTGCAGTATGGCAATTATGTTGTCCTCATCTGTTGCATTCAAAGAGTGAACTTCACGGCTGTTGTTTATAAAGATGTCCCCCGCATGAAGAACGTAGTTGGAACATATGCATTTAAGGTGTATTGAACCTTTAAGAACATAGACAAATTCAACATCCTTGTGATAATGAAGGGGATAGTCTGTAATCTTAGCTATTCTTATATTTATAGGAAAATCTTCGGAATATGTTATTTTTTCGAAAAGCACAGGGAAACCTCCTTGTTATTATCTGACATAAAAATGTGTTCAAATTCTTAATTATATTATATTGCATAGTTGAAAGGCGAAAAAGTCATTTTGAATCCATTTACGGCAAAATAATCATATTTTAAAGCAAATAAATTGAATAAATGAGGCTGTTTGGGCAAAGGTTAAAAAAATAACCATCTGACTTATAAAATATGACAAGAAGGTGGTCGATTTTATTTTTTTGTAATAGTAACATATTTACAAGAGAATAAGCAATGGAAGGAGGACATGATGTTAACACCAAGAGTAAAAAAAATGAAGGAAAAGTACTTTGATACGATTCCACAAATTACAGCAGAGCGACTTGTGCTTGCTACCGAGGCATATAAAAAATTTGCCGGAGATGCAGTGCCTATTTTCAGGGCAAAGGTTGTAAATTACATAATGGAAAATATGACAACACTTATTATGGAAGATGAGCTTATCGTAGGAACAACTACAAACGCCTACAGAGGAGCCAACCTGCATCCCGAATTTCAGTCAAGCTCGTGGTACATCAGCGATATAGATGATTTTTCTACAAGAAGCAAGGACCCGTATTACATTTCGGATGAGGATAAGAAAACCATATTGGAGACTCTGAAATACTGGGACGGAAAAGCTATGGAGGATATTTCCGACGAAGTAATGCCAAAGAAAATAAAGGAGCTTGAGAAAGATGACATTATTTGTGTAGGCCTTGAAAACGGAGTTTCCGGAGAGACAACCTGTGACCATGAAAAAATCATGACCATAGGACTTAGAGGATATATGGAAGAATGTCAGAAAAATATTGACAATACAGTTCCGCAGACTATGGAGGAGCAGGCTAAGGTTGACTTCTGGAAAGCTTGCATAATTCAGTGCAGGGGTCTAATCACATATGCACATAGGATGGCAGACGAAGCTATGCGCCAGGCTGAATCCTGTAACGATGAAAAAAGAAAGAAAGAACTCCTTCTTATTGCGGAAAATTGCAGAGTCGTGCCTGAAAATCCACCGCAGACTTTTTATCAGGCATTACAAGCGCTGTGGTTTGTACATGTCTACTTCTATATAGAGGTTTGTACGACCGCTTGCGGATTCGGCAGATTTGACCAGTATATGTGGCCTCTTTATAAAAAAGATGTTATAGATGAAAAGAATATTACAAGAGAAGAAGCTCTTGAGATGATAGAGTGCCTTTACCTTAAAACATGTGAAGTGTACGAAGTCAGAGACAACTGGTATGCGACTGCTTTTGCAGGATATCCTATGTGGCAGACTCTTATGGTTGGCGGACAGACTCCAGATGGAAAAGATGCTACAAATGATTTGTCATATCTTGCTCTTGAAGCAGCAGACGAGCTTCAGGTAAAGCAGCCGGTTATGGCAGTAAGAGTTTGGGAAAATACACCTGAAAAACTGATTCGTTTCGGATGCAGAATGATTCAGGAGGGGCAGGCCAATCCGGGATTTTTCAGTGATGACGCAGCAATAGGAATTTGTCTCGCAAAGGGAAGAGGCAGCACATTGGAAGAAGCAAGAGACTGGGAAATAGTAGGCTGCACTCAGCCGGCACCGGGAGGCGGCGGAGCTGACGGTTCACCTGATGCAGGATATGTAAATATGGGCAAGATGGTCGAGTTCGTGCTTCATAACGGCGTTGATCCCGCAACAGGGAAGCTTATGGGACTTGAAACAGGAGATCCGAGAGACTTCAAGAATATCGAAGAGTTTAAAGATGCACTCAAAAAACAGATACTTCACCATTACAGTCTGATAAGGACAGGATATAACCTTATGCAGAGTATTCATATGAATCGTTATCCGGTTATCTTTGCTTCAATGGTTACAAAGGGATGTGTTGAAAGCGGAAAATCCGTTCAGCACGGCGGAGCTAAATATTCGACATGCGGTCTTTATGTAACAGGTCCTGCCAACCTTGCAGACTCCATAGCGGCAGTTGAAAAATGTGTTTTCGAGGACAAAGATGTTACTATGGACGAGCTGATAAAGGCATGTGACAATAACTTTGAAGGCAACGAAAGACTGAGACAGCTTCTTCTGCATAAACCTGAGAAATACGGAAATCATCAGCCTCATGTAGATGCGATATACAAGGAAATGATGGATTTTGTTGCAGAAAATGTACAAGGCTGGCATGACGCAAGAGGTGGCTACTATGCGTTTGGTATAGATTCACAAACAATGAATATTCCGCACGGAGCTGTGACAGGAGCTCTTCCTGACGGCAGACTGGCAGGAGAACCGTTCTGCGATGCATCGTCTCCTATGATGGGAAGAGATGTTAACGGACCTACGGCAACAGTAAAATCAGTTGCAAGCATGGTTGATGAAAAACTCCATGAAGGTGCTCTTTACAATCTGAGATTTGACCCTAAGGGAATTCAGGGCGAAAAAGGGCTTGATATCGTGGAGGGAGTGATCCGCACTTACTTTGAAGATGGCGGACAGCATATCCAGATAAATGTTGTGGATAATGAAACTCTTAAAAAAGCTCAGAAAAACCCGGAGAACTACAAGGGACTTATGGTTCGTGTAGCGGGATACATGGCATATTTTACTGAATTGGATAAAAGCGCACAGGATACTATTATTTATCGTACGCCACATTTGTCCGAGTAGCAGGAGGATATAAATATATGAGTAACACGCCGGAAAGAACTCTGGTCGGCAGTATTCAAAAATTTTCTGTGGAGGATGGCCCCGGAATAAGAACAACAGTCTTTTTGAAGGGGTGTCCTCTCAAATGCAGGTGGTGTCACAATCCGGAAATGATTGAAACTTTTCAGCAGCTCATACAGTCGCCGAATAATTGCATAGGATGTGGACACTGTATCGAAATATGCCCGCGCAGTGCATTATCGATACACAGCGAAAGAGGAATTCAAGTAGACAGGGAGAAATGCGACGTTTGCCTTAAATGCGCCGATGAGTGCTATGCAAATGCACTGAGACCGGTAGCAAAATATATGACGGTAGATGAAGTTATGGAAACAGTGCTGCAGGATAAGGGATTTTATGATAACACAGGGGGAGGCATAACTATAAGCGGTGGCGAAGTGCTTATGCATTCAGATTTTGCAGAAGCTTTGATTGACAAAGCAGCCGAGGCAGGTGTCAATGTATGTCTTGATACCAGCGGAATGGGTGATTCAGAGGCGCTCAAGAGGCTGTCACTTAAAGAAAATGTTACAGATATTCTCTATGACATGAAGTCTGTAGACGATAATGTTCATATGGTCTATACAGGTGTCAGCAACAAAAAAATCATAGAGAATCTAAAAATGCTGGCAAATGATTCAAGGAGTGCCGAAAAAATTACAATGCGTATGCCGCTAATAAAAGGCGTAAACGATACGCAGGAAATAATAGAAAAAACGGGCGCATTGTATCGGGAACTTGGAATCAGGCGCGTAAATCTGTTGCCTTATCACAATCTCGGAATCAGCAAGAAGAGGAATGTGGGAGGCATACAGGAAGAATTTGAACCTCCTGATGAAGCACGACTTACAGAGATAGAAAATTATTTCAGTGATGAAATAAATCTGGAAGTGTGTATTTTAGGCAGAGTATAGTAATTGTTTTGACGAAAGGAAGTAAACATTATGGACGGAACAAATTTGGGGATCCTCACTCTGATTCCTGTAGTGAGTTTCTTTTTACTGGCATTTCTAACAAAGAAATGTATCTTAAGTATCATGGTATCCGGTATACTTGGATATATTCTTTATTATAAAGCCGGATTCTTTATGCCGATGATGGATGCTATTTTAGAAGCATCATGTGACGGCGACAACAACTATATAGTTATTATATGCTTGCTGTTCGGATGCTTTGTGCAGCTGCTGCGAGAATCAAAGGGTGCGATTGCTGTAGGTGATCTTGCCAGAAAATATGTAAAATCAGAAAAACAGGTTCTGTTTTTAACATGGCTATGCGGAGTTATTATATTTATTGACGATTATTTGAGTATTCTCGTTACTGCTAACTGCGTAATGACACTTTCCGATGAGCATAAGACTCCGAGAGAAATGTTATGCTATATTATAAATACAACATCTGCTCCTGTGTGCCTGATTATTCCGATTTCAGCATGGGTAGTGTTCTTCTCGGGCGTGTTTGAACAGCAGCCGGAGGCAGCTGTAGTTGGCGACAGTGCAATGGATATTTATTATCATATAATGCCTTATTTCTTTTATCCGTTCTTATGCGTGCTGTTCGTTCTGCTCGTTGTATTCGGTATAGTTCCTAAAATGGGCGGAATCAAAAAAGCATATGAAAGAGTTGAAAAGACAGGTCAGCTTTGGCCTGCAAGCAGCAATATGCAGAATCAAAGCGGCGAGCTTGGCGAAGTAATGGGCGCAGCAGTAACCGAGGAAAAGGAAACAAAGGAAATTACTCCAAGACTGTGGACTTTCGTAGTACCTATGGCAGTAGTAATCGCAGCAACACTTCTTCTGGACGATATTCTGTATGGCGTTACAATAGGTATATTTGTATGCTTCGTACTTTATCTGCCTGCTAAGATAATGACTCTCGGCAAGTTCTGTGACGCATGCTACAAGGGACTTGAGGACATGCTGTTTATAGCAGTGGTTCTTGTAACTTCACTTTTCTACAGAGAAGCAATCAACCTTATAGGTCTTCCTGATTTTCTCATTGAGGCAGCAGGCCCGTATATGAGCGCTGCATGGATACCGGCTATTTCGTTTGTACTGATTGGCCTCGTATGCTTCGCCACAGGAAACATATGGAGCGTACCTGCATTATGCACACCGATTATTCTGCCTTTGGCAGCGTCAACAGGCGCAAGCATTCCGCTTACACTCGGTGCTATTATTTCAGCAGCATGCTTCGGTGCACAGGCTTGCTTCTATTCAGATGTAACATTGATGTCGGCTTCAGCTTGCCGTATCAACAATGTTGACTATGGTATGGCACAGCTTCCGTATATAGGAATTGTTACAGGCATTTCATTTGTAGCTTATGTGATTGCAGGATTTGTAATGGCATAAATATAAAAAATAGAATAAATCAACACACCGTAGAAAAGGTCGGCATTAAGCCGGCCTTTTATGTTGCTTCGATATTGAGGTGATTGTACGAAATCCACATTAATTGTATTTTTTTAAGAACAAAGTTATTGACAAAAAATAAACAAAAAGTTATTATGAATATATAAAAGGGAAATTGAAGTATAAATATAAATGGGGTAGTTAAATAATGAGTAGAGGAATGTAAATAATGAGAGGGGCTGAAGAAAAAATGAGGAAAACTAAAATTATATGCATTTTTTCAATAATTTGTATGACTATGTTTTTGCAAGTAGGCTGCGGGCAGAAAAATGATGTACCGGAGGACATCGCAGTTCAGGGAAGTTTTGTTGAATTCAGTTACGAGGAGCTTAAAGATACCGCTAAAATAATAGCAAAAATTGAAGTAACCGGCGATTTGACTACAGAAAACAGCTTTGAAATTACAGACCCGGAAACGGGAACCTGCGGTGGTTTTTATGGAAAGCGCACATGCAAAGTGCTTGAATATTATAAGGATGTGACCGGAAATTACACAGAGGAGCTGTCATTTATTGAAGCTGCTGCGATAATCAAAGGACAATATCTCCATATAGACGGATATGATGCTCTCCAAAAGGGACATCAATATATTGTGTATCTCAACGATGATACAGCGTCCGGCGATATGAGTATTATGAGCTGCAATAATGGAGTTGTGAGATTAGATGAGAAAGAAAGCAACTTGCAGTTCCCGGAAATAGCGGCAAAGACCATAGAAGAAGCCGCAGCCCAATAATTGACAGACTGAAAGGAGAACGCAATGTTAGGAGCTTGTTATAGCATTACAAGGTGCGTAAAAATATATGCAAAAGAGAAGAAAAACAAAAAAGACAAATAATAGTTACTCTTTTCGCTCTGTGTCAAATGTTGGGGTGGAACAAAATTAAAACAATAATAAGTGATAAAGAGGCGGCATAAGTCGCCTCTCTTTTGTACTTGTAAAGTAACATTAACAGGGTTGCTGCATTTGATGCAGTATTCGTGTTCTGAATCTCTCAAAGTTGGGCATGCCGTAAGAAATACGTTTCAACACTTTAATTTTGTTGTTGCATCCTTCTGTAAAACCGTTTAAAAGGTCGGTACTGAATATGTTAAGAAGCTCTTTCTCCCATTCTCTGTAGGTTTCCGAAACCTTGTGAAACGAAGGAAGTCCACAGACCTGTACTGCCATATGAAAAGCAAGCAGTCTTTTCTTTGCTTCCTCTACACTTTACGAACCAAAGAAATCATAAGCCAACTCTTTAAGATAATATGCCTCTGCCAAGGGTTTCGATAAAGACAATATCAGCGATACGGTCTCAAGCTCATCAGCTTTGAGCTTTCCCTTGTGCTTGAGTAGAAGCGTTCGTGAACGCTTGAAATATTTTCTTCGGGAAGCTTCAAACTTCTTTTGCTCCTCTTTTCTTACATGTTCCAAAGCATAAACAGCTTGAAACTGGCATAGACGATACAGAGTACCTTTTTCTTTGAAATCGGGGTTCTGCTGCGCAAAATATCAAATCATGCTAACATAGAAAATGAGGCACAACAAATCAGGAGTTGAGTCCTATTTTTATTTATTCTGGCATATAAAGAGTAAGTATAGTCTTGTTATCACTCAATAATCTTTCTAACTATTCAGGAGATACATTGTTTATATGCCCTAACTTTGTATATTCACATGTGTTTGTACCCCAAAAAAGAACAAGGGAATTTCCGGAGTACAAAACAATATCTCCCGGACTGGCAGTTATTTTAATATCATTATTTACAATACTCTGTGGAAGCTTTCCAACCTGTTCAAATCCTCCATATTGTTCCGTAGTAATAGTAAGTGGCTCTTCTCTCAAAATTTCTTTCAATGCCTCTACGGATTGGTTGTCTTCCCATGAAATACTAAGAATGGTATCGTTTACTCTTAAAATAATTCCTCCTTGAATGGAAGTATCTTTCGTTACGGCTGCTGTTGAAATTGTTGGAATTTCCGCTGTCTTTTCTTCTGTTATTTTATCGTCAGAACAGCCCATAGTAAAAAAAGAAAACAAAGTTACCGACAGCACAATAATTTGCTTTATCACGCAAGACACTCCTTAAATATTTGAACAATTTCATTACGGTCAAGTGTTTTGTAACCTCCCTCCATGATGACTGTTACATCTGCAATTCCGTCAATCATATCCGCAGTAACTCCCAATTCGGAAATATTCATTGTCATTCCAATTTCTTTCATCCATCTTTCCATTGCTAAAAGACCTTCTTCGGCAATCTGCTTGTCAGTTTTATCATTTTGCTTAATATTCCACACATTGATTGCAAAGCGTTTAAATTTTTCAAGCCCATACGGCATGATATGGCGATAATAAGGAATAGAAACCGCAGAAAGAGTCATGCCATGGGTGGCATTTGTATAACCGTTAACAGCTTGTCCCAGCATATGAACCATCCAGTCTGTTGATTTTCCGCGGGAAACCAATGTATTAAGCGCCCATGTGGCTGTCCACATAATATTACTTCTTGCTTCATAGTCATTAGGATTTATAATAGCAGCTCGGCTGGAATGAATCAAAGAGCGCATAAGACCTTCACTAATGTAATCGCTTGTATTATCGTCATCACCAGAAAAATACTGTTCACATATATGGTTGAAAATATCATAAATACCTGAAACCATTTGGTAATGAGGAAGTGTCATAGTATATTCAGGATTAAGAATAGAAAATTTCGGCATTACCGTTTCATCAGTAAAAACATGACCTGTTTTCTGCTTTGTGTTTTGGTTTGTTATCACAGATCCTGCATTCATTTCTGAGCCTGTCCCTACCATTGTGAGAACACAGCCAACAGGAAGTATTTCACATTCGGGTTCTTCAAACCGTACATAATATTTTTCCCATGGTTCCTCATCACAGTTGACTGATACAGACACCGCCTTTGCATAATCACAAACAAAGCCACCACCAACAGCAAGCAAAAAGTCAGCATGATGATTTCTTGCAATTTCAATACCCTCATATAGCTTTGCAAGAGTAGGATTTGGCATTACTCCTGAAATTTCTACAACTTCTTTTTTATTTTTTCTTAAAATATCTATTACTTCATCATAAATTCCATTTTTCTTAATAGAACCTCCTCCATAGATTAAAACAACCTTATCCCCATATTTTGGCAATTCAATGTTCAAATATTTAAGTGAGTTTTTTCCAAAATATAATTTTGTAGGATTGCAATATGTAAAATTTCCATTCATAATAAAGTTCCTCCTTAGATGTTGTATCCCATTTCAAATGCTTTTTTTAAAGATGAATGTCCGTTAATATCGTCTGGATTGTTGACACCACCAGCAAATATACTTCCTTTTAATTTTGCTTTTTCAAAGCAATCAATCCAGCCTTGTAAACTATTGATTGATTTTTGAGGTACATCTGCATTGTTTTCCGCAGCAGTGGTAATCAGATAAATCTTAGAAAAAGAATAATCAGAAGAAAAAAGAGGATTTGCCCTATCAAGAAGTGTTTTCATCTGACCACTTATTCCATAATAATAAATAGGCGTAGCAAAAACAATTATATCTGCTTTCCGCATTTTTTCTGCAATTTCCACAGCGTCATCTTGAATAACACATTTCTGCGTATTTTGGCAAGTTAGACAACCATTGCAAAAAGCTATTTTCTTTCCACGTAAGCTGATTTTTTCAACAGTATGACCGGCCTCTTTTACTCCGTTCATAAAAGAATCTGCCAGCATATCAGAATTGCTGTGATTTCGTAAACTTGTGCTGATAATAAGTATATTTTTTGACATTTCATACCCCCATAAATCAGTTTGACTTTTATTTGTTTCCTTGATAAAATCATCATAAAACCTAAACCTAACTTTAAGTCAATATATTTTTTGTAAAAGGAGGGATTTTTATTTATACAATAGGTGAGGTATCAAAAATGTTTCAGCTACCAATTTCTACTTTGCGTTATTACGATAAAGCCGGGTTGTTTCCAAATATAAGGCGTATTTCTGGAATTCGTAAATTTGATGAAAAAGAAATAGAAGCACTTCATATCATTGAATGCCTAAAAAAGTCCGGAATGGAAATAAAGGATATTAAGCAATTTATGGAATGGTGTACTTTGGGAAGTGAAACCTATCAGCAGCGCAGAGATTTGTTTATCAGGCAAAAAGAATGTGTCGAACTTGAAATAGAGCGGCTGAAACATGTTCTTGACATGCTCAAATTCAAATGTTGGTACTATGAGCAGGCAATTCTTGACGGCAATGAAGAAAGGCTTCACTCTATCACTCTGGAAGATATGCCAGAGGATATAAGAGAAGCTTATGAAAACACACATTAAATGATTGAAAGGGAGCTAATCTATCTGAATGGAACTCATGCTGCCGCTGTTACAACAGAGCATAAAATAGAAGAAATAACTTACTTTGTGTGTTCTTCGTTCAGTGAACGGGCTACGGATACTCTTGATAAAAAGATAAAGAAAGGTATCCGAAAAGACCTTGAAAACAATGCCGGAAATAGGGCGTTTTCTTTTATTGTAGCTTTAGCGGCGGTTCCTTTATAGCGGTATTTTATAGGTCAGACTTTAAAAATATATAAACTGTATTTCTTAGAACCGATGATAAATACATTAAATATACCTTATCTGTATTTGATAATTTATATTACCACCTGCAAGATGAATTTTCCTCCACTTATAGAAAACCGACAGTTGCCGTGCAGCTTTTCGGCGGTGTAATAGATACTTTGCGTTCCAAAGCCATGATCGTCAGCTTCAGCAATAGGCATATCATCTTTAAATTTAGGGGCAATATCATAAGAGTTTTCGACGGAAATGAGTAATTTGCCGTTTCTTTGCAACATGCTGAGACTGATGACACGCTCTCCTGTTTTTTGTGATGATGCTGCATTTATTGCATTTTCCATAGCATTGGATAGTATGGATGTAAGGTCTACATCTTTTACAGAAAGTTTATTTGGTATTTCAATAGTAAACTGAAAATCAATGTCATTTTTAATAATAGCGTTTTCATATGAAGATAAAATTATATTTACTGTTTCGTTGGAACAATATTTTTTTATTGCAGTATTATTTACATCATCGATAATGTTATATATATATTTTTTTACCAAGTCAGTGTCACCTTTATCTATATAATTTAATATGGTGGTTAGAAAATGTCTCATATCGTGTCGTATCAACGCCATGTTTTTTGCATTTTGTTTGATGAGAGAAATCTCTTTGTATGACTGCATTTGTTTTAAATTTAACATCGCATTGAGATTATCTGCACTAATCTTCTCTTCATACTGCTTAAAGTATGCAGCAGAAAAAATCAGGTAACATATGCTCATAAGGAAAGGCATGAATTCGATGGCCACGATTTGACCTTTATAAAGCAATTCGGTATATACTGTTGATGCATAGTCGAATATGTAGTAAAAAATAGGAATTATGCTAAAAGATAAAATCATAAGAGTAGACTCTTTCAGGAGTTTGGAGTATGGAACTTGTATGTATTTTATCACTAAAACAAATGTAATAATCAGTATTACTGAATAAGTTAGGTCAACGACCCAATGCTGACATCCGAAAGCTTTGGAAAGGATTGAAAACCAGTTGGCTATTTGACAGCATAGATATGCTGTAGTTATGGATAAAGTAACAGCTGTAATTTTCCTGTCGAAAATTATTACAAACATCAAGAACAGTGGCAAGTGTATGATTAAAGGATATATCATGGTTATAACGGCCACATTCAATGTAATGTAGAGTATTCCTTGAAAAAGCAAGGATATAACTGAAAAACATATGATAACGGTAATGCTTTTTCTCTTGAAATCAATGCCTAATAAAGAGGCAGATACAGTTATGCCGAAAAGAAATGTTAAAATGTATCTTATAAGCTCAAAAATAATATCAATCATGTATAAGTATGCTCCTTATTAAAGATATATGAGAAGTATGCATCCTTAAAGGGTTTGCTGAGATTTCGCGATACAGGAATGTGTACTCCTGTAACTGTAATGATTTCATGAGCAGAGAAATGATTCACATTAGGTATGTATACGATATAACTGCGGTGACATTTAAAAAATCCGTATTTTATTGTAAGCTTGTCTGTGAAATATGAAAATGTGTGTGTAGACTCAATTATTGTACCATCAATCAATTTAAAGAGAACTTTCTTGTTTTGCGCCTCTATATAATCGATGGTATGATAATAGACTTTGTCATATCGGCCTGCTGTTTTTAATATGATGTTGGCGGGTGAGGTTTCTTTTGTTTTTATACAGCTGGTTAGGACTTGTGCTAATTTATCATAGATTATAGGCTTGATAAGGTATCCTGAGGCTTTAACATCATAAGATTCAACCGCAAAGTCAGTTGATGAAGTAAAAAAAACAATTTTAACACTGCTGTCATTTTCTCTGATTTCATGAGCTAAATCCATGCCGTTAAAAAGCGGCATTATAATATCAAGGAAAACCATATCAAATGGTTCGCGTTTATGGGAATCGATAAGGGAATCTCCATCATCAAATGTGAAAAGAGATATAGAAACATTATTTTCTTTGGCATATCTTTGTATGGCTCTTTTAGCCTCTTCGAGGCAAATCTTTTCATCATCACAAATTGCTATATTTAACATGCAAACCTCCACCGTATCTTATATATAAATTATACGAAACACAAAAGATGATTTCAATAAAATAAAACGCTATTCGCACCTTCAAAATTGCAATTCACGCTATATAGAATACATTTCGCACTGAATTGCGATTTTTTCGGATAAATTCGTTATAATAAATTGAAATTTTAAAAGAGGAAAAGAGGAGCATAAATGAAGAATAACTTCACGGAAGCTCTGAAAAAACTGACAGGCTTTGACGGGCTGTCAGATCAGAGTGAAGAAACAGAAATAAAGGATGAACCATTAGAAGAAAGCACAGAAGTTTTTGTAGATGCAAAACAGGAAGAACTATTGGAAATTTTGCCGTTACAGCCGTTTTACAATGCGCCCTCGGAGCATATCACTCAGATAAGCAAAAGTATGGTAATTATGGGTGATATTGATACTAACGACGATGTGTGCGTGCAGGGAGAGATCATCGGTAATGTTATAACAACAGCGAATATTCATGGATCAAATATGATTTTAGGTAATGTCTCTGCTCAAAATATGAAAACGGACACGATGAGATTAAAAGGGAACATAAAAATCGGACAAGATTTGTTTATAGGTGAAAATTCTGTAGTGGTTGGAGATATTACAGCTGGAAATTTGGTTGTCGCCGGTAAAGTTAAGGGAAACTGTGATGTCAGAGAAAGCACACATTTGACTAAAGGTGCATATTTGGTGGGAGATGTCTGTGCAGACGATTTCTCAACTGAACAAGGTGCTAAGCTTCAGGGTAAAGTCATACCTAAAACAGCAGCTGAGGAGCTTGAAACAGATTTTGATTTTGGAGGCGAATTATAATGCAGGACAATATGAGTGAAGGATTGAAGTTAGATGAAGTTGTGTCTGAATTTTCAGACGAAACAGGAATAATAGGTGAAGAAACAAAGGTTTTAGGCAACATTAAGACCAAGGGGCATGTTGAAGTTTTTGGCTTTGTAAAAGGCAATATTGAGGCAAAAGGTGATGTGTTTGTTGTAGGAAAAGTTGAAGGAAATATTCAGTGCAACAAGCTGCACATAGGCATTACAAGTCAGAACAGCAATGCGGCGATCGGTGGAATATTAAGGGGAAATGCAGTTTGTAAGGATATTGTAGTTGCAGGTACTGTTGCAGGTGATATTATTGCTCATGGCAAAGTCGGCTTAACGAAAAAAGCATCTGTAAGAGGTAATCTGAAAGCGGCAACCATGTGTATGGAAATTGGTGCAAAGTTGGAGGGATATGCAGAAATTATCGGATAAATCATGCTGTTGGAGAAAATAGAATGAGTATAAAGCAGTGGAAACAGGTTATCACAATTACAGTAGTAGCAACAATAATCATTTTATTCATATTAACAATTGTTTTTGCAATACGCTCGTATCACTTAAAAAATTTTATGGAAAGTGATAATGTCATAATAATGTCAGAAGACCGCGATTCGAGACATCAAGACTTGAAAGAGCTTGTGCGTTATTTTGAAAAGGCAACACCAAAAGGAAATCTTTCCTATAAACAGCAGTATCCTGCTTTATATGTAGAGAACACTTATCGGTTTATTAAAAGTAACGATAAAGAAAAGGTCTGTTATTTGACCTTTGATGATGGGCCGGATGCAGAGAATACTGCGAAAATTCTTGATATATTGCAGCAATTTGACATCCACGCAACATTTTTTGTGGTTTATAAGGATGATGAGGCATCAAACTTATTATATAATAGAATAGTTAAAGAAGGGCATACAATAGCAGTACATACAGCAAGTCATGATTATGATGAAATTTATTCATCTGTGTCTGCTTACCTAAAGGATTTCAGTAAGATATCGTCGCATATCATAGAGGTCACAGGCATAAAACCTGAGATATTCAGATTTCCCGGTGGTTCTGTTAACGCATATAATATCAAAATTCATAAAGAACTAACAGCTGAAATGCTGCGCCGGGGATATGTTTATTATGACTGGACAGTATCCGGCGGTGATGCTGCGAAAGCTTATGTTTCCTCATCTGAAATAGTAGAAAATGTGGTTTCGGGCTGTGAAGAAGAATCTGAAAGTATTGTCTTGCTGCATGACGGCGCAGGACATTATACTACTGCAGAAGCATTGCCGGAGATTATCAGACGCTTAAAAAATCAAGGATTTAGCTTTGCTGCATTGGACAACTCTGTTAATCCTTGCTTTTTCGGATATTAAAAAACGGATAATGGCTATTGATAGATTATATTTTTGTAATAGAAATTTCAAGACACATATTCAGCAAAATCTGAATATGTGTTTGTTGTTTTGTAGCTTATACACCGTTGAGCTCATGAAGCGTACGAGGCTTATAAAATTATAAAGAAAGAGTGAAAGTCCTTTGTTAAAGACTTTCACCCGGTGTTATTATAGAAAGGTTTTATTTATACATTTTGTTTTAAAGTCGGGGATTTTAAACAGAAATACATTTAATCCAATTCCATTATGTAAAATGACTCGTCATTTATTGATAATATATAATTATCTTTGCCGGCAGGATAAAATGATTTTACCAATATGTCATTTTCCATTTCGTCGGGCAATGCAATTTCTCCGACAACATCGCTGCTGATTTTGATATAGTAAGGGTTGAAATTATCATCTACAGCCACACAATAATCCCCTGATGAGCCGGTCATTCTCCACCACCTTTTGGTTTGCTGCAAGTATTTTTCTTTAGAACCATCAAGGGGAATTCCTACTATTTTTCTTTTTTCTGTTTCTTCACCTATCGAAGCGACAATGCAGTTTTCATTAAGGGTACATGAATTAAGAGCATCGTCTAATTGGTACTGCAAGTACACTTCTTTTTCGTCGCCTGCGCACAATTTGGCTTTTTCGTTTTGACAATCATACAGGGTGAAAAAATATGCGTCTCCGTTGGTTTCAATAATACTGTACTTTCGGGCGTTATCGACAGCCTCAATGGTTTCACTTTTTAGATTAACCACTTTTTTAACCGATACTGTCATAAGCCCTCCCTCTGTGTGCTCGCTTACATAAACCGGTGTTTTACCTATCAGCGTAACTTCTGTTGCAATCTGATTTGTGCTGTATCCGGAGTCGATTATGTTGTGATTTTTTCCGTCAAAGTACACGATGTTCCATTTATACATCGACTCTTGCGTGTCGATTTTAGATTCCGCATAGATAATCCCGTCTTTATAAGGCACGGCGCTGTAAATCAGATTTTCACTTTTAAGGTCATAGAATTCAGAAGAATCTTCTCTGTAATTTAATACGTATACTCCTTTGGTTCTCGTTTCAGGATAAATGACCTCTGTTGCGGTTGTAATATCGTCATATACATTGGCAACGATTATGGTATCCTTTCCTGAATAACAAACGGTATACATATTCAGCTTTTTCCCTGTTTCCGAATCCTCCTCCAAATCAAATGGCATCGTTATCTGTGTAAGCTTGGCATTGATTGTTCCCGACGAGGCGCCATCATCCGCATCGGTATCTGAGCAAGCAGCAAAAGAAAGTATCATTATAATTGTAAGTGTACATATTGCTAATTTATAGACGGTGTTTTTCATATCACATCACCACCTGTTCTGTTTATATATTTATTACTTTGGCTTTATAACCATAAATTAAATAAAAGCACATAAGTTTTATTTACCTATGCGCTTTATGCAAGTATCTTCATATTATGTTTCCCATTAGATGCAATTAGACAACTTGTAAAAAGCGTTAAGCTACAATAGACACTTGATTTTAATCTTATCATTGTTTGCCTCCTTTTTTAATCATTTGTCATAATTATCCGAATTTCATTCCATATATTTGTTATATAATTATCATGTTTTCGATATAAAGTCAATACTTTTTAACATTTTTATTATAATATAATTTTAAAGAAAGGAAAGAGGAGTATAAATGAAGAGTGCTTTCACGGAAACCCTGCTTTAGGGGCATTAAAAACCGGATACTTTCAAATCAAAATATAAATATCAATCTACTCACAGCAAGAACATCCGTTTGATTTTTAACCCCCTTTGTGGTACAATAATCCCATAATTTTTTAAAGAATTTCAGGCCGATTGGAACTATATTTTGCTTTAAAACCGTTTTTTGAGGGCAAAATAATAGTATGTTGAAATGAGGCTATACACGATTCAAAGGAGAAGTTTTCATGCCGGAATTTAAGATACATTCGGAGTTTAAGATGACAGGCGACCAGCCTCAGGCAGTTGAAAAACTTGCTAACGGAATACTTAGCGGCAAGAAGAGCCAGACACTTATGGGTGTCACCGGCTCCGGCAAGACATTCACCATGGCCAACATCATTGAGAGGGTGCAGAAGCCTACGCTGATTATTTCTCATAACAAAACACTGGCGGCGCAGCTTCACGGTGAGTTCAAGGAGTTTTTCCCCGAAAATGCAGTGGAATATTTTGTATCCTATTACGATTACTATCAGCCGGAGGCTTATGTTCCGTCAACAGACACATATATAGAAAAAGATTCACAGATAAACGATGAGATAGATAAACTGCGGCACTCTGCAACAGCCTCACTGGCAGAACGCCGTGATGTTATAATCGTAGCCAGCGTATCTTGTATATACGGCTTAGGAAGCCCTTTCGATTATGAGAATCAGATGCTTTCCCTAAGACCGGGAATGGAAAAAGACAGAAACGAGATATTGAGAAAACTTGTAGATATACAGTATACAAGAAATGACCTCTCTTTCGATAGAGGAACTTTCAGGGTACGGGGAGATATAATTGACATTTATCCGGCAGGCTCGGAATCGGCAGTCAGGGTGGAACTCTTCGGCGATGAAATAGATTCAATTAAGGAAATGAACCCTGTAACGGGAGAAATAACAGGAATAAGAAATCATATTGCCATATTTCCGGCATCTCATTATGTCACATCGCCGGAAAACATGGAGAGAGCACTTAAAACCATAGATGAGGAACTTTTGGAACGGGTCCGGTGGTTCAAGGACAGAGGAAAGCTTCTTGAGGCACAAAGAATAGAGCAAAGAACCAGATACGACCTTGAAATGCTCAGAGAAGTGGGAAGCTGCAAGGGGATTGAGAACTATTCAAGACATCTTAACGGGCTGCTTCCGGGAACAAGACCATATACTCTCATAGACTATTTTCCGGAAGATTTCCTGATAATGATAGACGAATCCCATGTAATGCTGCCTCAGCTTAGAGCAATGTATGAGGGTGACAGATCGAGAAAATCCTCCCTTGTCGATTACGGCTTCAGACTTCCGTCGGCTTTAGACAACAGACCGTTGAAGTTTGACGAGTTTAACGACCTTGTCAATCAGATAGTATATGTCAGCGCAACTCCCGCTACGTATGAAAAGGAGCAGTCAAAGGGCATAAGCGCAGAACAGATTATAAGACCTACGGGACTGCTTGACCCGCCTATAGAAGTGGTTCCGACAGAGGGACAGATAGACCATCTGATAGGAGAGATAAGAAAAGTAACGGATAGAGGAGAAAGAGTTTTCGTTACCACACTTACTAAAAAAATGGCAGAGAGCCTTACAGAGTATTTAAAAGGAGTTGGAATAAAAGTAAGATATCTCCATTCGGAAATCGACACCCTTGAGAGACTTGAAATCATAAGAGACCTTAGAATGGGCGTATTTGATGTTCTTGTGGGCATAAATCTTTTGAGAGAGGGTCTGGATATACCTGAGGTATCGCTTGTGGCAATATTGGACGCAGACAAAGAGGGCTTCCTTAGAACAGAAACTTCACTGATACAGACTATTGGCCGAGCCGCCAGAAATGTAGAGGGAAAAGTAATAATGTATGCAGACAATATCAGCAAGGCTATGGCAGCTGCCATAGAGGAAACTGAAAGAAGAAGAAACATACAGCAGGCATACAATGAAGAACACGGAATTACACCGGCTTCCGTTAAAAAGTCTGTTCGTGAGGTAATAGAGGCAACAAGAGCGGCAGAGGAAGAAAGCTCTTACCGAGGAAAGAAAGCCGGCGAAATGACCAAGAAAGAATTGCTGGAATTCATAAAGAAAATGGAAAAGGACATGAAGCAAGCCGCCAAAGACCTGCAATTTGAGCGTGCCGCATCATTAAGAGACCAAATCTTTGAGTATAAGACGAAACTCTGATTTTTGTTCAACCAAAGCAGTCATATTCTAAGCACCTTGGATTTTTGGACAGCCGTGAAAGGAGAAGATATATGGCGAAAGATATAGTTATAAAAGGCGCCAATGAAAATAATTTAAAGAATATAGATGTTACTATTCCCAGGGATAAGTTTGTCGTGCTGACCGGACTTTCGGGATCGGGGAAATCTTCCCTCGCTTTCGATACCATATATGCCGAGGGGCAGAGAAGATATATGGAGAGCCTGTCCTCATATGCAAGGCAATTTCTGGGACAGATGGAAAAGCCTGATGTGGAGTATATAGAGGGGCTTTCTCCGGCTATTTCAATAGACCAGAAGACCACCAACAGAAACCCTCGCTCTACGGTGGGTACCGTTACAGAGATTCACGACTATCTGAGACTTCTTTATGCAAGGATAGGAAACCCTCACTGCCCTGTATGCGGAAAACCCATAACCAGTCAGTCGGTAGATCAGATAGTCGATACTATAATGGAATTCCAAGAGGGAACTAAGCTTTTGATTCTTGCACCTGTAATAAGAGGCCGCAAGGGAACTCATGAGAAAGTTCTTGAAAAAATAAAGAAAGAGGGCTTCAGTCGTGTCAAAGTAGATGGAGAAGTAAAGCTTTTAGACGAAGACGAAATCAAGTTAGAAAAAACCTTTAAACACAATATTGAAATTGTAATTGACAGAATAGTGGTGAAGCCGGGGCAGGAAAGCCGGATTTCCGAGGCCTGTGAGCTTGCCATGGCTCATGGCGACGGGCTTGTTAATGTTGTGGGCGATTTTTACGATTGGCATTATGAAAGAACTTTCAGCAGCAAATTTGCCTGCCCGGATCACGGAGTAAGCATAGAAGAGCTGGAACCTCGGATGTTTTCTTTCAATGCGCCGTTTGGAGCATGTCCGGCGTGCAGCGGAATCGGATATACCCAGAAGCTCAACCCCTCAAAGATAGTCAATGAAGAACTAAGCATCCCTGACGGAGCTTTGTCGGTTGTATTCGGTTCTATGGAGTTCAGCGGATTTTACAGACAGATGGTAAATGCTCTTGCAGAAGATAACGGAGTCGATATAGACAAGCCGCTAAAGGATTTGCCCGAAAAATTCAGACACGAGCTTTTATGTGGTACAGGAGACAGACATCTTAAATATTATTATACAAGCCGCAACACAGGAAGCAAATCTTTGCAGGACAGACCTTTTGAGGGTGTAGTAAACAACATAGAGAGACGCTATAGGGAAACTTCTTCGGAATACTTCAAAAAAAGAATGGAGGAGTATATGACCATAGACCTCTGTCCCGAATGTAAGGGGAAGAGGTTTAAACCAGAAATCCTTGCAGTTACAGTAGGTGATAAAAACATAGCAGAGCTTTCGGATATGTCAATAAGGGAAGCTTTGAACTTTATAGAAGCCTTGAAACTTTCGGAAAAGGATAAAGCCATAGCACACCAGATTCTGAAAGAAATAAAGGCAAGATTGAAATTTCTCATAGATGTGGGATTGGATTACCTGACTCTGAGCCGTTCGGCAGGAACTTTGTCAGGCGGAGAATCCCAGAGAATAAGACTGGCAACGCAGATTGGCTCAAGTCTTGTGGGAGTGCTTTATATATTGGATGAGCCGAGCATAGGGCTTCATCAGAAGGATAACGAGAAGCTGCTGGCGACGCTGAGACATTTGACTGACATAGGAAATACGCTTGTAGTAGTTGAGCATGACGAGGACACTATGTATGCGGCAGACCACATAGTTGACATAGGCCCCGGCGCAGGTATAAACGGCGGTGAACTGGTGGCTCAGGGAACAGTAGAAGATATAAAGGCTTGTGAAGAATCATTGACAGGTCAATATCTTTCTGGCAAAAGGAAGATAGAAGTACCGGAAAAGCGAAGAGAGGGAAATGGTAAATTTCTCACCATAAAAGGAGCACGCCAGAATAATCTGAAGAATATAGATGTAGAAATACCTCTTGGTAAACTTGTCTGTGTAACAGGAGTATCAGGTTCCGGGAAAAGCAGTCTTGTCAATGAGATATTGTACAAGGGAGTTTCTAAAATAACCAACAAAACCCTTGAAGAAGCGGGGGTACATGACGAGATTACAGGCATAGAGCATATAGATAAAGTTATAGATATAGACCAGTCGCCTATAGGCAGGACACCTCGGTCGAATCCTGCGACTTATACCGGGATGTTTACGGCAATCAGAGATTTGTTTGCATCACTTCCGGAAGCGAAGATGAGAGGCTTCGGCAAGGGAAGATTCAGCTTCAATGTAAAAGGCGGTCGATGTGAGGCATGCGGAGGCGACGGAATAATCAAAATAGAGATGCATTTTTTGCCTGATGTTTATGTTCCGTGCGAGGTGTGCAAAGGGCGCAGATACAACAGAGAGACTCTTGAAGTCAAATATAAAGGTAAGAATATCTTCGATGTACTTGACATGAGTGTTACAGAAGCGGTAGAATTCTTTAGGAACATACCTGCCGTATCAAGACCGCTGAAGACTTTAGACGAAGTCGGTCTTGGATATATCAAGCTTGGGCAGCCTTCAACTCAGCTTTCCGGAGGAGAAGCGCAGAGAGTAAAGCTTGCTGCGGAGCTTTCCAAAAGGAGTACAGGTAAGACATTATATATTCTTGACGAGCCTACCACAGGACTTCACTTTGCGGATGTTGACAAGCTGATATCAGTATTGGACAAGCTGGTTGATGCCGGAAATACGGTAGTAGTCATAGAACACAATTTAGATGTTATCAAACGTGCCGACCATATAATTGATCTGGGACCTGACGGAGGAGACCGGGGCGGCACGATTGTAACTACGGGAACACCAGAGGAAGTTGCCATGTGTAAAGAATCTTATACCGGGAAGTTCCTCAAAAAAATTCTCGAATAAATAGGGCATTTTATGCCCGTAATCAATACGGAGGAAATCCAACATGAAAAACAAAATGAATCTGACCATGCTGACAGATTTTTATGAACTCACCATGGCAAACGGCTATTTTGAGACAGGCATGGCAGATGACATCGCCTATTTCGATATGTTTTTCAGAAGAGTGCCTGACGGCGGCGGTTATGCTATAATGGCCGGCGTGGAACAGATGATAGACTATCTGAAAAACCTTGAATTTACCGATGAAGATATCGACTACCTCAGAAGCAAGAAGCTCTTCTGCGAAGATTTTCTTAAATACCTGAGCGAATTTAAGTTTGAATGTGATGTTTGGGCGATTCCTGAAGGAACCCCTATATTCCCACATGAGCCGATAGTGACCGTGAGAGGACCTGTAATGCAGGCACAATTTGTGGAGACTATGATTCTTCTGACTATTAACCACCAGAGCCTGATTGCCACAAAGGCGAATCGTATTGTGAGGGCGGCCAAGGGACGAAGTGTCATGGAATTCGGAACAAGAAGAGCTCATGGAGCTGAGGCAGCGATATTCGGAGCAAGAGCCGCTTATATAGGAGGCTGTGCAGGAACTGCATGTGCAATAGCCGACAGAGACCACGGCATATCGGCCCTTGGAACTATGGCTCACAGTTGGGTACAGATGTATCCGGATGAATATTCTGCTTTTAAGAAGTATGCCGAAATATACCCTGAAAACTGTACTCTTTTGGTTGACACATACAATGTGCTTAAATCAGGTGTTCCGGCAGCCATAAAGGTATTTAAGGAAATGAAGCCTAAAAAGATGGGAATAAGAATAGATTCCGGAGATGTGGCATATCTTACAAAAAAGGCTCGTAAGATGTTGGATGACGCAGGTTTGCAGGAATGCCAGATTGTCGTTTCCAACTCTCTTGATGAATATATAATCAGAGATGTAATACTTGAGGGGGCATGCATAGACTCCTTTGGCGTTGGCGAGAGACTTATAACTGCCAAATCAGAGCCTGTTTTCGGCGGAGTATATAAGCTTGTTGCTCTTGAAACAGACGGAAAGCTGATACCGAAGATTAAGATTTCGGAAAATATAGAAAAAATAACCAATCCGGGCTTCAAGCATTTGTTCCGTCTTTATGACAAAAAGACAGGAAAGGCAAGAGGCGATGTCATAACAGTTGCAGATGAAACTGTGCCGGAATTGGAAGAATACGAAATTTTTGACCCTAATGCTATATGGAAGCGCACAAAGATAAAGGATTATTATGTAAGAAATCTCAGGGTGCAGCTGTTTGACAAAGGCAAATGTGTTTATGAAAGCCCGTCGGTAGATGAAATAAGAGATTATTGTAAGGCTCAGGTGGACACGCTTTGGGATGAAACATTGCGTTTTGAAAATCCACAGACATATTATGTTGACCTTTCCCAGAAGCTGTGGGATGTTAAAAATCAATTGTTATCTGAATTTGCCGCAAAATAGAAATGAAATATTAAGAAATTGTTAATGTAATACATAAACTACTGTGGTAAAATGGCTATAACAACAAAAGTTGGAGGAGAGTCGTAATGAAGAGCATATATATTTTACTGACAAAGAGTACGACTATCTGTTCAAGAATAATTTATCTGGCAACAAGAAGTGAATTCACTCATGCAAGCATTTCACTGGACAGTAGTTTTAATCATCTTTATACTTTTGCAAGAAAATACAGACATTTGATGCTGCCCGCAGGCTTTACTGTAGAAAGCGTATACCGTGGAATCATGGGCGATTCCGACGACATGAAGTGTGCAGTATATGAGCTTAAAATCAGTGATAAGGCATATGAAAAGTTAGTTGAAATATTAAACCGTTTTGAAGAAAACCGTGCCAAATACAGATACAGTGTTTTGGGACTGACAATGTGCAAGCTTAACAAGGCATATGAGAGAGAAGATTATTTCTTCTGTTCACAATTTGTGTACAAGGTTTTGACAGAGGCAGGGGCCATAAAGGGTACCGCAGAACCATCTCTTGTGAAGCCAATGGATTTGTCATCTCTCCCTGAAGTGAGAGAAGTATTTAAAGACAATATAAGGGCTTTAAGAGTAAACAGTTATGCCTTTGGAAGCATTGCCAACTGATTGCGATTTGTTTTAAAACGAAAAGGACTCGGATTATCCGGCTGATGTATGACGGAATTCCGGGTCTTTTTTTGGTTATTTGTGGCTTTGAGTAGTTTTAGTATTCTGTTCTGAAACTCTCATTTCGAGTATCCTATCAACAAAAAAACGAGATAGCCGAAACCTTTTCAGCTACCTCGATCTTTATTACAGAATCAACTTGTCATGGAACCACATTTATTAGAGTGACAGAGAACCTGAACAGTTCAGCACATTTTTAATCTTGTGCTGTACCATTGATTTTATTGCGTCTCTTCCGGGTCCGAGATATTTACGAGGGTCAAATTCCGCAGGATTTTCGGCAAGAAACTTGCGAACCTCGGCTGTAAGTGCAAGACGAAGATCTGTATCTATGTTTACCTTACATATGCCGTATTTGACGGATTCTCTTATCATTTCTTCGGGAACACCCTGTGCACCCGGAATGTCGCCGCCGTATGTGTTGCATTTATCCACAAACTCTTTAAGTACAGTGGAAGCTCCGTGCAGGACAAGAGGAGTGTCGGGAATCAGGCTGTGAATGGTCTTAAGTCTTTCAAAATCCAGATAAGGATCCCCTTTGAATTTGTATGCTCCGTGGCTGGTACCTATAGCTATAGCAAGCGAGTCAACTCCGGTCTTTGCTACGAATTCACAAGCTTCCTCAGGGTCTGTAAATGTTGCCGAACGAGCGTCTACTTTTATGTTGTCTTCCACACCTGCAAGCTTGCCTAATTCTGCTTCGACTACAACTCCGTGTGCGTGAGCATACTCTACGACCTCTCTGGTAATACGAATGTTTTCTTCAAAAGGATGCTTTGAGCCGTCAATCATTACAGATGTAAAACCATCATCTACGCATTTTTTGCATATTTCAAAATCTTCACCATGGTCAAGATGAAGAGCGATATCAAGGCCTGTATCTTCTATTGCTGCTTCCACGAGCTTCAGCAGATAAGCAGGCTTTGCATATTTGCGGGCTCCTGCTGAAACTTGCAGAATCAAAGCTGATTTTTCTTCCTGAGCAGCTTCTACGATGCCCTGGATAATTTCCATGTTATTAACATTAAAAGCACCGATTGCATAATCGGATTTTAAAGCTTTTTCAAACATTTCTTTTGTAGTTACTAATGCCATTTTGCTTCCTCCGGTAAAATTACGGGCGAATGAACATAAGCGTCCGCATTATTGTGTAAATCTTTAGTCTATTATACACCAATAAGTGAAGGATTAAAAGATGACATTTTGCATTTTAATCCTCAAAGCTGTACTCACTGTCATAGCTGTCATTTATCGTGTTATTATTTTTGCTTAGAATTGACAGTATAGGACCGATGTTGTCGATTATGCCGCCAAGATCAGGCAATGAATTTCCTAAAAACTCGCCGGGTGAGGGTAGCTTGGGTGCAGGCGGCGGATTCAGAACCATCTGACCGAGGCTATCCATCCTGTTGATTATATCGGTAACTTTATGCAGGTCTTTTAAAGTGCGGCCAAGATCGAACGAACCGGGGAAAAAACCGGCATATCCCGGATTTTTTACACCTTGTGATTTTAAAGAATCAGTTGAGTTACCATGTTTTGCTGCTGCAATAATTATTATGGCGGCAATGCCTATGATGCCTGAATTGTTATTCATATGTACACCTCCTCTGCGTTTGTTACTTAAATACACAGTTCATATTATGAAATTTTAAAGAGCAAGGTGCATAGATTGTAATAGAAAGCAGAAACAGGAGGTTGTTTTATGGAATTGGATGAAAGAATGATAGGAGACATAGCGAGGCAGCTTGGAATTTCAGGCGGAAAAAATATGGGAAGAAATGCAATGAATTATCTTTCTTCTAAAAGCGATGAAGAACTTGAACGGGAAATTTTGAAAATCAAGCGTCAGCTTAAGGCAAATAATATAACATACGATAAACAGATGGAGGTTTTGCGAAGCATAGCTCCTATGATGGATCAAAAGCAGAGAAAGAAGTTACAGCGTGTAATAGAACTTCTGAATAAATAATAATCAAAAAGGGTGTCTCACAGAAGGAGACACCCTTGAAATCCTTTATTGTCAGCCCCAGTTGACGATACCGGCGATGTTTGTTTTTGAAGAACCTTTTGAGAAAGTAAAGCTGCCTGCACTTATCTTCTGGTGATCAAGTCCGGCGGCAGCACATACTGACTTATATTCTTCATAGTCAGTGAAAAGTCCTGCATCGACAAGGCACTGTACAGCTTCCGAAGCACTTAGACCGCTTACGTTTACGGTGATTTCTCTTGACAGGACACCGTTTGACCATAACGGCTGCGAATCGTCGTTGTCTGAAGTTACCGAAGTTTTAGCATCGTCGTTATCGGAAGAGCTTTCTTCATCAGAACTGCTTTGAGCCGAAGAATCCTCGTTTTCATCAGAACTGTCTGTGACATCTGTTTCAGTGGAGGTGGACGCTGTGTCCGAAATAAGCGTTTTGGGATATTCCATTATGGTATCCATTCTCCAGATTATGATAAGTGTTGCAGCGACCAAAATAAGTAAAGCTATAATGAGGTCGTTTTTATCATATAAAAAATCCTTAAATTTTTTCATAATCTCCTCCCTTAAGTAAACATGTATATTTTATCAGATTTCCACTTTTTTCTCAAGAGGTTTTGGTGTATAATATTTGACATGGTAAATATAACAATCAGTAAAAACCAAGGGGAACAAAGGCTTGACAGGTTCCTGAAAAAATACTTTCCTAAAGCGTCTCTTGGTCACATCTATAAAATGATAAGAAAAGATGTCAAAGTAAACGGCAGGAGAAAAAAGCCCGAGACTGTCCTGAATCAGGGAGACGAGGTATGCATATATATTGACGAGTGTGAGAAGGCAGCATTGCAGGCTGATATCGGACAAGAACGGCAGAAGGTAAAAAAACAGTTTTCGGTAATATATGAAGACGAAAATATATTGGTGGCAGATAAGCCGTTTGGACTCCTGACACATGGAGATTCGAGAGAAAAAAAAAATCATCTGGCCAATCAGGTGCTGTCATACATGATAGAAAAGGGCGAGTACGACCCTCGAATCGAAAAGACATTTATTCCTGCGCCGGCAAACAGGCTTGACAGAAACACCACCGGTATTGTTTTGTTTGGAAAAAACATGTCGTCGCTAAGAGAGCTTAACAGAATGTTCAGAGAGAGGAATGAAGTTGAAAAGCTTTATTTGACCATAGTCTCAGGGAAAATAGAAAATCCCTTGTTTCTAAAAAGCAGTATGATAAAGGATGACAGCCGAAATCTCACAGTTTCTGCAGGCGGAGACGGTAAGGTGATGGAAACAGATATTGTTCCTCTGATGTATTCTACCGGTAAAAAAATATATACTTTGACAGAAGCAAACATTCATACGGGCAGAACTCACCAGATAAGATTTCAGCTTTCTGAAGCAGGCTTTCCCATCATAGGCGATTCCAAATACGGAAACGCAGGTGTAAACCGTGTGATGAAAGACAGATACGGTCTTACGACACAGCTGCTTCATGCATATAAGATAAAGTTTCTTAAAATAAGAGAAGGCAGCCCTCTTGAATATCTTGCGGAAAAAGAATTTGAATGTGATTTGCCGAAGCGATTTGAAAGAATAAAAAATGAAATATTCGGCTAAAATAAATTTTGTGGAGAAAATAAATGAAAGAAGCCTGGGGATGGATAAGAGATATTGCAATAGCGGTAGTAATTGCCGCAGTTTTGCTTTTCTTTTTTAAACCTATAATAATACAACAAGAATCTATGCAGCCTAATTTTTACTCCAATGATTATGTGATAGTAAGCAAGCAGGCATATAATCTGTTCGGCGACATGGAGCACGGGGATATTATAGTATTCAAATCATTATTGCTTGATGATAACGGAAAGGAAAAATATCTGATCAAGAGGATAATAGGACTTCCCGGAGATACTATAGAAATAAAAGACGGTTATGTGGTAAGGAACGGCGAACTTATAGACGAACCTTATGTAGCAGAACAGGGAGCATCCGGAGATATGGGGGAAATCACCGTTGAGGAAGGTAAATTGTTTGTTATGGGAGATAACCGTTATGTCAGCCAGGACAGCAGATCGCCTGTAATAGGCCAGATAGATATTGATACGGTAATCGGGAAAGTAATGCTGAGAATATTTCCTTTCAGCAGTATCAAGTATTTTGGATAATATTATGTAATAAACTCCGGGTCATCAGAGGGATAATACATGAAAAGAGCTTTTGCTGTTTTGACAGCAGCTTTGATCGGATTTTGCACGGCGGCACTATTGCATTGCAGCTTTATGGTCGTAGAAGCTGCCGGAAGTTCCATGCTTCCGGCGATAGAACCGGGGCAAAAGACGGTTGTATTCAGGTTAACAGATGCCGATGATATAAGAGAAGGTGATATTATAGCATACCGCCGGCCGTATTATGCAGTTGACGGTGAAAATGGAGTCTTGCTCAGGAGAGTAGCCGAGGTATCAAAGGACAGATTTATTTTAAGCTGTGACTCCGATATGACATATGAACAGAAAACAGAAGTTCTGAAAAGGGACATTATCGGAAAAGTTATAATGTTTTAGCCTTAAAGACAGACGTGTGGCAAGGGGTATCAAAGGGAGAAAACAATGGCAAAGAAAGAACGAAAGTTAGTCGCAAACAATAAAAAGGCGAGACACGATTATTTTATAGAGCAGGTATACGAAGCAGGTATTGTACTTACGGGAACTGAAATAAAGTCGGTAAGACAGGGCAAGGTGAGTATAAAAGAAAGCTATGCCAAAATTGAAAACGGAGAAGTATTCATATACGGCATGAATATAAGCCCTTATGAGCAGGGTAACAGGTTTAATGTCGATCCGCTCAGAACAAGGAAGCTGTTGCTTCATAAGAGGGAGATACAAAAGCTTATAGGATATACAACTATGAAAGGGCTGACGGTTGTACCGCTTAAGATGTACATAAATGAAGACGGCCGTGCAAAAGTTGAGCTGGCAGTCGCCAGAGGAAAGAAGAATTACGACAAGAGAGAGTCAATCGCCAAGAGAGATGCGGCAAGAGATATTGACAGAAAAATGAAGCAGAGGTTTTAAGGTCAGGTTGCAAAAAAATCTTTTATGCTATATAATAATAATATAAATATGGGGGTGTAAAGGTTTCGACGGGGGTGTGGAACCAAAATAAGCGAGCGGTAGTTTGCCGGTCTACCTTAAAAAGGCACGTTAAATATAAACGCTAAAAATAATAACAATTTCGCACCAATGGCTCTGGCTGCTTAGTCAGTCATAAGCTGTGCGTGTCGGCTCAAGTTTACCTGTAGGCTTGAAGTCCGGCATCGAATATACAGGCAAACTCTGTGCAGGCGCCCGGGGGCACAGGGGAACGACGGGATAGTCGAGGCTGCAGCTTGTCAGTGAGCGGCGGCTTAGGCGAAGTTTAAAACATTGACTGCGCTCGGAGAAAATTTTGCGGAAATGCTTTCGGACGCGAGTTCGACTCTCGCCATCTCCACCAAATCCAAAAACCCCTTGAATTTTCAAGGGGTTTTTGGATTTTAATATTTTTTTTTAGGATAAAGGAGACGCATATGAAGAAGGAATATTTGAAAATAATTTCGGATTGTGACGGCTTGTCTATAGGGGCTGCAATATTTGAGCCTGATGATAGAGAAAAAATCCGGGGAGTAGTTCAATTCTCTCACGGAATGGCAGAGCATAAGGAAAGATACTATCCGTTTATGGAATTTCTTGCAGAAAATGGATTTGCATCAGTTATAAACGATCACCGCGGACATGGTCAAAGCGTCAGAAGCAAGGAAGACTGGGGATATTTTTCGGATGATTCGGCAGAGTTTGTGGTAGAAGATTTGCATCAGATTACTGGATGTATTAAAGAAAATTTCCCGGATAAGCCCGTTTATCTTTTCGGACACAGTATGGGGTCACTTATAGTTCGTAAATACATAAAAAAATATGACAGAGATATAGCTAAGCTTGTTGTATGCGGTTCTCCAAGTAAAAATCCGATGGTCGGAGCGGCATTGCTGCTGGTTAAGATTCAAACGATTTTTAAGGGAGACAGATACAGGAGCCGGCTTATACAAAAGCTTGCATTCGGAAACTATAATAACAATATTGAAAATCCTGTTTCAGAGAATGGGTGGCTGTCGGCTGACGAAGAAAATGTCAAGGCATATGACAGCGACGAAGCATGCGGCTTTGTTTTTACCCTTAACGGATTTAAAAATTTGTTTACACTGATGAAGCAGGTATACAGCGTCAAAGGATGGAATGTGGGCAATGAGAATCTTCCTGTAATGTTTATTGCAGGTGATGAGGATCCTGTAATTGTAAACGAGAAGGCATGGAAAGAGAGTATGAGATTTCTCGAAACGGTGGGATATAGGAATGTTTCCGGTAAATTGTATAAAGGCCTTAGGCATGAGATACTTAATGAGAAGGAGGCTCCTGCCATTTATGAAGATATTCTTACTTTTCTAAAAAAATGAAATAAAGCGTTGATACTGAATTAAGTGCATGATATACTTTATAAAAAGACAAATAGGGGGTATACAAATGAAAAAGAGAGTTTTGCCGATATTACTTATAACCGCAGCTGTTGTTGCTCTTATAGCATATAACGGAGAAGACAGCGAGGCGGAGAATTAGGGATATCGCAGAATAATGATCTGCTAATACAGAATTCTATAAGCAAGTGAGTTCGAGACCTTCCTCACTATAAACAAAACTAAAGGAGCAAATATGAAAGAAAACACATTGTATCTGACGAGAGCTGCTCTTATTGCAGCTCTTTATGTTATTTTAACTTTTTTATCACAGCTTTTCGGATTGGCAAGCGGAGTTATACAATTTCGACTTTCCGAGGCGCTTACATGCATGCCGCTTTTTTATAAAGAAGCTCTGCCGGGTCTTACAGTAGGCTGTTTATTGGCAAACCTGATGACAGGCTGTGCTGTGTGGGACATAATTTTCGGCTCTGCGGCTACTTTGATAGGGGCGGTTGGAACTTATTATATAGGGAGAAAAAAGCCTGCTTTAGCTCCGATATTTCCGATTCTGTCGAATATGATAATTGTGCCTTTTGTACTCCAGTATGTGTACGGCGCACCGGACAGCTATTGGTATCTGATGGCTACTGTAGGAATCGGAGAAATAGTTTGCTGTGGAATTTTAGGTATGCTGCTGTATAAGGCATATAAAAAAGCAGTATAGAAACTAAGAAGATAGTAATAGAAGTTAAGGCAATAGAATAATAATATTTCTAAGGGGGAGATGTCATGGCTGTAAGATTAAATGAAAACCAAGAAATAGTAAGAGATATAAAAGAAGGACTCAAGAGGACAGGAGGGTACTGCCCATGCCGCCTCGAGCGCAGCGATGAGAATAAATGCATATGCAGAGAATTCAAAGAGCAGATTGCTGACCCTGACTTTGAAGGGTATTGTCACTGTATGCTTTATTACAAGAGCAGAGATTAAATGCCAAGCTATAAAAATACTTGGTTTTAAACCGAAAAATATTATGGGCAAGTGTTAAACACTTGCCCATAATATTTAATATATAATATTTTTCAGTCTTCAATTCCAAGAAGGTGCTTGTCCAAAAGTTCAACTGCATCCTCTATACATCCGTTACAGCTTCTGAGGGGAGTACCCGTTTCAGAACCTTTAAGCTGACTGCAGATTATTGATGAATTTTTTTCTGTGAATTCCGCAATAAGTGTTTTCATCATAGAATAACATTCTTTTTTTGTCTTGGGATTATCAAGATTTCCATCACTTATTTTCATACCGGTTACGAGAGCCATTGCCGAAACTGCACCGCATGTTCCCATGCTCCCCATACCGAATCCAAAAGCTTCAGCATGTCTGAATACTTCTACAGGGTCGGCGCCCATCACATTGCAAAAAGCGCAGGCTACGGACTGAGCACAGTTAAATCCCTTTCCGTGAAGCATAACTGCCATTTCTTTTCTGTTCATAAATTTCACTCCTTAATATCAAAAACAAACTTATTATATACTAAACTTGACAATAAAACAAGGGATTTGATTTGACAGCAAGTTGTGTTATAATTTAGACAAAATTAAGCGTATAAAAGTGCGGGAGAAAAAGATGCAATATACCATTTATAGAGAAGAAGATTATAAGGTTACTCCTCAGATGGGCGGAGAAACAAAAGAACTGGTTATGTTTCCAAAAACTGCTGAATACATAGAACGAGACTTTATATGGAGATTGAGTCTTGATACTGTAAACGCCGAAGAAAGCACATTTTCTAAAATGACTGATTATGACAGAGTCATGCTTTTGATGGAGGGAGAAACAGTATTAAGCTATGAAAATCAAAGGGTTGCACGTCTTGCCCCTTTGGAACAGGACAGATTTGACGGAGCCTGGAAGACAAAAAGCTTCGGAAGCTTTTCAGGTATCAGCCTTATGGTGCGTAAGGGCTGTGAGGGATATATGGATTTGCTTTTTCCGAAAGAAGAGGCTGATACAACGCCTGTCTTCACAGAAAGTGAGAAACCCAATGCAGAGCATGCTCTTTATTGCAGCGAGGGATACTGTGTAGTCAACTATGAGGGTGAAAGCATTATGATAAGAAGTGGTCAGACTCTTGTGATTTCATGCAGTGAAAGTAAGCGGCCGGAATATTCTGTAATGGGTGAGGGAACAATTATCAGAGCCACTGTATTTTATGATGATGTATATAAAGAGATGGCACCCGAAATAATACCGCACGAAAAAGCTTCTTTTGATGATTTCAAGAAATGTGTATATCTTGCAAATGTTCAGTTCAAATGGGCAAAATATTTTATTAAAAGCTTAAAAACCACTTGGTTTGACCGTGAATTGAGTAAAGCCATAGCAAAGATAGAACGATATTATATTCCAATGATAATATTCTTTGTCGGTGCGATGGCAATCAGCATATTCGTTGCCGTTAAGTTTGAATCAGACCTGGGGGTAGTTCTTGCAATATTGATATGGCTTGCTGTAAATAACCTTATAATTACTCCGCTTCTATATATGGCAGTAGTGCCGAAGCCGGTCAGAAAGCATATTAAAAAAGTATCAGAACTAACACCATATGAGCAGCGTATAAGAGAAGAGGAACTTGGACAAAACGAAAGATTAGAAAAAATATTAAAAAAATATAAAAACAGCGGAAAGAATTTAGGTATAGAAGATGATAAAGAATAATGAAGAAATTGTGAAATTAGCCCTTTTGGGATTTGGTAATGCGGGCAGGGCATTTGCAAAACTGCTTTTAAAAAAGGAGAAAGAGATAAGAGAAATTTACGGAAAAATTATAAAGGTTACAGCAATATCAACCAATTCGAGAGGATGTTTGATTGATGACAGCGGCATTGATTTGTCCCGTGCAATTTCTGATGTCGAAGCTTTCGGAAAATTTGCAGACGAAGATTGCTTGACAAATTTTGACGCTATGGATGTTGCCGAAAAAGCAGATTATGATGTGCTTGTGGAAATGACACCATTAAATATATTTACAGGTCAGCCGGCAATATCCCATATAGAAGCCGCATTTAACAGAAAAAAGGATGTAATAACCGCCAATAAAGGTCCGGTCGCATGGAAATTTGCAGAACTTAGGGACAGGGCGGCTTCATTGGGGTGTAAATTCTTTTATGAAACTACGGTAATGGATGGTACTCCCGTTTTTAACTTTGTTGAAAAAACATTGCCTATGGCACAAGTAACGAGAGTAGAGGGAATACTGAACAGCACTACCAATTTTATCCTCGAAGAAATGGCAAAGGGCGAGGAATATGAAAGCATATTGAAGCGTGGTCAGGAAATGGGCTTTATAGAAGCAGATCCGGCTATGGACATAGAAGGTTATGATGCAGCAGCTAAGATAACAGCTCTTCTGAATGTTTTGATGGATGCAGACATTAAGCCGGATATGGTCGATAGAAAAGGTATTGAGGACATATCAGCAGATGATATAAAAGAAGCTGAAAACAGGGGAAATGTAATAAAGCTCATATGCAGAGGCCAAAGAGAAGCTGACGGCAGAATAAAGGCATCTGTAAAGCCTGAGGAGATATCGCAGAAGGAACTCTTTGCATCGATTGACAGTACGACCTCGGTGGTTTCCATAACTACGGATTTGATGAAAACGGTAACGGTAGTAGAGCATGAGCCGGAAATAGAGCAGACAGCGTATGGAATATTCGGTGATTTAATAAGAACTATAAGCGAATAAAAAGATAAAGCCGCCTTACAGTTGGTATGTTTGTCTGAAAAGCAAACAATATCACCTTGGGCGGCCTTCGTAAGGAAGGTGCCCAAGATTTTTGTATCTCAATTAAATATTGTTGTGTGAATGCGGCGCAGCCAATGGCTATGCCGTTTTTGCCTTTAGAAAAGGCTTGTTTTTGATATGCTCATCGCTTAGTCCTATAACCATTAGACAATTGACCATTTTGTTACTGTATGCTACTGATTATATCAGTTATATTTATCAAGGAGTTTCAATATATGAAGAAAAAACTTTTAGCGTTAATTATGTCTGTGATTATGGTTGCTTCTTTGACTGCTTGTTCAGGCAATGATAATAATATTAATTCAAAAGAAAGCAATTCAACTTTATCATCAACTATTGAGGAGGACAAAGATACAGCCGATATGCAAGATACAGATTCATCGGGTACTGACGACAAGAAAAACGATAACTCATCTAAGTCACATAACTCCGACAGCAAAAGTTCCGGCAAGCCAAACGGCAGCTCCGGCAACAGTAATTCTTAAGGCAGCAATGGTAATAATAAGCCAGCTGAAAAACCGACCGACCCCGTAAAACCTCCTGTTCCGCCAAAACACGAACATAAATTTACGGCGGCCGGTGTAATTAACTTAGACTGGACTGGCACCGGCAACGATCCGGATTATAACGGACCGACAAATACACGTGAAAAAGTAGCCGATGTCTACGATTGCGTGAATTGCGGTTATTGGCTTGGAATCGGAGACAAGTTTGCTGATCGTTATTATGATCATAGCTTTAATTCGGACAGCTCCTCCCCGTGCAAGGGGTGCGGTTACTCAACCAGAACCGTTTACGCTCGTTACCATTTGCTTAAGTGTTCGTGTGGCGCTTATCGTCGTGGGAATTTTGCTTATTATGAATATTTGATGTACCTTAATGGTAACGGTAATTCTCCTACCGGTTTTAAGCTTGAAAATTGGCAGATTGCGGAGCTTGGTCTACCAAAACTTTAAATACATAAAATTTCGGTTTTTTTCTTAATATTCCGGTAAGATAAAAACGGTTTTCAACCCATTTAGTTGAAAACCGTTTTTGTATTACAATGCGGAAAGTATAGCCTCTACATCTTCATCTGTGCTGCCCCATCCGATTACAAGTCTTATTACGGAGCTGTTTTCGTCAAAAGGAGTCCATGTGTAGAAAAAGAAATCCTTTTCAAGCTCAGCAATTTTTTCGTTGGGCAGTATTACAAAAACCTGATTTGTCTGATGCGGAAGCCACAGCTTGTAGCCTTTATCTTCTATTCCCTGTGCAAGTTTGATAGCCAGCCTGTTTTCGTGTTTTGAAAGCTGATAATAAAGAGAGTTCTCGCCACCCTCAAGAAGAGCTTTCAGCTGAACTGCAATGAGGCGGCCTTTTGCGAGAAGAACACCGGCTCTTTTAATCATGTAGCGGAAATGGTCGTTAATGTTTTCGTTCATTATTATTAAGGCTTCACCGAAGAGCGCACCTATTTTTGTTCCGCCTATATAAAAAGCGTCACACATTGAGGCGATATCCTTTAAGGAAAGATCATTCCCCGGCCATGTCAGCGCAGTTCCGAGTCGTGCACCATCCATATAGAGATAAAGTCCGTTTTTTTGACAGCATTTGTATAAAGCTTCAAATTCAGCTTTTGTATATACTCCTCCGTTTTCTGTAGGATGTGTTATGTAAACCATTTTAGGGATTACAGTATGTTCATCTTCATGATGAAGAAGTACTTTTTCTATATCCTCAGGGCGAAGTTTACCATCGGGAGTAGGAGCTGCAAAGATCCTGTGACCTGTAGCCTCGACTGAACCTGTTTCATGGACATATATATGACCTGAACTAGGCGAAATAACGCCTTCATATGGTCTTAGGGCAGCCGCAATGGTTATGGTATTTGTAGGTGTGCCGCCGACCATGAAATGCACATTTGCATCAGGCTGGCCTATCATATCTCTTATAATATCCGCAGTTTCAAAGGAAAATCTGTCTTCTGAATATCCGTCTGTATGTTCCATATTTGTAGCCGCAAGAGCATCCATTACTTTAGGATGAGCCCCCAAGCTATAGTCGCTTCTGAAATAAATCATTTTCTCGCCTCCCTGCATTGTATGTGGTTTCTAAGTAAATTATATTGCAGCTTTAGTTCTTTTGCAAACAAAAAACGGCCTGAAGCCGTTTATTTTTCTTTTGCAGTTCTGTATTTTTCTCTCGTAGCCATTCCACCTCTAAGATGGCGCTCGGCCTTGTTGCTTTCCAGCACTTCTTTAACCTCTGAAGCCAGCCCCGGATTTATTTCAAGGAGTCTTTCTGTGACATCTTTATGTACGGTGGACTTGCTCACTCTAAATTTTTTAGCTGTAGCTCTGACGGTGGAATTGGTGTCGATTATATACTGTGCCAATTCCAAAACTCTTTCTTCAATGTAATCCTTCATTGCAAGGCACACGCTCCTTATTTCTTCGTTAAGACAATATATGCGAAGCAGGTTAAAAATATGATGTTGAAATTAACCGATAATAAATGCATAATATATAAGGAGATTTAATGAAAAGAAGATTATAATAAACAGGAGATTTTAATGAGCGATAATCTTATATATAACAAAGAAATAAATATGAAGAACATGCTTACCTTTACGATACCGACAATGGTAAGAATGGTATTTGTATCAATGTACAGTATAGTAGACGGAATTGTTGTATCTAATTTTGTGGGAAGTCTGGGACTTTCGGCTATAAACATAGTTTATCCCGTTTTAAATGTATGTATGGCGCTGGCTTTCATGCTTGCCGCCGGCAGTAACGCTATAATGGGAAAAAAGATGGGAGAAGGGAAAGTTCATGAAGCTAATAGTTTCATGTCGCTTACTGTGATAGTAAATGTGGCTGCAATAATTGTCTTTACAGCAATATTTCTAATGTGGGATGAAAAAATATATATGATGTTAGGTTCTGATGAAGAGCTTTTGCCGTACTGCATGGAATATGGAAGAATAATTGTTTTAGGCGGTCCTGTGTGGGTGATGCAGGTGCTGTTTCAGAGCTATCTTGTTACTGCCGACAAGCCGCATATGGGATTGTGGCTGTCTGTTGCAGCCGGAGTTACAAATATAGTTCTGGATGTGATTTTTGTAGGTGCTTTCAGAATGGGAATGGCAGGTGCCGCAATGGCTTCGGTTGCCGGAATGATGATAGGAGGACTTGTTCCTCTTACTGTGTTCTTTAACAAAAAAAGTCTTATTCATTTTGAAAAACCCGTGTGGGAAGGAAGAGAATTTCTAAAAGCGTTGGGTAACGGTTCATCTGAAATGGTTTCCAACTTGGCGAGCGCAGTGACTACGACGCTGTTTAACCTTCAGATGATGGCTCTGATTGGCGAAAAGGGTGTAGCTGCCATAAGTGCAATTTTATATTTGCAGTTCATATTTTTGGCAGTGTTTTTCGGATTTGTATCCGGCATTTCACCTGTTGTAAGCTATAATTACGGTGCCGGCAATAAAACGAATATTCATAGGACTTTTAAAATATCGATGAAGATAGTGATAATTTTTTCATTGTCAATGTTTGCCCTTGCGGAAGTCTTTACCGGAGGACTTGTTTTAGTCTTTGCATCAAAGGATGCTGTGCTGTCGGAGCTTATGATATCCGGGTTTAGAATCATAGCTGTAAGCATTCTTTTCAGCGGACTTAACATATTTGCATCAGGATTCTTCACAGCTCTCAACAACGGCAGAGTCTCTGCACTTATTTCAATACTGCGCACTTTTGTTCTGGAAGCAGGGGCGCTTATTTTACTGCCGGAGTTCATGGGCATTGACGGAGTCTGGTGGTCTCTTCCGGCAGCAGAAATTTTATCGGCTGTTATAGCCGTAGTAATGATCGTAAAATATAGAAAAACCTACGGATATTAAAACAGATATATTCCTAAAGGAAGCCAGAACGGAACTGCAAAAGTAAGTATAGTACCGCTTATCAGAGCAACCATGCCCAGCTCGGGGCCAACTACTTTTGTTACGGGAACAAGCATAGTATCCATGCAGCCCGCAGCACCTGACGCTATGGGGCTGCCTTCGCTTATTTTTGAAAGAAGCGGCAGAAGTATTACGGTCAAAACATCACGGGAGACATTGACTATAAAGCCGTATGTACCTGCCTCCACACCGAAGCTTTCTGTCAGAAAGGCTCCGGTTAAGCTGTAGTAACCCATTCCGCTTGCCGAAAGGGCAGACCATTCTACAGGGACTCCAAGGAGCAGACCGCTTATTGTACCGCCTGCTATGCAGCCTGTGAAGATTGCTGCAGGCATAAAGATTATTCTGAAACCAAGTTTTCGTATGTAAGAAAAAACTTCTTTGTTTGAACCTATGCTCACTCCGACTCCTGTATACAGAAAAATCAACGATACTGTAAGTGTTGCATCTATGATTTGACCATCTGTCTCTGAAAGGAGGAATTTCCCTGAAAGGATACCTATTGCAATACAAAGCGGCATGATTATTATAAGCGCGGAAAAATGAGGCTCATTTTTTTCTTCCTCGTAGGCGGGGCGTTCGGCGGACAACTTAAGCCGTATTTTTTTTAGAGGCATTACGGTATGTTCTGCAAGAACAACAAGGATAACACTGCAAAGGATTGCACTGATGGAGATTATTATGCAGTTAAAGCCTATTTTTCCCAGATTATCCATAACCTCTCTGCTGATTCCGATATTAAGACCTATGACGAGCATCAAAACAACAAGAGCCATGTTGGTAAGGATGTCGAAAATCTTCAAAACAGCTTCGGGAAGCCCTTTCCAGTTTATCAGAGCGCCTGCTGCCAGGCATATGAAAGGCACATATGCATTCATAAAATAATCACCTCATATCTTTATAAATCTAAATACATCTCGTACCACACGGCTCCGCCGTGGGTTGAAACCGACAGCCCCAGTGCTTTAAAACTGAACTTAGCATAAAATGATAGCTTTTCTTCTTTGCAGGCAAGTATAATGCGTTTGCATTTAAGGTTTTTTGCAGTATCAATCGCATGGCAGATGAGTGCTGATGCAAAACCTTGGTTTTGAAATTCGGGGGAAGTATTTATAGATAGAATTGCAAAAGTATCACCCTCTGGGTAAACGTCACTTTCATACATCTCGTCGATTACTCCTGAATTTTCAGGTATGTTTACAGGTCTGCCGGAAAGAAAAGCTGCGATTTTTTTGTCGTCAGCTTCAGCCGCAAAAAAATATTCCGGGAAGTTATCAAGTCTGTATCTGAAAGTTTCAGGTGAAGCAGCCTCGGCCGGCGGAAAAGTTAAAGCTTCTATCTGGCCTATTCTTTCGATATCACTGATGTTAACTTCTCGTATATACATGTTTAGACCTCCTTATGCTATATATTCAAATTATATCTTATTAAAGAAAGAAAGTCATCATAAATTACTTTTCGCTGCTGATTAAACAGAGCTTAAAAAATAACTAAATGCGGATTTATTGTAACATATAACAAAAAAATAAAAAGTAATAGTTGACAACACACAAATAAGGTGTTAAACTCAGTCTATAAAAGTGAATAATAAACCTTTGAAGGAGAAGTAAAACCGATTGCTGCACTCACAGCGAACCCGGGGCGGTGAAAGCCGGGCAGATAACGGATCGGAATAATGGGCTCCTGAGGGCGAGGGGAAAGACCGTTTATCCGTATAGGCAGTTTAGTATCTGAGACGAGATTCCTGCGTAAGTGGAAAGGAGTGTGATGGCACTCTGCAAGAGGTGGACTTGTGTTATAAATAAGTCAAACAAGGTGGTACCGCAGGCTAATGACCTGTCCTTGATATAGGACAGGTTTTTTTGTTACAGGGACTCTTTAACCGGCAGAGGCACTTCAATTAAATTATTTTAATTGAAAAGGAGAAAAACGATGAAAGAACAAAACAAGATACCTTACAAGATTTATTTAAAGGAAAACGAAATGCCGAAGCAGTATTATAATGTTCGTGCGGACATGAAGAAAAAACCTGCACCGCTGCTTAATCCGGAGACTTTTAAGCCGATGACTGCCGATGAACTTGAGCATGTGTTCTGCAAAGAATTGGTTAAGCAGGAATTGGATGATACTACCGCATATTTTGATATACCGCAGGAAATAAGAGATTTTTATAAAATGTATCGTCCCTCTCCCCTTGTTCGTGCATATTGCCTTGAAGAAAAATTGCAGACTCCCGCAAAAATTTATTATAAATTTGAAGGAAACAATACCAGCGGAAGTCATAAGCTTAATTCTGCAATAGCTCAGGCATACTATGCCAAGAACCAGGGGCTCAAAGGTGTTACAACCGAAACAGGAGCAGGTCAGTGGGGAACGGCACTGTCGATGGCATGTGCATACCTGAGACTTGATTGTAATGTCTATATGGTTAAAGTTTCATATGAGCAGAAACCGTTCAGACGAGAGGTTATGAGGACTTACGGCGCATCAGTTACTCCTTCGCCGTCAGAAACAACAGAAGTTGGCAAAAAAATATTAAGAGAACATCCCGGAACTACAGGAAGTCTTGGATGTGCGATTTCAGAGGCTGTTGAGGCTGCTACAGCTAAAGAAGGGTACAGATATGTGCTTGGAAGTGTTCTTTCTCAGGTAATGCTTCATCAGAGTATCATAGGACTTGAAGCCAAAATAGCAATGGATAAATACGATATAAAGCCTGATATTATAATAGGATGTGCGGGAGGCGGCTCAAACCTTGGAGGACTTATTGCTCCTTTTATGGGGGAAAAACTGAGAGGAGAGGCAGATTACAGGATTATAGCCGTAGAACCGGCATCATGTCCAAGTCTTACAAGAGGCAGATATGCATATGATTTTTGTGATACAGGTATGGTATGTCCGCTTTCCAAAATGTATACCGTAGGAAGCAGTTTTATACCGTCGGCTAATCATGCAGGAGGGCTCAGATACCATGGTATGAGCTCGATTTTATCCGAGCTGTATGATCAGGGATTCATGGAAGCACGCAGCGTTGAGCAGACCGAAGTATTTAAAGCTGCCGTTGAGTTTGCAAAAGTTGAAGGAATTCTTCCGGCTCCGGAGAGCAGCCATGCTATAAAGGCTGCCGTGGATGAAGCCTTAAAGTGCAGAGAAACCGGGGAGGAAAAGACAATCCTTTTCGGATTGACGGGAACAGGATATTTCGATCTCAAGGCATATGAGAATTACAATAACGGAACTATGAAAGACTATATTCCTACGGATGAGGAACTTCAAAAAAGCTTTGACAAGCTGCCGGAAGTTCCGGAAATAAAATTATAAAATAAAAATAAGGTTCTGTAACGAAAGCCGGGCAGCATTTGCACCTCAGGCATATGATACGGAACCTTTTTAAGTTCGTGCAAAGGATCAGTCGTTGATTATAGACTGAACATAGAGCTTACATGCGAAAGAAAGAGCAAAATTATCTACAAGATATCTTTTTTCACGGCCTCTTTCCTTAAGGTTTTCGACATGAATTGAACCGGAAAAGACTGCTTGGACAGCATGCTCAACCGCTTCACAGAATCTGTTGTAGGTTGTGGGATTACTTGGGAGGCTAAGCCCTATATCGATCAGTTTTCTGATTTCTTCTGTAGAGTAACAGACCTTGAGTATATAGACAACTATAACCATAGCCATTGAAAGCCGGCTGTATTTTTTGTTTACGGGAGGATCGATAATACGAGCCTTCACATAATTGTTTACCATACTTTTGGTTAAAGGTGGAACTCTCTTGGAACCAAAAAATTCACCGAAAGACGAGCGGGTAAAAGAAATAACCTGATCCATATAAAGGTCTATGGCAGGAAGCTCGTCCCAACGAGGAATGTGAAAAGTATCAAGGAAAGTATTTTTATCTGTGTTCTCTTTAGTCATTTTGCCAATCTCCATTAAGATTTTAATATATTTTATCACAGCATTAAGGTTATGTAAAGATTGACATTGTTATCAACACATGGTAATCTGGTATTGAAAACTACATGAAATTTGGAGGAAAGTTGAGATTATGAGTTATGAAGATATAAAAAATGCAGAAAAGGCATGGGCCGACAAGGTAATAAAAGACCTTACAACCAGCAGTGACAAGTATGTTGTTTATAAAGAGAGCAGACCTATTACCGATTTGAAAGATATGCTTGTGTCCAGCGTAAAGCTTTATGGAGATAATGTCGCCTTTATGCAGAAATTCGCAAAAGATGAACCATACAGAAGTATCACTTATAAAGAAACTCTGGATACGGTTAATGCTTTGGGAACAGCGCTGATTTCAAAAGGACTTAAAGGCAAGAGAATAGCAATCATTGGTGAAAACTGTTATCAGTGGGCAACGAGTTATCTTGCTGTAATATGCGGAACAGGCATTGTAGTTCCTTTAGATAAAGAGCTAAGTACAAACGAACTCAAGCAGCTGGTCAAAGAAGCGGAAGTTTCCGCTGTAATGTTTACAGAAAAATATGCGGAAAGATTTATGGAAATAAAAGAATCCGCAGAAACGTCTCTTGAGCTTTTGATAAAACTTAACGGGAGCAAAGAGTTTGACAATGTGCTGAGCTATAGCGGCCTTATATCTGAAGGCAGGATGTTGCTTGACGGAGGAGACAGAAGCTTTGTTGACGCAAAGATAGTAAACGATGAGATGAGCGAATTGCTGTTTACATCCGGAACTACGGGAATCGCCAAGGGGGTAATGCTTTCACACAAGAATATATGCTTTGACTTAATGATAGCGCCTACTATTTTGAAGGTACACACATGGGATATTTTCTTTTCAGTGTTGCCGGTTCATCATACTTATGAAGGAACCTGCGGTTTTCTAATGCCGCTTTATAAGGGGGCGAGCATAGCTTACTGCGAGGGTCTTAAATATATAGTGAAAAATCTTTCGGAAGTCAGACCTACAATGTTTCTTGGTGTTCCGGCATTGTTTGAAACACTGTATAAGACAATAATGAAAAATGTCAGAAAACAAGGCAAGGAAAATCTTGTAAGAAAGGTTATGGCTGTTAATAAAGTAACCCAAAAAATAGGTATAGATATAAATAAGAAGCTGCTTAAAGATATCCTTAAAGTTTTCGGGGGAAGAATGAGAGTGTTGATTTCCGGGGGAGCAGCAATAGATCCTGCAATTTTACAGTTCTTCAACGATCTTGGATTTATAGCCGTTCAAGGATACGGCTTAAGCGAATGTGCCCCTATGGGAGCTTTGAACCCGGATCAGCATAAATACATGAGAAACGCTTCCGTAGGACATATACTGCCCGGTATGGATGTTAAGATAGAAGACAAAGACGAAGATGGTATCGGAGAAATCTGCCTTAAGGGAGACAATGTTATGCTTGGATACTATAAGAATCCGGAAGAAACGGCAAAGGTTATAAAAGACGGATGGTTTTATACGGGGGACCAGGGCTATATTGATGAAGAAAAATTCATATATATAACGGGAAGAAAAAAGAATGTAATAATAGCTTCCAACGGAAAAAATGTATTCCCGGAAGAACTGGAATATTATCTGTCTAAAAGTAAATACATTTCAGAATCAATGGTATGGGGAGCCGAAGATGAAAAGTCAGGCGATATAACTATTGTGGCTGCAATAATACCAGACCTTGAGGAAGTTGAAGAGGCTATAGGAAAAGACGCAGATGACGAGCAGATAAAAGCACTTTTGTGGAAAGAAGTAGATAAGATAAATGAAGACCTTCCTATGTTTAAGAAAATAAAGAAGGTTTCGCTGCGTCACGAAGAATTTGAAAAAAATACAAGTAAGAAGATAAAACGATTTGCAGAAAGCAATAAGAAGATGTAAAAAACTATATGCTTGATGTCTTAGAAGAACATTTCCCTACTTAATTGGTCGGGGAAATGTTTTTTATGTAACAGTTTTGTGCTTTTATCTTTCAAAAAAGTAAATTATATTAAAATTTCACATACAATTCTTCTAAACAAATTGAAAAAATTGAAATTTTTATATATAATGTTTTGAGAAATGTAAATGATAAAACAGAGATGTATTGATTTTTGAGAAAAGGAGAATGTATATGGGATTTGCGAACGAAGTGGGCATAGACTTGGGAACAGCTAATGTTTTAGTATATATAAAAGGGAAAGGGATTGTCCTCAACGAGCCGTCTGTAGTAGCTATAAACAATGATACAGACGAAATTCTTGCAGTGGGGGAAGAAGCAAGGCAGATGCTTGGCAGAACGCCGTCAAATATCGTAGCTATAAGACCGCTTAGAGACGGAGTGGTTTCCGACTATGATATCACCGAGAGAATGTTAAAATATTTCATAAGAAAGACTTGTGGAAACGGCAGATTTTTCAAGCCGAGAATCATGGTGTGTGTGCCAAGCGGAGTTACGGAAGTAGAAAAAAGAGCTGTTCGTGAAGCAGCGGAGCAGGCAGGAGGCAAAGACGTATTCCTGATGGAAGAACCGGTAGCGGCAGCTATAGGAGCAGGCCTTGACATAAGCAAGCCGGATGGGGCAATGGTAATAGACATAGGTGGAGGAACTACGGATATTGCAGTTATTTCACTGGGTGGAATCGTTGCGAGCTCATCTGTAAAAATGGCGGGCGATAAATTTGATGAGGCTATCATCAAGTACATGAGAAAGGCTCATAAGCTTTATATAGGAGAGAGAACGGCAGAAGAACTTAAACTTACTATCGGGACAGCATTTCCGAGAGAAGAGGCGATAACAAGAGAATGCAGAGGGCGTGACCTTGTTACAGGACTCCCGAAGAGTGTAGAGGTGTCTTCAGAAGAAATCATGGAGGCGCTTGAAGAACCGCTCCATGAAATATGCGAGGCTGTACACAATGTTTTGGAGAGAACTCCACCTGAGCTGGCAGCTGATATCAGCAATTCCGGAATTGTTATAACCGGAGGCGGAGCACTTATGTACGGTATAGACAAGAGAATAGAAAACAGGACAGGTATAAAGGTAATTATCGCTGAGGACCCTAAGTCCTGTGTGGCAGTGGGAACCGGCAAGGCTCTCAATGAACTGGACTCTCTTAAGAGCAATTACCTCAACAAGAGAGAACCTTATCTTTAAAATTAAGCGGCAGTCTCAGACGGCGCAGCCTCGGTTTCGGCGGCGCAGCAACGGGAGGCTGCTTTCTTTTACTTGCAGTATTATATTAGGCGGAGAAAAACATAATGAAACTTGAACTTATAGCAGCAGTAACCTTCGGCCTTGAGGCTCCTGTGAAACGGGAGATAGAAAAGTTAGGCTACAGAATATTAAAATCCGAAGACGGAAAAATAACCTTTTTAGGAGATGAAAGAGCCATAGCAAGAGCAAATATATGCTTGAGATGCGCAGACCGGGTACAGATAAAAATGGCAGAGTTTGAAGCACTTGAGTTTGAAGACCTGTTTCAGCAGATAAAGGCCATAGCATGGGAGGAGTGGATACCGCCTGACGGCAAATTCATAGTAAACGGTTCTTCGGTAAAATCCAAGCTTTTTAGTGTACCCGCATGTCAATCTGTTGCGGAAAAGGCGATAATAGAAAAATTGAAAGAAACTTATGCTATAGACTACTTTGAAAAGACAGGAGCTCTTTACGATATAAAGGTGGCTCTTTTAAAGGATAGAGTGACGGTTACTTTAGATACTACAGGTCCGAGTCTGCACAAGAGAGGATACAGGCAAAATGCAGTTGTTGCTCCCATAAAAGAAACGCTTGCAGCAGCAATGATAACTCTGTCATTCTGGAACAAAGACAGAGTTCTTGTCGATACGTGCTGCGGTTCGGGAACGATACCGATAGAGGCTGCTATGATAGGGAGGAATATAGCACCGGGAGTTAGCCGTGAATTTGCAGCAGAGGGCTGGGAAGCAATACCTAAAGCACTTTGGAAAGAAGAAAGGAAAAAAGCATTCGAGGATATAGATTGGGATACACCGCTTAAAATATACGCCTACGATACAGATAAAAAAGCGATTCAATCGGCCATTGAAAATGCAGCAGAAGCCGGAGTTCTCGATGATATCACATTCAGACAGGCAGACAGCGGCAAGCTTTGTGAATTGTCAGCTCTTGTACCTGATGGAAACGAAGAAGGGGGTATCATAATAACAAATCCTCCTTACGGCGAGAGAATCGGGGACCGTAAATCCATAGACAGATTGTATTCGGGATTCAATAAATTTTTAAAAGACAATCCCACATGGTCCATGTTTGCAATAACATCAGACAAGACCATAGAAGAAAAGGCTTTTGCAAGGCCGGCAGATCGCAGGCGAAAGCTTTTTAACGGTCGGAAGGAAGTCTGTTATTATCAATATTACGGACAGAAACCGGCAAGAAAATAATCGGTTTTTATGACAAATGATTACTTGAATATAAAACCCTGAACTTATATCGGCAGCAGCGGTATTGGAGTCGATTTGCCGGTCAGCTGATATAAGTTCAGGGTTTTATCGTTAAGATGTCTGTGCATCGAATTGTTTCATATGTGCTGAAATCTATTTTGCCTGTTTATCGGATGCTTTTTTTGCAGATCCCTGTTTTTTCAGTTCCTGTTTATGCTTTCTGATAAATTCAGCTTCAGCTTTATCAGCTGATGCCTCAAGCTTATTAAGAAGCAGCATTGCCTCATCAATCTTTCCTTGCTCCATAAGAACTGTGGAAATATTCAGGTACCATACAACTTCACCACGCATGGTTTTTGGGTTGGTCTTCATATTAAGCAAGTCATTATGGAATTGTTCTGCGTCGCCGCTTTCTGCGTATATATCAACAACTTTTTTCAACTCTTTTGAAAAGCCTGAAGAAATATGTGAATTTATAAACTTCGGCAGAGTCTTCGTTATGAAAACCGCAATTATAGCTGCAACGATAATTACTGTTGCACCCGAGAAAAATGAATGCATCAGCGATTTGAATTTATAGAAATACAATACTTCAATAAGAATCAATAAAATCAGCAATGCATAAGATCTTTTCCTTGCCGCCTTTTCATACTGTTCTTTTTTTCTTTTAATCCGTCTGGATTATATTCTCTCATATATTGTTACCCTTTCTGCATAAAATTTGTTTGTATTTTTTATCAATTAAACAGTAGCATAACAGACTTAACGAAAGAAATCAACTTAGTAATTCATAATATTTGTATCGCCTTTTGGAAAGAATAAAAAATAAAAAAGGAGATTACAGAAATGGCAGTTAATTTAAAAGGAAGAAGTTTTCTTACTCTGATGGATTTTGAACCTGAAGAAATAAGATATCTTCTCGATTTGGCCAAAGATTTGAAGGCCAAGTCCAAGATCGGTATCTGCAATCAGCTTCTTAAAGGAAAAAATATATGTCTTTTGTTTGAAAAAACATCTACAAGAACAAGATGTGCATTTGAAGTTGCATGCCATCAGGAGGGAGGAAACGTAACCTTTCTTGACAGCAAAAGTTCTCAGATGGGTAAAAAAGAATCCCTTGAAGATACGGCGAAAGTTCTTGGCCGTTTTTATGATGGAATAGAGTACAGAGGATATGATCAGAGCATAGTGGAAAATCTTGCAAAACATTCAGGCGTTCCGGTATGGAACGGGCTTACGGATATAGATCATCCGACACAGATATTGGCAGATATGATGACCATAGAAGAGCATGTTTCAAAACCTCTTCACCGGGTAAAAGTGGTCTTCTGCGGTGATGTACGAAACAATATGTCCTATGCATGGATGCAGGGCTGCGCGAAAATGGGAATGCATTTTGTTGCTTACGGACCAGCAGAGCTGGTTAATCAGGTAGACAATAGAATTTTAACAGAAGCAAAAAAAGTTGCCGAAAAGACAGGAGCCGTGATAGAAATTTCCTCAGACGAAAGCTGCTTGAAAGGCGCAGATGTAATATATACGGATATATGGGCGTCCATGGGAGAAGAAGATAAAATTCCGGAGAGAGTAAAGATTCTCACGCCTTACAGGGTAACCGGAGAAATGATGAAAAAAACCGGCAACAGAGATGTTATATTCATGCATTGCCTGCCGTCTTTCCACGATTTTGAAACAACGCTGGCAAAGGAACAGAAAGAAAAAGGCTACGATATAAGAGAAGTGACAGATGATGTTTTCAGAGCCGGATATTCCAAAGTTTTTGACGAGGCGGAGAACAGAATGCACACTATCAAAGCAGTAATTGTAAGCACAACGGCATGATTTTATGTTAAGCTTCAGAATCTAAAGAAAGGAAAGTTTTATGGACAGAGGAATTCACAATTATTCTGAAATAGGTAAGCTGGAAAAAGTTTTGCTTCACAGACCCGGAAGAGAGATAGAAGCGTTGACGCCGTCTACAATGGAGAGACTACTGTTTGATGATGTACCTTATCTGAAAGAAGCGCAGAAAGAGCATGATGCTTTTGCAAAAGTCTTGAAAGACAACGGAACAGAAGTAATATATTATCGCAGGGAAACTGCAAAGGCTTTGCATGATGATAAGGTTAAAGAAGCTTTTATAGATGACATGATAAGCTTAAGCTTTATAGAATCGGACGGAACAAGAGAGGCTATCAAGGCGTTTCTTATGAGTCTTGCAGCTGAAGATATGGTGGAAAAGATTATAGAAGGAGTCAAGAGAAAAGATCTTGGAAAATTAAGAACCGGCTCGCTGTCGGATTTGACAAAAGCAGACTATCCGTATGTTATGGATCCGATGCCTAATCTGTATTTTACAAGAGATCCCGGTGCGTGTATAGGAAACGGAATAAATATACACCACATGCATACACCGGCAAGAAGACGAGAGTCACTGCTTTTAAAATATATGTTTGAATATTCTCCGGATTTTGCATCTGATGAGAATAAAAAATTTTATGATATATATGATGACTATTCTTTAGAAGGGGGAGACATTCTTGTTTTATCGAAAGATGTTGTTGCAGTGGGATATTCTGAGAGAACAACAATCGCCGGAATCGAGAATTTTGCCGAAAATCTCCTTAAAAACTCCGAATTTAAAAAGGTAATAGTATTTGATATTCCAAAGTGCAGAGCTTTTATGCACCTTGATACTGTTTTTACGATGGTTGATTATGACAAATTCACTATCCATTCAGAAATAGAAGGATCGTTGTCAGTATATGAGCTTACCGCAGGAAAGGGAGGAAAATTGAGTTTTAAGAGCATAAGGGGTGCTTTAGATAAAATTCTTGCAAAGGAGCTAAGACTTCCCGCAGCAGAGCTTATAAGGTGTGGAGGCGGGGATATGATGGCCGCCCAGAGAGAACAATGGAACGACGGTTCAAATACATTATGCATTGAACCGGGAACTGTAGTAACTTACGAAAGAAATTGTGTTACCAATGATTTGTTGGATAAACACGGCATAAAAGTTTTGACAATACCAAGTGCAGAACTTTCCAGAGGAAGAGGCGGTCCAAGATGTATGTCCTGCCCGGTCAGACGTTGCGATTTACAGTAAGGAGGAAATATGACTGAAAAAATAGTGATAGCCCTCGGCGGAAATGCTCTTCAATCTGGCAGAGATGAGCCGACGGCAGAGGCACAGCTTAAGGTTGTAAAGAAAACAAGTGAAAAAATTGCAGAGATATGTGATAAAGGATACGAGATAGCCGTAGTTCATGGCAATGGTCCTCAGGTCGGGAGAATTCTTCTTGCTTCCGAGACTGCAAAAGATGTCACGCCTGTTATGCCCTTTGATGTATGCGGTGCAATGTCTCAGGGATATATAGGGTACCATTTGCAGCAATGTATAAAATATGCTCTTAATAAGAGAAATAAAAATATACCTGTAGTGACAGTTGCAACACAGATGATTGTTGAAGATGACGATCCTGCATTCAGAAACCCTACCAAACCAATTGGTCCTTTTTATTCCGAGGAAGAAGCGAAACGGATTTCAGCGGAAAAAAACTATACTATGAAGGAGGATTCCGGACGCGGATGGCGCCGCATTGTACCTTCGCCGATGCCCAAGAAAATAGTCGAGATTCATGCCATAAGGAAGTTGTGGAATTCCACTGTGGTTATAAGCTGCGGAGGAGGTGGAATCCCTGTGATAGAACGGCCGGATGGCTTGCTGCAAGGTGTGGATGCTGTTATAGACAAAGATTTTGCCGCCGAACTTTTGGCAGAACAGGTAGGAGCAGATATCCTGCTGATTCTGACGGAGGTGGAGAAAGTAGCAATCAACTTTAATAAACCTGACCAGCATGATATTTCATTTATGAATCTTGAGCAGGCGGATCAATATTGCAGAGAAGGTCATTTTGCCGCAGGCAGTATGCTTCCGAAGGTCAAGGCAGCAATGAAATTTGTAAGAGCAAACCCTGAGAAAAGGGCAGTTATAACATCTTTAGATAAGGCAGTAGAGGCCTTGGAACAGAAAACAGGCACGACAGTTACCTTTGCGTAATTATGAGACTTACAGATAGTGTTTAAATGTTCAAACTATCTGTAAGTCAATTTTTTTACCAGAACCTGAAATATGCCTGTGACAGGAACAGCAATAAGCATTCCGGCAATTCCGCCGAAGTAACCGAAAAAACTTACTGAAATCAGAACAAAGAGAGGGTGAAGACCTGTAGATGAGCCTACAACTTTCGGATATATAAAATTACTGTCTATCTGCTGAATGAGAAGCAGTACGCCTATGGAGAGAAGAGCCTTGCCTGCCCCGTCTGTGACAAAAGCAACTATGAAAGCGGGAATCATTCCAAAGAGTGGACCAAAATAAGGAATTATGTTCAGAAGACCGCCTATGAGTCCTATTATAACCGCATAGTCTACGCCGATTAGCGAGAGAGCTAATGAAGAAAGAAAAGCGACTATCATGCTGTCGATAAGAGCACCTTTTATAAATGTGGTAACGACAATATTTATTTCGCTTAAAATTTCGCTGGCAATCCCATGGATTTTTTGCTTTAAAACTAAAGAAAGAAATCTTTGCCAAAGGGAAAGAAAAAACTCCTTATCTTTAAGAAGATATATACTTGCAACTAAACCGATAAACAGGCTTACTGCATTTGATGCTGCTGAGGCTGCAAAACTCATAAGGCTTGACAAAGAAAAATGTTCTTTTAATTTATGAAGAACAGCCTGCTTTGCATAATCGGGATCTATATGCTGTGACATGAATGAAGATATATTGGATAAAGATGATTCAAAGTAATCATATACTCTTTCAAATGTTGAAGCAATGTCTCCTGACGGCATGGCACCGATGATGAGAACGACAAATGCATAAAGTATAAGGAGAAGTACAATTAAAACTGAAGAATATGTCATAAAAATTGCGGCACTTCTGCCGGGAGGCTTTTCCTGCGGGAAAGGGAGACTTGGGACACCGGATATTTTTTGCCTGACCCATTCTACAGGCTGATTGAAGAGATATGCCAAAACAAGACCTGTAAATAAAGGGGAAAGGGCATGAAGAATTATTGAAATTATCTGCCATAAGCTGTTAAGAATATCTAACAAAAAATTGTCCGTCATACTTGTTCCTCCATTTGTAGTATGACATGAAAAAGAGGGTTTTATGAGTAAATAATTTCAAAAAAACCTTTAACTGTTATTCCATTGATAAGATAAATTTTTATGGAGCTGCATGCATTGAAATGCTGGGAATAAAAGACATTTTTGTGTACTGAAAAAAATGCAAAAAAAAATCAAAAAAATGTTTGACTACCATGTATACACGGGTATATTATAGACATGGTGAAACTGTTATGTTCTTAACGAAATCAATGAACATTGTTGAGTAAACCATTTTTTATTAGCAACATTTGTATACAATATACAAAAGGTAAAAGGAACAAATTTTAGGAGGATGTATAGTATGAGAAAAGAGTGGGAAGGCTTTGTCGAAGGCAGCTGGACAGAAAACATTGCAGTAGAAGAATTTATTCATCTTAACTACAAACCATATGATGGTGATGCAAGCTTCTTGGCAGGCCCTACAGCAAGAACAAAAGAATGTTCAGACAGAGTGCAGGAACTGCTTGTAGCAGAAAGAAAAGCAGGCGGTACTTTAAAGGTAGACGCAAGCAGAATCATGAGAATCAATGCTTTCGGACCTGGATACATAGTACCTGGAAAAGATATTATCGTTGGTCTTCAGACAGACGAACCTCTGAAGAGAGGTATCTGCCCATTTGGCGGAATTAAGATGGTAAGAGAAGAAGTAGCTGAATACGGTGAAAAACTTCCTGAAGAAATCGACAGAATGTTCGACTATATAACTACTCATAACGATGGAGTATTCAAAGCATATTCAAAAGAAATGAGACAGGTAAGACACCTTGGATTTATTACAGGTCTTCCTGATGCTTACGGTCGTGGAAGAATCATCGGCGACTACAGAAGAGCAGCTCTTTACGGTATAGATTTCCTTATCGAAGAAAAGAAGAAAGATCACGAAATGATCGCTTCAAGACACGTAATGAGCGAAGAAAACATCAGAACAGCAGAAGAAATCACTAATGAAATTACTGCCCTCAAGGAAATCAAGAAGATGGCAGAAGCTTATGGCTATGATATTTCAGGACCTGCAAAAGACGTTAAGGAAGCTATCCAGTGGACTTACTTCGCATACCTTGCAGGTATCAAGGAAGAAAACGGTGCTGCAATGTCAATCGGAAGAACTTCCACATTTATCGACATTTATGCGGAAAGAGACCTTGCTCGCGGAACTTATACAGAAGAACAGATTCAGGAATTCATCGACGACTATATCCTGAAACTGAGAGTTGCAAGACACCTGAGAACTAACGAATACAACGAACTCTTCGGAGGAGACCCGATGTGGATTACCGAAGGTATCGGCGGTGTTGGTAAGGATGGAAGACATAAAGTTACAAAGAACTCATTCAGAGTACTCCAGACTCTGTACAATTTGGGACCTGCTCCGGAACCAAACCTTACAGTTCTCTGGTCAAAAGACCTTCCTGATCCGTTCAAGAGATTCTGTGCACAGGTTTCAATAGACACTGACTCAATTCAGTACGAAAACGATGACAAGATGAGACCTGCATACGGTGAAGACTACTCCATCGCTTGCTGCGTATCAGCTATTCAGATGGGTGAACAGATGCAGTTCTTCGGAGCAAGATGTAACCTTGCTAAGATTCTGCTCTTAGGCCTGAACGGTGGTATTGATGAAAGAACAGGCGAACATGTAGGACCTCAGATGGAAGCAGTTGGTGACGGCCCTATCGACTTTGATGTAGCTTGGGAAAGATTCAACATTTACCTTGCTTGGCTGTGCGAACTTTATGTAAACATCATGAACATCATTCACTTCATGCATGACAAGTATGACTTTGAACGTTCACAGATGGCATTCCTTGACTCAGAAGTTAAGAGACTTATGGCATTCGGTGTTGCAGGCTTCTCTGTAGCAGCTGACTCACTGTCTGCTATCAAATATGCAAAAGTATATCCAATCAGAGATGAAAACGGCGTAATCGTTGACTTCAGAACTGAAGGTGAATTCCCTAAATACGGAAATGACGATGACAGAGTAGACGATATCGCAGTTAAGATTTCCGAAAGAACAATAGAAGAGCTGAGAAAGCACCCTACCTACAGAAATTCAGTACATACTCTGTCAGTACTTACTATCACTTCAAATGTAATGTATGGTAAGAAGACAGGTAACACTCCTGACGGAAGAAGAGCAGGCACTCCGTTTGCTCCTGGTGCTAACCCAATGCATGAAAGAGACAGCCATGGTGCAGTAGCATCATTGAACTCAGTATCTAAGATTGACTGGGATACTTGCCAGGACGGAGTTTCCAACACATTCTCCATCACTCCTGCTGCACTTGGTAAGGAAAAAGACGAAAGAACTACTACTCTCGTTGGACTGCTTAACGGTTACTTCGATAGAGGAGCTCACCACCTGAACGTAAACGTTCTTAACAGAGATCTTCTTGAAGACGCTTATGAAAACCCTGAAAAATACCCTAACTTGACAGTAAGAGTATCAGGATATGCAGTAAGATTTAATGCACTGTCCAAAAACCACCAGAAGGAAGTTATCGCAAGAACATTCCACCAGAGCGTATAATAATTACGACTATAAATCCTTGATAAAATAAAATGCTAAAAAGCGATACGAGGTGCCCCTTAGAGAGCACCTCGTATGCTATTGGCAAGGAGGCAGAAATGAAAGGCAGATTACATTCCATCGAAACATTTGGAGCTGTTGACGGACCGGGCATAAGAACTGTATTTTTTATGCAAGGATGTCCTGCAAGATGTTTGTATTGCCATAATCCCGATTCTTGGAATGAAGATGGCGGGCGTGATATAGAAATAGATGAAATAGTACACTGGGCTGTAAGAGGGATGCCTTATTACGGAGATAAGGGTGGAGTTACCTTTTCCGGAGGAGAGCCTCTTCTGCAAGGAGAATTTCTCATAGAAGCCATAAAAGCCCTTAAAGAAAAGGGAATAAATACAGCCGTAGATACAAGCGGCACATATATTGATGAATATACAGATGAAGTTATAAATCAATGCGACCTCGTTTTACTGGATATAAAGCATCCGGATCCCGAGAGGTTTAAAATTATAACCGGCAGAGAACAGGATACACTGTTTAAACTCATAGACGTGATAAATAAGCACGACAGACATGTCTGGATAAGAAATGTAGTAGTACCTGATATAAATGATACAGAAGCCGATATAGAGGCCTTAAACGGCTTTATAAAAGGCATAAAGCATATAGATAAGGTAGAACTGTTAGGCTATCATACAATGGCTGTGAACAAATACGGCAAATTAGGTATAAGATACAGATTAAAAGGCGTTCCGCCTATGGATGCAGAGCGGCTGGTTGAGCTTAAGAAAATAGTTAAATATTGATACTGTTTGAATTTAAAAGTCTTCGGTTGGATCCGAAGACTTTTTTGATTATAGAGATATATCTTAGGAACAGTTTATATTTGGGTGCTGCATAAAAGGATAGAGCCGTAACTAATTTACAATATATATGGTAAAATGGTACATAATATGAAAGCATTTTGGACTTACAGCATTGCTGACGGAAAAACCGGTCATAATAGGGCAGCAGGTCTTAACTTAAAATTGATTGTACTGGATAAACTCTCCTTAGCGATGAAGGCCTATAGGACAAAAAGAGTTGGTGGTACCCTAGTCCCAATAACTAGGGTAC
>UQNJ01000004.1 GCA_900542295.1 uncultured Eubacteriales bacterium | reverse complement strand
AGTACCCTAGTTATTGGGACTAGGGTACCACCAACTCTTTTTGTCCTATAGGCCTACATCAATTTATCATGAAGCTCCTTTTTTAATTTCATTATTTATTATATAAATTCTCAATCACTACCTGTCGGAAGTGTTAATCTGTTCTCCCTCATCTTCTTTTATACTCTCATCCGGCTCACCTGCACAGCAGCTGCACTCCTCGCATTCGCAATCGCACCCTACATCATCAGTCTCTCTCTCGTCAGGCACTTCTGCCGAGCACCCTTCTTTTTCAAAAACTTCTGCTGCTTCATTTTCAGGCTCAGCAGGATCATCATCAAAATCGTCTCCGTAAAATTTTGAAATTTTATCCAGTTTCTTGTCCACGGAAACAGTTTTTCTGCACAAAATAATAAACATCATGGATAATTCGTATATAATTCGTATAACTATATTTCCGCATACAATAAATATAAGACCTGCAATGAAATTAGCGAAAAACAGAGTAAACAGTCCTATCAGAGTTATTACCGCTGCGGAAACCACATATAAAAGTTTCAGGATTTCTTCAAGATAGAATTTATTGAAGCACAGAAAATTATACAGCTTGCCTAAAAATCCCGTATACTTTCCCTCATTCTTTTTAGACAAAAATGTAAAGTTCAAAACTACTGCTAATATAATTACCGCCAAAACAGCTATTATAATACCCGGCGCCTGTCCAAGCACATAGTTATAGCTATAAGTATAATATGGATACCCCATTTTTTCTCCTCCTATTATCCCATTTTTACATTGTTGAATTCTTGAGTATATTGTAACATTTTGTCGTTTTATGTCAACTATTGTTCTTAAGTTATCAAAAACTTTTCAACATAATGCAGTCCTTTATTTTCCAACATCTATAGACATTATCCACAGGGGGATGCGGAATCGTATACAATTTTGTCAACATGTGCCTGTGGATAACTCATTTCTCTATTTTTGTTGATTTTTCAACATGTATACGCTTTTTGAAATTTGTCAACAGAAAGTTATCCACAGTTTTTTTATCTATTTTTTATCCTTGTTCGCACTATCTACTATTTCATTACTCTCATGCTTTTCAAGGGCCAAATTTTCGTTTAATCCCGCCCATACACTCTCAGCCAGAGTTCTCTGATATTCGGTCGTTTTCAACTTGTTTCGCTCTTCAATGTTTGATAAAAAGCCACACTCAACAAGAATAATCGGAGTATCTATATTTTTAAACAGAAATATGTCGTTTTTTGTCATAGGCTCCTTATCTCCGTTTTGCGGATTCATATCGTTAAGCTTTTTCTGAACACAATCTGCAAATCTCTCGGAAATTTCGCCTGTGTTTTTATCCTGACTCTCAGGATAAAAAACTTGTGCTCCGCATACCGACTCATCTGCCGGAAAACTGTTTAGGTGTACGGAAACCGTAACGGTAGGCATACTGCTGTCTATAATTTTCTTGCGATTTTCCATGTCAAAGCGTTTCCTTCCACCGCTGCCATCGTATCCTTCAAGAAGTTCTTCTCCGTCTTCTCTCGTCAAAACAACTTTCACAGGGTATTCCTCAATAATCTTCTTTAACTCTAAGGCTATTGCAAGATTTATATCCTTTTCCGATGTTCCGTCATCGCCGGATGCGCCTGTATCCACTCCTCCATGTCCTGCATCTATCACAATTACCGGCTCTTCTCCGTATTTTACATTTGCAGCAGACGATATCTCGGTTTTACTGCTGTCTCTGTTTATATCTGCGTTCCATAAAACTGCACTGCAAAACAATATGCTTAATGTAAATACTGTTCCGATCACCAATTTCAATCGCTTCATAATCCCCTCCCTTATGAAATTCCCATTTTATCATACGCAAAGTAACTTGTACGATATGTCATTTTTGCATAATACTGCGGTGATTGACTTTTTTACCAAAAAAAACTACAATAAGAAATACCAACAAATTTAAAAACCGGAGAGAGAGTTTCGCAACATGAAAGTTAAACGATTATTCAAAGAAAATGTTTACCTTAAAGAATGTTCAGCCAAGGTAACTTCCGTTTCGCAAATAGACGATAAGACGCTGATTACTCTTGATCAGACGATATTTTTCCCGACAGGGGGCGGACAAAGCTGTGACATGGGTCGTATATCAGACATAGATGTAGTTGATGTCTATGAATATGACAACGATATTTATCATCAGCTTGCCTGCTCTGCCGAAGACCTTAAAGCCGGTGATGCGGTCAGTCTTTCCATCGATTGGGAACATCGTTTTGACAATATGCAGCGCCATTGCGGCGAACATATACTAAGCGGCATATTTTTCAGGGAGTTCGGCGGCGTCAACCGTGGTTTTCATATGGGTGACGACTATATGACAATAGATATAAGCCTTGAAGAAATGCCTGAATTTAACAAGATTACATGGGAAATGGCCAAACATGCAGAATTAGCCGCTAACGAGGTCATCTGGAATAACCTTCCTGTAATAACCCGCCATTTTGATACAAAAAAAGAAGCAGAAAACCTTCCGTTAAGAAAAGCTCTTACACTGGAGAAAGATATATCAATCGTATGTGTCGGTTCCGTTGATAATCCTGCAGACTGCGTTGCATGCTGCGGAACTCATCCGGCAACCGCAGGGCAGGTAGGTCTTATAAAAATATACAAAATCGAAAGTAACAAGGGTATGTTCAGAATATATTTTGAAGCAGGTAAGAGAGCATTCAAAAAAATGAGCTATCAGTATGATACTATGACTGCTCTTGCAAACAGTCTGTCAGCCGGTGAAGGTGATTTAATTGATAAATTCAAGTCTCAGCAGACAAAAAATCAAGAAATCAGAAACAGCCTTCACATGCTAAAAAAAGAAGTGATTTTGCGTGAAGTATCTTCAATCAAGGCAGAACTGAAATCAGCTGTTCTTTCTAAAGAGCCTTGTTCGGAAAATCTTCTCTTCAAAGAATACAACCTGCTTTCACCTGATGATTTGTCTTCTATCGCACGAGAAATAAGTGAATCCATTCCAAAAATTGTATTCTTGGTACACAATCCAACCAATACCGTCTTTCTCTGCGCATCTAAGAGCAAGGATACTCCAGACTGTGGCAAATTGGTAAAAGAAAACGCTTCCATTTACGGGGGAAAAGGCGGAGGAAACAAAACAATGGCAAGAGCCATTTTCCCTAAATCCGAATACATACCGGTCTTTATAGACTTAATATCTAAGCATCTTAAATAACCAAAGATAAAAATATAGCTGCCGATACCGGCAGCTATATTTTTATCTTATCACATATACATTTACGGTTCTTGCGCCCCATACGCCACATTGTCTTGAATCTTCCATATAAAGGTCTACAATATTACCCTTTATACCTGTTCCGACATCATTAGCCACAGCATACCCATAGCCTTCGATGTAAAGAAGTGACCCTAACGGAATCACATTTTTATCAACGGCACAAGTTCCGTAGGCGCAAGGCAAGCCATATGCGCCCTTGGGGTTTCCGGAAAAGTTGTAAGCAACCGCCTTTACCCCGCTTATCTTAGTTTTGTACTGAAGTCCGGAAGGAATTCCGGATGAAATGTTCATACCATATGATATAACAGTATCCTGCTTCTGCCTTAAAACCTCTGTTTCCTTAAGAGTCCTTGACGATTCTGCTCCATCGACAAAAACAACATCATATGTGTTTTGAACTATTCCCGTCGCTCCTTCCTGAACAACTGCTGTTTTTCCTATGCTCATACTGTAATCCGCCACATACCTTATCTCATAATCGGTCGTAACTTCCTCTACAGCAATATCGGTCGTAACCCGTTTTACGCAAAGCTCATCGCCCTTTTGAAGCTTGTGATCCAAGGCCGGCTCCACTATATCCTTTTCTCCAACCTTTATATCAAGCTCCTTTAGAAGTTCCTCTGCCGTCATTGGCAAAATAGTCACTACCTCTGTCTTTCCATCAGCCGTGACAGGAATCTGAACTGCTTTGCGGATGTTAATTTCCATATTATCGGAAATTCCGGAATATAGCTCTGTGTCTATAACATCCTGCCCGTATACATAGTCAATTTGGTGGTTTTCAATAAAACTGTCTACCCTCATGCTTGTCGTCTCATATTGAGTGGTTGTAATTCCGTTGGAATCATCTATATTTACTGTCACCAGCTTAGGTTTAGTAAAACCTACAATCAATGCTCCAAGCACTACGATGCAGACTGAAACCACAATGGTCCTAGAAATCCTCGGATGTCTCTCATTAAATCCATGAACTGCATTTCTGTGTTTTTCCGTTCTTTTGCCTATTACTCCGGCAACTTTACCACACAGTTTAAAAAAGCCATCAATGAGGTTTTCGGTCCTACCTTTTGGTTTGTCTACCATAATTCCTCCTTTTCTATGTGACCTGTTTATTTTAGCACATGAAAAGCAAAAAGTCAAAGAAATGGCTTGTTTTCAACGCTTTCGAAGCTCAGCAGCCGTCATTTTTTGAGGATTTTGTGATGATTTTGTGGAAATTTATCAAAAAAAGAACATATCAGAGCCTGATTTGTAAATTTTTAACTCACTTAAAGCATAGGAAGTTTGTTTAATATTATCGAAAAAATCACCATACCTAAAAGCGCAAAAGGATATGTCGCACCATAGCCTGCCCCCGGATCATCGCTTCCTACAGCCTCAGTAGCCGCACCAAGACCGGGAGTTGAAGTCATACCGCCGCATATAGCGCCAGAAAGAATTATCCAATTAAGCTTAAAAACATATCTTCCGACAACAAATCCCACCATTACTGCAATAAATCCGACAATTAAGCTTACAAGCGCCAAAACCATTCCGGCGCCCATTACTGCGTCTACAGCTCCATATCCATAGTTCAATCCTACTACCGACAAGAAGAAGCTCAATGCAAGTTCCCTGATTACTGTTAGAGTTTTACTGTCCATTCTAAATGACAGAGGACCTATTTCCCCTATATATCCCAGAACCAGTGCGCTTATAAGAACGCCTCCTGTAGATTCAAGACTTACATACCCCAACGGTCCCATATACAGTTTTACAGACCCTATTATGTAACCAAGGAAGCATACAACAGCGAAAGAAATTATATTAAACGGTGTTTCCGGTATTTCTTTTACGCCTCCGGTCCTGCGGGCTAATGCCATATCCTTGATATATCTTTCTCTTTCTTCTTCGACATCAAACTTAAATATTACATTGAGAAAGTTAACTGCCAAAATTACTACTATTACTCCAAAAGGATAACCTACGGCAGAGCCTATGCCGACCTGTGCTGTTGCCTGATTTATGTAGTCCCTTTTCATTTCATCGGTAAGGGTTTTCGTTTCTGAAACTTTTATCCCCTTATATTTATCATTAAGAGCAAGCACATCAATTACATCCTGCTTTTCCTCATCGGTATATTCCGGGTAATCTTCTGCAACCTCAGAAGCATGTACACTTGCTGTTTCAAGAGCGGAAGCAAGTCCCGGAGAACTTGTCATAGCACCCGTATAAACTCCCGTAACCGCATATGAGTTAGTCCCGCCGCAAAACGCAGTACAGGCGTATGTAGCCACTGCTCCCACAAATGTTATCAGTACGGCTAAAGCTATAAACTTGCCGCCATATTTTTTTATAACTATTCCAAGGTCTTTAGCCGCCAGCAGACCTATAGCAGCCACAAAAATTATAAGAGCTGTAGTAAAAAAATAAGAATTTATTACTTTTCCGCCATTAACCTCCAATATCTGTGCAGCCGCTTTATATCCTGCGGCTGCCTCATTTCCTGTATTATATATTTTATCTGCAAATGTATAAGCAGCCCACCCTATTGCCAATCCGGCAAAAAGTGCTCCCGAACTTCCGAAGCTGAATTTCCCGAATTTTATTTTTCCGAAAAGCAATCCTGCTATAACGGTTAAAAACATCAAAACAAAAGGATTAAGCATAACGCCTGCAAAGTCAAACTTAGCCAAAGGCATTTCGTTTTTCCTCCCAAATTTCTAAAACCATATTGCTTTAATGACTGATATTTACTATGCTTCATAAACAGTTCTGCCTGCTACTATGGTAGCTGCAATCTTTATCCTTGAAATTTCATGAGGATCAGCTTCAAATATATCGTCTGAAAGTACAGTCAGGTCTGCATCCTTTTCTATTTCAATGCTTCCTCTTCTGTTTTCCTCAAATGCACCGTATGCATTATTTATCGTAAACAGCCTCACTGCCTCTTCTACCGTAAGCTTCTGTTCCGGATACCAGCCTTCTGTTTTTTCATTCAAAGCATCTCTTGTAACTGCAATTTGAATGTTAGACAGAATATCAAAATCCTCTACCGGCGAGTCAGAGCCGCCGCAGCATATCAGACCTTTTTTCAGCATGGTCTTCCACATATATGAACGTTCTTCTGCTTCATTTCCAACAAGCCCTGCAACTATGTTTTTATCGCTGGCAACAAACAGCGGCTGTATATATGCCAATACATCATACTTTTTCATGCGGTCGAATAAATTGCTGCTGACAATCTGCAAATGATTTATTGCAAGCCTTGCATCCCGCTTCCCATATTTTTGTACAGACCTTTCATAAGCATCCATTACCATATCAGATGCCTTGTCTCCTATGGCATGTACCAGAACCTGCATGTTGCTTTTATAAGCATAATCTACCATGCAATATATATCATCACGATCATGCACTGCAACTCCGTACGTATCCGTTCCTGTATAACAGCTGTTCATCAAAGCAGTCCTTGCACCAAGAGAGCCATCCTCGTAAAGTTTTACAGGCCCTATTTTATAGTACTCACCGCCGTTTCCTGTTGTATTTCCGTCATCTATAAACTTCCTCATATGTTCAAATGCAGTGAAAGAAGCTTGTTCTCTTACTCTCAAAGTAAGTTTATTTTCATTCTCAAGTTCTTTGTATGCAGTCATTATTCTATAGCTGTTTCTGCCCGGAAGAGAAAGAAAATTGTCTGTTTCTACTCCTGTTATGCCGGCAGCATTCAAATCCCTCTGCGCTGATAAAATCATATCTTTAATTTGCTCTACCGATGGTTCTTTCATCGCATTATAGCAAAGTTTTACCGACGCCTCTGTAAGAATTCCGTTTTCTTCATCTATCTGCTCTATGTAATCCTCAGTCTGCTCAAGAGCCATAATAATTTTTAATGCTTTTGAATTTACTGCTGCTTTATGACCACATACACGAATGAACAGAATCGGTCTGTCCGTGGAAATGCGGTCAAGATCAAACCTTGTAAGGTCTCTCTTTTCATCGGTAAAATTAACCTCATTCCAGCCACGGCCATATATCCATTTCTCTGGATTTTCTCCACTCATCGTTTTTGCGATTTCCCTGCCGGCTCTTATTATTTCCTCTATGGACTTTGCACTCTGCATTATATAAGACTGCTTTACGAATGCATAATTAAGCATATGAAGGTGCGAATCCACAAATCCGGGCAATACCGTTTTTCCTTTCAGATCTATTTTTTCATCTGCATCAATAGCAAGAGCCTCTTTATCATCTCCCAGAAAAGCAATCTTCCCTTTTTCTATACCTAAAGCAGTATATTTTCTGTTCTCATTATCAATAGAATAAATCTTTCCGTTATAGTATAGTCTGTCCACAATATTTTCCCCATTATCTTCTAAAGTCTGCGAAAGAGGCAAAACCGCCTCTTTCGCAAAATTGTCTAAAACTCAATTTTTTTATATATTTCAGCAAATGGTGCAAGCCATGCACCGCAATCAATTACATGATTTATGAACTTTTCAAGCATTGCTATGTTATGTGCTCTTCCAACTACCTGCGGGTGCATTGCAACACTTAACATTCCGTTTTCAACATTTTCCACACCGTAATCGAATGTTCCAGTCCATATCTCAAAAATCTGGCTCTGCGGCTTCATTCCCGTTCTCGTCATTATAAACTCTGAGTGAGGAAAATCATCCATATACCATGATACCGGCATTTCAACCAGATTTGCAGGTTCCCCGAACTCATTGCCTTTGTCAAAATTAACTTTACAAGGTGCCGGGCAATAAGGGAAGAAATCCTGCCCCATAAGGCTGCTGTCATATTTAATACCATGTTTTTCAAGTAAATTCATAGTATTAGGGCTGAAATCAAATCCGGGGCTTCTATATCCCATAGGTTTTACCCCTATTCTGTCAAGCGCCTCAAGTCCTTTTACAAATATAGCTTCCTCCTCTTCAATTGGCAAATCTGTAGGGTCCTCATGAACATAGCCGTGATGAGCTATTTCATGCCCCCTTGCAAGTATTTCTTTACATACATCTGGATAAGTATCAATGGTATGTCCCGGAATAAAGAATGTTGATTTTATATCATATTTATCCAGAAGGTTGAGAATTCTCGGTACACCGACTTCCGCACCAAACTCACCTCTTGATGTGTATACAGGTGAAACTTTTCCGTATGATTCCATCCATACTGATGAGGAATCAAAATCAAATCCCAAATTTACTGCTATTTTCTTGCCTTCCGGCAAATTAACTTTTCCTAACTTTTGCATTTTAACCTCCTAATTTGCAATCGCTTCTGTTTCTTTTTTTTCATCATCGCCATTATCCTTGAACTGTGCAAATCCTATAAGTGCATATATAGCTGCGATTATAGGGTTTATCCAAAGCAGGAATGCATAAGGTGCATATGTAACCGTTGCAACTCCTAAAACAGACGCCGTGTAAATACCTGCTGTATCCCATGGAATCAGGAACGAGAACATAGTACCTCCATCCTCTAAAGTTCTTGAAAGAACCTTTTTATCCAGCTTGAATTTAGTATACTGATCTTTGAGAAGCATTCCCGGAAGCATTATAGCAAGGTATTGTGAAGCAGTCAAACATGCAGTAACCAGCGAGAACAAGAGAGTTGTAATAACCAAATGTTTAGGCTTCTTGATGACAACCAAAAGTTTTTGCAGGAATGCATCTAAAATTCCACCCTCTTTGAGACAATGTCCCATGCCCAGAGTAAGAAGAGTCCATGCAACTACTTCCATCATAGATATTATTCCGCCTCTGTTAAGAAGTGTATTAAGATCAGGCACTCCTGTTTCTATCGAAAAGCCTATTCCTGCTGAATTTATAAGCGTTATCAAGTCAACATAATCACCCTGAGTTATTCCGCCCATTATTACTGCAAGCAGTCCGCTTGAAAGCATTGCAACTACAGGAGGAACCTTAAACAGAGCCAGAGCCAGTACGAATACAGGAACTATAAACAGAACCGGTGTGATATTGAAATTGGCGTCAAGTCCTGACATCATTTCATCCACAAGCCCAAGCTCTGCATTGTGAGTATCTACATTCATACTAAGCACTGTATAAAGAACAAAGGATATTACCAAAGAAGGAACAACAGTGTATATCATCGAGCCTATATGCTTATATACTGTAGTTCCGGAAACTGCCGGCGCAAGATTTGTAGTATCGGAAAACGGAGACATTTTGTCACCGAACATTGCTCCCGAAAGAACCATTCCTGCAACAAGCCCAAGGTTCATTCCAAGACCTGTACCTATTCCTATAAAGGCAACTCCAAGAGTAGCAAGTGTCGAATATGAACTTCCTACAAAGAAAGATACAAGACAGCAAAGGAGGAATCCGATAATCATAAATGTTGTCGGTGTAAGCATCTTAAGACCGTAATAAATAACTGTAGGAATTGTACCTGAAGCAACCCATGTACCTATTACCACGCCTACACTCATAAGAATAAGAATAACATCAATCGCTCCTCTGCATCCGTCAGCATACCATCCCATTACCTGTTCAAGCTTATATCCGTAGGCTACAAGGAATATGCCAACTACTACAGAGGCCATCAAAAATGTAACTTTAGTATCAAAACCAATTACTGCAAAACCTAAGCACAAAACAATTATAAGTCCGATTATACAAATTAAAGCTTTGCCAAATGTAATATTGGGAGTACCCCCCGCATTTTTTTCTTTCATTTTTTTATCCTCTCTTTTTTAATCATTTTGGGAACAATGGGATTTTGCCATTTATCCTGTTTATCCCATTATATCTCCACCATTTACTTCAATTATCTGACCGGTTATAAAGTCAGCCTTATCCGATGCCAGATACACCACCATATTGGCAACATCCGAAGGTTTTCCTACTCTTCCTATCGGAATCACCGAATTGTAATACTCCGCAGGCAACCCGTTTACTTCAAGCATAGCAGTATCTACAAAGCCCGGTGACACTGCGTTTACTCTTATTCCGACCTTTGCAAGTTCTCTTGCAAGAGATATTGTCAGAGAATTGATGGCACCTTTTGAAGTCGAATACGGAATCGATACAAAATCGCCTCCCGTCTTTGCTGCTCCGGATGACATATTTATGATACACGATCCTTTGCTCATCTTCTCCAGCGCATACCGGGCTACAAAGAAGTATCCCTTTACATTTGTCGAGAGCGTTAGATCCCAGTCATCCTCATCAAATTTTTCTATCGCCTTGTTTTTTATGCTTACACCTGCATTATTGACAAGACAATCGATTCTTTCCAGCTCAGAAATGCTTTTCTTAACACTTTCCAGATCTCGAACATCAAATATCAGCGGCCTTATATCATATTCTTTGCCCATTTCAAGTGTTTTAAGAAGCTTTTCCTTGCTTCTTGCATTGGCATATACAAGATATCCTGCCTTAGAAAATTCTAATGCTATAGCCTGACCTATGCCGGCAGCAGCACCGGTCACTAATGCAACTTTTTTCATTTTCCCTCCTCCTTATATTAAGTTGCTGCTCATATCAAATGCAAACTTCATGCCATAACGATTCTATTGACAACAAACATTTCCGTGTACTAAAATGATTAAAACGTCAGTTATGAAGATATATTTCAAAGGATGTATTTGATATGAAGAATTTAGCAATATTTTACAGGGATCGTGATAATCAAAGAGCAATAAATTATATAGAAGATAACTTTTATAAAATCTTAGGAGACTATGTTAATATAACCAATTACTATACAAATGAATTCTCACCCAACTATAAAATAAATGCAGATGCATACATTGTATGCTACGAAGAAATGCTAAATGACTTGGTAGGACATATAGATAATTTTTCTAAAGTAATTGTAATCACAAGAAGCATACAGCAGAAATATCTTAAACCGATAATGGATATTCCTGCCGGCACTAAAGTTCTTATAGTAAACGATTCAAGAGAAAGCACGCTTCAGACCATGTATATGATATTTGAGCTGGGTATAGGTCATCTGAGTCTGTTTCCTTTTGAAAAAGATATCTATGAAGCAGGCGGCTACGATGACTTCGATACTGCCATAGTAACCATTGACTCCGAAGAGCTCGTACCTGAACACATCCCAAATGTATATAATATTCACAACAGGGAGGTAAGCTTCGAAACATTTCACAAAGTAATTTCTCTTTTGGATTTAAAAAGTGAACATGTATACAACAACCTTATAGAAAAAATCAAAGAAGATATGGACACGGGTACAAACTATATAAACAGCTATCTGAGCAATATCTTAAAAGACCGAATGATAAGCAATGTAGTTGATGAATCCTCCAGGGCCATAATACTTTTAGACAGTGCCGACAACATACATTATATAAACGAAACGGCTTACAATATATTCAATCTCAGTCAAGAAGAGAAGTTTATACAGTCCGAATTCCTGCCAAAGAAACTTGCTGACACAGCTTCTTTTGACGGCGAGCTTGTATTTTTAAACGGCAGTAACTATCTAACTGAAAAAATAGACATATGCCTTGTGAACAATTCCATAGGATGCTGTCTTATATTTCAAAACGAGAGAGACTTGCGAAAAGACGAAAACAACCTCAGCCGTCATCTTAAACAAACCGGATTTTATGCAGAGCATCAGTTCAGCGATATAGTAAGCACTTCTTATCAGATGCATCAATGCATAAATACCGCAAAAAAAGTCGCTCCGTCAAACTATACGATTCTTATTCGCGGAGAAAGCGGTACAGGCAAGGAACTTTTGGCACAATCCATACACAACTACTCTCAAAGGAAAAATTATCCTTTTGTGGCTGTCAACTGTGCAGCTATACCTGAAGCTCTGCTTGAAAGCGAACTTTTCGGATATGATGAAGGTTCCTTTACAGGTGCCAAAAAAAACGGAAAATTAGGTCTCTTTGAACATGCTCAGCACGGAACTATCTTTCTTGATGAAATAGGCGATATTTCACCGACGCTGCAAGCCAGTCTGCTTAGAGTTCTTCAGGAAAAACAGATTATGCGTATAGGCAGCGGCAAAATAATAAATATAAATACAAGAATTATAGCAGCTACCAATGCAAATTTAGAGAAAAAAGTAGCCGAAGGCAAATTCCGAAGCGATCTTTTTTACAGACTTAATGTAATATCTTTAAATATTGCTCCTCTAAGAGAACGAAAAGATGATATAATGCCTCTGCTTTGCGGTTTTTTAGGCAAACATTACAACAACTTGCTTCCATCTGAGAAGAATATTTTACTGAAACACAGCTGGCCGGGAAATGTCAGGGAACTTGAAAATGTAGCTTCCTATTACAAAATATTAAACAAGCTGCCTGATTATCTGTGCAAGGAAGCAAACCATGCTCCCGATGCTATTTCAAATACATCAGCCATATACGAAAACTTCGCCGATATTAACCTTTCTATGAGTGAGGATGATATCCGTATTCATATACTTAAAGCAGTCGCATCTTGCTCCACTCCGTTTTCAGGAGCAGGAAGAAAGGTTATATCTCAAAAATTATCAGAAAAAGGGGTTAACATAGGAGAGGGGATATTAAAGAAGCAAATGGCCTTCCTGAAGGCTCAAGGCCTTATAGATTCAGGAGCAGGGCGGGCAGGCTCACATATAACTCAAAAAGGAATTGATTTTATAAAAGCAAAGGGTGAAGCATAGGCTTCACCCTAAAAGTGCATACAAAACAAGAGACCTCCTGAGCAGGAGGTCTCTTAATCATTTTAGTCTTCTTCCATTGCCTTCATGTTAGGGTCAAAGTGAAGTTCACAGCCTGTAGCTGCCTGGATGTCTTCTTTAGTGTAATCAGGGTGAAGTTCTACTACCCAGATACCGTCTTCTCTGACTTCCATTACGCCCATTTCTGTGATAATCTTGGAAACACACTTTTCTGCTGTAAGCGGAAGAGTACATTTCTTAAGGATTTTAGGGTTACCTTTCTGAGTGTGAAGCATTACGATAATAACTTCAGGGCAACCTGTGCAGAGGTCCATAGCACCGCCCATACCTGCAACTTTTTTGCCCGGTACGATCCAGTTGGCAAGGTCTCCATTTTCGGCAACTTCCATAGCACCCAAAACAGTAGCTCTTACATGTCCGCCTCTTACGAGACCGAAAGACTCTGCTGTATCGAAATATTTAACTCTTTCAACTGCGGTTACATAAGTACCACCTGAGTTGATGATATCGACATCTAAGTTGGATTCATCGGCAATTGCGTCGATTCCTGCGAATCCGTTCTCGGAGTGGAATGTAACCATGATGTCTTCAGGAATGTAGTCTGCTACCATTGTAGGAAGACCTATTCCCAAGTTTGCGAATTCACCGTCTTTGAATTCTTTTGCACATCTCTTTGCTATTCTTGCTTTTAAATCTGCCATGGTTTTTCTCCTTCCGCAATAGCATCTACCAGTACGCCTGCAACTGCAAACATATCAGGATCAATCTCACCTATTTCAACTATTTTTTCAGGTGCTATGATAGTATGATCAGAAGCGCCTGCCATTACATAGTTAAAGTTCTTAGTTGCTTTTGTACAATAGTAGTTACCGAATTTATCAGCTACAGAAGCTCTTATGAAAGAATAGTCTGCACGAAGCGGCATCTCAAGAAGATATTTCTTGCCGTCTATTACTACAACTTCTTTCTTTCTTCCAAGCTCGTCAACTTCTGTTTCCATAGGTGTACCTACTCCTGTAGGAGTCAGCACTCCGCCAAGGCCATAAGCTGCTGCTCTGATCTTTTCTGCAAGTGTTCCCTGTGGAACCAGTGTGTATTTAAGAGTTCCTTCAGCAAACTGCTCGTTAAGCTTAGGGTTTACACCGAGGTGTGAAGCTATTATATGGTCTACCATGTGGTGTTCCAGAAGCTTACCAACGCCTCTTGCAGTTTTTCCGCCGAATTCGCCGGCAGGCTGTCCTGCATCAAGTCCGCCGTCATTTGCAATTACAGTAAGATGCTTTACGCCTTTTCTTACCAGAGCGTCCATTAAAACTTCCGGAGAACCTGTTCCCAAGAATCCGCCCACCATGATGGTCATACCGTCTTTTACGCCGGCAACTGCTTCATCCGCAGTCATTACTTTGTTAATCATGTTATATATCACCTTTCTTAAAATTTGCTTATATATTCACAATATATACTCTACTGCAATTTAAGTTTAATGTCAATGCGCCTGCTTCACATTTATTTTTAGCGCTCAGCTATATCAGCCTTATCCTGCCAGCCTCTCTTAACAACTTCCTGCATAACATAGGACATTACATGTTCAGCATATTTTCCCGGTCCGAAGCCTGCATCATATCCAAGTTCCTGAGCCAGTTCATGAGAGATTCTCGGTCCTCCGCAAGTCATTATAACTTTATCACGAAGACCTTCTGCTTCTACAAGCTCAATCATCTGAGTCAGCTGCTTGATGTGGATATCTTTCTGAGTTACAGTCTGAGAAACCAGAATAGCATCTGCATTTACTTCTTTAGCCTTCGCAATAAGCTTTTCACATGGAACCTGTGAACCCATGTTATATGCAACTACATTCTTAAATCTTTCAAGACCGAAGTGACCGTGGAATCCCTTCATCTGAATTATAGCGTCGATACCTACAGTGTGAGCATCAGATTCTATGGATGCACCTACTACTACGATATCTCTGCCTACATGCTCACCAATCCAGTCTCCGCATTCAACACGATCCATAACAGTTCCTTCTACCTTCGGAACATTTATAGCTGTGAAATCGATAGTAGCTTGAGCTGAACCGTAAACATTGAAGAATGTATATCCTTTTGTAAGCTCACAATAGTATGCCACATTCGGTTCGTCTAATCCCAATTTCTTTGCATACTGCTTTGCACATTCTTCCGCCTCTTCACCGTAAGGCACCGGAAGAGTGAATGAAAGCTGAACTTTACCGTCATTTAAAGCGTCACCGTATGGCTTAACGCATGTTAAATCTACCTGATTGGTAGCTGTCTTATTTTCCGTCATTGCCTTCGTACCTCCTTACTCATGATCCATAAACAGTGGAATGAATGGGTTGAAGTAGTTTTCACCCTTGCTGCAAACGCCTTCCAGACCGTGTCCGCCATCGAAAGGACGCTTTACGCCGCCGAATATACCCTTTTCAATTGTTGAGAAAAGACCTTCTTTTTCAACTTCTGCAAGGAGATTGTCGGCCTTTGCCAAAACTTCCTGAGCACGGCTCTGAACGATTCCGCCCTCTTTGAATTCAATTTCATCTCCTATATGTCTGCAATTGTTGAATATATATTTTGCGTTTTCTATAGCAAGATATCTGTCCTGCATGAAAGGAGTATGAATTGCTTCTGTCAACATTCCTGTAAGCAGAAGTGACTGGTTTGTCCATACTGTTACCAAGTTAAACAATGCATCCTGGAGATGACCTCTGAATATATTTCCTGTCATAAACTTTGTAGGCGGCATGTATTTCAGTCTTGCCTTAGGGAAGATTTCTCTTGCCATCTGAGCCTGTGCAAGTTCTAAGAGGAATCCGTCTTCTGTATTAGGATCCATTTCAAAAGCATGTCCGAGACCCATCTGTTCTTCCGGAATGTTAGCAAGTACAGCGAACTGTTCGTTGATGAACTGAGAAGCAGTTACAGTGTGGGCAGCTTCAATAGCATCGTCTGTAGTCAGGTAGTTATCTTCTCCTGAGTTGAATATGATTCCGCAGTATCCTATGATTACTCTGGACATGAACTGGTCAACCAGAGTTCTCTGCATGTTGATATCTCTGAAGAGGATTCCGTAAATAGCATCGTTAAGCATTACATCAAGTCTTTCCAGAGCGCCCATTGCTGCGATTTCAGGCATGCACATTCCTGATGAATAGTTACAAAGTCTGATATATCTTCCAACTTCTTCACCTACTTCGTCAAGAGCTTTTCTCATGATTCTGAAGTTTTCCTGTGTAGCGTATGTTCCGCCGAAACCTTCTGTTGTAGGACCGTAAGGCACGTAGTCCAAAAGTGACTGTGCAGTAGTTCTTATTACTGCTATGATGTCAGCTCCCTGTCTTACCGCTGCCTGAGCCTGAACAACGTCTTCATAAATATTACCTGTAGCTACGATAACATAGATGTACGGTTCAGGACCTTCACCGATAGTTTTGAGATACTCTTCACGCTTAGCCTTCTGCATGTCGATTTTTTCAAAAGTTTTCTTTATTGCAGGCTGAAGGGCAGCTGCAGCTTCTTCCATTGTGCATGTAGGAAGCTTTGTAATATCTAATTTTCCTGCTGATATTTCTTCAGCAATTTCCTGCGGTTCTTTACCGGTCTGAACAATTGCGTTTCCAATCCAGTAGGCTGCACCTGTAGGCAGAGCACCTGCTTCCTTTAACTGATCAACAACAACATTCGGAAGCGGTGTATCGACATCATCGACACCGTCAACACCCAGAAGTCTAACGATTGTTCTTTCTGTTGATACAGTTGTGTGGCGCTCAATGAACTCCTGCATGTCATGAGCGATGTTTGCAGCATGCTGACGCGCACTGTCAACAACCTTTGGATCAAGGTTTAGTTTGCTTTTCATCCTTTTTCTCCTTATCTGATATATTTTTTCGCTCCTTCGATAATTGCTTTGTCAAGACCTAACATAGCAGCTATCCTCAGAGCATCCTTGGGTACTTGCGTCTCGTTTTCTACTCTGCACAGACGATAATCCATGTATTTCGAAATTATATTTATCCTGCCACGGCGATTTGCCCTCTGTATTTCACTTTTCAGCGATGCAAAATTGCAGTCGGCAAGTCCTCTTACCTGCATATTTACAACACCTTCACGCCCAGTTACAGATTCAAAATGCGTCGTAATCAGGGAAATATACGGTTTTTCTATTAAATAATCGACAAGACTTTTGGTCAGTGCCGTTCCCTCTGTAGGGTTAGTTCCCGATGCAATCTCATCTATGAGTATGAGACTGCGATCCTGTCCTTTATCTAATATTTCCTTTAGTTCTTCCATCTCAGAACCGAAACTCGACAGTCCTCGTTCTACAGACTGTGAATCTCCGATAAGAATCTGCATATAATTTGACAGTCCTATCTTAGCTTTTACAGCCGGAACGAAGAATCCATACTGCGCCAGTATAGGAACCTGGCCGGCAAGCTTAAGAGATACTGTTTTCCCTCCCATGTTGGCGCCGGTGATAAGGGTAACTCCATCCGCCAATGACAGCGACACCGGACAGTAGGTTTTTCCTTTTGCTTTGATTATATCCTCAACCTGGATATTTCTGCCGTCTTCAAATTCGACTATATGTTCTTCTGTAATTTCAGGCTTTGTCAGGTTATGTACAATAGCATAATCTGCTCTGGCAAGAGCCAAGTCCAATCTTCCTATTTTGTCGCAGTTTTCTGAAATCACATCTTTCTTTTTTGAAATCTCAAGAGACAATTCTTTTCTGATTCGTTCTTCTTCAACTTCTATATCTGAATTGATCTGCTCAATTTCAGCCATTGATGCATAGATTTCTTCGGTAGGTCTAAGCTGCATGGTTACGCTCATATAATCCTGATCCGTAATCTCAAGTTCTTTAAGATTCTTGATTTTTTCAAAATCCGGATGAGATTTTGCGACTACGATATCAAATTTAGGAGTAAGCATCACGCCATGCTCTTTTCTTAAATCCTCTCTTTTTTTCTTCTGTTCTTTTCTTATGAGAAGCTCGATTTCTCTTTTCTTTTTTCTGTATTCACCTAAAAGTGGACTGAATTCATCATAGATATAAAATGTATTAAGCCTGTCACCTCGAGGGTCAAGCGCATCTAAAAGTTCTTCCGTATCTTCCAGGAAATATTCTTCAGGCACCGTTTCAACTGTTTTTTCTCCTTCGGCAGCCTTGTACTTTTCATCATCCTCAGGAATTCTGTTTTCATTCACATATTCGGCAATACAGTGAGAGCCTTTGTAGTCACCTATTTCATGTTCTATTGTAAGCTTTCTGATCTGCCTCATCTGAAGAAGCAACGACTTTATATCGAAGAGCTCTACAGTTGAAAGAACAGCGGAACTGCTGTTTTCAACGGTGAGTGACATATCCTTTACTTCCATAAAGACTTCTTTGATCTTGTCGGTCAATATCTTGTTCTGCTTAATAAACATAACCATTTGCTCGACGCGATCAAGTTCTCTGCGAAGTTCTTCTTCTTCCCCCGGATAATAAGGTCTTATTTCCTTTCTCTTTGCCTTGCCGAAGGGAGTGTTCAGATCAAGATGATTCATTACATATTCAAGACCGGTTTCTTTTCTGGTTTTTTCATTTGCTAATCTTCTGTTTTTGCCTTGTATCATAATTACATCCTTACGTCTATAATAGGAACATCAGGTATTGCCTTCTGCATTTCTTCAAGAAGCAATCTGTTGTCGAAGGTGTACCCTGCCGGAGCCCATGGATTTACGGTTATGGCTGCTATATCAATATTTTTCAAAACTCTGACCCTCAGGCCTTTTTTCCTGAATATGCCCCAGTCCATGACATTGACAAATATCTTTGTCGGATCTTTCAGGATAAACTCAACCTGTTTCAGTTTATTTAGAGAAATGTTTGAAATAACACTCTTAGTAAAGGCTCCCGGAATATATATATATTTAGTATCCTCCTTAATGGCTCCGTTAATCTCAGATGATGATCCTAAGCCTGTTACCAGATCCATCTTTCTAACCTCGCCCTTGTCATTTAGGAGCATAATCTTATCATCAAAATTATTGGCTTCTATAGATTCTCTTATAAGACCACTTTCAAGTTCAGGCGTCATATAGAGATTTACTGTATGTGCTGTTTCTTCGATTACCTTGTTCAGTTTTCTCGAAAGAACTGCACCCGTAGATAATATTATCGCTTCGGATGTGTCCGGTGACGCAATGGATTTTCTGTCAATAGCCCCGTCAATCAGAATAAGCTGACATCCGAGTCCAATCATTTCATCACACAATTTTTTTTGTTCTGCATTTATTACCGGACCTGCAATCTGTACATATCCGGCTTCTTTAACTCTGCATATAAGCAATGAACCTATTGCAGTTGAATAGTTTGTCTTTTTTATTACTTCCAAGCCTGCGTCGGCAAGGTCATAAAGCAGTGTAGGCACTGCCACAATCATATCTTGATCAAGATATACTCTCGGCTTCTCGGTACCCGTTACAAGATCCTGAGATTCTCCGTCTCTTCCGGTAGAAGTGACTCCAAGAAGAATTCCCTCGTCGATAGCCTCTTCTATAAGATAATTAAGGGCCGTGGTTTTTCCGGCATTTTTTGCCATTCCCACTATCGAGATAGTTTTATATTTAGTTGACAGGTCATATAAAAGCCCCATTTTTATGTATCCTCTTTCATACCTATGGGGAGACATGATGTTCTCCCCATAGTCAAAATTTTATTTTCAAGCCTTGAAAGATTAGTGCTGATTTCTTTCGTGTCTTGCAAGGTGTGCAGGTTCGATGGTTCTGATTTCAGGACCTTCTCCCAGAGCTGAAACACCCTGATATTTGTAAGTCTTCTTGCCTGTGCAGTAATCGCAAGTGCAAGGAAGATCAGGAAGCTGCGGTTCTGTATAAGTAGTGATTATACCTTCGTAGTTTCTCAGGATAACCTTATGCGGAGTCTGAGAAATTACATACTGAGGCATAACCGGAGTCTTTCCGCCGCCACCAGGAGCGTCTACTACAAATGTAGGAACTGCATATCCTGAAGTATGTCCTCTGAGACCTTCGATGATTTCGATACCCTTTGATACAGGAGTTCTGAAGTGTTCGATACCCATTGACAGGTCGCAGATGTAGATATAATAAGGTCTTACTCTGTTCTTAACAAGTAACTGTACCAGTTCTCTCATGATGTGCTTACAGTCGTTTACACCTCTTAAGAGTACGGACTGGTTTCCGAGCGGAATACCTGCATCAGCCATCTTTCTGCAAGCTTCAATTGCATCAGGTGTAATTTCCTTAGGATGATTGAAGTGAGTGTTCAGCCAGATTGGATGATACTTCTTCAGCATATTAACCAACTTGTCAGTAATTCTCATAGGCATTACGACTGGAGTTCTTGAACCGATTCTTACGATTTCAACATGGTCGATTTTTCTCAGCTCACTGATGATGTATTCAAGAGTATCATCTTCAACAAGAAGAGCGTCTCCACCTGAAAGAAGTACGTCTCTAACCTGAGGAGTCTTTCTGATATAATCTATACATGCATCGATATCTTCTCTTGATCTTGCTCCGTCAGTTTCACCTGCAAGTCTTCTTCTTGTGCAGTGTCTGCAATACATTGAGCACTGGTCGGTAATCAAGAAGAGAACTCTGTCAGGATATCTGTGAGTTAATCCCGGAGCCGGAGAGTCAGCATCTTCATGAAGAGGGTCAAGGTCATCTGCTTCTGATCTGTGCATTTCTGCCAGTGTAGGAACAGCCTGCATTCTTACCGGATCTCTTGGATCATCAGGATCCATCAGGGAAGCGTAGTAAGGAGTGATTCCTACTCTGAATCCTCCGATAACCTTTTCGATGTCAGCTCTTTCCTGTTCAGTCAGGTTAACAACCTGAGCGATTTCTTCTACTGTTGACAGTCTGTGTTCAACCTGCCAATGCCAGTCATTCCACTGTTCATCTGTAACATCTTTGAACAAAGGGATGTCTTTCCAATTTCTAATTGCCATTTTAATCTCCTTCAAATTTAATCTTGGGATTTTTCTTTTTTATATTTGCACAATAAAGCATGTGCATGATTAAATCGCTGCGGCAGGCACAGCCCATGCCGACCGACCGCATACGATTCAACAGACTTTGTTTCTTAGGAATACATTTCTCTGAATAATTCTCTTAAGCCTTCATGTTCTCTGAGAACCTGCAATGTAATTGCTGCGTGGCCCTTTGTGTAACCGTTTCCTATGATCATGTTTACATCTTTACCTACGCCTTCTGCTCCTAAAGCTGCCTTTGTGAAGCTTGTTGCCATTGAGAAGAAGTAAACAGTACCCTCATCCTTACAAGCAAGGATTGAAGCCATTTCTGTATTTTCGATGTTTACACAGTTGATTACTACATCGAACAGTTCGCCGTTAGTTAATTCCATAGCCTTGTTGTACATTCCTACTGCATCTGTAGCATCCAGGTGGAAGTACTCGTCTGCCAGGTCTAACTTTCTTGCTCTGTCTTCTGATTTCTGTGAGCCTGCTGCGCATACTACAAGACCTGTAACTCCTGCTCTCTTCTTTGCTTCGTACAAGCAGAGCAGACCGGACTTTCCGCCGCCTCCAATGATAAGAACCTTCATGCCTGACTGAACAAGCTTTGCTGCCTGTGCAGGAGCTCCTGCTACATCAAGTGCTGAAAGAGCAAGACCTTCCGGCATGTCATCAGGAAGAACTGCGTAAATGCCGCTCTGGAACAGAATAGCCTGACCTTTAATATCAACCTGGTCGATAGCAGGTCTCATTTCTAAGATTTCTTCTATTACTAACGGAGTCAGTGAAAGTGATACTAAAGTGGCAATCTTGTCACCAACTTTTAAATCACCTACATATGCAGGACCGATTTCCTTAACTGTACCTATGAGCATTCCGCCGGAACCTGTCCAAGGATTCTTGTGCTTACCTGCTTTAGCAACGATATCCATCATAGTCTTTTTAACTTTTTCCTGATCTTCAGGAGAGTTTTCGATATCTGCCGGTTTCTTGCCGTCGCAAGATCTTCTTACGATTTCGGTGAAGGAAGCAGAGTCAACATTAAGAGTCTTAACATCAATCAGAACTTCGTTATCATAGATTTCCATAGTGTTATCAATAACATCTGCCGGCTGCGGTAATACTCCCTTTGGAGAAATTACTCTGTGTGTACCATAAGGGCATCCTTTTTTCATTTTATTTTCCTCCTCGAAAAATGTTTTTTATAATTTTACGCCCGAAAGAGTTTCGAACATAAGTTGCCGTGTTAATTATATATCAAAATTTTCTTTTTTTCCATAGGAAATCGCAAATTGTTTTATGAATACATAATACAAGATTATGCGTAAAGCTGTGCAAACAGATTTCTGATTCTTTCGTCTTCTCTCAAAATCTGAAGAGCCACATTTGCATGTCCCTTTGTATAACCGTTTCCTATGAGCATCTGAACGTCTTTACCAACGCCTTCTGCTCCTAAAGCTGCCTTTGTAAAGCTTGTTGCCATTGAGAAGAAGTAAACAAGACCGTTATCCTTAGCTGCCATGATAGAAGCCATTTCTGTATTAGGAATATTTACTACATTGATTACGACATCTGCCATGTTTCCGTCTGTCAGATCATAGATTTCTTCATACATAGCCATAGCATCAGTTGCGTTCAGAACAGTGTATTCGTCTGCAACGCCTACAGACATGGCTCTGTTTATCGACTTTTTAAATCCATCTACACAAATTACTGTTCCGTTTACGCCGACCTGTTTTTTAGCCTGCCAGCAACAAAGAATTCCGGACTTTCCGCCGCCGCCCAATACTACGACAGTATCTCCCGGCTTGCAGATCTTAGCCGTTTGCGCAGGTGCTCCTGCTACATCAAGTACGGAAAGAGCCAAAGTCTGCGGTATATCCTTAGGAAGCTTTGCGTAAATACCACTCTGGAACAAAATAGCCTGACCCTTGATGTCAACCTGGTCGATGTCAGGTCTTATCTCAAGTATTTCATCTATGCGAAGCGGTGTAAGTGAAAGGGAAACTAATGTTGCAATCTTGTCTCCCTTTTTAAGGTCTCCCACATAGTTAGGACCTACCTGAGCAACCTTACCTATGAGCATTCCGCCGGAACCTGTCCATGGGTTTTTGTGCTTTCCTGTAGTTTCTACTATATTGAGTATGATTTTTTCTATTTCAGCTGTATCTCCGCCTGCTCTTCTTTCGATTTCTGTAAACGAAGCAGAATCTATGTTTAAAGTGTGTACATCAATCAGCACTTCGTTGTCGAAAATCTCCATATTATTATCAACAACATCAGCCGGCTGCGGCAGCACTCCTTTTGGTTCAATTACACGATGTGTTCCGTAAATGTCTCCTTTTTTAAATTCCATATACCTTATCTCCTTTATATAAAAATTTTATGCCATTATACATAAAAGCAAAATTTATGCCAACGGCTGACTGTCATGCAGCTATACTCCGGAATGTGTATTTTGCACAATTTGTCAAAATTTGTTGTTTACATATAGTTTCTATTTGTTCTTTTTTCGAACCGTTTTCGTTTCACATAAAAACAATGCGAACCGTTTTATGTTCACATTGTTTGCTCCACCTATATCTGATATTTTTTCTTTTTTCGTACAAGCTGGGTCTGGCTTATTCCTATGGCAGATGCCGCCTTTCTTGTTGAACCGTATTTTTCACATGCATATCTAATAAGATTCTTTTCGTAATCCTCAACGGCACTTTGCAGATCAATCTCACCCTCACTTGTATTTAACTGACCCTCCGAAACTCCTGCCCCGAAAAGCTCAGGATGAGTCTCGTGCATAACATCCATCAAAATTATATCTTCACCTTTTGCGGAAATCATAAGTCTCTGTACGGTGTTTTCAAGTTCTCTTATATTTCCCGGCCATTGCTGCTGCTGCAAATACTCAACTGCGCTATCTGCCATTCCACGCTTCAACCCGAATTTTTCACCATATTTGAGCAGAAAATAATTGATAAGCGCAGGTATATCTTCCGGGCGTTCCGCAAGAGGAGGTATCTTGATAGGTACCACATTCAGTCTGTAATATAAATCTCTCCTGAACTTACCCTCCTCAACGAATTTTTCAAGATTGCGGTTAGTTGCCGATATTATTCTGACATTGGTTTTGACCGGTGCAGTTCCTCCAACTCTGTAAAATTCGCCGTCTTGTATTGCTCTCAAAAGCTTTGCCTGCATTTCAAGAGGCAGTTCACCTATTTCATCAAGAAAAATCACTCCATTGTTTGCAAGTTCAAAATACCCTTTTTTACCGCCTGCATTTGCTCCTGTAAAAGCCCCCTTTTCATAGCCGAAGAACTCGGATTCTATCAAATTCGGAGAGATAGCACCACAGTTGATTTTTACAAAAGCCTGCATCTTTCTGTCGCTGTTTTTTTGTATTATATTTGCGACTTTTTCTTTTCCGACACCGGTATCTCCGAAAATTATAACATTACAGTCGTACTTTGAAATTTTAATTATATTTTCCAAAACGCTTTGCATAGCCTTGCTTCTAAAAACAAAATCTTCCGCCTGACTTTTGCCCATCAGAACTTGGTTGTAAGGATAATTTTCTTCATCCGGCTCTATATGTTCTTCTTCGATAAATTCTGCATCCTCAAGATATCCGGCCATTTTCCTGACTATATCCACATCAAACTCATCATACTTCTCCAGATACCCTTCAGCTCCCCTTACCTCAAGACTCTTGGATATAGATTCCGTTATATAAAGAGCTATGTTCAGGTTGTTTATAAGGTTCGCAAAAAGCACTGTTCCGCCCGGTTTTGTTGCGAGTATATTGATAGTTTCCGCCCCCGGTATTTCAGCACAGTTTACCGAAAGATCAAACAACGATTCTCCCCCTAACTTTTCAACACATTCCATGGGTCTCAAAATATCAAGAAAGCTTACTTCATCAAAAACATTACTTATCAGACTGTCCATTCCCTTTCCGGCTAATCTGAGGCTTACCCTCTTATCCAAAAGGCATGTTATTTCACAATTCTTTCCGACGGTATCTCTTATAACATATCCGTACAGCAAGTTTGTCAGCATACTGTTTCCGACAATAAGAAACTTTTTCTTTCCTTTTACAAGCCTATGAAGCCTATATAGTGTACCGGACTGGTCAAAGGCAAACATGAGCATGTCAACAGGTACATCTTCAGGAGTTTTCACAACAGGTATCGAGCTGTGAACTATGGCATATCCCTTGGCTTCAATTTGATTAAAAGCCTTGTTTACGGATGTTATTTCTTCTATATGCAGCGGCATTGAGGCTGCCGAAGCATTACATATAATTAAATCTCCCGTCTTCAGAGAACCATGGTTGGCATATTCACTTCCTATTTCTTCTACCGTGCCCATTATCAGCCCTCCGGTATCAGTCACGGGATTATGAAGTTTCCCTCTTCTTATTACCATGTCCATGATATTTTGTTTGATTTTTTTCTCATCATCATTGGATTCGGTACAAATTTGCTTGAAACCTGTCCCCTCAAGGTGTATTCTTTTTATAGAAACTCTGATTTCATCAGGATATATATTGCGTCCGTTGTCAAGTTTCCATGCCGAAGTCGGGAGCACATTCTTAGGTTCAAGCACTCTTTTTATTCCATATGTCTCAGACATTTTGTGTTCACCTTTCGTTTGTGTGAACCATAATCGGTTCGTTTTCTTGTCAATTCCAATGATAACTCATTGGCACGCATTTTGCAATATATTATTTCGTGAATTCAGACAACTCTATGGTTTTATATTTTACATAAAAAGGAGAAAGAAAAATGGCAGAAAAAATTACTTCAACACTGAGATTAAGAATGTCCGCAAAGGACGCTCATTACGGCGGAAATTTAGTAGACGGAGCTCACATGGTTCACCTCTTCGGTGATGTTGCTACTGAACTCCTCATCAAATGCGACGGAGACGAAGGTCTGTTCTGTGCATATGATAATGTAGAATTCCTTGCACCTACATATGCAGGCGACTACATCGAAGCTTACGGTGAAATCACAAAAATCGGAAACACTTCAAGAAAGATGAGCTTTGAAGCAAGAAAAGTTATCGCTGCAAGACCTGACATCAGCGCATCAGCAGCAGACTTCTTAGAAGAACCAATCGTAGTAGCAAGAGCAACAGGAACTTGCGTAACACCTAAAGAATCAAAGAGAAAATAGTGAAACAACACGGCGATTGACGAGCCGCAGGCGACGGCAGAGCCGATGTGTTTCATTCGCCAAGATTTCCCAAGAGCAGGTTTGCCTGCGATTGGCTTGAAATCGACGGCGCAGCAAAACTGCGGCGATTGACGAGCCGCAGGCGACGGCAGAGCCGATGTGTTTCATTCGCCAAAATTTCCCAAGAGCAGGTTTACCTGTGATTGGCTTGAAATCGACGGCGCAACAGGCGACGGCAGAGCAACAGCTGCCGGAAGCGTTTTGCCGAATATGATAATAAAAATAAGATGGCGGTTTGAAATTTCAATCCAGACCGCCATCATATGGCTGCAAATTTGAGTACAAGGTAATTACTAATACATCTTTAAAATAACAGGAAAGCCATTCATCCACGGCTTTCCTGTTATTTTTATGCAGTGCGAATTACTATCTATTTAACTGCTACATGTCTTTAAATCTAATTATTATCACAACGAGCAACAGCAATATTACAATAAGTTGAAGAAACATATCTCCGGAAAATGTCGTTTTCTTTTTAATGATTTTTAAGGCAGCTATTATTATGCAAATAGCAAAACATACTAAGCAAATAATATTTATCATCACAGCATACTGATATACACTCATAGAAAATACCGACCTAACCAGTCGTGTTAACACATATATTGTACTTACTATAAGAATTATCGCCCACACATTGACTTTTTTCCCGGATGGTTTCTTCTCTTTTCCTTCGTTCATACTTTTCACCTTAATAACGCTCAACATTACTAAAAGTATATCTATAGCCGGTCACAATTCTTCCCCCTTGATGTTTCTGCGTTTTTTCCTTATATATCCGTATTTGGAGTCCATGGCTCTCACTTCTGCTTTCTATTCCAGCTTTTAAAGTACTCAACCCGATACTTGACAGACTAAGGGCAATATCTGCAATGACCAATCCAGTGATTCCTGGGGTATGCAACACTAACCATGGCTAAAATCGCACCCGCCACAGTCGTATAATCTATTGCTCCATTACAAAGCTCGTATAGTTTTGCATAGCTAACTTTTAATTTTATTTCTTCATTTGACGCAAGTGTAACCGGTATTCCACCCTCAGACGACACATTGTTTTGAGAAATCTCTTCTTTCACTTTTACTGTTTTACCTGTATACGATGAATAGACTTCACCTGTTTCCTTATTTGCAACAAAGAACCCTGTTTCCTGATTATTTCCTACTTCTTTTAATGAAAATCTTAATTTGTAGTTTTTAAAAAAGATAATTTATAAACATATTGTATCCTGAGTCTTTTTATCCGTCAATGTTCCTTATATGCAGGGAACTTTTCAGAAAGATTATTTGTTAGTGCCATGAAATATACAAATAACCAACATCCCAGAATAGCTCCGGAAGTATTTAATATTACATCTATGCAGTCAACCATTCTTCCATAAGACATTTGAATTATCTCTATCATAATTGAAAAGAAGAAACAAATTATAGTAATTTTTATTTTCAATTGTTTTTTTCCGAAGTTCAACCACATCGCACAGAACCCTAAAGGTACAAACAGCATCATATTTCCAAATAAATTTATCAACGCATGTAAGTCACCCATAAGACTTGGTAAAAGTATATTATTAAAAAAGTTTATTGGTTCAAAATGGATATTATTAAATTTTTTCAAATTATTTATATCAAAATATAGGAGAAAATCATTCGAGTAACATGTGGCGGCCAAGATTACATCAATTGTCGCAACTATAACTATTATTGCTAAAGGTTCAAAAGGTTTCTTACTTGAAAGATTTTTACTCCTATAATATCTGTTAATCCAGACCGATATTAACATTATTGGCAAAGAAAAAAGGTACAATGGGTATGCTTGCAATAATGTTTCTAAAACTAAATCAATCATTTTTATCTTCCTTTACTTTCTTATCCACAATTTTACATGTTAAAACGCTTACCGATATAAGAATTAGAACTAAAATTAATCTCATAATTCCCTGTGGGTAATATAGACTCTCTTTAAAAAACTGTTCATCATACAAGTTTTCTAAGAGTTTTAAAGTTGTGATATAAGTAAGAAAATATACTATTGTTACTGTCGTGACTATTTCTAATATTCTCTTAGTTTTATAGACCACAACTCTTTCTTCAAAGCAAGAAGATTTTTTTATACACTTGCACCATAAAAATAAACCATATAGAACTATTGCTGTACCTAAAACTAATAACATTATTAATAAATTTCTTTGGAAAGATGTTAATCTATTATGCACCTCAATTTCGCTATTATCCTCGTTTTCAATTATCTCCACATTTTCCGGGCAGCTTTCATGTTCTTTAATATATTTATATTTATCTTTAATGGTATCTACATTATATGAAAAATTATATGTGTCCGAAATTTCACTTATTTCATTTATTACAGCCGGAAAGTCCTCAAGATGCCTAACTCCTATATACCCTTCGTTTTTCTCAAGCATCATTATCGTATTATGAAAATACAAGTCATTTCTTTCTTTTACAATTTCTACATTAGGAAAAATCATATAACCGTCAATCATCATAGAAAAGCTTGGTAAGTGCAGCTCTGCATCTTCTTCGAGTATGCCTATGACTTCAACTTTTATTGGTTCCATGTAGTATTGCACATAAAATTCATCCCCTACAGATAAAAATCCATTATAATCATGTCCTACAATAACAGGAATTTTATTTTCATATGTCAAATTAAAATCTTCTTGGGAAAAAGAACATCCCTCCTTTAAAGGCTTCCATATTCTTTGATAACCGTCGAAAGAGAGCTCCAGCGTATTAAGAGAGGTTATTTTATCTCCGGAATTGTCAAGCTGATTTCTGTATTCTTCTCCGCCTACTATCGTATTTCGATTCCCCTTATATTCTCCAACATAATAAACTGTTGGTTCTGATATTTGATAATAGATAAACTTCTTATTAGAATTCAAATCGTTATTAATTGAAATCAAATCTTCAAGCACACCTTCTCTACTCATAAAGTCAGATAAGCTTACCCCTCCTGAATCATATGTATCGAATAAAGGCATACTATATAACGGTTCTTCTTCAATATCAACATTTTCTTCTCCATTAATATCAGAGGGATGGCTTGTTATGACCAAATTTTCCCAATATAATAATGATGAACTTATGGTACATAAAGCCATCCCAATTAAGATAATTGTAGGGATGAGTGCCTGTTTAAAAAATGCTTTCATTCCTAACCACCATTATTTATCCGAAATAATAATATACACGAGATTTAAAAGCATTCTTTAAATTAGCAAATTTTGAGACATAGCCTGTTGTGGCATATACTTTATTATATCCCCATTTTCTCACTACTTTTTCTTGCTGCCACGATACGAGATATTCTACAGATGTTCTATGATATGCACTACTTACCGTGTACCGCTCTGCACCTGAATAATACATACTGGTGTATATCGTTTTGATCGGGAGTATATTATGATCAGACGCAGTAATCGTTGCCGCATTGGCTGTTATCACAGAACTAAACATCATAATAAGACATACTGTAAATAATAAAATCTTTCTTTTTAAAATCTTCATTTCTTTCCTCCTAATTTAAAAAGTCAGGTACAAATGGAGCTAACAAAATTATAATCAAGCCTGTCAAAAAAATTTGGTTGGGCTTTTATTACGCTCCTTCCGTACATAGTATTCCTCTAAGCGCACAACAACTTTTTATGGTAGCTGCAAAGAAAACTAACACATCATTCCAATACCTCCTTTGCAAAGTTAGTTTTTTCAGATCAACTATTACAATAACATTCAGCCTTATATGAAAAAAACGCATAGGCTTTTTTAGCTTATGCGTTTAACTAATTCATTCAATCAATTATATAGTCGTTTAATATTTATGCCAATAAATAAATTATAAATACAATAAGCTATTTGATTATTAAATAAATTTAATCTTTTAAAACATAAAATACCTTATTTATTATTAAAATATCATGCTAATACCATGTTGTCAACAAAACAATCATTTTTTAAAACAAAATATTTTTCTTTTTATTTTACACACATTATATGTGCACGGCGGCTGCCCCCACTCGTTTTAAGCAAAATATACTTTTCGAGTCGGGTAATACCCACTCGTTTTCATAATATCTGACCGTTCGAGTGGGTTCTGCTTCAGGGATAAATGGATAAGAGCTGTCATGCCACGCTATAAAATCAAAATTTCTCTGTACAAACATGTTTTGAAGTGTTATAGTAATATGCGGATAGCATTCGAAGCAAGCTGTACCACATATAAATTTAATATTTTTTATCAACACTTTCGGGCTGTATCAACAATTAGAACAGCACTGAGAAAAGAGATTGCCTTTATGCGTCCCTCTTTACAAAATACGGGAGGTGATGTATATGAAAGCAGGTTTTATAGGAGCCGGCAAAGTCGGCTTTTCGCTTGGTAAATATCTCGCAGAAAACGGCATACAGGTTACAGGCTATTACAGCCGCAGTTCCAAATCCGCCCGTCAGGCTGCTGAATTTACCTCTACAAAGCATTTCACAAATTTAACCGACATTGTAAAAGAAAGCGATACGCTCTTTATCACGGTGCCCGACGGCGCCATATCAGAAGTATGGGAGCATATACGCAATCTGCCGATAAAAAATAAAAATATATGTCATTGCAGCGGTTCGATTCCATCGACCGCTTTTTTTAATGCCGAAGAACTGGGCGCTTGCTCTTATTCGGTTCATCCGCTTCAAGCTTTCAGTGACAAGTATGAATCATATAAATCACTGAAAAATACATATTTCACCATCGAGGGCAGTAAAAAAAATCTCAGCCAAGTCGCAGACTGTTTCTCAAATATTGGGAATCCGGTAGTAACAATAGACCCTAATGTCAAAGTTCTCTATCACTGTGCGGCGGCGGTAGCATCAAACCACATGACTGCGTTAATAGACATATCCGCAGAAATGCTTGAAAAATGCGGATTTAATCGCAGCGACGCTCTCAAGGCACTCTCACCTTTATTGACGAACAATTTAAACTGCATCCTCACTCAGGGGGCGGCAAAGGCACTTACAGGCCCTATCGAAAGAAACGATCTTGTTACAGTAAATTCCCACCTTATGTCACTCAGAGAATTTATGCCCGAAACTGTCCCCCTTTATAAAATTCTTTCCGAACGGCTTGTCAATATAGCAAGCTCAAAGCATCCGGAACGAAATTACGATACTATGATGCAGGCGCTTAAAGGAACAGATATCTAAATCATTCCTTTAATCATGAATAAAAAAGGAGTCAAAAATGAAAAACACAGTAGCCACTATTAAACAGCAGAAAACAGATAACGATAAAATAACCATGCTCACAGCCTATGATTATTCCACAGCAAAGCTCATGGACGAATCAGGCATAAATATGCTTTTGGTAGGCGATTCACTGGGCATGGTAATGTTAGGCTATGAGGATACTCTTTCCGTCACCATGGAAGATATGATTCATCACACAAAAGCCGTGGCCCGTGGTGCAAAAAATGCAATGGTTGTTGCCGATATGCCGTTCATGTCATATCAGACCTCTGTTTACGATGCCGTTGTAAATGCCGGCAGACTGATGAAAGAAAGCAGATGCAATGCCGTAAAATTAGAGGGTGGTGCTTCCGTCTGCCCTCAAATCAAAGCCATAACGGAAGCTTCTATCCCGGTTGTTGCACATCTCGGCCTCACTCCTCAATCCATAAATGCTTTCGGAGGCTTTAAGGTGCAGGGCAAATCAGAAGAAGCAGCAAAGAAGATTTTAGACGAAGCAAAAGCCGTAGAAGAAGCAGGAGCATTCGCCCTCGTTCTGGAATGTGTTCCGGCAAAGCTTGCAGAACTGATTTCAAAGTCGATAGACATTCCTACAATCGGCATAGGCGCAGGCGCAGGCTGTGACGGTCAAGTTCTTGTATATCAGGATATGCTTGCTCTTTTCTCGGATTTCAAGCCGAAATTCGTAAAACATTTTGCCGATGCCGGCACAGTCATGAGAAAGGGATTTGAAAGATACATCGAAGAAGTAAAATCAGGTGCTTTCCCTGCGGAAGAGCACACTTTCAAGATAGATGAAGAAATAATCAAAAAATTGTATTAAGAGGTAAACAATGGAAACAGTAAAAACAGTACAGGAAGTACGAAATCGTGTCAAATCATGGAAAGCCCAAGGACTTTCGGTCGGACTTGTACCGACAATGGGGTTTCTTCATGAGGGACATCAAAGTCTGATCGAGCGTGCCGCTGCCGAAAATGACCGTGTAGTTGTAAGTGACTTTGTCAATCCCACTCAGTTTGGTGCAGGAGAAGACCTTGACAGTTATCCAAGAGATATAGCAAGGGATGAAGAAGTGTGCCGCAAAGCCGGTGCGGATCTGATTTTTCATCCTGAACCGTCTGAAATGTATTTCTCAGACGCATGCACAATGGTAGACATGTATGGAAATCTGACATCAGAGTTGTGTGGAAAGACAAGACCCATCCATTTCAGAGGAGTATGCACAGTAGTATCAAAACTCTTCAATATCGTTACACCTGACAGAGCTTATTTCGGTCAAAAGGATGCACAACAGCTTGCCGTAATCAAAAGAATGGTCAGAGATTTAAACTTTGATATAGAAATAATCGGCTGTCCTATCATAAGAGAAGAAGACGGTCTGGCAAAGAGCTCAAGAAACACTTATCTGAGTGAAGAGGAGCGAAAGGCAGCTCTTTCTTTGAGCAAAGCCGTCAAGTTGGGAATTTCCATGGCAGAAGCCGGTGAAAAAAGTGCTTTAAGAATAACAGAAGCCATGACTCAAGTAGTCGAAGAAGAGCCTTTGGCAAAAATAGACTATATAAAAGCAGTAAATGCACACAGCATCGAACCTGTTTCTGAAATGTCCGGTGAAGTTCTGGTCGCAATGGCTGTTTATATAGGAAAAACAAGGCTGATTGACAATTTTATATTCAAAAGCTGATTCAGAAAGGAACAAAAATGCTTTTAGATATGTTAAAGGGAAAAATACATCGTGCCACAGTAGTTCAGGCTGAACTTGACTATGTTGGAAGTATAACGGTAGATGTCGATTTGCTGGAAGCAGCCGGCATACTCGAATACGAAAAGGTTCAAATCGTGGACATAAACAACGGTATGCGGTTTGAAACCTACACAATCGCAGGTGAAAGAGGCAGCGGAATGATATGCCTTAACGGAGCTGCCGCAAGATGTGTTCAAAAAGGGGATAAAATTATAATAATGTGCTACGCTCAGCTTACACCTGAAGAGGCAAAAGCAAACAAGCCTAAAGTAGTATTTGTAGATGACAGCAACAAAATCGTCAGACTTACAGAATATGAAAAACATGGTAAATTAGAGGATATGTAGTACAGTCACTCGTTATTGTTAAGATTTCACAGCACAAAAGCTGCTTTGCATCCTTTAAATAAGGTTGCAGTAAGCAGCTTTTTGTCGTTTATATCAGCAGTTCTTAAGATATTCTATTTCTTCTCTATTCAGTTTACGATAATGTCCCTGCTTGAGTCTGCCAAGTCTTATTTCTCCTATTGCGATTCTTTCCAATGTCTGCACAGGATTTCCAACAGCCGCAAACATCTTTCTCACCTGACGATTCTTTCCCTCATGAATAGAAATTTCAACCAGAGTCGAATGGCTGTTTCCCTTTATTATCTTTACCTTGGCTCTTGATGTCATAAATCCCCCGATATCGACGCCTTTTCTGAGCCTTGCCGCCTTTTCAGGTGAAATCACACCTTTAACCAAGGCCCTGTAAGTCTTATCCATTTCATGCTTCGGATGTGTTATACGATAGCTGATATCTCCGTCATTGGTCATAATCAATGCGCCGGTAGTATTATAGTCAAGTCTTCCCACCGGAAACAGCCTTGCATCAACATCCTTTATTATTTCCATAACGGTTTCTCTATCCTTGTCATCTGATGCGGCGGTAATCATATTAAGAGGCTTGTTGACAAGAAGATATACTTTTTCCTGATTATTATCTATGATTCTGCCGTTTACTTCCACCTTATCACCATTGTCAACATCATATCCCGGTTCTCTCATTACAGCTCCGTTCACCTTGACGTTACCGTTGAGTATCAGCTCATCCGCTTTTCTTCTGCTAACAATTCCTGCCTGTGCAATATATTTGTTGATTCTCATTTTTATCCCTCAATATTCAAATTATTATTATTTTATCACAGTCCTCGGCCTGTTGTAAACATCAAGCAGACCTTCTTCCTCCACTCTTTTCCTTATAAGCTTAGGATCCATAAGATATAAACCTTTCGCTTTCATACGCTCAAAATATTCTCCACCGGCAAATGTAAATCTTCTGTCGAGACCGTTCTGGCTTGAAAGGGCTTCATTTGCAAACCGCAGCAAATCACCGGTTGCAAGAGTTTGCGGCAGAGTGAGCAAAGGCCTTCCGTAAGCATATGCGGCAGCATTATACCCTGATAGAGAGCCTGTCGTAATAGCTTCCGTATGTCCCACAAAAAATCCCGACTTTTCACCACCAAGAAACAAATTATCTGTTCCGCATGCCCTCATATATTCGTCTCTGACACCTACTGACATATATCTTATCGAATTTCCTTTGCCCCCTGCATATGGATCTGAAAATCTTGCATTTTCAAAGCCTTCTATTTTACGAAGTTTTTCAAGCTCAAAATACGGACTCATAAGTTTAGCACAGCCTGTGTCTATTATTATTAAATTTTCGGCAAAAACATCAAGTGCATACTGACGGCACACCTTTTTTGATAATTTTTCTTTGTTTATCATATCCTCCGGCAGTGGTACAACTGCAAATCCGTCTTTTTCCAGTTTACGCTGCAATTTTTTAGACAAGCTCTTTTTCTCTATTTTGCACGAACCACTGAACGCTCCTCTTGTCCCATCTGCTTTTAATGCTGTCAGATCATCTAATCCTGCCTTTTCTGTTATACTCACTCTCGGTCCGAACGAAGGACATCTTAAAATGCACATGGAGCAGCCGTTTCCATATTTCATACAATTCCCCATCGGACCGGCCGAACCTGTAGCTTCAACAAACGAATCGGCGTATATCATATCTCCTGCGGCAGTCTTTACACCCACAATCTCGCCATTCTCCACGGCTACATCTGTAATCCTCGTCATAAATCGAATCTCTATTCCAAGCTTTTTCAAAAATCTTCTGACCTCCGGCTCAACTGCCACAACATCATAAAAACTTGCATGATCATGTCCCGGAAAATCTACATTTTTATGTAAAGAAAGCTTATCGGTTATCTCAAATAACTCCCCTGCTCCCAAAGCTATATTCTCTTCGGCAGCGGTAAATCTGCCATTGTTTCTCATTATTCCGCCTACATTACCCAGCCCCAAAAGCAGGTCTGTTTTTTCGGCAAGTATAACATCTGCGCCGTATTTTTTAGCTCTAACTGCTGCGGCTATGCCAGCCCAGCCGCCACCTATCACTAAAACCTTTGCCATAATTGTCTCCTTTACAAAAAATTTAAATTGTATTCTTTTTGTTAATGATTGATTTATTCTCTAAAATAGTGTATAAAATCATTATAGGTATATTTAGGAGGAACTATTTATGAAAAAATTTATCGCATTACTTTTATCGCTGATTATGTGCTTCGGCTTAACTGCTTGCAGTCAGGATTCACCATCCGATGCTCTTAAGGCAGATCTCGAAAATGCAAAAGCAAATCCCGAAGAACTGGCAGAAGGTATGGATGAAGGTTTTGGCGAAGAAGCCGGTAAAGCTTTTGTAGAAAAGATGTTAGACTTTGAATATGAATTAGGTGAAGAAAAAGTAGATGGAGATACAGCTACAGTAAAAGCCACCATAAAAACTTATCCATTCGGCGAAATATTCACTCAAGTGCTTACCGACTACATAACGCAGGCGCTTGCAGACCCTAACCTTTCGGAAGATGAGATCAACTCTCTCATGGATTCACTCATGCTGGAGGCTCTGAAAAAAGCAGAAAAGTCTTACGAAACTACCGTTGATGTTTCCCTCAAAAAAGGTGATGACGGTTGGGAAGTACAGGAAGACGACAAACTCGCCAACGCCCTTACCGGCGGAATCTACGATCTCGCAAACACCATGGCCGGCGGATTTGAAGATTTAGAGGATATAGAATAGCAATACTTTTATTAACGTGAATATTATTTACTTAAAAAGGCTCGAAATTATATTCGAGCCCTTTTTACAGCTCAAAGCACTTGCACGCTCTTACAGTAATTCCATCCTCTCCGGTATGAGAGCAAGCTCCGCATATACCCTCTCCGCAGCATACATTTGCATTATTCGGTGAAATTGTTTCGCTGCAGTCTATATTCATTTCCCTGATTAACGCTTCGGCATAGTACGGAGAAACCATAAGCAATAAGTTTGGTTTTAACCCCGTAGACTCTATACAGAATTCTCGAGCCTTCATCAGATCACAAGCTGTTTTTCTTATATCATTTTCCAGATCTATGGTTTCATACTCAAAATCCGCAAGATATTTTTCTTTAAAACTTTCAGGAAGCTTTTTGCTATCAAGGCAAAAAGACGCCAAATTTCCTCCTATCAGCTGCTTCATGTTAATCAAAGGCATAATCGCCATACCCCTTGCTGCCACAATTGACAACGCTTTTGGGTTAAAAATTTCCTTCCGTACCAAGCCGGAAAAATAAGGCCCACGCAAAGACCATATACTTCCCACGCTGCATCGCTTAAGCAAATCTATCGTCTTTGGTCCTGCCGCATTTACAGCTAATACAATACGCCCCGCTTCCCAAAATTCCGATGTGCCGAAAGCCTCATCATCAGTCGCTGTATAGCTTTTCATAACAGAAAGCGGAACTTGCCATCCGTTTGCTCTTACAATTATAAAACTGCCCGGTTCCCTGCACTTAAATGCATAGGCAAGAGGCACCTTGAGAGTGACTGTAGTAAGTACAGGTGAAAAATCTTTTCTTTCCGTTACGACAAATTCACGTTCACGGTAAACAGGCTTAGGATTTTCTCCTGCCTGCTTATATTCCGTATAAGGACATATTCCCTGCCACATACAGCTGCATTTCCCTGTCTGTATCATGCTGCATGTATAACATTGGCCCGCTTCCATAAGTATACACGGACATTTTTCACTACCTCTGTCCGCACAAATATATGTCATCAATTCACCTCCAGTATCAAAATCCTGATTTTTCTTTTTTAAACCCATAATCAAGCATTGCGTATGCGTCCTCAAACCAATTTGAATCATTAAGCACAACAGCTATAAGCTCTATGCCGTCTCGCTTTGCCGAAGCAACAAGGGTTCTTCCGGAAGCTTTTGTATATCCTATTTTAACTCCCGTCGAGTCATCATACTGAAAAATCGTCTTATTTTTATTATGAAAGTTTCTTCCCGTTTTCTCACTTCTCCAGTCTCTGCTTCCCACTATTTCCCTGAACTCCTTTTTTTCCATTGCCGTCTTGCTTATCTTAGCCAGATCCCTCGCAGTCGTAAAATGGCCCTCATCAAACAGCCCGCTGGAATTTTTAAACATGGTCGAGCTGCATCCTATCTCAGCAGCTTTCATATTCATTCTTTTGATAAATTCTTCTTCCGTACCTCCGCAGCATATTGCAACAGCCAAGGCAGCATCATTTCCCGACTGAAGCATCATTCCATAAAAAAGCTCCTCCATTGTAACCTTTTCACTTGCTTTCAGATAAACGGAAGAGCCTTCTGTATTTACCGCATCATCAGGAACTGATACCGTACTTCCAAGGTCTGCATCTATTTCATCTAAAATTTCAAGAGCAACCATTGCTGTCATTATCTTTGTGGTGCTGGCAGGATACAGTTTTTTATCCGCATTTTTTTCAAATAGTGCTTCCCCCGTATTTCCGTCTATAAGTATCGCTCCTTCTGCAGAAATTACAGGAGGCGAGATCCTGGCTTTATCTGTAGGCTGTACTTCTCCATGAGATAAATCGCTGTCATTTCCTGTTGCTCTGGTATAATCTTTACTTTTTAATACTTTCTCTTCATCTACATGCATAGAAGGCCCAAAAAATTCCGAAAACCACCCAAGTGCTCCCATACATAAACATACTGCAAACACAATTTTATATTTTTTCTTCATAAAAAAACTCCCTATAGCATTTTACTGCCATTAGGGAGTTATATTCCTGATTGCCTGTTTTAAGCTTGGTCTTTTAAAATCATATCTCTATTTTTATCTGTCCGTCATCCGCCACTTCAACATCAGCCTCTGCATCCTCTGACACAGACTCTATATCATCTATTTGCGGCAGATCCTTGATTGAAGAAAATCCGAAGTTCCTTAAAAATGTATCTGTAGTGCTGTAAAGAATAGGTCTTCCGACAGTGTCCGCTCTTCCCTTTTCACATACAAGATCTTTTTTGATAAGTCCCTCCATAACACGGTCGCACCTTATTCCTCTTATTGCCTCTATCTCGCCCTTTGTGACAGGCTGCTTATATGCTACTATTGCAAGAACCTCAAGAGCCGACTGAGACAGCTTCTTGGTTTTTATGGGAGTACAAAGACTTCTTATATAGTCTGCATTTTCCTCTCTGGTCACAAATTGAAATGACTGGTTGACTCTTCGAATCACTATTCCTCTGCCCTCTTGTTCATATTCCTCTTGAAGCTCGGTAAAGTATTCAATAGCCTCTTGTTTGCTTATATTGAATACATCTGCCGCAGCTTTTGCCGGCAAAGGCTCTCCCCAAGTAAAAAGCATAGACTCAAAAGCAGACTTAATTGTTTTTTTACTGCCCATATTTGATATCTCCTTCATTTATTCTCTCACCCGACTCTATTTTAATATCGCCGTACATAGTCTTCTGGCAAACCTTTATAACATTCTGCTTTGCCATTTCCAGTATTGAAACAAATGTCACCACCGTATCATACTTATCTTTTTTATCGGTAATGAAATCGCGGAAGCTAAAAACTCCCCCTATTTTACCTCTTATTTTTTGTGTTATATATTGAATCCTGTTTTCAGTAGTGGCTCTGTCTCTTCGTAATCTGGTATAACGCTTTCGTACTGCCTCTATACGCTGCTTCTTTTCAAGGAAAGATGAGAATGCAGATGCAAACTGTTTCAAATCTAAGCTAAGATATTCATCCGGGTTGTCAAGGTACTCGGAAATATCTTCCTTCGGTTTTTCAAATATGTCTGATGCAGTTTCTTCCTGCTGCCGCAAAACCTCCGCTGCACGCTTAAACTTCTTATATTCTATAAGCCTTGATACCAGCTCCGTTCTCGGATCTTCTTCTATTACACTGTCCCCGGATTTGCTGATTCGAGGCAATATCATCTTCGACTTAATTTCAATCAATGATGATGCAAGCACCATGAACTCCGTGGCTACCGCCACATCCATATTCTCCATTTCCTTTACATATTCAAGATATTGGCTTGTAATACTTTTTATCTCTATATCGTATATGCTCATCTGAGCATTCTCTATAAGATACACAAGCAAATCAAACGGTCCCTCAAAGGTTTGGAGTTTCACCTTATAACTCATTTCGGCTCTCCTGTCTGTTATAGTAGAGGAGCGAACATACTACTATTACGCATCCTATTATTTCGTAAGCTTTCGGTACCTGCCCAAGAAAAACTATTGCCATCAATGTTGCAAATACAGGTTCTCCGGCTTCCCATGTGGAAACATAAAGAGAACTTACATGACCTATGCAAAGATTGAATACTGCATGAGCTCCTATCTGACACATTACAGCCATAATCGCTATGTATATATAATCCATCGGTTCATACCCGAAAAGTCTGGTGCCGGTCACTATTGAGCCTACAGTAAAACAAACCCAGCAAGATGAAAATACCAACAGCACATACAGGCCTCCGTCTACTCTCTTTCTAACGCTGTCTCCGACAGAAAAGTACAATCCCATAAAAATAGCTGCAAAAAACGCACAAACATCTCCTGCAAGGTTTCCGTCAGCAAAAGATTCTGCTCCGGCTCCGACAATTACAGCGCCTCCTGCCAATGCCGCAATTATAGCCGCAACTGATTTAAAACTGACTTTTTTGTGATATATAAATACTGTAACAAGAAGAACAACAAGTGGATGAAGAGCAGCCAGTACAGAAGCGCTGGCTATATTGGTTAGCTTTACTGCATTGAACCACGAAAAAAAGTGCCCGAAAAGAAAAGCTCCCGACACAAAACACCATACGTAATCTTTTTTATTTATACTTATGAGTTCAGTCCTTTTATCTTGATTTACCACAATAGGTATTACGAAAAACGGCAGGGCTATTGTAAGTCTCCAAAAGCCTATCGCCATTGAGCTTGCAGCCGTCAGAGAACCAAGGATGCCTGATGTTGCTCCGAAAACAACTGCTATTACCGTAATTATTTTCGCATATTTATCTATAAGACCTGTTTTTTCTTCCGCTTTTTCCATATACTTCATACCTTTATTTTTCCATAAGCCGTCTGAGGTTTATGTCATATGGCGGCTTAACTATTCCCTTTTCTGTAATCACTGCCGTTATATACTTATGGTCGGTAACATCGAATGCCGGATTATATGTCTTGACTCCCTCAGGCGCCATAGGCTGCTTATACCACATCTTATATATTTCGTCACCTTTTCTCAGTTCTATGTCAATATCATCTCCTGTAGGCGTAGACATATCTATAGTAGATGTAGGTACATACATATAAAACGGTATTCCGTATTCCTTTGCGAGAATTGCAACGCCACAGGTTCCTATTTTGTTGGCACCGTCTCCGTTGGCAGCCATTCTGTCGCAGCCTACTACAACAGCATCAATCCATCCCTTTTTCATGACTGTAGACGCCATATTGTCGCATATCAGAGTTACATCTATGCCGGCCTTTGAAAGTTCCCACGATGTAAGTCTTGCCCCCTGTAGAAGAGGTCTTGTCTCATCGGCAAAAACTTTAAAATCGTAGCCCTGTTCATGGCCCAGATAAATGGGTGCAAGACATGTCCCATATTTTGATGTGGCTATTGTTCCTGCATTACAGTGAGTCAATATTCCCATGCCCGGCTTCAACAGAGACAGTCCGTATTCTCCCATCGCTTTGCACGCTCTGATATCTTCATCATGTATAGCCTTTGCCTCATCAAGCATAGCCCTTTTGTATTCCGCCACAGTCGTCAATGGTCTGTCAAGAACAGCCGCAACTCTATTAACTGCCCACGAAAGGTTGACTGCCGTGGGCCTTGCGCTTTCTATATACTTCGCCGCTTCAATGACAAGTCTGCGGAATTCTGTCACAGATTCTCCGTCATAACACTCAGCTTCCACATATAATCCGTATGCCGCCGCTACACCTATAGCCGGCGCCCCCCTTACCTTAAGATGATATATGGCATCCCAGATATCTTCTTTTGTTTCTATCTTTATGTAGTTTTCTTCTCCCGGAAGTCTTGTCTGATCAAGAATATGAAGCCCGTCTTCCGAATATTTCACCGGTGCTATATCAAAAACTTTATTATCCATAGTAAACATCATATGATTCGGCAATTCTCCTCTCAAGGTAATTTAAGTATTCGCTGATTGAAAGTATAGGTCTTTCATTATACATATCCCTGGCTCCCGCCATCATTTCAAAGTAAGGAGCCTGCATCCATTCGATCAGGGCTGATGCACAGTCGTAGTCATCACTTTCGGAATAAAATTCACTTTCTCCCGTTATATAAGCAAAGAACCCTGTTATATTATTTATTCCAAACTGCTCAAGAATCCCGCATATACCATTGAAGATTCTCTCATCCCCATATTCACCTACGCCCTGTTCCCAATCCACTAAGCCATAGTAATAATCGTCAGCATCTGAGAAATCTACTCCGCTGTAATAATCCGTATTGCTGCATAAAACCGCCATTTCGTCTATGGCATCCTCTTCAGCCTCTCCGTTCTCATCAAAGCTGAAATCAACAAAACTTGTATTACTGTAATGATTGTCGCTTATGACTTCACTTACTCCGCTTATTACGCCTCCTGCGATGACAACTGCTGCAATGACTGCAATAAACACGGCCATTGGCGGCTTTCCTCTGTCTTTTTTAAATTTTCCGGCTTCAGCAAGGAGCTCTTTCTTATATTCTTTAGCCTTTTCCTTCAGCCCTGATGACATACCCTTAGCCTGGCCACTCTTATCAGAGGATGACGGTGCCTGTCCTGTAAGCCTTCTATATGCTTCGGCGGCTTCTCTCATTTTTTTGTTTGCATATTCTCTATCATCGCCGTAATCAGCAGATTTAAGCTTTGCAATTCGTTGTTCATAAGCTTTTTTAATCTGCTGCTGTGTGGGGTTTTCTGATGTAATTCCAAGTGTTCTGTAATAATATCTATCATCCATAACAGTACCTCTTGCTTTTAAACGAAACGACATCTGACTTAACTTAAATATTTATACTTATGTATTATTATATCATGACATACCTCAAAAATAAAGCATTGCATTTTCATATATCTAAATCAGACATTATGCTTCTGTATGGTGCAGCAGTCAAATATTCCTTGATATATTTTTCATTTTGCAATATACTTTTGATATATAACAATTATATGACAACATTGATTTTTGAAATTTGCTGACAAAAGGAGGCCCGATATGAAATTTTATATTGTAGATGCGTTTACGGAAACACTCTTCGGAGGCAACCCTGCCGGAGTAGTCATTCTGCCTGATGGCGCCGATTTTCCTGCCGATGATATAATGGTAAAAGCAGCAGCAGAACTTCGTTATTCAGAAACAGCTTTTATAAAAAGATTAAATGACAAAGAGTTTAACATCCGTTATTTCACGCCGGCTGCAGAAGTTGATCTTTGCGGTCATGCCACTATAGGCTCCTTTAAGGCTCTGCTTTACGGAGGATACATACATGACAACAACAGCTATATAAATCATACTCTTGCCGGGGATCTTAATATAGATATAAAAGACGGCTTTGTTCTTATGGATATGGCTTTGCCTGTCAAAATCAACGAAATACAGGATAAACCTGCACTTACAGAACTCTATAAAATAATGGGGCTCGACTACGACGAGCAGGTCGAAAAAGGAGTGACTCTGACCCCTCAGATGATTTCCACAGGACTTCCCGACATAATGATGCCTGTAGCCGACAGAAGTTCTCTATCAGCAATTTCTCCTGATTTTCCTGCGCTCTCAAAGCTTTCCGAAAAGTATGAAGTAGTAGGAGTACATGCTTTCACCACCGATTCAGCAGAAGGCGTGACTTGTCATGTGAGAAATTTTGCTCCGTTATACGATATAGACGAAGAAGCTGCTACAGGAACTTCAAACGGTGCCCTTACTTATTATGGTTATTTAAACGGCTTTATAAATAGCGGTGATGACTGCAAGTTTGTTCAAGGTGAAAAAATGGAAAGACCTTCTGTGATCCTGAGCCACATAGAAGCCGCTTCGACAGAAGAATGCTCTGTAAAAGTAGGCGGAAGCGGCGTGATTCTTGCTGAAGGTGACATAAAACTGTAGATATGTAATATGTAAATATATAGAAAAACGGCAGCCTTGATATATACTCTCCTTACCGGTTTGTCCAGTAAAGATGGGGCATATCACCTTTGGCTGCCGCTTTTAATTTATGCCTGAAATATAAATTTATTCTGCCGGAAAATGTAGAGATTCTACAATAAACTCACCCACAGGCTGCCATTCCTCTTGCAGCTGTACAGTACAGTTAAACGAAACTATTCTCATCTCTCCCCCTACCGTAAATACCGCCATCCTGTTATATATATCAGTATCCTTAGCAGGTGTCACCATTTCAACGAAGCCTATTTTATGTCCGCTTTTCTCATAAACAGATGTTTTCACTTTATCGGAATCGCCGGCTACTTGAGCGGAAACAGTTTTAATAAAATCTTCTATATCATCATCCTTCATAGAATCACCGGTCACATTAAGAACCACATTTACAGTTCCATCTTCATTGGAAAATACATAAGTAGGAAGATTGCCTGAAGGGTACTTCTGAGCCATCATTTCCTGTGTCATCTGTGTAAAGCTCGACGGAATTTTTACGAAAAACTCTCCGTCCTCAAAGTTACAGAGCTCTGTTTCAATAACTTGACCACTTTTAGTTTCCACCTGTTCCTGCTTAAGCATCTCCAGTTCCTTTTCCTGCTGTTCCAAGTCTCTATCGAGGAAATATGTTACTCCAAAGTAAGCACCAGCAGACAAAACTATTATAATTATTAAAATTATCGCTGTTTTCTTCTTGTTCATCGGTCCCTGTCTCCTTTTAAAAGTTATTTTGCTATAAGTATAACCCCCCCCCCTCAAAAAAAGTCAACGCTTAATCGCTTTAAATCAAAAGAGAAACTTTTGAAGCTACGCTGCATTTTCTTTTTTCAATCTTTCCACTCTGCACGGTTTTCATTTCTTACAGGAGTTATCATATGCTTTGCAATTTCAGACTGCGTTTTAGCCTGACTTACCAGAATATCCCTGATTTCTTTAACCTCATCATCATTTATATTATAATCTATATCTGTTATGCTGCTTTCGAGTCTTCCTCGATATACCGCCCCACCTTTATCTATGACAGCACATTCAAGTGCCGGAGTTCTTATGGAGTTTTCTCCGCTTCCTACAAGTATATTCTGAACTAAAGCTGCCTTCCCGTCTTTCACGGCAACATATAAACCTCTGGCTACATTACACTTGAATTGTGAATAAGAATTTTCTTTTACGAACATATCACAGTCGAAGAACGCTTCATCAAAATTGCCCCCTATCTCACCTTTATAAAGAGTCTTATACGGGCTGCTCAAATCTTCCGTTCTTTCAAAAATCACTATATTATCATCATGATCTGTTACTGCCAGACTTCCGTCTCTGCCCCATGTATAAGAAATCTTTTCCGATTCCGTAAACATTTCGAACGCACCTTGTGATTTCCATGTGTCAGCATCGACAATATCCACAAAGTATGTCCCCTCTTTAATGAAAAATACGGCTAAATATCTGTGGTCATACGAAAGACTCATTTCAATATATTCCGCCTCCGTATCCAGCGGATAAACCATTTTCAGCATATCGGGCAGAGGGCACGGATTAGGCACCGATACAGGTCTTCGCCCTATATACTTGATTCTGGTAGTCGACATATCAACAGGAAGCTCATAAATCCCATAACCGTCTCTTATCTGAGAAACATCCGCAACTTCTCCTTTTGCAGTCCTGTTATTAACAGCAAAAAGAATCCGGTTTTTAAGAATATGCCCGGTGCCGCTCCCATCTTTCCCATCTCCGGAATTAAGCGTCTTTGCAGTATCGGGATGAATCCACTCTCTCCCGTCTTTTATATCTTCCTCCTGAAAAACTAATATAGGGTCAAATTCATAAAAATCCTCACCGTCACCAGATGCCTTTTCAATCTCCACTTTATACGGCAATTCTGTCCTATTGTCGTAATTTTCATCCTTTAAGACCTTATATTCGTGATACTCATTGTCGATTACAGGGATTTTAAAGACATCGTTAAAAACCGAATGCAGATATACATCCTCATCATAATCAGCTGCAGTCTCCGGTGAAAGTTTTCCCTTTTCATCATAAACCTTAAGTCCTATAAGGGCATTGTCTGAATTTATCATCTTATTTTCAAAGGCAAAGCTAAAGCTAACAGGATAAAAATCAAGATAATCTTTAACCCGTATTCTTCCTTTTTCTTCTTTTCCGCTCTCCACTACTCTTAAGGCAGCTTCTTCATATAACGAGTGTATTTTCTTGTTCTGCAAGCCGTTTAACAAATCATAGTCAAGACAAATAAAATAAGGGGTGTCCGACCAACCTGCAAAGCGAATATCATCATACACACTGCCTTCTTCTTCGGAACTCAACTTTCCACGCCTGAAAGACGACTTACTTTTGCCGCTGCTGTAGTCAAAACTGTTTATCCAGTACATATTATCCTGCGAATCTGCTTTGAATGAAATATCAAGACCGTCTGCCGCCTCTATATTTCCGGTAACGGTTTTTCAGTAAGTGTTGCCTCTCCTATTTGGTTTTCGATAAATAGCCATCCGTATACAGTTATTCCTAAAGAAAAAACTGCGGCTGCCGCCAATATCACAATAGATTTTTTCATAATGGCTGCTCCTTTTATCATTATAATCTTTGCTTTTAACTTTTATTTCATTTGATCTACAGCCTTTCTGATACGGTCTGCTCTGTAATTGTATCTTTCCTTTACAATTTCAATCAATGATTTCCCTGATGTTTTTATATCATCCACGCTCAAATCATCGATAATCTCGCTTTTTCTTATGAGGATAGCTCTATCCACATAATCTGCAATTTCTTCAATCAAGTGGGTCGAAATAACTACCGTCTCTTCTTCTGTCAATATACTTACAAGCACCTCGTAAAAATCCTCCCGGTTAAATACATCGTTGCCTGCAAAGGGTTCGTCCATAAACACATATTCAGCTCCCTGGCTGATTGCCAGAACAACTTCAAACTGATTCTGCATTCCAAGACTGAACTCACTGATTTTTTTATTGGTAGGCAGCTCAAAGAATTCCATCAGCGCATCGTATCTTTTTTCATTGAACATAGGAAAATGCATCTTATAAAATCCCTTGTGATCATCTGCCGTAACAGACGGAAAGAAGGAATGGTCACCGGTGGCAAAGGACAGCTTTGAAATATTGCTTTCATCAATTTTTCGGCCATCAAGTGTAATCTCACCCTCAAAAGTCAGAAATCCCATTATACATTTCATCAACGTGGTTTTTCCTGCTCCGTTAGAACCGAACAAACCTATCACCTGACCCTTGGGAATTTCTATATTACAGTTTGAAAGAGCTGTTTTCTCTTTATATTTTTTTGATACATTTTTTACCTCAATCATGTCTTCTCCTCCTTAATTATTTAAAACGGAAACATCTTTGACATGTAATCTGCATGAAATGCAATATCCGGTGTTACAAAAATATATATACATGCATCCACTAATACATGCACTATCATAATTCCCAATATACAAGCCGCTTCTACAAAAGGAGCTCCCCAAACAGTTCTCATGTACTCCTTTTTGTCCGGCAGCCTCTTCATAACATATACACTTTTTGTCTTTTTATTATAATATGAATAATTCCAGTATGCCTGCACAAATATAACAAGCAAAACAGCTATAATATAGCCCCAATAAGTGTTTTTTTGCATATCCCAGAAGTAAGGCATTTCCATACCGGGCGCAAGTGATACGCCTTTCAGGCTTTCTGTAATTCTGTCAAAATTGCTCTTATATGTGAAAAAGAAAAGCATGTGCTCTGCCACACCAAGACATATGCATCCACCCAGCAAGCTGTTGGCTCTCTCAAGATTTATTCCAAGAGGCAAAAGCCTGCGCCTGATATGCCCTATGTCAAATTTTTTCTTTTTAACTTTGCTTTCCCTTTCTTTTGGATCTGTTCCGCAGTCAAATTTATCGGCAGATGATTTCAGTCCCTGCGTTTCAGCAAAGGTATTTGCTACAGGAGCGTATGTACTGCTGTCAAATTCAAACTCATTCATATCCATGATTCCTGAATACTGATTGGCTTTAAACGGATCACCCTTCGGTCGTTTCTCTCTGAAAATAACGTCACCAAAAGAAACTGCGATGTAGCTTGCAATTATTATCATTACCATAAAAAGATATACTTCTGAAATAAGATTTATCCATACGAGACACATTAAGACTATAATAGGTATTACTCCAAAGGATGTTCTTCCGTTATGCCAGCTCAAATAACATGACTTGGCATACTCCTGAACCAAAGCCAGCACGGAAATTAAATTAAAAACTATCATAGTGGGATTTGCAATCGGAATCAGCGCCTGACCGATTTCCGTTCTAAGCAAGCCCAATGCCAGCTTAGTATTGAAATCTTCGGCTCCTGCCATGGTCAAGCCCACTTTCCCGATTATATATAGGGAAGCTATCGCTATGCCCCAAAAAATAAGAATCATAATAAGACAATAAAAAAGAATTATAAGATAAGATGTAATAGGTGATATCCGCAGTCTCCTTATGGTATAACCCGTAGTGGAATGAGTTGCTTTCATCGCTTTCTTGCCGTTTAATGCATTTGCTATTGCTGTAAGCCCGATAAAAACCGCGGCAGCAAACAGCAAAACAAACCAAACTCCTCCGAAACCCTTTTCCATAAGCATAAATGGATTCGCTTCGAGAGGATTCCCCACCTTAATCAGAAAAATGACCAAAAAGCTTATAGGAATAGCTGCTGCAACTGATATGATTTTTTTATAACTTGCTTTGTTATACAAAAAAACCAGTGATAAATATCTGTCCAATCAAATCACCCCCACACACCTGAGACACCAAGCTTTACTTGTGTTTAAGTTAAACTTATCACAAAACGTCATGCTCATCAATACCTATATATACACACATATATATGATTAAAATAGTTATCCGGTTCTTATAAGCGCCATCTTTTCTCTCTTGCTTTTTATAAAAAAAAACGGCACTGCCTTTTTGACAGTACCGTAATTTCCATTATTTATGTTTATTTTTTCCAGAGTCCATGAAGATTACACCATGCATAAGCTGCTACCAGTTCATCTCCGTCTGCAAGAGCAAATATTGCTTCAGGCTTCTGACCTGCCTTCAGAGTTTTTCTCTGCATGCCTTCCTTTGTTTCTATAGCTATCCAGCCGATGTAATGTTCCTCAAGCATAGGATGTTCAACTTCGCCTACAAAAACCTTGACTGTATTTCCGTCCTTTGTAACTACAGGAACATGTTTTTCTACAGCAGCATCTACTGAACCCGGTACAATCTCTTTCATCTTTTCTCCGCAGCATACTACCGGAACTCCTGCATCATTAACTTTTTCTATAATATTTCCACAATGTTCACATACAAAATATTTCATAACTTACCTCCTAATATGTTTGTATGTATATTATTCCCCCTCTCAGCTCATTTAAACATTAAACATCATTCCATTACCAATTGTTTTCCAAAAATTTTTTCATCAGTGCGTAAGAAAGTGCATTTATTAAAAATATTGTACTAATCAATACAAAAGCTGCCGCATATGCTTGACTCTCGTACATACCTTCATTCATAAGGGCATAAATATGTACGGCCAATGTCCTCGTTGATGAAAACAAACCATCCGGTAAAGCAGGATATGTTCCGGCGGTGAAAATCAATGCAGCCGATTCACCTACTATTCTCCCGACCGCAAGAGATATTCCTGATATAATTCCCGGTATTGCAGAGGGAATTACCAATGCGAAAATAGTTCTCGCTTTACCTGCTCCAAGCCCCAAACCTGCTTCACGATAAGTTTTCGGAACCGCAAGCAATGCCTCCTCGACAGTTCTCATTACAATAGGAAGCACCATTATTGCAAGGGTTATAACTCCGGAAATCATCGTATAACCCCACCCCAATGATATTACAAACACCCCGTATCCAAATATACCGTATATCACAGATGGTGTAGCCGCCAATGTTTCTTCGGCAATCCTTATCACTTTTACAACGATACTTCCTTTTGATGCATATTCAGTCAAATATACTGCTCCGAAAATACCTGCCGGAACTGCCAGCACCAATGTCAGTATCGTTGCTGTTACAGTATTTATCAGTGCAGGAAGCATAGACAAATTTTCGCTGTTATATTCAAGTTCAAAAAGTCCGCTGGAGTTCAAACTGTATATTCCTTTATACGCCACATGAAAAAGAAGCGTGAACATCACTGTCAAGGTCACTGCGGCAGCAATGTAAACCGAAAATCGTATGCACTTTGCTTCCCTATGCTGTCTTTTCATCGAGGAATTGTATATCTGTTTCTGAGTTCTGCTCATCTTTATATATTTCCTCATAGCGCCCCGCTTCTTTCTTTAAAAAGCGATATCGACAATACAGCAATAAGTACAAATATCATAAGAACAAGGCCTGTAGCAATCAATGCCTCCCTATGAAGTCCATCTTCTGCATACCCCATCTCAAGCACTATATTGGCAGTCATAGTCCTTATGCCGGAAAACAGAGATTCAGGTACTGCCGGCTGATTTCCGGCTACCATAACTATTGCCATGGTCTCTCCCACAGCTCTTCCCATTCCAAGAACAGCTCCTGTCGTCAACCCTGATTTTGCAGCAGGTATAACTGCTGCAAAAATACTTTTTTCGTGGGTTGCACCAAGAGCCAGTGCTCCCTTGTAAATTTGCCCGGGGACTGCACTTATTGCAGTTTCCGATACGCTTATTACAGTTGGCATTATCATAATTGCCAAGGTTGCAGAAGCAGTTATTATGTTCTTACCGCTCCCTCCTGTGACTTCTGCTATGGCAGGAACTATAACCATCAATGCGAAAAGCCCATATATCACAGACGGTACTGCCGCCATCGCATGTATTGTGAATTTGATAATTTTATAAACTCTTTTCGAGCAAAACCATGTTAAAAACACTGCCGTCAATATAGAGGGTCCCACCCCCAAAATCACGGCGCCGCCTGTCGCATAAGCACTGCCCAATATCATAGGATAAATTCCGAACTGTCCTTCTGTCGGTTTCCAGCTCTTTCCCGATATAAATTCTGCCGCCCCTATTTCCCTTATTGCAGGAATTCCTTTATAAAGCAGAAATAAAATTACGGCAGCTGCAGAACATATAGATAACGCAGCCGAAACAAACAGAAGCACTTTCATTATTTTTTCTTTCATTCTGCTTTTTCCCTTATAAAATTCAAAATCACTGTTCCAAAAGTCCCCATTTTTTTATTTCTCCCATAAAAATCTTCCTGATATCTTCGAGCGTCAAAGTTTTTATTGGATTTTCAGGGTTTACTATCACTACTATACCATCTATGGCCATTGTTACGGATTTTATCCCCTTAACCCGTTCTTCTTCCGTAAGCTCGCGTGAAACCATTCCAAGATGACAAGCCCCCTCTGTAACTGAAGTTATCCCTGCTGACGACCCGGACTGCTGTATTTCTATACGAATATGAGGATTTATCTTCATATATTCTTCTGCCAGAGTCTCCATAAGAGGTGCAATTGAAGTTGAGCCCGCTATTACAATTCTTTTTTTGCCATGTTCTTTATTCTGATATTCGATGTTCTTTTCATTAAATTTATTGTCGCTGCAAGCATACCCTTCCTCTTCTATTATTTTTTCTCCCTTTTTATCCAGGATGAATTTTACAAATCCGGCAGTCTCATAGTTCAGAGGCTCTTTAAATACTATATTAAACTTTCTGGCTATAGGATAACTCCCGTCTGCAACATTTTCCGCTGTCGGGGAAACTCCGCCTATTTTTACCGGCTTAACATTTCCTTTAAGGGTCCCCATTGAAGTGTATCCTATGGCATTTTCATCATCCTCCACTGATTTTATTGATATGAGAGCAGAAGAAGTTATCTCTGAAGTAATCGTCGTATTGTCACAACCATCCTGTTTTATTTTAGTAAGCTGTATAAACGCCTCCCTCGTACCCGAGCCGCTTTCTCTGGAAATAACATGGATATCATCATTTTCTCCGCATCCTGTAAATAACATTATCAGAAGAAGACCGGCAAGCATTGCGGCAGATATTCTCATAACTGTCCCCCTCCCATTAAAATCAGCAGTGAGCTTTTATATATTTACCTTATGAACTTCATGCTCGCCCATATTCTTTCAAAATAATCATTTCAAAAAAGCAAAAGTATGCGGCATAATCTTATGATTTAACCGCACACTTCCTTAATCAAACTCCATTATCTGCGTTTTTCCGCTTCTTTTAATTTTTCTCTTATTTCTTCTGATGTTTCAGTCACTTCAGTATAAAAATCTCTTGCCGACCATCTCATTGCGCCATCTCCAAGAGCCGCCATCTGTACCGACTTATCCGATGTAACTACTTTTATGTCATATTTTTTCGCCATCGAATAAACCTTTTCTTCGATATATCTGTCCGCAGTTTCTGCTTCTCTGGTAAATATCACTTCCATACCGTCATACTTTATTGAAGTGCCTGCATTTCCCGAAACTTTATAACCGTCAAATACGACAATCATCTCTTTGTTCTTATAAACACCATAATTCTGCAATATTTCGAGAAGACTTTCACGGGCTGCATCAAGATTAACTTCTGCCAGAGATTTAAGTTCAGGCCATGCAAATAAAACATTGTACCCGTCTACTATCAGATATTCTACCTCTCCTGTTTTACCTTTGCTGATAAGCCCCGTAAGCTTAGTTTCAGGCGGTCTTGCCGGCTTTCTGCTTACGGCGCTTGCCCTCTCACGCCTGAATGCCTCCTCACGCTTACTCTTCCCGTAAGTTTTAAGGAAAATAGCTTCGAGTTCTTCATCAGAAGCCGATATTTGCTTTGATAAATAACCTTTGTCATCTACTTCGGATGCGTTATCAGAAAAAAGTTTTCCCGGTCTTATATGGGCTTCCTCATCAACCCTGTTCCAGCTTACATAAGATGCGCTTCCGCCGCTGCAAAACACAGAACCGGTGGGATTGAGTATATCGCAGTCCGGATCATATCCTGTTTCCTCAATTACTTTCTGCCAGTTACAGCATGGTCCGTAGCCGTCAAAAATAGCAGAAAAGTTACCTGCTCCCCCTGTATACGATATCACCTCGCTGCTGTAATCTCTAAGAGAAGCAACCGGTCCCGTTCCCTCTATAGTTGCTCTTCCCTCATGGGAATTCACAGGTGGTTCAAATTCTGCGCCAAACCTTTGAAGGTCAGACATAAGACGCCCCAAATTTTCATATGGGATTTCTGCTCGGAATCTGTACATAGGTTCTAACAAAATGCTATGTGCTTTTCTCAGCCCTTGTCTTACTGCTCTGTATGTCGCCTGCCTGAAATCTCCTCCTTCTGTATGCTTGATATGAGCCCTGCCTGCAACAACAGTTATTTTCATATCCGTTATATCAGAGCCTGTAAGTACACCGGGATGACGACGCTCCTTAAGGTGTGTCAGAATCAGTCTTTGCCAATTTCTGTCAAGAACATCTTCACTGACTGAACTTTCAAATACGAGTCCGCTTCCGTAAGGCAGCGGCTCCATCAGCAGATGAACTTCGGCATAATGCTTTAAAGGTTCAAAATGACCTATTCCTATTACCGGCTCTTCTATAGTTTCTTTGTATATTATTTTTCCTTCGCCAAATGCTACCGTTATATTAAATCTTTTTTGTATAAGGTGTTGTAAAATTTCCAATTCCAGATGTCCCATGACTTTTACATGTATTTCCTGTAAATCTTCTTTCCACAGGATATCTAAGGTCGGATCTTCTTCTTTAAGTTGAATCAGCTTTTGCATTGCTTGCAAAGGGTCTGTTCCCTCAGGTAAAATCAGGCTGTATGTCAATGTAGGCTCAATTGTAAACAGCTTTTCTCCCTTTTCGGAGCCAAGAGCCTGCCCTGCATATGTATTCTCAAGACCGGTAACTGTACATATATCACCTGCTTCAGCAAACACAGCAGTTTTAAATGAATCTCCGGAATAAAATCTTATACAGTCTGCTTTTTCTACAGACTTATCCGATAAAGACCCTGTATTGATCTGCATCTTTGCTTTTAAAACCCCTCCTGTTACTTTCAGATGAGTCTGCCTGTTACCTTGTTTATCTCTGCTTATTTTAAAAACACGAGCGCCAAACTCTTTTTTCTGCTCCCCTGCTCGTGCATAAGTCTCCATCGCTTTTATTAACCCTTCCACACCTTCCATCTTTAATGCAGAACCGAAGCATACTGGAAAAAGCTTTCTGTCTGATATCGCTTTTATAACGCTTTCTATCGACAGCAAACCGTTTTCGACATACTCCTCCATAAGCTCTTCACTGCATACGGCTGCTTCTTCCATGTCAAAAATTTCCCCATCATTAAACCTTACAAATCCGTTTCCCAATCGTTGAGAAATATCGTTCATTATCGATTTGCTGTCTGTACCCGTCTGATCCATCTTGTTTACAAATACAAATACCGGTATATTATGGCTCTTCAGCAGCTTCCACAGAGTCAAAGTATGACTTTGAACACCGTCTGCTCCGCTTATTACAAGTACCGCATAATCTAAAACTGACAGAGTCCTCTCCATCTCCGCACTGAAATCAGAATGGCCGGGAGTATCTAAAAGAACAGCTTTCGTATCCTTCAGCATAAATCTTGCTTCCTTTGAAAATACGGTAATTCCTCTGCTGCGTTCTATCTTGTCTGTATCTAAAAATGCGTCTTTGTGATCTACCCTGCCTGCCTTTCTTATGGCACCGCTTAGATAGAGTATTGCTTCCGATAAAGTTGTTTTTCCTGCGTCAACATGGGCAAGAATCCCAAGGACAAGATGTTTATCACTCATTGATGACCTCTTTCATATTTTGAGTTTATTGTATCCTGTGAAGATTTCGGGCTGATGAGTTATTACGATAACCGTTTTTTCTTTTACCACATCATTCCACAGTCTGTCCATAATCCGTTTTATCAGTTCATCGTTCAGACCTCTGAATGGCTCGTCAAGTATCATCATATCAGAGTTTGCCAAAAATGTTCTGCCCAGGGCAACTCGATGCTTCATGCCTCCGGAAAGTTCCTCAGGCAACTTGTACAAATATTCTGATAGTTCGAGTTTTTTCGCCATTTCGATTACATCGTCTTCAGGCGATGAATCTTTTTTGTCTCCCTTTCTCTCTGTTTTTTTATCTCTCAACAGTCCCAATGCAAGATTATCATATACATTAAGCCATGGCAACAGCCTGTCCTCCTGAAAAAGATATGTCAATTTAAAATTGCTGTCTGCAATCATCTCTCCCTCGTCAAAAGTATCCAATCCTGAAATAATTCTTCCAAGCGTGGTTTTTCCAGTGCCCGAAGGACCTTCAACAACAGTCACTTTCCCTTTTTTAAAAACTACATTTATTCCCGAAAGTACTCTTTTCCCATCAAAAGATTTTCCTATTCCTTTAAGGCTCACTTCCGGAGGCTCACATTCCGAAAGCTCACATTCGCCTACATTTTCTTTTGTAAACCGCAGCCCTTTAATCAGTTTACTTCCGTAATAAGCTTTTATTTTTGTTTTTTTCATAAAGAAAGTTATCAATCGTTCAACTGCGATACTCAATGCGATTATTACAATTACATATGAAAACAAAGCAGAAGTCTGTAAATAATATTTTGCATTCATCATCTCATATCCAAGTGAATATTTTGGTATAGAGAGGACTTCCGCAGCAACTACAGCTTTCCAGCTCAGTCCAGCTATAAGCTTTACTGCCGAATTTATCTGAGGCATCACTTTCGGTATGTAAATGTACTTTACTTTTTCTGTTGCTGTGAGGTTATACACATATGAAAGTTCCTTTAATTCATTTCCCATATAATCAAGCCCTGACAGAATATTTGTATAGACTATAGGAAAGCACATCAGAAAACATACTATCACAGCTACCAAATCTGCCGAGGCAATCAATATTACATAGATTATAACAGCCATCACCGGTACCGCTTTAAAAAAACCTACCGGCAGTGACATTAGACTACGTACTGTCTTAAATCTGTATGAAGCTGCTGCCGCTGCCGCACCTGCCGCAAAAGACAAAATCATTGCGCATATACAGCGAAAACATGTCCATCCGATATTTATGTAAAACTCACTCGTTCCCGCAAGTTCTATAAGTGTGCATGCAGTATCAGCAGGACCGGGCAGCAAAAGATTGCTTTGAACCAGAACGGACATTATATGCCAAATGACAATCCAAAACAGACATACTGCAATCTTTCTTATTCTTGTTATGCATTTCTCATTATTGATAGTACAAATCTTCATCCGGTAACTTTCCGCCTATAGAAGCCGGCTCCATCTCGTATAATATCTTATTAAATGTTCTGAGCATATCAGCACCCGTCTTAACTTCATCTCCTGTATAGAGGACTATATGGCAGCCCGGTATTGCAGCAACAGCAATTTCTTTATTGCCTATAAAGCCCTTTTCAACTATATCATTAGCCGCATCTTCCGGTGATTCATTAACAAAATCCACAGATGTTTTAAGATCTTTCAGCAATATTTCAAGGTCGCCCGGGCGTTCCTCAACAAATGATCTTTTGGCAATCAGAACTCCCATGGGAAGTTCCATTTCTGTGCCTTCTTCCCAAAGCTCATTCAAGTCAAAGATGTCCTCAATTCTGCCCTCTCCCTTTATTACAGCCGTTGAAACAAATGGCTCCGGAACCATAGCTACAGTTCCTTCCTCACTTAAAAGCTTTGTATTAACTTCCGAATGGTTGGCAAGCCACTCTACCTGAACATCTTCATAAAGAGTAAGACCATTATCCGCAAGGATTTTTTCAAGAACATATTCCGGTGTACCTCCTCTTCCGCTGGCTACAATGGTCTTGCCTTTGAGTTCCGAAACATCATCAAAGCTTACATTGTTTCCTAATATTTGAAGCATACCGAGTGCAATAGGACTGATTGCCACAATCTCGCCGTCGGTCTTGTTATACAGTACCGACGCAAGGTTTGACGGAACTGCTGCAACATCTGCCTCTCCGCTTATAACTTTTGCAACCACATCTGTAGGCGCCTGATACGTTGTTACATTGTAATTTTCTTCATTATCTAAAAGCTTAACCGCTGCCATTCCGGTAGGCCCGTTTAGAACCGCCAGATTTACAGGCTCACTCACTTTATCATTCTTTACTCCACAACCTGTCAGCATGGCAAGTGTCATAACAACAGCCATGCTTACTGCAATAATTTTCTTCATTTTATTACCTCTCTTCCATATTTTTATGTATAGTCCACCCATCTGAACCTAAACTATTTTTTTGAATATACGGTTTTACTGCTTACTCCCTTTATTGCTCCCAGTTTCCCTGATAAAGCACTTATGGCATCCATAGGTCCGTCTATAGCAATGCTTATTATGCCAATGCCTTTTACTCTATAAGGAACTCCCATTCTACCTATTATGTGCTGCCTGTACTGATGAAGCAAAGAATTTATATTCTCCGCCGCTTCTTCCTCTTCAACAATTACGCTTATCACAGCCACTCTGTTTTCCATTTTTCCTCCTTTTTCAAAAAAAACAAGCACCGAAAAAATTCGGCACTTATTATCCCTGTTTTATTACAAGCCTTCCCCCTCAGATGTCCTTCAGGTGTCAGTACCGTCATATTATTATTTTTTCATTCTATCTTCTTCTGCGTTTTCGCATTCCTCTTTAATTTGCGGAACTATATGCTGAGAATCCGTCAGGAATATATAAAGATACATCAGCGTTATAGCAGAAAGTCCCAAAAATTCAACATACAGTCCCCTGCTGTAAAGAACCGCCGCTACTCCCATTATAGCCGTTATTCCGTAAAGCATAAGGGTAGCACGCCTCTGTCCGTATCCAAGATTCATAAGCCGGTGATGCAGGTGCCCTTTATCAGCTCCCATAATGGGTTTTTTATTTACGAAACGCCTGAGTATAGCAAACGCCGTATCAAATATCGGCACTCCCAGCACAAGAACCGGTATTATCATAGATACAAAGGTTGCACTTTTAACTGTACCTAATACCGATAAGGTGGATAACATAAAGCCAAGATACAGAGAACCTCCGTCGCCCATAAAAATTTTTGCCGGATAAAAATTATAAGGCAAAAATCCAAGAGCTCCTCCTGCCAGAGCAAGCATAGCTCCCGCCGCAAGATATGTCCCATGTATATACGCCGCATAAGCTATGCAAAGTGATACTATAGCAGCAGTTCCGGCGGCCAATCCGTCAAGTCCGTCTATCAGATTCACCGTGTTTGTTATACCCACTATCCACAAAATGGTTATTACAAAGCAAAGTACAGTACCAAGCTGGCTGTTACCCGGTCCAAAATAATTGGTAATGAATTCAATTCTTATGTCGCACATATACATTATGAAAGCGACCAATAACTGCCCTGCAAATTTCACTTTTGGAGAAAGGTTTTTAAGGTCGTCTACCACTCCCAAAAGGTATATCATCACTCCGCCTGCGGTAATAATCAATATCTTAATATCAAACCGAAGAAAAATAAGCATAGATATGGTACTTCCGGCAAATATAGCTAATCCTCCAAAGCGGGGCATAGCCTTTGTATGCATTCTTCTGTTGTCCTTGGGTATATCCACCGCTCCGATTTTCGGTGCCAACCTGATAGCCATGGGAGTTACTGCAAGAGCAATAACAAACGCTATCAAAAAAGTTACCCACAATGTACTGTACATATTACTGAGGCTCCTTTAATTTTCTACTATAATTTTTCCACATTTATACCTGCCTCATCAAGTATAGACGAAGCAAGCTCATCAGGGTATCCTTCTCTTATAACTATTCTCTTTATTCCTGCATTCAATATCATTTTAGCACAGATTGCACAGGGTTGATGAGTTATGTAAATTGTTCCTCCCTCCACGCTGTTTCCCATTACAGCCGCCTGAATTATGGCATTCTGTTCAGCATGGAGAGCCATACAAAGCTCATGTCTCTGGCCTGACGGAACATTAAGCTTCTGCCTGATACAGCCTCCTCTGTCTTCACAGTGCATTATGCCATGTGGAGCACCGTTATAACCTGTTGCTATAGCATGGCAATCTTTAACGATTACAGCACCCACATGTCTTCTCATGCAGGTCGAACGCTTTGCTGTCAGCTCGGCCATTTCCATAAAATACTCATCCCAAGAAGGTCTCTTCATTTCAAATCTCCTGTTCGTAATAAACTTCAACTAAGTACAAACCCTCTGCAGGCGCCTTATGACCTGCTCTACTTCTGTTTGCAGACTCTATTACTGCCGGTATATCGTCGGCGCTTCTCTTTCCCAGTCCTACCTCAACAATGGTTCCTGCAATTATTCTTACCATATTGTAAAGGAAGCCATCGCCCGAAATCTCCATTATAATATCTTTTCCTTGTTGTTCAACCGTAAAATCATATACGGTTCTTACGGTTGTCTCTCTCTCCTGACCGCCCGCCGACTGAAATGCTGCAAAATCATGAGTGCCTTTTATAAACCCGGCAGCTCTTTTCATTTCCTCTGTATTTAGAGGAGATGTTACCTGATAGCAATACTTTCTCCTGAAAATATCAATATTGGGGCTGTTTGATATTACGTACCGGTATTTCTTACCCTTTGAATCAAACCTGGCATGAAAGTCCAGAGGCATTTCACGTGCCGATATTATCCTTACATCCCCGGTAACTGACGCCAGCCTCTTACCCCCTGCCAAAATGTTATTGGCCGCAATGAGCAGCCTGTCTGTTGGGATTCCGTATCTGCCGCAGAATGAGGCACTCTGCCCCAAAGCATGAACTCCCGCATCCGTTCGGCTTGTCCCGTTTAATTTTACTTCTGCCCCGCAGACTTTCGTAAGCACCCGTTCCAATTCTCCTTGAACAGTTCTTACATCAGGCTGACGCTGCCAGCCGGAAAATTCACTTCCGTCATATTCTATTGTCAGTAAAATATTTTTTTCCGAAGTCATATCAAATACCGTCTGAAATTATCTTAAGCAGCTTCTAATCCGGGACATTTTCAATATATTGTTTTTCTATGCCTTTGTAAGAACAATCTGCTTGTTTTCCTTAGATTCTCTGTACAATGTAAACTTTCGGCCGATAGCCTGTACAAATTCAGCTTTAAGCTCTGAAGCCAGTTCATTGGCAATGTCTTTAGTGATTAAATCACAACCCTCCTGTAGTTTCACTTTCACCAGTTCTCTGGCTTCAAGGCATGTATCTATTTCTTTTTTAACGTTATCTGTGACTCCTGCTTTCCCTATATAAACAACAGGGTCTATATTGTGAGCCAAAGATTTAAGAAAACTTCTCTGTTTGCTTGTTATCATCTATATTATCCTTTCTCAGATGTTTATCATAATATTATAACTCATTTGATGTAAAATGACCAGATAAATTGCAGAAGATATGGCTATGTAAGGCACAAGAGGCCTTTGTTCTCTCGGTTTTATGCGCTTTTTGACCATCAGAAATGCAAGATGAAAAGCGCTTACAAATGTAGAAAGAACAAAGACAGTCAGTATTCCCCCTGTTCCAAGGCAAAGTCCAAGCGCTCCGAAAAGTTTTATATCTCCGCCCCCGAGCGCATCCTTCTTATATATCAGTTTTCCTGTTATACCCAAAAACAGCATAATTCCAAATCCTATGAGCCCACCCCAGATTCCGGAAAATTCACCTCCGTGGTGATGAGGAACAAAGCCTGCGGCCGCAACCATCAGCAATATTATAAACTGATCAGGTACTATACCGTATTTGATATCAGCTATAGCCATTTCCGCCAAAATCCAGCAGGTTATAAGTGCTATTAAAGCATATACGGGGTCCTTTAATCCCATATAGACTCCTGCCATGACAAAAAAGCAAGAGAACCAATATTTCCACGGAACACTCTTTATTCTCTGGCATGTTGGATTTCTCAATTCTTCATCGGGTTCTTTTCCGTAGTCACAAAGCCACTTACCCGGTATCCTGTTAAATATATAGACAACACTGTTCCCAAGCACGATACCTATTATAACTGCCGCCACACATATGACTGTTACTCTAAAATACTCCAGCCCCATATTAAAGCCCCTTTTATTTAAAAGGAGCATCTCTGCCGTCAAACTGCGAAAGATGCTCCATACTTGTACTGTTACTGATTGTTAGTAGGAATAAACGGTATAAGCGCCTTTGCTACATTGCCTGCCGGCATGGTCTGAAGAGTAATTTTGCCGGGTCCTGTCACAACTGTGTTAAATACGCCTTCACCGCCGAAAAACATATTTTTTACGCCCTTTACTGCTTCTATATCAACCGAGCAGGTTGCTTCCATCATCGCCAGATGCCCTGTGTCAACAAGCATCTTTTGTCCGGGAGCCAGATTATATTCCACAACGGCACCATCTATTTCAACGAATGCTATTCCGTTTCCGGTAAGCTTTTGCATTATAAAACCTTCTCCGCCAAAAAAACCGGCTCCGAGTTTTTTCTGAAAATAAACTGAAACATCCACACCCTCTACGCCTGCCAGAAATGCGCTTTTCTGAACTATCAAAGGTTTTTCCGGCGTTACTTCCACAGGAAGAATTGTTCCCGGAAAGCTTGAAGCAAAGGCTATGATTCCTTCTCCACCTACTGCTGTATATCGATTCTGAAAAATAGTTTCTCCCGCAAACATGCGTCCTAATGCTTTGCCTATTCCGCCGTTGCTGGTAGTTTCCATTTTCATATTAGATGACATCCAGCTCATACTTCCGTTTTCTGTAATCATACATTCATCTTTATCCAGTTGACATATAACCACAGGAAGAGGTGTTCCCTCAATCTTATATCTCATAGCTGTTCTCCTTTTCAGGTTTTACTTTTTCCAAGAGCTTTTTAGTCCTACGATTTCATTAAACACAGGCGTGTCTGCTGCATGAAGTTTAGAATCTGCCACAAAATATCCATGCCTGAAAAACTGGAATCTTTCTCCCGGCTTTGCTTCTTTAACAGAGTTTTCTGCATAAGCAACAGAAGTTTTCACAGTTTCCGGATTGTTTACCATCTCTCCGTTTTCATCTTCCACAAGGAGATAACCGTATTGTCTGACTGTTACAGGTACTGCACTGGAAGCATCCACAAAATGTATTGTACCTTTCACCTTACGGCCTTCAAATCCGTTGCCGCTTCTTGTTTCAGGGTCGTAAGTACAGTGTATTTCTTTAATTGAACCGTCTTCGTTTTTCACAAAATCAGTACACTTAATAAAATATGCACCTTTTAATCTTACCTCGTTTCCCGGGAAAAGTCTGAAATATTTTTTAGGCGGTTCTTCCATAAAGTCGGCGCCGTCTATCCACAATTCTCTTGAGAAAGATACTTCCCGTGTTCCCATTTCAGCGTTCTGAGCATTGTTTTCTACCTGACAAAGCTCTGATTTTCCCTCAGGATAATTTGTGATTATAACTTTAACCGGATCAAATATTACATTACGGCTTTCTACTTTTTCTTTAAGATCTTCACGAACGCAATGTTCAAGAAGAGAAATATCAACGGTGCTGTTTGCCTTAGCAACTCCAATGGTCTCACAGAAACTTCTTACAGCCTCAGGCGTATATCCTCTGCGGCGTATACCTGCAATGGTCGGCATACGTGGATCATCCCATCCTTCTACCACGCCATCTTCAACCATGGCCTTGAGGTATCTCTTGGACATAACTGTATTGGTAAGGTTCAGTCTTGCAAACTCTATCTGCTGAGGAGGCATAGGCCACCATCCTACTTCTTTCAAAACCCAATCGTAAAGCGGTCTGTGATCCTCAAATTCCAATGTGCATATAGAATGAGTTATTCCTTCTATAGCATCTTCAATTGGATGAGCAAAGTCATACATCGGATATATGCACCATTTGTCACCTGTATTGTGATGTGAAGCATGTGCAATTCTATATATGATAGGGTCTCTCATATTTATATTCGGAGATGCCATATCTATCTTTGCTCTAAGGACTTTTTCACCGTCTTTATATTTTCCGGCTTTCATCTCCTCAAACAGTCTCAAATTTTCTTCGATACTTCTGTTTCTGTAAGGGCTCTCTTTTCCCGGCTCTTTTAATGTTCCTCTGTACTCTCTTATCTCTTCACCTGTAAGATCACATACAAACGCCTTTCCCTTTTTTATAAGTTCCACCGCAGCTTCGTACATCTTGTCAAAGTAATCTGATGCCCAAAGTCTCTTGTCCCAGTCAAATCCCAACCATCTTACATCAGCTTCTATAGAATCCACATATTCCATGTCTTCCTTTACCGGATTGGTGTCGTCGTATCTCAGATTACACTTTCCGCCATACTTTGCAGCAGTAGTAAAATTTAAACATATGGACTTTGCGTGTCCTATGTGAAGATATCCGTTCGGTTCAGGAGGGAAGCGTGTGCAAACTTTTTCTCCGTATTTATGATTTTCCAGATCTTTTTCTATGATTTCGTGAATAAAGTTGTCTGCCATTTTATTTCCTCCAAAAATTGTGTATATTGTAAATTATATCATTACAGCAAAAAATTATCCAGTACCGCTTATAATTTTTGACATTCATTTTTTGATAATTTATAATATCAGTATATCTAAACTTTCATAATTAAAAAAGGAGTTATAATATGAAACAACTAATCAAATATGCAGCATCATTTGTTCTCATAATTTCCATGTTTTTTATTTATGGATGTCAAAATAACGATTTTCAAAACTATATTTCACGGAAGTACTTTACTTCATTAAACGAAATTCTCAAAAATTTAAACACTTATGCAAACGCTCAGATTTCCTCTCAGAGTTCATCAAACGCCCCCTTGCCCAACAGCGGTGCAAGTTCAAATAACGCCGGCGAAAATAATGATATATTTGGAATCCCCGAAATAATAAGCACCCGTACTTATGATGACGGCAACACATTGCTTCTCGTAAATAAATATTATACTGTTTCCCGTGATTATTATCCTTCAGACATGGTTTCGGTAGATGGGACTTTGTCGACCAACCAGGGACTTTATCTCAAAAGAGCTGCATATGAGGCTTATCTTCAAATGCTCAGAGATGCTCAAAACCAGGGACTTGACTTTCTTATATGCTCGGCTTACCGCTCTTATGAGCTGCAAAAAAGTCTTTATAACAACTCTCTTTCCCAAAACGGTGAAAAATTTACCAACACACGTTCTGCCTACCCGGGCAGAAGCGAGCATCATACAGGATTAGCAATTGATATCACATCAGAATCCATGGGTTATGGACTAAGCCAAAACTTTATAAACTATCCGGAAGGTCTGTGGTTAAACAACAATTGCAGCAAATACGGATTTATAATACGCTATCCAAAAGGCAAAACACATATTACAGGCTATGATTATGAGCCTTGGCATCTGCGGTATGTAGGCACAGAGGCAGCGTCTGAAATAACTGCAAAAGGTATCACTCTTGAAGAATATCTGGGTGAAGTACAGTAATGATTTTAGTCACCGGGTCACAATTGACATGGTGGCTTTTATTTTTCCAGATAATATCGTCTCTTACCTACAGAAGCATTTTTATATTCTATAGCTTCTTTAGGGCACCTGCATATACATGCCATGCAATGAGTACATTCGTTTCCCCATACAGGTTTGCCGTCAGAAATACTGATATTGTTCAAAGGACACACCTCACTGCAAAACCCACACTCTATACATTCATCCGTAACTCTGAAACCCTTAGCCTTTACTATAAACTTATAGAAAATGCTGTTAACAACAGAACTTTCTACTGCACCTGCCAATGATTTTTTATACGGTTCATGTTCCTCGTTCTTTATCACTTCTGCAATCCTCCCTACAGCAGAGTCTCCTCTTCTGACTAAGATTTCCGAAGTCTTTTCATCAGGCACTGCGAATAATGCCAGATAGTTTTCGGGCATTTTAATTTCAAAACATCCCGCAAAATCAAGTTCTTTTTCTTCGCATAATCTTTTGGCATATTTGCCTGCGTTACCGATGGAATCACCACATGTTAAAACAAAATATGCCTTTCGGCTGCCGGAAAATTTACTTTTTTTGATTAAGTCGCCGATAACTCTCGGCAATCTCCATCCATAAGTAGGTGTTACAAAAACATACGGCTTTTCAGAATGAAAATCTCCTGTTTTTCCCGTTTTAAGCATTTCTCCCATATCTGCCGTCTCTTCGTCACCAACTCTTTTACTCAGTTCAAATGCCACATGCCGGCTGTTCCCTGTACCGCTGAAATATAATATCATTGCAGCTTCTCCTTCTTTTCCACTGTATTGATGAGAACTGCGCCAAAGCAAAATACACTTCCCACCAAAAACCTGAAAGTAATAACTTCTTTATAGTACAATACCGAAAACAAAAATCCAAACAACGACTCCATACTCATTATAAGTGCCGCAGTGGTATCTCGTGCATATTTCTGCGCATAATTTTGTGCCGTAAATGCTACGAAGGTATTGAGAATCCCAAGATATATCACACCAATGACTGCTTCTGCACCGATTTCAGCTGCTGCTCCCCCTCTAAATAAGCACACTGCAAAGCCGGCAAGAGCGGCAGTCGTCATCTGAAAAAAAGTCAGTGGTACTACATCTGTTTCCATGTCCACAACTTTTCCTATGAGAACTATCTGTGACCCGAAAAGCACAGCAAATAACACGCTTAAGCCGTCACCAAGTCCCATAGTAAAAGAATCTTTAAGGGAAATCAAACCTATACCCACCAAGGCCGTGACACCAGCCGCAAAAGCCTTTCCTTTCGGCTTTTTTCCTACCATTATCCAGCTTATGAACGGAACAAAAGCAACATATGCACTGCATAAAAATGATTGATTTGCACTTGAGGTGTATTGAAGCCCTATAAGCTGTACTGCCTGTCCTGCCGCTTGCACCATTCCTATAATGACACCTTTCTTAATCGTTCCTTTATCAGTCTTGAATATTCTTTTCCAAAAGATCAGAAGGCACAATAAAGCACCCATCCCATATCTATATGCTATTATTGCCCAGGGGTCAAATCCTGTGAGTGCCATTTTGCCGGCTATAAATCCACCGCCCCATATAGCCGCAACTATCAGTAATATAAAATTTGCTGTCAGCTGCTTATTCTTCATGTAAGCTTTCATTCTCCTTTTCCAAAACTACTGTTACATAATAAGACAAAAAGAAGCCTCAGTCAATGCCTGAGGCTTCTTAATCTTATAAGCATTCTTATGTTCGTATTATCTTTCAACGATAAGAGCAGTTCCCATTCCGCCGCCTATGCAAAGAGTTGCCAGACCGTATTTGGAATCTCTCTTCATCATTTCGTAAATCAGAGTAATAAGGATTCTGCATCCTGATGCTCCGATAGGATGTCCTATTGCGATAGCTCCGCCATTTACATTGGTTTTTTCAGGATCTAAGTTAAGATCTTTTCTAACTGCCAGTGACTGAGCTGCGAAAGCTTCGTTTGCTTCAACCAGATCGATATCTTCGATAGTAAGACCTGCTTTGTCAAGAGCCTTTCTTGAAGCAGGGATAGGGCCTACGCCCATGATTGAAGGGTCAACACCTGCTGAAGCATATGACTTAATAGTGCACAGAGGCTTAAGTCCCAGTTCATCAGCTTTTTCTTTTGACATTACAACTACTGCTGCACCGGCATCATTGATACCTGAAGCGTTTGCTGCTGTAACGATACCGTCTTTCTTGAAAGCAGGTTTCAGCTTAGCAACTTTTTCCATAGTAGTTCCAAACTTAGGGAATTCATCAGTATCAAATACGATAGGATCTCCCTTTCTCTGCGGAATTTCTACAGGAACGATTTCATCCTTGAATTTACCTTCCTTTATAGCTGCTTCTGCTCTGTTCTGAGAAATTACAGAGAATTCGTCAAGCTGTTCTCTTGTAAGTCCCCACTGCTCTGCAACATTCTCAGCAGTGATACCCATGTGGTATCCGTTGAAAGCGTCCCAAAGACCGTCATTTACCATCATATCTACAGCAGGAACATTGTTCATTCTTGCTCCCCATCTTGCTGAAGGCATTGCATATGCTGTAGCTGACATATTCTCTGCACCGCCTGCAACGATGATATCTGCATCTCCGGCTTTGATTATCTGAGCAGCCAGTTCAACTGATCTCAAACCTGAACCGCAAACCTTGTTGATTGTCATTGCAGGAGTTTCAATCGGAAGACCTGCATCCAATGTCATCTGTCTTGCAACGTTCTGTCCCAGAGCTCCCTGAAGAACTGCACCCATGATAACTTCTTCTACCATTTCAGGCTTAATTCCAGCTCTTTCGATAGCTCCCTTAATAGCGATAGCTCCCAGTTTTCTTGTCGAAACTCCCTTAAGAGCTCCGCCGAAACTGCCTATTGGTGTTCTTGCTGCACCTACGATTACAACTTCTCTCATTTCGTGTGTATCCTCCTTAGATTACTTTGAGTCGATTTGCACTAACTAATTACTAATACATCTTGTATACAAGATTATTAAAACACAAACCAACGAAGAAATCAAGTCTTTTGTGATAAAAAATTAACAAAATTTTTATTCTTTTTTGCGTTGGCATATTATTTAGTATTTTAACATATATTCTTTATACAGAAAACCCCTATTTTAAGACAGCCGTATATTTTTCTGCCATTTTCACAGGCTTATATGAGAGTTTTGTTTTGCGTAAATTTTCAAGACCCATATCTTCTTCTCTGTTTATATATACGGTGTCTTCCGGAAGTTTTTTGCAAAACTCGTTATTTATAGCCTGATAAAGACCCCTTATTCTGTCATCAGCCTTTTCCACATGAACTATTACAGTCTCTCTTCTGTTGGTTTTTGCAAATTCTCCAAATGTTACTGCCGATATTTTTCCATTTATCCTGATTATCCCCGTCAGCAGCCCTTTGCCGACAAACTTCAGCAGTTCTTCTATAGCTATTGTTTCCAGTTCAAGAATTTCTCTCCATTCCTCCGGCGTTTCACCTAACTTGTACTCATTCTTTCCTCTTATATATTCCATAATTTCCGGAACCATTTCAGGTGTTGCTTCCTGATAAGTAAAATCATAATTTCTGAGGAAGTAATTCAAGTGATTCTTTTTCTGGTGCAGTTTTCTGCCGCTTAGACTAATTAAATCATCTTTCATGTAAATATAGTCATCATCGTCACGAGTATGTTCTACCTCAACTGAATCTCCGAAAACCTGCTTTAAAACAGGCACCAAAGATGCCGGCACCAAGCTGAGTTCGAATCGCTGACCCTTTTCCCTGAAGATTTCCTTTGCTGCCTCTATTGTAGCCTTAACTTTTTGAACATCATAATCTCCCGTATTTGTCAGCGGAAATGACATAAAGTATTCTTTTTCCTCGGTTTCCAGAGTACCAAGTCCCGCTATGCACAAATATCCTTCTATTATCTGCCACGACAAATCGTGCGTATTTCTCCAGATATAATTTGCCAAAAAAGTATGGGTTGACGACTCATAGTCGTATCCGTCAAAATAGCTGTTTAAAGTTTCTATTTCTTTTTCTGTTAAATCATTAAAATCATTCTCGAAAATCATATTACCTCTTATTTTACTATAGCCGAAATTTCTTTAAATTCGGGAGCTTTTGCACCATGCAATATTTCATACAATATGCTTTCACTGCTTGAAATTACAACTCCTTCTTTCCTGAGTCTTTCAATTGATATTCTGTGATTTGTTAAATCCCTTGAGCCGCAGCAATCTGCTGCCAAAACTACATTATATCCGTTTTCCAGAAGATCGAGTGCAGTCTGTTCAACACATATATGTGTCTCTATGCCCGCAAGGATAACAGTCGTTTTGCCGAAATCCTCCAGCTTTTGTCTGAATACTTCATCCATATATGCGCTGAAGTAAGTCTTATCAACAGGCTCTAAATTCCCAAGGGCTTCTGCAACCGGAGCAACAGTATTACCAAGGCCTCTTGAATATTGAGTGGTGATTACTCCGGGAACTCCCATAACCTTTAGACCCTTAGCCAATTTTATTGTGTTTTTTTCTATCAATGGAGCATTTTCCATTGCCGGAAGAAGTTTTTCCTGATAATCTACAGCAACCAGAACCGCTTCTTCTCTTTTAATTCTTATAATTTTCTTCATAAATCAATTCCCCATCTTTCAATTTCTTTTAGTCCGTCATAATCGTTAAGATCGTATTTGACAGCAGACACAGTCGCATATCCGCTGCGAATCAATTTAACATCCATCTCATCGGTCCATCCTTCAGATTCACTTGGCGTTCCTCTGTATCTGTATGTTTTTACTGTTCCTTCACAAGAAATCTCATCGAACCATTGGTCGTATTCCAGATAACCAAGTCTGCAAACTTTTACTCCCTTTATATCTTTCTCCGGAATATCGGGAGTGTTGATGCTTATAACACTTTTTCTTTCAAAGCTCATTGCCATAGGAAGCACTCTCACCGCAAGCTTACAGGCTGCTTCAAAATGCGTTGCCTCATGGCTGTTTACCGAAACCGCTACAGCGGGAAGCCCCGCCATCATTCCCTCAGCTGCTGCCGAAACAGTACCGGAATACATTGTATCGGTTCCAAGATTTCCGCCATGGTTTATACCGGAATACACTGCATCTATATTGATTCCTTCCTGTTTTAACATGTCTAATCCAAGCTTTACACAGTCTGCCGGAGTTCCGTCACATTCATAGGCTTTTTCTGCTCCCGGAAATTCAACTTCCTTAAGGGCTATTTCTCCATGAACACTCAGGGCATGGCTGCTGGCACTTCTTTGAATATGAGGCGCGACCACATACACATCAGCTATCTTTGCCATTGATTTTACAAGCGCTCTGATTCCTTCTGCTGCAATTCCATCGTCATTGGATATTAAAATATTCATTACAGTTTCATAACCTTTCCAATACTTTCATTTATTACAAGATCCGCTCTGCTGTCATACGGCGTAGCTTGTTTATTTATCAACACTAAATTATTCCCGCAAAAATACTGAATTAAACCTGCCGCAGGGTAAACCACCAGTGAAGTTCCTCCTATTATAAGGGTATCGGCATTCCTTATGGCATCAACTGCGCCGTTTATGCACCTTTCGTCTAACATTTCCTCATAAAGAACCACATCCGGCTTAACAACCCCGCCGCACTTTTTACATATCGGAATCTTATTTTTGCAGTTGCTGTCATTCATTATGTATTCAACATCGTATGCTTTTCCGCAATCCATGCAGTAATTTCTAAGCACGCTGCCATGCAGCTCAAATACATTTTTGCTTCCTGCTTTTTGATGAAGACCGTCTATATTCTGAGTAACCACAGCCTTAAGTCTGCCCTGTTCTTCAAGAGCGGCAATTGTCTTATGTGCTTCGTTCGGCTGAGCATCCGTATATATAAGATTGTTCTTATAATAATCAAAGAAAACTTCCATATGTCTCATAAAAAAAGTATGAGACAAGATTTCTTCCGGAGAATGACCATACTGTGCTTTTGCACTATACAGTCCTTTTTCCGATCTGAAATCTGGTATGTTGCTTTCCGTCGAGACACCGGCGCCTCCAAAAAAGACTATGGATTGAGATTTATCCACTATATTTTTAAGCCTCTCGTCCATATTTTCCTCCTGTTTTTTTGTAAACGAATTTTTATATCCTATCAATCACATCATAAATACAAATGTCATTGATAATATTATACCACTTATGATAAAATTTGGGTATCTTTTTAAGGAGGCATCTAACATGTCCGGCAAAAAAACGAAAACAGCTCTCGTTCTGAGCGGAGGCGGATCCCGTGGAGCTTATGAGGCAGGTGTCTGGCAGGCTCTCACCGATTTAGGGATAAGTATAGACATAGTCACAGGCTCTTCCGTAGGTGCTATTAACGGTGCCATGATCTGTCAGGGGAGCCTTGAAGATACTGTTAATTTATGGCGCGAAATTGAAACCCACATGGTGTTTGATGTGCCCGAAGACAGCGGTCTTATTGATTATGCAAAAGAAATACTTACCAACGGAGGCGCCGGAGTTTCTGGTCTAAAATCGCTTTTGGAAAATTATATAGATGAAGATAAGATAAGAAGTTCTAATGTGGATTACGGTCTTGTTGTTACGGAAAGAACTTCTCTTAAGCCTCACTATCTCTACAGAGAGGATATACCGAAAGGCAAGCTTATAGATTACATTCTTGCCAGCTCCTCCGTTTTCCCTGCCGTACACCCATATGAAATAGACGGCACGGATTATATTGACGGCGGATATGCAGATGTACTGCCTGTAAGCATGGCTCTTAAAAAGAATCCTACCCAAATAATTGCAGTTAAGCTCAACGCCATGGGCATACTGAAAAAGGAACCCCTAAAAACCGCTTCCAACCTGACTGTCATAGAGTCTGCATGGAATTTGGGGAGCACTCTGATATTCGATACGGCAAACGCACGCAGAATCATGCGCCTCGGTTATCTCGATACAATGAAGACTTTCGACATATTCGACGGAAAATATTTCACCTTTGCCAAAAGAGATTTTTCAAAGATGGATATACGGTGGGCCGATCCATGTGCAAAAATATTTCAGATGGACCCTGCCGTTATATATTCCAAAGAATCTTTTCTCCGTATGCTCCCACAGGCCGTCAGCGCCGCTCAGCAAGAGGTGGATGAAGCGTGGGAGGCTTTTAAAAGCATACGAAAAATACATGTTAGGATACCCGACTATATACAGGACATCAAATCGGCAGCCGGCCCTCGTGCCATATGTCGTGTAATCGCCGAGAATATAAAGGGAAAAGGTGCAGACAGCATATTTATGAGCAATGCAGTTATCTCCCTGATTCCGGAACAGGTGGCTGCTGCAAGGTTTCTTGTCAAATACGGAATAGTATAAACTCCTTGTCTGAAAGTATAATGAATGTTTCAATATCAAAAACAATATGCCGCACCCTATCCTCTGTAAATTCAAGCCTTTAAGGTGCGGCATTATCTTATGATTATTAACTTCACAAAACACGTAATATTTTATTTAATCTCATCAAGCCTGTATGCAAACTGTTTTTTGGCAGGCGTCTTATATAATGCCATAGCAAGAATTGTTGCAAGAACCAGCCCCACAGCAAATTGTCCGACATTAAAAGGTGCTCCTAAAAGCCCTGCTAACATGTTTCCGGCAAAAACACCATCTACTATGGCATATCCGACCACCATTACTATTCCTGCAATCACCATACCAAGAATTTCTATGAGAGGCACCGAGCCTATCTTAACGTGATGTTTTTTCTTTTTTAGCATCATCTCTATAAAAACACCCATTATGAATGCCATCAATCCCTTAATAATGAAGGTCCATGGTGCATAAGCCGCATATCCTCCCATCAGATCTGCCAATGCCGAACCCAGACCTGCCGCAGCCGCTCCTCCTTTTTTGCCGAGCAGCAAAACAGACAGAAAAATCATAGTATCTCCCAGATGCACATATCCTTGTGTAAAAGGACTCGGTATTTTAATTATGTATGTAGCTAAAAGCACAAGGCACACCATCAGTGCAGTTAATACAAGTTTGCTGGTTTTATCGTTATTAGACATTTATAAATCTCCCCTTTTATTGATTTTTTTATTCTTTAGTATTATAATACTACTTAAATGTAATCTTTTAAATATGCAATTTTAATTATTTTTTAATATACAGTTAAGGAGATGTATCAGTATGAAGCCTATTATTGTAGATTTTTCCAACAGTTCGTCTGAATCTTTATATATACAGTTATACAAGGAAATAAAAAACAAAATATTATCCGGAGAAATAAGAGAGGGAGAAAAGCTTCCGTCTCTGAGAAGTATTTCCGAAAGTCTTAGCATAAGTATTACTACATCTCAGATGGCATACAACCAGCTTTTAGTTGAAGGTTACATAACGAGCAAACCGCAATCCGGTTATTATGCGGCTCAAGGTCTGTCCTCAAAGTCTTGCACAAATCCATCTTCTCAGCAAACACCTTTCAGCAATTATACATTTAATGATGAAGAAAATCCCTATATATGCGATTCCGAATGTTTTGATTTTATAAAATGGAAAAAATGCAGTGCGCACATTTACAACGAATACTCCAATCAGCTCTTATTTGAAAGCAACCCGCAGGGCGAAGCCGCTCTGCGCTTTGAAATTGCAAAATATGTTTATTCGTCCCGTGGGGTAACATGCAGTCCGGAGCAAATCGTAATAGGTGCCGGCACCCAGCAGATAACAGGTCATCTTTGCCGTATATTAAAAAGAATGGATATAACAAATGTATCGCTGGAAAGCCCCGGATATCTTCCTGTTCAGAGTATGTTCAAAGAAAGTGGTTTTTCTATATCTCACATCCCCGTATCTTATGACGGTATAAATATAAACAAGCTTCCGGTAAACATTTCATCGGTCGCATATGTAATCCCTTCCAACCAGTTCCCTACAGGAGCAGTAATGCCTGTAGGCAGAAGAAAACAACTTCTCTCATGGGCTGAGCAAAACAACAGCATAATAATCGAGGATGATTATGACAGCGAGCTCAGATATTTTGGCAGACCTATTCCCGCCCTGAAAAGTTTTGACGAACAGGATAGCGTTGTTTATCTGGGCTCCTTTTCCTCTACTCTTTTTCCTGCTGTAAAAATATCTTATATGGTTCTTCCTGATGCCATGAGAAATATATTTGAAGAAATAAAAGAGCAGTACACACAAACCTGCTCCAAGGCAGAACAACTTACACTGGCGCTGTTTATGGAAAAAGGTTATTATTACACCGGCATACGAAAGCTCAGAAGCCTCTATTCTCAAAAGCTTTCAACCACACTGCAGGCATTTGCTTCCTATGGCAAAAATAATATTCATCCTGTCGATACCCAATCAGGCATCAATCTTATTATAAAAATCAAAACAAAAAAAACAGCCGAAGAGCTTTGCAAAAATGCAAAGGCCATCGGCCTTCAGGTAATTCCCCTTTCAGAGCTTACCGACCAGGACACTGCGTCCCTTATATTTTATTACAGCAAACTGCCATTAAAGCAAATAGACAGTTTAATCAAAAATTTAGTGGAAATTTGGCTCAATTAACGCAATTTAAAATCCATGTCATCAGAAGTTACTGTTACCTTATTGTCAGTATCTACAAATATGGCATCAAATCCATCAATGCTCTTTATGAGTTCTGTTCCTTTTTCCTTTCCTAAAGCAAGACATACGGTGCTGAGTCCGTCACAATCCTGAGAGCGACCCTTTTCGGATATAACCGTGACGGACAGTAAGTCTGTATCTACAGGAAATCCTGTCTCGGGATCAAGCACATGGTGATATTTCTTTCCATCAGCCTCAAAATATCTCTCATATGTTCCGGATGTAACCACTGTCATATCCTTACATGAAACAGTTCCCAAAAGCTCACCCATTTCAGAAGAAGGGTCTCCTATACCGACTTCAAACATAGTCCCATTGCTGTTTGTAAGGCTTTCTCCCTTTTCACCTACAACCACAATATTTCCGCCTAAATAAACTATTGCACTTGTAACACCGTTTTCCTCAAGAAAACCGGCAAGCTTGTCAGCAATATATCCCTTAGCTATACCGCCAAGATCTATCTGCACTTCGGGATCAGCAAGTCTCACGGTATTTCCGTCTATTATTATATTTCTGTAATCCACATGGGAAGCCTTTTCACTTAGTTCTGTCCGGTCCGGAACTGTTCCCGTCTTGTTACCCTCTTCATCAGACCCGTGAAAGTCCCACATATCTGTAACTGCTCCTATGGTAATATCAAACGCTCCGCCTGAAATCTCTCCGTACTCAAGTCCTTTTTTTATGACCTCAATGGCGACATCACTTACCTCAACTGCCTTTCCTCCGGCATGATTTATCCTGTAAATATCTGTTTCTTCTTTTGTCTTGCTTAAAATTTTTTCGTAATCATCACAAAGTTTGAATGCTTCTGTAATCAGCGAAAGCACTTCTTGTCTCTGCTCTTTCTCATCAAGCTCCTCAATCCCTTCCATGGAATAGACGGTTATCTTGCATATGGTATCCAGATGAAAACTGCTTTTTTCTATTCCGGCATTATTATTCTGGGATTTGCACCCTATCTGTGGTATAATTAGCATTACAATAAAGAACAATATTATAAATTTCTTTTTCATGACTGAAACATTTCCCCTTTGGAGTTTATTATGATAAAAAAAGCCGATATAGCTCTTTTCTTTATACTTTTAATACTTGGTCTTGCGGCATCGTGGTTCTCTGTAGCCGGTAGCACAGCCGGAAGCAAAGTTATCATTTCTGTCGACGGTGAAGTTTTTGGAGCTTATGATATAAATAAAAATCAAACCATAGAAGTAAAGCAAAACGGTCACACTAACAATATTACCATAAAAGACGGTTTAGTTTCAATGTCTTATTCGGACTGTGCCAATCAGGTATGTGTTCATACCGGCTCAATAAAAGAATCCTCCGATACTATAGTGTGCCTGCCAAACAAGGTAATGGTTGAAATATCAGCAGAAGGAGGCCCTGTAGATGTTGTTTCGGATTAAACATACTACCTCGTTATCGAGCAAAAACGATGCTTCGCCTGCCTCTGCCAACAATAGAAATACTTATGCCCTAAAAACCAAGAGGCTGGCTCTGAGTGCTATTCTTGCTGCTATGGCCATGATTCTTTCCTATATAGAAGCGCTGATACCCGTTCCCGTACCTGTTCCCGGCATTAAGCTGGGGCTTGCAAATCTCATTGTAATAATTGCAATATATAAACTGGGGTTCAGATACGCTTTCGTTATTAACTGCGTCAGAATATTCACTGCCGGGCTCTTGTTTACAGGGGTATTCGGTGTTATATATTCAATGGCGGGAGGAATTATGAGTATAATCATTATGTATGTCCTTTACAAAACAGGACTTTTCAGTATGGTTGGTATAAGCATGGCAGGCGGAGTCGCTCATAACTTCGGACAGCTTGCAACTGCATGTATAATAATGTCGAATATCCGCCTGATGTCATATTTTTCGGTGCTTCTGTTTGCGGGAATGATAAGCGGAGTTCTGATAGGAATAGTTGCATATATGGTTATGGGCAAGCTGCCTCACCTAAAAATTTAAAGTAATAAACATGAACTCAAGGGAGAAGTTAAATGAAAATCAATCGAGTATGGGCAATATATTTCAGCCCAACGGAAACAACAAAAAGAACAGTCTGCCGTATAGCAGACAGGATCGCCGACAATCTTTCGGCGGCAAGAGAGGATTACGATTTTACACTGCCCGAAATGCGGAGCGGCTTTCCCTCGATCAGTGGAAAAGTAGGTGATTTAGTTGTGTTCGGAACTCCCACGTATGCAGGGCGTGTTCCCAATGTTCTCTTAAAATATCTTGCTTCTGTTAAAGGAGACGGTGCCCTTGCCGTGCCTGTTGTAACTTTTGGAAACCGCAATTTTGACAATTCACTTCTTGAACTCAGGGATATTCTGACATCTGGTGGTTTTATCACTGTTGCCGCTGCTGCGGCTGCATGCGAACACTCTTTTTCACATGTCCTGGGTGCAGGAAGACCTGACAAACAAGATTTTACAGAGCTTGATGATTTTTCCGAAAATGTATCTGACCTGATTGCAGCGGATAAATTCAACGAGCATATACTTTTGCCGGGAATCCCCGATACATACGGAGGCTACTACATGCCTCAGGACAGAAACGGTCTGCACATAGATATCAGAAAGGTAACGCCTAAGGTATCCGAAAACTGTACAAATTGCGGCATATGCGTTGCTGTATGCCCAATGGGCTCTATAGATTTTTCAGATATACGAAAGATGACCGGTATATGTATCAAGTGCGGAGCATGTTTTAAAAAATGCCCTGTTTCAGCCCGATACTTTGATGATGACGGCTACCTCTATCACAAAAAAGAGCTTGAGGAAATCTATGCTCGCCGTGCTTCAAACAGCTTCTTTATATGAAGTATCCTGCTATTTCAGAAAAAATAAAAACCGAGATTACCTCGGTTTTATTTTTCTCTGAACCATGCAACTATCACACGGCTTGCTCCGTAAGTATCATTCCATACGGCTTCTTTTGAAATTCTGTCGCCAAGTTCATCATACCAACCATCGAATACAAAACCGTTCTCAGGCTCTGCTTTGTATTGCTGAACTCCCGGCGCCAGCTTAAGGCTTATATATCCGCCCTTTCCCGCTTCCATATCAAGCGGAAATCTGCCGTCCCCGCCCGGAGCGCACGCTTTTATATATCTGAGAGGATTTCCATCACACTCAAGTATCTCAAGATTTTTGCTGGCGCTTATATCCAATTCCTCCAGCATATTATTCTGCGCATAAAGTTCAGTCAGATCTTCCCCTCTTGATAAATTCAGCTTTGAAATGTTGCTGTCTTTAACATTTAGTACTTCTCTTTTCGTCTCTTCCATAACAACCTCCATATTTTACAAAAAAAGAAACGCATCTTGAGCATGCGTTCCTCTCAAAGTAAATTTTTGATTAAACTAAGCTAACATTTATAGCTCTCAACTTATCGCTGTTTTTAGGATCAGTCTCTACATCAAAAGTAACCTTTTGTCCTTCGGCTAAAGTTTTATATCCGTCTATTTGTATCGCCGAGAAATGCACAAAAACATCTCCGCTGCCATCATCATTGGAAATAAAACCAAAACCCTTCTCCGGGTTAAACCATTTTACAGTACCATTATACATTTGGGTACCTCCATATCGTAAAAATTCCGTACCCAATATAACAACGCACACCTTACAATGAATACTAAAAGTATTATTACATAAATTTGTTCAAAAGTCAATACATAACAAATGCCCCGACCTGATTGGCCGGGGCTGAAATATCCTTATTAGAAAGGTAAGTTTTATGCTTCTGCTTTAGCAGGAGCTGCCGGTTTTCTCTTCGCTCTCATATTTATGATAGCTCCGGTCGGACATTCTTTTGCACAAAGTCCGCAGTTCTTGCACTTCTCAGGATCTATCATAGCATGATTATCTTCAACCTTGATTGCATCGAACTTACATACTTTTTCGCATTTCTTGCATCCGATGCAACCGTTGGAACAAGCTTTTCTTGTCTTAGCCCCCGTATCCTTCGAGTTACACTGAACGATAACTTTGTTTTTAGCAGGGGCAATTCTTATAACATGGTTAGGACATGTATTTGCACAAATACCGCATCCTACACATACGTCTCTGTTTACTACTGCTACGCCGTCACATACCTGTATTGCGCCGTAAGGACATGCTGCCTGACAATCGCCAAGACCCAGGCATCCATGAGCGCACATATTCAGACCTCCAAACAGCTGTTTTGCTGCTGCACATGTGGAAAGGCCCTGATATTCCATAAGCTTCTTTGAAGCCTGTGCATTTCCGTTACACATAACAACGGCAACCTGAGGTTCTGCTGAACCTGCTTCCACACCTAAAATTTCTGCCAGCTTAACAGCAACATCTGCTCCTCCTACAGGGCACTTTGAAGTCCCTATGGAATGGTCAGCAGCCAGAGCCGCAGCATAGTCATCACATCCCGCAAAACCGCAAGCACCGCAGTTTGCTCCGGGAAGTTCTGCTCTAAGGTTTGTTACTGTTTCATCTACAGGTACAAAGAATATTTTTGATGCAACAGTCAAAATAACTGCGAAGACGAATCCTATTGCTACTACCAGCAATACCGGTGTCAAAATATCCATCATTTCTTAACTCGCCTCCTTTACACTAAACCGCCGAATCCCATGAATGCCAGAGACAGAAGAGCTGCCGCAGTCATGGTAATCGGAACGCCCTGGAATGAAGCAGGTATGTCTGTATTTCCTTCTAATTTGCTTCTCATGCCGGAGAAAATCACCATTGCAAGCAGGAAACCTGCTCCCGCACCAAATGAGTTTACCAATGATTCGAGATAGTTGTATCCAGAGTCAATGTTGGAAATACATACACCAAGTACAGCGCAGTTGGTTGTTATAAGCGGAAGGTAAACACCAAGCGACTTGTGAAGTGCCGGTATAAATTTCTTGAGCGCCATTTCAACAAACTGTACCAGGGCAGCAATTATAAGTATAAATACTATTGTCTGCAAATATGCAATGTTCAGGTCGGTCAGAACCTGCATTATCGGCCATGTTACAGCAGTAGCCAGTACCATTACGAATATAACGGCCACTCCCATTCCTACTGCCGAATCAAGCTTCTTTGATACTCCAAGGAACGGACATATACCGAGGAACTGAGCGAGAACATAGTTGTTTACCAGGATAATTCCCAGCAATATAGTTAAATAACCTGACATTATGCTTCAACTCCTTTCTCTAATTCCTCAATACACTTCTCCTGCTGACATACGGAAGCCAATGCGCATCCCTGACAGCTGAAAGTTCTTGGCTTTTTGCCCTTGGACTGTAAAATCTTGTTTACTATAGCTATAGCACATGCATAGATAAAGAATCCGCCCGGTGCCAGAGCTACGATAAGCATTGGATGTTCTGAAATAAACGGTATGGAAATGGTAAGTTTCTGAACCAATTCTTCACTTCCGAGGAAGAATCCGGAGAAAATTGTTCCGGCTCCGATTATTTCTCTTATAGCTCCGATAAAAGTCAAAGATAAAGTAAATCCAAGACCCATACCTATACCGTCAAGAGCTGAATCAAGAACGCCGTTCTTGTTAGCGAACATTTCTGCTCTTCCAAGTATTATACAGTTAACTACAATTAGAGGCAGGAACACGCCCAATGAATTATAGAGCGGCTCAGCAAATGCCTGAACGATAAACTGTACCAATGTTACGAATCCTGCTATTACTACTATGTAGCAAGGGATTCTGACTTTATCGGGAATAACTTTCGCCAACAGCGAAATAACTATATTGGAACAAATCAATACGGCAGTTGCCGCAATACCCATACCCATGCCGTTAAATGCCGAAGATGTTGTGGCCAGCGTAGGACAGGTACCAAGTAACAGTACCAGATTAGGGTTTTCCTTAATTATACCCTTAGTGAGGACTGCTAATCTACTTGCTTTTTCTTTCATTAGTTAGCACCTCCTTGAACTGCTTCATATTGCTGTAATGCTACGCATACACCCTGATATACTCCATTGGAAGATATAGTAGCTCCGCTTATATATGATACAGCTGAATCACCTTTGATGTTTTCTGCGTCTGCAAGCTCTGTCAGACCCTGATACTGCTTCAGGTAGCCTGATTCATGAGCCTTCGTGCCAAGACCCTTTGTATCACCATGAGCTGTTACCTTTACGCCTGTTATGCTGCCTTCGTTATCTATACCTATCATTTCTGTAAGCAGACCGCCGAAAGATGCCGACTGAACGGTAACTACCATACCTACTCCATCAGCTACATAACATTCCGTAACAAATACTTTATCCGGAACCGCAACTACTAAGTCTCCGTCATACTTTTCAAAAGATTCTGCCGCAGGAAGAAGCTCTGCTCTTGAAGCATCTGCTGCCTTAGCTGAATTTTCTGCAATTATAGGTGATGTTACGGAGTTTACATATGCAAGTGCAAAGGTAATCACCAGACATATAGCCACCAACACGACTACCGGCTGTATGTATTCTTTAAATGTATTATTTTTCATTTTTCTTAGCACCTCCATACATTCTCTTCTGGAAGAAGTTGTTGATGAGCGGTGTCAGGCAGTTCATGATCAGAATTGAGAAAGATACGCCTTCCGGATATTGTCCCCATATTCTTATAACCATAGTTATAAGACCGCATCCTATTCCGAACACTACTTTACCCATTGGCAGAAGCGGTGTTGTAACATAGTCAGTTGCCATAAAGAATGCACCCAACATAACGCCGCCGGCCAGCACATGGAATATAGCCATATTAAAGGCATCTCCTCCGGTTGCTCCGTAGTAGATCGCTGCAAATACGAATACAGTTCCTATGAAGCATGCAGGAATAATAGGGCTTATTATCTTCTTCCAAATCAGGAACAGTCCACCCAAAAGAAGTGCAATGGCGCTTACTTCGCCCATGGAACCTCCTATGAAGCCAAGGAACATTTCCATGTTTGACGGAAGCTCTCCGCTGCCCTCTGCAAGCACTCCTAAAGGAGTTGCTGTAGAAGTTGTGTCTGCTGCCATTCTTGGAAGCGGCCATGTTGTCATTTCAGTTGCAAAAGAAATAAACAGCACAATTCTTGCTGTAATCGCAGGGTTTGCGATATTCTTGCCTATGCCTCCGAAAAGCTGCTTTACAACGATTATAGCTACAAAGCATCCCAGTATAGCCATCCAATAAGGAAGACCCGAAGGCACATTAAATGCTATGAGAAGGCCTGTCAATGCGGCACTAAGATCACCGATAGTCTGTCTTCTGTGCATCAAGACATTCCATATCCATTCAAAGAATACAGCAGAAACGATACAAACTAAGGTCAGTGATATAACTCTCATTCCAAACACATATACGCTTACGAGGAATGAAGGTACAAGTGCCATGATTACCATAGCCATGATTCTTGTAGTATCCACATTGCTTACTATATGAGGAGCTGATGATACTACTAAATTACTGTATGTTTTCTTTTCCATTACTTGATTCCAGCCTCCTTTACAACAGCCTTTCCGAGCTTGTTTGTGAATCCCAGAGGTCTTCTCGCAGGACATACATATGAACAGCTGCCGCACTCCATGCACTGCATAACTTTAAGATCTGCCAGAGCCTGTGCATCTCTTCTGTCATATGCATCTGCCAAAGCAGTAGGAATAAGGTTGAAAGGACATGCCTGATGGCATCTTCCGCAGTTGATGCAGGCAGTCTCTTCCTTGACCATTGACTGTTCTTTTGAAAATGCAAGAATAGCATTATTATTCTTTACTATAGGCATCTCATCAGAGAATATAGCTCTTCCCATCATAGGGCCGCCCATCAAGATCTTGCGAGGTTCCTGTTTGTATCCGCCGCAAAAACCTATAACATCATTTATCATGGCTCCTATAGGTGCTATAACATTCTTAGGCTGTGCAACAGCATCACCGTCTACAGTCATTCTCTTTGAAACAAGAGGCATACCTGTTCTGAAATATTCACCAACCTTGGCAAATGTTGTTACGTTGGAAAGAATTACTCCAAGGTCAGCAGGCAATACTCCTGCGTTCATTGTCTTTCCTGTAATTTCATATACCAAAACTCTTTCGGCTCCCTTAGGGTATCTTGCCTGAAGTTTAAATGTCTTGATATTTGTTATTCCCTTGTCCGCCAGCATCTTGTCAAGATGCGCTATTGCGTCAGGTTTATTTTCTTCAATTCCAATGAAGCCTTCATCCAGTCCTATATACTTCATTGCAAGCTGCATTCCGCTGATGAGATCCTCTGCGTCTTCCAGCATGAGTCTGTGGTCGGATGTGATAAACGGCTCACACTCTGCTGCGTTTACAATTAAAGTATGTACTTCATCGATGTTTCTTGGATTGAATTTAATGTGAGTAGGGAATGATGCACCACCAAGTCCAACTAATCCGCTATCTCTTATGGCTTTTACAAACCCCTGTAAATCTTCAACTACAGGAGGCTTGATGCCTTCGTAAATTTCCTGTTTCTTATCTGTCTCGATAACAACAAGAGTATCGCTGCCTCCAACGGCAGATCTCTGCTCTTCTATGCCAGTCACCGTTCCCGAAACACTGGAGTGAATAGGTGCGCTGACAAAAGCGTCAACATCGCCTATAAGCTGGCCTACCTTAACATAGTCGCCCTTTTTTACCAAAGGCTTGCAAGGCGCTCCAATATGCTGAGACATGGAAATTTTTACAACATCAGGAACAGGCATTACTTCTGTTGCACAACCGGCAGTGTGCTTGTAATGGCTCACATGAATGCTGTGTAAATGTTTGTGACTCATTTGTTGAGACCTTCCTTTCTAAAATTTGTACATATCCATTCAAAATACATTATACAACAAATCGCCGCAAAATCCAACAAAAATTTGACTTATAATTAACATGAAGTTCTTCTCTCAAATGGCATTGTCTGCTAAAGGCGAAGCAATTTGCCGTATTTCCAAAGGGTTCTTATATTTTATTATCAAAAAATTTCGTCTGCTGTTTTTCTTTTACCCTCAGCTTTATCATCAAAACATTGCTTTTATTGGCAATTTCTGCAAAGCAGATATGTATACCAAAGTATCCGATTCTGCACAAAAAAGAGGCATCGCCGTAATAACACCTTATCGGCGCCACCGGCTTTGCCTCAAAAATTTACTTTCCTACCAAAACTTTCATGTCTTTACTGATTCCTATCACCTTTTCGCCTGACATTCTCAGCTCTTTTATATATTCCATTACATCTTTTTCAAGAACCTCTCCCGGGCAAGCTATAGGAATACCCGGCGGATATGGAATAATTGCCCCTCCACATACTCTGCCGGCAGCCTCATCGATGGAAACAAGCTCATTATGCTCAGATATTCCCTGCCACTTAAGCCTGTGTTCCCACACTTTCGGTCTGATTGGATTTTCCCTTGCATCAATGCTGTCTCTGCCGCTTAATTCTCTTAATGCATCAACAAGTCTTTCATAGTCACTGCGAACATTCCCTATACCTGTCATGCACATTACAATATTTCCGGAGACAAGTTCCGCAAAGATTTTTTTCTTCATAAGCCATTTCTCAAGTGCCGCTCCGTCAAAACCATAATAAGACATGTCTATATTAAGCTTTGTACGATCAAGTCCCTCTGTTCTCATAAGCCTCAGCCCCGGTATTTTTTCAGCCTCAGAATAAAACCAATCTAAATTTTCCTGCCACTTTCTCATAAGCTTTCCGCCATGCTGTGCAATCAGATCGGCATTTATGTCAAGCGTCGCCATTAACGGATATGATGGGCTGGAACTCTCCATCATTTGAAGCTTATTTTCCAGAGCCTGTAAGTCTATACGGCTGCTGCATATGTTAAGTACCGCAGTCTGAGTAAACGAGGCTAATGTCTTATGTGTACTGTTTATTACTGCATCCGCCCCCAATGTCTCTGCCGCAGCAGGCATGTCCTTTTCAAAAAATTTCAGATGTGCTCCATGAGCCTGATCCACAATCAGACATTTATTGTTTTCATGTACGATTTCAGCTATTTTTTCAATGTCACTGCAAATTCCGTAATAGTTGGGGCTTGCCAAAATTACAGCATCTATATCGGGATTCTCAGCAAACACTTCTTTAACCTTATCAGGAGTTATCATGCCCTGTATGCCGTATTCATTTATTGTATCGGGATATATATATATGGGAGTTATATCCCCAAGTGTCAATGCGTTAAAGACGGATTTATGGCAATTTCTGGCCATCGCAAGCTTGCCGCCTTTTGGCACGCACGACAGAATTGCAGATATAATGCCTCCCGAACTTCCATTAACAAGCAGATATGATCTAAGACATCCATAAAGCTTTTCATATTTTTTCATGGTTTCCGCAATTATGCTTTCCGCCTGAAAAAGATTGTCAGCTCCCGATATTTCAGTTATATCCCATTCATGCAAATCATCAGGCAGTCCTTTCATACCAAGCTGCCGGCATAAATTTCTTCCTTTATGTCCCGGCATATGAAATGATACCGGATCTGTCTGCGCATGTTTTTCAAGAAAATTTTTAAGACTTTTTTCCAAAGCTTTCTCCCGTTATAAATTAAGTCCTGCACTTAAATTTTTCATAAAGTCCTGAACATTTGTAACTATTCCCTTAGCTGCCAGGCTGCCTCTGTCTCCCAGCTTGTTGGCTGCAAATTCAGAAGTGTCAACCATATAAAAATGTATGGGTCTTACAGTCCCGTCTTCCAAAACTCTGTAAGTAGGAGTCATATTTCCTGCCGCTATCGTGTGAAGAACTGTTGCCATTCCTATGACCGTCGTCGCTTTTCGTATATGAGAGCGAATTGTATCCTGTCCCACATAATTATCTTCGTAAACTTCAGGAAGCGGTCCGTCATCCCTTATGGAGCCATTTAAAACAAATGGTACATTATTCTTAACACAATTATATATAATTCCGTTCTTTATGCCTTCCCCCTCTATAAATGCAGGGATTGATTCGTATGTGTTTATAGCATTTATTGTGTCCAGATGATTATAATGTCCCATGTAATGCTGTTTCTGATTGACGATATCGCATCCGAGCGCAGTGCCCAGATAGCCGCCCTCCAAATCGTGAGTCGCAAGAGCATTACCTGCAAGCAGTGCATTGCAATACCCCTTTGATATTATTTCGCCCATTACTCTTCTTGCCTCGGTGTCGAAACTGCACGCAGGACCAAGAACCCAAACAACATATCCGTTATTTGCTTTTTCATATTTCAAAAGTTCTACCAGTTCCTTATAGTCCTGAGTAAAAGAGGTCTCCCTGCTTCTTGCCTGTCTGAATGCAAAGGTATTTTTAACCTCTTCCTCTTCTTCTCTCAGCCAGCAGTCATCATGTACATATATTCCTTCGCTGCAATCTTCCGTTCTGCCTACTACAATCATATCGTCAGCTTTTATATTTCTGAACTCAACCACTTTCACCTGTTCTCCGTCCCAGACAGGAACTGCATCCATTCTGCTGTCTCTTGCCAGATGCCATTGTCCGTCTATTTTAAAATATTCCGGGAATATAGACGTTGCATGAAACCCCTTAGGCGCCGCTTTTGCATGCGGTGCTTTAACCAGCTTTGCATCTGGTGCATTTATAAACTTTTCCTGTGTAAAATCAGGCTCTATATACTTTGCTAATTTAAAACTCATTTCTTTTACCTCTCTTTTTTCAGCATGGTTATTTTACCACACTAAACACAAGAATAAAATACAGAATTAAATCCGTACTTTTTTATACTTTAACACTGTCACATTGAATAAAAATATTGAAATATCAACATTTTTATACTATACTTAATTCTATACTAAAAAATATATCAAAAATAAAATTTAAAATTTTCATTTGAAATAAACTTCAGGAGGCTAAAAATGAAAAAAAAGAATTCAAAAAACACAAAAGGAAAAATAGTTTCAGCAGCGTGGCAGCTTTTTTATCAGCAGGGATACGATGATACTACCATAGATGAAATAGTAGAAGCTTCCGGCACTTCTAAGGGCTCATTCTATCATTATTTCGACGGAAAGGATGCTCTTTTGACATCCCTTTCGTACTTATTTGACGAAAAATATGAAGAATTGATAGAAACAATGGACCCTTCCCTTTCTCCCCTCCAGAAGCTCATATTTATAAATCGTGAGCTTTTTATAATGATAGAAAACACTGTCTCCGTATCTCTTCTGGCTCAGCTGTTTTCAACCCAGCTTGTTACAAAAGGCGAACGCCACATGCTTGAGCCAAGCCGTACATACTACAAACTGTTAAGGCAGATAACTATAGAAGGGCAGCAAGGGGGATATTTCAGAGACGACCTTTCCATAAATGATATAACAAAGGCATACGCCGTTTTTGAACGAGGGCTGATGTACGATTGGTGCTTATGCAACGGCAACTACTCTCTGTGTCAATACTCTTCAATCATGCTCCCTCTCTTCCTCCAAGGTTTCTGCAAATAAGAAAGCCTGTTCCGCACCAAATGTCGCATTACAGAAAATCTGTTATTTAAGCCCTATCTTTTTAAGACAGGCTGTGGCTGTCAGCATACTATTGCATATAGCAGTCGCATATTTAAAGACCTTCGCCCTTAAAAGAGCGAAGGTCTTATTATAAGCTGTGATGCCTATTTTTTCATTGACTCTATTAACGAATCTGCAAGAGAATCTATTTCCTTTGCGTTGGACTCGTTAGGAGATGAGTTGACGGAAACCTGACTTCCCAAAACGAGACTTTCTTTGAAATTTTCGTCGATAAAATCTTTCATGAGAGAACCGGACTTTATAGCCCATGTTCCGTTCTCTATTATTCCGAAAGTTCTCTTCTGGAAATTCAGCATTTTAAGATGATGAAGAAAATCATACATCTTAGGATAAATGTTCAGATTATATGTAACAGATGCCAAAACTATGTGACTATACTTGAACGCTTCTGCGACTATGTATGAAACATCTGTATTGGATATGTCATATACCGCAACATTAGTCATACCCTTTTCGCAAAGAGCAGACGCCAGCGACTGCGCCGCCTTTTCAGTGTTTCCGTACATGGAAGCATAAACTATAAGTACTCCCTTTTCTTCCGGCTCATACCTGCTCCACTTGTCATGCTTGTCTATATAGTATCCCAAATCTTTACGCCATACCGGTCCATGAAGGGGACAGAAAGTGGTTATAGGAACTGTCGAAGCTTTTTTCAGCAGGTGCTGAACAAATGGTCCGTATTTTCCTACTATATTACAGAAGTATCTTCTTGCATCGTCGATCCAGTCTCTGTCAAAATCAACTTCGTCAGCAAACAGCTTGCCGTCCAGAGAGCCGAATGTGCCGAATGCATCGGCAGAGAACAGAACTCCGTTGGTAGTATCGAATGTTACCATTGCTTCCGGCCAGTGAACCATAGGAGCGGCAACGAAAACTACCTCGTGCTTTCCGAAGCTCTTTGTATCTCCTTCTTTCACTTCCTCCTTGCGCCCCTCAACGTTAAATCCAAACTGATGCATAAACATGAATGATTTTTCATTGCTTATTACTTTACATTCCGGATACCTTATCAGAACTTCCTCAAGAGAAGCCGCATGGTCAGGCTCCATATGATTTACAATCAGATAGTCGAGTGTTCTTCCATCAAGAACCTCTTCGATATTTTCAAGAAATTCTCTGCATCCCGACCAGTCTACAGTATCAAACAATACTGTTTTTTCATCCATAAGAAGATATGCGTTGTATGATACGCCTCTTGGAATCGGATGAATATTCTCAAAGAGATGCAGGCGCTTGTCATTAACTCCTACCCAATACAGGTCTTCAGTTACTTTTCTTACACTGCTCATTTTCTGCTTCTCCTTTCATTAAACTTCCTCAGACGATGGAATAAAATTGCTTTTTTCTTCGCTGCATTCAGGGCAGACCCAATCTTCAGGAAGATCTTTAAACTTTGTTCCCGGTGCAATATCACCGTCTTCATCGCCAAGTTCAGGTATGTATTCATATCCGCAGCCGAGACATACATATCTTCCCACAGGTGCAGGAGACGGTTCTTCGGCTGCCTGCCTCTTCATCTTCACCATAGGCGGCGCAGGCTTTTTAGGTGCATCGCCTCCAAGAGCTTCAATAAGGGCAGGTATTATTTCATTCAGATCTCCTACTATTCCATAATCTGCATTTTTGAATATAGGAGCATTTGCGTTAGTATTAATTGCAACTATTGTTGACGCATCTTTTATTCCTTTAAGATGCTGGCTGGCTCCTGAAATTCCACAAGCTATATAAAGGTTTCCTGAGAATTTCTGTCCGCTCATTCCCACATACCTGTTAAGCGGTACATACATCAATTGCTCCGCTACAGGTCTTGAAGAGCCTAAAGCTGCACCCGCTGCTTTTGCCAAGCGTTTTATAAGTTCCATATTTTCCTTGGAGCCTACTCCTTTGCCGGCGCTCACTACTCGTTCTGCTTCGATTATCGGTGTATCGATGTCAATACCTACCGAAAAATCATACCCTGCGGTTTGCAGAGCATCCACCAGCTGCTTTGCCTTTTCTTCCGCAGTTCCATCCTTGATAATCATTCTCTTTCTTGCACCGGTAATAGGCAGTTTATTGCTTACCGCTTTTGCGGCAGGTGCAGCCTTAGCTGCTTTTCCTAAAATATGTGACGCTATTACGACACTCTGTATTTCATTGGTTCCCTCATATATGGTGCAGATTTTAGCATCTCTGTAGAATCTCTCAACTTCCATACCTTTAAGGTACCCATTTCCGCCGAATGTCTGGAGTGCGTCGTTTACAACTTCAAGACATATGTCCGAAGCGTATTTCTTAGCCATTGCAGATTCCATTCCGTACGGCTGATGATTTTCTTTCAGCTCTGCCGCACTGTATACCATGAACCTTGCCGCTCTTATCTTTGTTGCCATTTCGGCAATTTTAAACTGAATCGCCTGTAATTGAGCTATAGGCGCTCCAAATTGTTCTCTTTCCTTAGCATACTCTACAGCAGCCTCGTATGCTCCCTGGGCAATACCAAGTGCCTGAGAAGCGATGCCGATACGGCCGCCGTCTAAAGTAGACATTGCTATTTTAAATCCCTGTCCTTCTTTTCCGAGAAGGTTTTCTTTTGGAATCTTTACATTATTAAAAAGAAGCTGTGCTGTCGCAGACGAGCGAATTCCCATCTTGTCATAGTGATCGCCGAAAGTAAAACCTTCCCATCCCTTTTCAACTATGAACGCACTTATTCCTCTTGTTCCTATGCCCGGCGTTGTAACAGCAAATATGATATATGTATCTGCCTTTTCGCCGTTTGTTATAAATATCTTTTCGCCGTTGAGAATATAATGATCTCCTACAAGCTCTGCCGTGGTTTCTGTTCCGCCTGCATCTGAACCTGCGTTTGGCTCAGTAAGCCCGAATGCTCCTATTTTTTCTCCTTTTGCCAGTGGAACAAGGTACTTTTTCTTTTGTTCCTCCGTTCCGTATGCAAATATAGGGTATGCTCCCAGAGAGACATGTGCCGACAGTATTACTCCCGTGCCGCCGTCAACTCTCGAAAGCTCTTCTACCGCAATGGCATAGCTTAATATATCTTTTCCGGCACCGCCGTACTCTTTAGGATACGGAAGCCCCATGAATCCCTTTTTGCCGAAGTCTTTTATCTGCTCTTCGGGAAATTCATTATTTTTATCAAGAGAAAAAGCAATTGGCTTAATTTCTCTTTCCACCCACTCTCTAATCTGTGCACGCAATTGTTCATGCTCTTTTGAAGTCTGAAATAACATAGTTACCCTCCTTTCATTCTATGTTTTTATATTAAACAAAAAATTTCCAAAAATATGTAACCATAGTTACGAATTTGTGAATTTTTTTCTTTTTTTAAAAAAAGACTGCATGAATAAGGTTTGCGAAAAACATCGTTCCTTAATCAAGCAGTCTGTTTTGATTTATTTTATCAGTTTGCTATCTCTTCTAACGCATATCGGTCTAAAACAATAATTCTATTTTTTTCGACATCAATAACTCCCTCTTCCTTAAGCTTCATCAACGCTCTTGAAAGAGACGGTCTTGCTACTCCCAAAAACTCCGACAGTTCTTCTCTGTCCATCCTCAAATACACCGTATCATTACCGGTACTATCTGTTTCAAGGCAATCAAGAAGCCAATTTGCAATTCGTTCTTTTAAAGAAGTAGGCGTCACCATGCTTATTTTTTTCATTGCCTGTATTTCCTTACCGGACAATATGCCAAGCATATTTCTGATAAGCTGCTGATGATGCGCACAAGAATTGTCACAAAAACAATGAAAATATTGCCATGGTATCTCAAGAATTTCCGTATCGGCGGCAGCCTCTGCATCATAATTGTAACAGCTTCTTTCACCAATGAAACAGTTTTCACCAAAAACGCTTCCTTCGCTTACCTCATCAAGAAAGTGCTGCTTTCCCGAGAAAAGATTTTTTACAAGTTTTACTCTTCCCTTGAGCAATACAAACAGTTTTACAGGTTCATCTCCCTGTGCAAATATCTTTTCTCCGTGATGATATTTTCTAATCTTGCTTTTTGAACATACCAGTATCCTGTCTATGCTTTCCTGGCTTATTCCGCCGAACAATAAATTTTCTCTTATTTCCATGACTATTTTATTACATCGCAGCCCATGTATTTTCTAAGTGCTTCAGGAATAACCACGCTTCCGTCAGCCTGCTGATAATTCTCCAGAATAGCAGCCACAGTTCTTCCGACTGCAAGCCCTGAACCGTTAAGAGTGTGCACAAATTCAGCCTTGCCGGTTTCTTCATTTCTGTATCTGATATTGGCTCTTCTTGCCTGGTAATCTTCAAAGTTACTGCAAGAAGATATTTCAACATACCTTCCGTAGCTTGGCATCCACACTTCTATATCGTAAGTCATTGCCGATGAAAATCCCAGATCGCCTGAGCTCAATCTCACAACTCTGTACGGAATATCCAGAATCTGGAGCACTGCTTCTGCGTCTGCGGTAAGTTTTTCAAGCTCATCATATGAAGTTTCCGGCTTGACAAATTTAACAAGCTCAACCTTGTTAAACTGATGCTGTCTTATAAGTCCTCTTGTATCTCTTCCTGCCGAACCTGCCTCTGCACGGAAGCAAGGAGTGTAGGCAGTATAATATACCGGAAGTTCTTCTTCAGGCATAATTTCCTGTGCTCTAAGATTGGTTACAGGCACTTCTGCCGTAGGTATCAGGAAGAAATCCTTCTGCGGCACATAGAACATATCCTCTTCAAATTTAGGCAGCTGTCCCGTTCCCGTCATCGCCGCTCTGTTCACCATGAAAGGCGGAAGTATTTCAACATAGTCCTGATCTATGGTATGAAGGTCAAGCATGAATGATATAACAGCTCTTTCCAGTCTTGCTCCAAGTCCCTTGTAAACTGTAAATCTTGCTCCGGAAATCTTAGCTGCTCTGTCAAAATCCAGAATATCAAGATCTGTACCGATATCCCAATGAGCCTTAGGTTCAAATCCGAAATCTTTCGGCTCTTTGAATCTTCTCATTTCAACATTATCACTGTCATCTTCTCCAACCTGCACATCTTTATACGGAGTATTAGGCACACCAAGCAAAGTATCTTTGAGTTCTTTTTCTATTGCGCCCAGCTTATTATCCATCTCCTTTATGGCCATAGACAATTCTTTCATCTCAGCCATAATATCAGCAGTATCCTCGCCCGCTTTTTTAAGCTTCGGTATTTCCTTTGATACAGTGTTCTGGCGGTTCTTCATCTTTTCTACTTCAAGAAGAAGTTCTCTTCTCTTAGTGTCCAGCTCAGGCACCTTTGAAAGACCAAAATCTCCTTTACATCTTTTTTCGACTGCTTCTTTTACATTATCGTAGTCTTCTCTGATTCTTTTAATATCTAACATAGCTTCCCTCCTACAACAGATTCTTTCTGTATCTTGTATAAAGTTTTCTTAGTACACTCATCTTGCCCTGAAGTTCTATTTGTAAATCAGATGCCAGCTGATATTCGCCGTTATCTAAGGCTTCCTTGGTTCTTGTCAACAATCCTTTGCTCGACAGACTATCTTTGGCTATTGCATATCTGATCTTGTTTATTTCCTCCCAATTTGCCAAATCATAGTCTGTAGCATCACTGCCGTGCATCATCCTGTACTCCCTTATATCTCTCATATAGTCAGGAATTATCCTGTCATGAAGTTCTTTTTTCCATTGATTTATGGCATATGCGGCAAAAGACTCTATTGCTATATGAGGAATGACTCCGCCTCCCGAAATCGCCTCAGTCTTTTCAGGGTACCTGTAAAATCCCTGTATGTTTTCCCATACAGTCTTAGGCGCTATACCAAACAGCAAATTTCTTTCTTCTTCTGTATAATCTTTAAATATATTAAGCTCGCTCCTGTACTCTCTATCCTTTTCAAGATAGAAATCCTCTTCACCATGCTTCTTGGAAATAGATTTTTCCAACTCTTTAGGAGTCCTTTTCTCCATCAGCACTTTGGTTATTCCGTCAAGCATTGCCATATAACTGCTTGCCAGTACCAGATATGTATTTGACTTTGGATGCGGCGAACGAAGCTCAAACCTTGTTGCCAATGTCTTATTTCTGTCTCTTACCAAGCCTACCAGAATAGTTCTGTTTCTTGATGGATCAACAGTACTGTGTCCCAATGAAGTTGCAACGCATACAGGCGCTTCGTAACCCGGTTTTTGTCTGTTAAGTGCGTCTATAGTAGGACTTACAAAAGGGTTTATAGCTTCATAATTTTTTAAAATTCCCATAAGCGCACCGAAGCCTACAGGATTCAAGAAATCAGCCATTGGATTTGCGGCAGAAAAAAGATTTATAATCTTTCCGTTTTTAAGCTTTGCAGAAACGCCTAAGTGCGTATGCTCTCCACTGCCTGCAACACCCTCTACAGGCTTTGCCATAAATGTTGTAACCAGACCAAATTGATTAAATATATCTCTTACTACATATTTTACCTGCTTTTCATTATCGGCGGCCTGCATGGCATCGGAATATTTCCAGTCTATTTCAAGCTGTTCCATTATATGATCATGTGCTCCCGAGCGAGTAAGTCTTGACTTTACTCCTCCCACTTCTTTATGACCCATCTCCATTTCAAAGCCATAATAATCAAGAATTTCAAGAGATTTTTCCAGAGCTGTTCTTACCGGTCCGTAAGTTCTCTTCCAATATTGCTCTTTTAGCTCCTGTGAGGTGGAAAGCTGTTCCTTGTCAGCCTTGTCCTCAGGAGTTCTAACCCAGAATTCAAGTTCCGTGGCACTTGTTACCTTAATTTCTTCTATATCATCTGCACTGTCTGCACCGTCGATATACTCGAACACGTAAGGATTTTCGATAAGAAGTTTCATCAGATCTTCTTTAAACTTTGACATCGCTTGTTTTAGTATTGACCTTGAGCCAACCTGCACCCTTTCATTATGAACAAGAAATGAAGGGATTCTAAGGGTTCCCACAGGAAGCCCCCGTTTTCTGTTGATATTGTCAAAATTATAATCTACATACCAATTTACGCTTGCGTCGGGTATCATATCTACCTTTGCGTTATTTAGTGAAGTAATTTTAGGCAAATGCACGCTGGATCCATCAGTCTGAACGCCATGTTCAAGCATATCGTCCATATCATTTAGAAACATTTTTACAGGAATCCTCTCATCAGTATCGTTGCCTGCAATATCAAGCCCTACAAAAGATATGAATTCCACCTCAGGATGTCTTGTCAATATCGCCGTCAAAGATTCCTTATCATGTTTTTCCGGCGGAATTTTGAACAGCATGCGTTCAAAATCAAATTCCAGCATATTTTACCTCCACGCAATTAAAATTTATTTTTTTAATGCCGGCCGCTCTGCGACCGGCATTGTATTAACCTTATGCTGCAAGCTTATTCAAAGCTTCTTCAAGTTCTTCCATATATTCTCCGTAAGATGCCCAGTCACCGTCTTTGAGAGCTGCCTGTGCATTGTCATATGCGGTGGCCGCTTTCTGAATAAGTTCTGCCTGACTGAGTTCTGCTTCAGGCACGGTACTACCTTCGCCGCCCTCTGTTTGACCGCCTACGGAACCTCCTGCCGAATCCACACCTGATGCGGCCTCATCTCCAAACAGAGAAACAAGACATTCGGCTAAAGTTTCTTCATACGCAATACGATCATTATATGCAACTATTATTCTCTTTACTTCAGGAATACTTGAATTAGTCGCTTCCAGATATACCGGTTCTACATATAGAATAGAGGAATTTATAGGTATTACAAACATATTTCCTCTTCTGTAAGTAGTTCCGGAAGAATTCCAAAGTGAAAATTCTTTTGATATTTCGGTATTTTGGTCAATCTGAGCCTCTACCTGCTCAGGTCCATAGATAGTTTTACTCTTAGGGAATTGATATAACACCAGTTCTCCGTAATGTTCGCCATCATTTCGAGCAACCATCAGCGCCGTCATATTTTTCTTGCTCTTAGGAGTGAACGGAATAGAGTTGAAGAACTCTGCCTTTTCTTCTCCCGGAAGCTTAGCAATATAATATGTCGGAGTCATCTGCATCTGCTCTGTTCCGTATATCTCGTAAGCTATATCCCACTGGTCTTCGTTCAGATAGAACACACCGATATCTTCCATATGATATCTTGCAAATATATCTGCCTGAATCTGCAATAATTTGTTAGGATAACGGATATGTGCCTTCAGACCTTCCGGCATTTCGTCCATATCCTTAAACAGTTTAGGATATATCTTAGCATAAGTGGCTGCAATAGGATCCTCTTCATCTACAACATAAAAGCTTACATCTCCGTTATATGCGTCTACAACCACTTTTACAGAGTTTCTGATGTAGTTGGTGTTGTGCTCGTTTTCCCATGGCTGAGAATAAGGATAATTTGAGCTTGTAGTATATGCATCAACCATCCAGTAAAGCTTCCCTTCGGAAGTTACCATGTACGGATCTTCTTCATATGACAGATATGGCATTATCGTTTTTACTCTGTCCATTACATTCCTGTGAATTATTATCTTGGAATCACTGTCTATGTTAGATGAAACAAGAAGCTTGATACTGCCTTCTTTCACAGCAAATACAAGACGATTGAAGAAGTTCATTTTGATTCCGGCATCACCCTCATAACGTGTATAAGCATTGCTTTCTCCGGAAGGATAGTCAAATTCATCCTCATCTGTTCCTACTATAACATATTCGTTTGAAAGTTCTCCAAAATAAATCTCCGGTCTTTTAATCTGAATGTCTTCTACAGACGATTCCGGCGGAATGTTGCCTATCAGTACATCAGGCTGACCGCTGGATGTCACCTTATCTACTCTGGACATGGTAATACCATATCCGTGAGTATATTTCAGATGTCTGTTGAGCCATGAATCACTTATCTTTGTCTCGTCTATTTCTCTTGTAGCAAGATATGTCTGAGTATATTTGCCGTCTATCATATATCTGTCATTATCTACATCGTTAAATGTGTAGTACTGACGAATACTCTGAGTCTGATTATAGAACTGCTGTGCAGGATCGAAGTCATTTATACGAATATTGCTTATTGTTTCGGAATTTTCAGCTATATCGCTTCCTGTAAGAGTATTGTCAGCTGCAAACGATGTGGTCGTCACATCATCAAGCTGATAAGCATGCTGCGTATATTCAATATTTCTTTCCAGATATTCTCTTTCCTTGTTCAGCTCGTCAGGCGATACAATAAAGTTCTGTATAAGGAATGTTGCTCCTGTTCCAACAAGCCCAACAACAATCATAACTGCAGGAATTGTCAGCAGTTTTTTGTATGCCTTTTTCTTCATGTGTACAATAAACATTATCGCCGCAAGTACGGACAACACACATAGAATTCTAAGCTTCCACAGAGTAACCGTTACATCGGTGAATCCTGCGCCGTATACGGCTCCCGTATGAGTATGAAGTAAATCAAACTGCTGGAGGAAGAAGCTTACTCCAAGCATTATGAAAAATATAAATCCCAAAACAGCAAGCTTGCCGGAAGCAATCTGCATTAACTGCTTGAAATTGCTGTCATCAAACTGCTTTTTAGGTTTTACCGGTCTTGCCTGGAACTTCTTACCTGTAAAAGCTTCGCTGAATTTTCCGAAAAATTCATTCGCATCATTTGTTCTTCTGTTTCCATTCTCAAAAGGATTTGAACTGCCTGAATATCTTTCTCCCTCGCCGTCTGCCGACTCAGCATCAGGCGGAACTTCTTCTTTGAAAACATCAGGAGTTCTGACAGTCATCAGTATAATATAATAAATAACTGTTAAAAGTATAAATCCGATAATAATTCCTATAAGGATATCGTTGAGCTGTGACAGGAAATCCAGTTTGAATATATAAAACGATATATCCATGTTAAATAGTGGATCATTAAGATCAAACGATGTACTGTTGGTGAATTTCAATATTTCAAACCAAAGTTCCATTATCGTCATTACCGTAGCAAAAAGACCGAAAATCGCCGACAATACTATCGTGGTTTTTTTCAGTTTTCTCAAATCGGTTTCCTCAGAAGATGCAATCTTCGAAAAATACCCTTTTTTAAGCTTGTTCAAATATATATATACAAGCCCGGTGACAACTATGAATGTAGGTATTCCTACAGTAAGCTGCGTCACCATTTTCTTAAAGAATACGGATAAATATCCCATTTCTTTAAACCAAAGGAAGTCGGCTATAAAACCTATAAGGCTTACAAACAGCACAACTATCAAGACTATAGCAAGCAACACATAGCCAAGTCTTTTTTGTCCTTTTCCCATTATAAACTTTCCTCCTTCATTTCATCTACGATTATACCCTCAGCTGAGTTTATCAAACGGACTGTTTGATAAACGACAGCTGTATTACCGTCTGTTTTAGCATAAGTGACCTTGTTCAATACGAAATACTCACCGTCTCCGCTTCTTATTTCGCCTATCTCCAAACTGTTGATTCCAACTAAATCAGTATTATCGTTTCTTCCCTGCCAGCCGTTGTAATATCCTATCACCGCTTCAACTATGCCTCTGCCGTATGTTTCTTCTTCACCATCTTCAGAGTCTGCAAGAGTATCATTTTTGAAGTCAGTTGTCTGACCTATCTGTTCAAAAGCGTATGTCTTTGTTAAATCATAAGTCAAATCGGAATTATAAGATATATTTCCTATGTTTTCTCCGTTAGCTGATAATTCATTCACATACTGATACATATATGCATCGCTGCTTTCGTTCTCAGGGCTTACTTCCGTTTCCGGATTGTCCTTTTCAAAAATCGATGTGATTTTTGTCATTATACTATCAATTCCCTTTGAAAAACCGCTTTCCGGTGCAAATGTTTTGAATCCTATTATCACAAGTTCTGTGACAACGATTATCGCAAGTATGATTATCAGCGTTTTAACTATTTTGTTTCCTTTATATTCTTCGTCATCGTCATCATCTTCTTCGTCAATCAAAGAAATCATTTTCTTTTTCGCATCAGATATGTCATTGTCACTGTCGCTGCTGCTATCGTCAAAGGCATCAACAGGGAATACATCCGAATATCTGAGCTTTGTTTTATCCTCTTGAAAGGGCTGCGTGGGTTCCTCCTTTTCTTGGGCGGATGCGGACTTGCTTTCACTGTTATTTTCACCGCTGTTCTGCTCAATCGCAGCATTTTCTTTCGGCAGGTCTTCTCTGTGAGACATTACCGCTGACGCCCCTGCTGCAGCAACAGCAACTCCTGCTAAAGTTTCTGCTGCATTTTTTTGTCCTTCTTTATCACACTCTGTAAGAATTATTTTCTCATCCTCGACTGAAATGTCCGGGCAAACCTCCGGTTCGTCTTCTGCCATAACCGACAAAGTCAAAGGAGGAACTACAACTGCTACTTCTCTTACCGGTGGAATTCTCGGAAGCTCCGGCTCAACAAAAATTTCTTCAAACTTCGGGGTTTTCTTAGCTTCTCCAACAGACACATTCTTTGGAGCAATCTCTTCCCACTCGATTTTTCTGCGGCTTTCCATTTCCTCTATCCGCTGTTTTTCCTTGTCAAGAAGTTCCTGAAACGCATCTCTTTTGGCATTGTACGTATAAAACTGCTCTTCCTTTGGGAAACTGCTCCGGCTGTACTGAATAGTTGCGTCTTTATTTTCTTCCTTTGGCTCATCCATTACATCAGAGCCAAAAAGTTCTCTTTCGAGGGCTGCAATTGAAAGGGTTTCTTCTCTGAGTTCATCACCTGACGCTTTAACCTCCGGTTCAGATTCCGCAAACATAGAATCATCTTTCGTTTTGTCAATACCATCTGTTTCAGAGGTATCAAACTTGTTTATCTGTTCTTCCGGTAATATTTTCTCAACCTTAACAGGCCTTGAATCACGGCGTCTTTCTATTACCTCATCCCAATTAAGCTCAAAGTCATCATCTTTTTTCCCGTCTCTGTCGGGAAATCCTTCAAGGTTCCAGTCAAAATGCAATGCTTCCTTTTTAGGCTCCGTGCTGTAAGGACTTTCTTCCGCAATACGGCGTGTTCTTTTTTCCGCTTCTTCTCTGAATGGAGGATTGAACACAACTTCTTCGTATTTAGAACCCTCTCTGAAATCCCTTCTTGCTTCTTCTCTGACTTTAGCGCCGCAATGTGCACAAAATCTATCTCCATCATGTAATAAATTACCGCATTTAGTACAAAACATTATCTACCTCCGTTTTGTTATATGACTTATATTGCCATTTTATCAATCTCTTATCTTTTCTTTCAATTCTTCTTCGGTAAAAGTCTTTCCTGAGCGTGTTGTCTCTATATTTTCCGGACCGAATTTTCTTACTGTTCTGTCATTTACAGGCCCGTCTTCACATTTCGCATTATCTTCTTTCAACTCTTCTGAATATGAGTTTTGTAAGCAGCAATAAGTATCTGCTGATTTCTCCGGTACGTCTGTTTGTTCTCCAGATTCACTTACACTGCTCACTGAAGTTTCCGCCTGGGCTCTTTCAATTTCCTTTGTGATGTCTTCAATACTCAAGTTATAAAGTGTATCTTTTGTATTTTGCTTTTCGGGCTGTTTGACATCTTCTTTAAAAATAAAAGTTTTAATTGAATCATCGCAAGGCTTGTCCTCGTCACAAGCATACTTAATCTTAACTTCCGCACCTTGTATTTTTATTTCCACTTCTTTTAAAGCCTGTGCAGGAAGATGTGCTATTTCTTCAAGTAAAGTCTCGATTCCTTCCCTTGAAACAGCTTTTTTTGTATATGTCCGCTTGTCTTCGGCCGGTTCTTTGTCTGCTTGGTTTTGTTGTTCTTTTATAAATGTTTCCTCATCAAAATCCAAGTCGTCATCATTTTCATTCTTACGTGCAGATACTGCTACTGCTATGATTATTATAAGCAAAATCAATGCGGCACCGGAAATCATAATAATATTCAAATTTTCACGACAAAACTGTATTATGTTCTCTGTTATCTTGCCGATGCTTTCGCTCATAGCTTTCTCCCCTGTATTTATAGTTCTTATTATTATATAACAAATGCCATAGGATTGCAAAGAAAAAAGAGCAGTTTTACTCCTGCTCTTTTCTTCTTTTTTCATGATTTAAACAAGATTATCTTGTGCTTTCGTTAAAATTATTCTGACTCTTTTCATTTTTCTGATTCTTCTGGTTCTTCTGATTCTTGGAATTTCTCTCATTTCTGTTTTCATTCTTTGATTTCATTTTCTATCCCCTCCTTTATTATTTATTGTGTACACCGAAAACAAAACTTATTATAGGTAATTTATATGAAAAATTTTCAACGTTTGCTTGATTTTTTAAAATTGAGATATTTCCTCCTGTTTTATATCAGAACATTATCATAAATATTCATAAAATTTGCGGTGTTTTTCAAAAAATCATTGACAATATAGGAAAACAATGCTATCATAAGTCCTGTGCCAAGCGCATTGCTTTATTTGCATCTTTAGCTCAGCTGGCAGAGCACCTGACTCTTAATCAGGGTGTCCAGGGTTCGAACCCCTGAAGATGCACCACATCAAAAGCCTTGAAATTTCAACATTTCGAGGCTTTTTTCTTTTTGTTTTTTTCGTCTTTTTTTGCTCAAAAACTCCTGATTTTTCCCCATTTTTCCCGTATAAATGGGAAAAAAAGTGGGAAACTTTTGTTTATTCATAGATTAGGACTCAAGACAGCTAAGAACTGTGCACTATCCCCATCATTATGTGGTTCGTTGGCTGAACTTGTGTTTTGGGGTAAAACAGCCAACAAATCACTGATTGCGGCGGTCGAAATTTGTCATAAAATGTCGCCCGGTTGCCATTTCTTTTATTTTAGGAAATTTTGACAACATTTTCCCACTAAAATGTTGTCATTCTGAGCCTCTATTTGAAAATCTGCCACCATTTAGCTCTCCGGAGACTACTTTCGACGAATTTAGACACCTATTTGTTGGCAGTTTTGCAAAAAATCCGAGTTTCTGCCAACAAACATCGCAGCAACAGCAAACAGTTCACCCAATGAGGAATACATACAATTCAGCTACTGCTGTTCGCCCTGCGTTTGATGGCTGACACAATCACAAACCGCCGACATAACCTGTGGATTATTGTTCCTCGAGGTTTCCTATAAGAACCTCCTCTAAAAAGTCATATACAAAAATCCGGCGGTGTATTTTACCGCCGGATTTTTTACTGAAAATTTATTCTGCCAATTCCATGGTTATAGGCTGAGCGCCTTCATACAGACATTTTCTGCCGAGAGCATACAAACGATCCAAACCATCTCTTATTGTCAGAAAATGGTTTCCTGCCAATTGTCCCACCTTGCTTGCAAAATTAACGCTTCCGTACGCAAGAATCATCTCCATCTCGCTTATGCCGCCGGGATATATCAACATTTCACCTTTGCTCGGATAGCATGTATGATTTTCATATTCCAGACCTTCCCAGCGTGTATCTCCCATCGGTATCCACATTCCTTCTCCGCTCCAGCGAACATGTATCATCTGATTTTCAATAGGAAGCATCTTTTTAAAAATCTCACATGTTTTAGGTGCTTTTTCTTCTTCGAGAGTGGCAATGAACTCCTCTCCGCCGCATATTATCTTCACTTTTGTCATAAAATTCGCCCTCTTTCTTTAGACCCTGTTGTTTGACTTTTTGTAAAGCCCCGGACATCTCATTCTTACTTGAAAACATTATATCACACCCATTATCATAGTCAATCGACCGTTTACTTTTAATTCTTGCGGCTATATAATATATTTTAGCAAAATTTAAGGAGAGTAATCTTATGAGTTTTACATATAACAGCCGTTTCAGCAAGGGTTGCTGTCGTACATTTCAGGGAATTCTGAAGATTGGTATGTATTTTCTTCCATGGAAAACTCCAAAAGTTCTGAGAGGAGAAAATTCGTCAGCCGATCTCCCTCTTCTTATAAAAGACCTCGGTTTTAAAAAGATATTGATAGTAACTGGTCCAAATGTAAAAAAGCGCGGCTTGCTTGACAATATGCTTAAATCTATGGATAATGCCGCAATAGACTACATTATATATGACGGTTCAAAGCCTAATCCTACAGACAAAAATGTTGAGGCCGGTGTGAAAATCCTTAAAGAGAATTGCTGCGATGCAATTATCGCTTTCGGAGGAGGTTCTCCCATGGATTGTGCTAAGGGGATAGCTGCACTTTCTGTAAAGCCCGGCAAAACAATACGACATCTTCAGGGGTTGTTCAAGGTTCACAAGAAAACTCCGCCAATATTCGCCGTGCCGACAACAGCAGGTACAGGCTCTGAAACTACCATTGCCGCTGTAATTACAGAAGAGTCAACCCATCACAAGGCATCTATCAACGACCTTTGTCTAATGCCAAAGGCTGCTGTTTTGGACCCTGTTTTAACCAAAGGACTGCCGCCTGATGTCACCGCTGCAACCGGCTTTGACGCTCTGTGCCATGCCGTGGAATGTTACACCAACTCAACTTATAACAGCAGTCTTGAAAACAAATTTGCAGAAGACGCAGTAAAGCTTATCCATGACAATCTTTACAAAGCCTACTGCAACGGCAGTGATATGGAAGCACGAGCCAATATGCAGGAAGCCGCCTTTATGGCAGGCAGAGCTTTTACGAGAGGATGCGTAGGTTATGTTCATGCCATAGGTCACACTGCAAGCGGACTTTACGGTGTTCCCCATGGACTTGCAATGGCTGTAATTTTACCTCATGTTCTCCGCCGATTCGGATTCTCGGTTGATAAAAAGCTTTCTACGCTGACTCAAATATGCGGCATTACCGTCAACAAAGACGAAAGACCGTCTGAGGCTTTCATCAGGTGGATTGAAGAAGAAAAAGTGCGAATGAACATACCGAGTCATCTTGATATGATAGAAGACAAAGATATACCCCAGATAATAGAATGGGCGCTAAAAGAGGCCAATCCGATTTATCCCGTACCAAAGATATGGGGCGAAAAGGAATTGAAAGCAGTATTGAAAGATATAAAGGGCGTTTAAGTTTAGGCACGACCCATTTAAACAATTTAAGCGCAGAAGCTTCTTTGTGTGCTTGGTGGGTTTGATATGTCTCACATATTATTTATCCATTCCGTTGTTTTGCAGACAATCTATATCCAGACAGCTTTAAGATATAAAAAATATTGGGACAGCTAAAATCTTGCTGCCCCAATATTTCCTAATTTATCTCTTTATCTATCATTTAATTCTTATCGAATGTGTTCTTGTCTTTTCTTTTGATAAAACTGAGAAAAGCGCATACTAACGCTAATACAGCCGCCGTGCTGAGACTCATTATTATGAGTCTTTTTTTGCTTGTAAACTCAATACCTAAGCCCAGTATATTCTCCGAAACAAACGGTATTAAAAATAACCCTGCTGCTAAAAAAAGCAAACCCATACAAGACTGCTTAAGCACACTTCTAATTTTATCCATTTTATCCATTACACGGCTCTCCCCTATGAATCACTCCTTTTGAGTTACCGGTTCAAAAATAAAGCTCATCCGAACATTTTATCCAAATCGGATTCATCCCCTTTCAAATTCTTACAAGCGACACACTTTCTTGATAAAAAAATAACATTTTTCCTTCTATTTGTCGACAAGATATTTTATTTATTATAATTTTTTGAACAATATATTAAAGTGAAAAATACAAAAAGGAAGCAATCACAAAGCCTCTCTCGGTTTTCCGGGGTCTAAACCTTGCAAATGCTCCCTTTCCTATTTATCCGCCTATCTGCGCCATTGTCTTTTCTTCAGATAATAACCGCCGCCGAACAGCTTCATCAAATTCATGACTCCAAGGCTTGTCCGACACAGCTTTTTTCATAATTGCCGCCAACTCCCTTTCCTCAGCTCCGCTTTTAAGCACCTGCTTCAAATCGACGCCTCTTTCGCTATTCAGACACAATCTGAGCATACCCTCAGAGGTTATGCGGATTCTGTTACAGTTGCTGCAAAACTTGTGAGATAAAGGGCTTATAAAGCCTATCTTGCCGGCAAGACCTGAAAACTTATAATATACAGCCGGTCCGCTTATTTCTCCACTGATTTTTTCTCTGACTTTGCCGCTTGCTTCTTCATCGGTTTTCCCATGCCCCTTTGCAGTATTATTCTCCGAGTCATATCCCCAATCTGTACGGCTCTCCTTACAAGGCACAGCCTCTCCGTATTCAGCCTCAAGTATTTTTAATATATCGCCTTGAGAAACACCGTTGTAATCTCGGCCAAAACCGATTGGCATAAGTTCTATAAATCTTACGCTTGTGCTTTCCTCATCTGCCAAAGAGGCCAGCGCACAGATTTCGTCATCATTGACACCTTTCAATATCACCGAATTTATTTTAACATCAATATTCCCAAGAGCTTGAGCTTTTTTTACAGCCTCAGTTACCGTATGCAATGAGTCCTTTCCTGTAATCCTTTCGTACTTTTCCCTATCCAAAGTGTCAAGGCTTATGCTTACCGAGTCAAGCCCTGCTTTTGCAAGCTTATCAATATATTTCCCAAGCAATATGCCGTTGGTCGTCAAAGCCGTCTTTTCAATCCCCTTGATTTTTTTAACCGCCTTAATCATTTCGACTGTATCATCTCTGACAAGGGGTTCTCCGCCTGTAAACCGTATTCTCTTCACACCGCAAACTGCCGCCGCTTTAACAATTTTTATTATTTCATCAAGAGACATGGTCTCCGCCATACTGCACAAATTATCAGGCATACAGTATATACAATTCAGATTGCACCTGTCGGTTACGGATATTCTCATATAATTTATTTCTCGTCCAAACTTGTCTTTCATAAATCCCCCTGCACTCAAAGCTTTCATCCGCTCCTGCCGTGTCGCTCGCTCCGGTCATGCCATGCTCTCCGTGCTTCGCCCGCTCCGGCAAACCTATGCTTTCAAAACACCTAAATATACCTGGTGAAGTTGGCATATGACTTTCCTTTTCTTGAGGTTCCGGTCACACCGTTATAGATAGCCTTTCCCTTTCCTCTAAGGACTATCTTCTCGCCGCCCTTAAGGAAAAAGTCCGGCTTTTTTGTTTCCACACTGTCTACAAACACAATGCCCTTGTTTATCGCCTCGACTGCACTCTTTCTCGAAACTCCGAATACCGCCGAAACAATATTGTCTAATCTCACCGATGAAACAGGTATTTCTTTTTCTTCCGTCTTTGATTCTTTAACTGTCAATTCTGAAATTTCAAGAACCTTTGTTTTTAATGAAACCCGCCCGGCCTTTGTGTAATTTTCAGCAAGATAAGCTGAAATCTCCCGGCTTACCAATATCTGCGCCCCTCCGTCACGAATCATTATGTCTCCTGTTTTTTCTCTCTTTATGCCCAGCGCCAAGAGAGAACCTAAGTAATCCGAATGTTTCAATTCAGCTCCCTTTGATGTCACTGTAACATCCAAAACAACTACAGGACATTCTGCCGGATTCGCCTTGAAATATTCAAAAATCTCTGTCTCACTTTCTACGCCTGTATAGTCGGGAACAAATACTATCTGCCGCCTGTCAGCATTTTCATATCCGCCGTAAAAAAACGCACCCTCGGATGCATAATCCCTCACAATGGTCGAAACTGCCGATTGCTGCGCCAGATCAAGAAAATCTGTGCTTATTATGCTGTAAGAACGCTGAAATTTTTCGTATCTGTCTTGCACTAAATTCAGTAATAATTTATTTTCCATGGTCTTAATCTTCAAATTATGTTATAATACTCTCCTAAATGTGATATTTACATTTTATCATAATAATATACTGTTTTGAAAGGAGTTTATATATGTTTTATTCTTACACACCGGAAAGAACTTGCTCTCACAATATAGAGTTTGAGATTGATAACGGTATCGTCAAACATGTCAGCTTTGCAGGCGGCTGTGACGGCAACCTTAAAGCCCTGTCAAAGCTTGTCGAGGGTATGCCTTACGAAGAAGTAATTGAAAAGCTATCCGGAATTCAATGCGGCATAAAAGGTACTTCTTGTGCCGATCAGCTTACAAAAGCAATCAAAAAAGCCGTTGAAAACGCATAATGGGGTGATCTGATGAGTGATTTTTTGTTTAAAAAGTTTGTCAAAGACTTTGAAAATGTCAAAGACCCAAAAGTAAGAGACGCTTACGGCAAGTTGGCAGGAATAGTAGGCATAATTTCCAACGGTATTTTATGCGCAATGAAAATTATAATAGGACTTATCTCCGGCAGTATCGCAATAGTAGCCGACGGTATCAACAATCTGGCAGACGCATCTTCTTCAATAATCACACTGATAGGATTTAAACTGTCTGCACTGCCTGAAGATGAAGAGCACCCTTACGGTCATGCAAGAATAGAGTATCTGGCAGGCACGGCAGTTTCAATAATGATAATACTGGTTGGAGTAGAGCTTGGAAAAAGTTCAGTAAACAAAATACTGCATCCTGAGCCACTTGATTTCAGCCCAATAGTCGTTATAGTTTTGCTGCTTGCAATAGCCGTAAAAATATGGCAAGCTTTGTTCAATATCAAAGCCGGCAAAAAAATAGACAGCCTGGCTCTGATTGCAACAGGCGCAGACAGCAGGAACGATGTGATTTCCACAGTTGTCGTTCTTATGGGAATTCTTATCGGTCACTTTTCAGGACTTCAACTAGACGGATACTTCGGAATAGCAGTTGCTCTGTTCATACTCTGGTCAGGAATAAGTCTTGTCAAAGAAACTGTCAGCCCGCTCCTCGGAGAGGCTCCCGACCCTGACCTTGTAAAAAGTATAGAGGACATGGCGTTTTCCTTCGACGGAGTATTGGGAATACACGACTTGGTTGTACACAATTACGGTCCGGGCAAAATATTTGCTTCAATACATATAGAAGTAGACTCGCAAGTAGATGTAATGATAAGCCATGACCTCGTGGATAATATAGAAAAAACAATCAGCCGTGATTTAAACATTCTTCTAACCGCACACATGGACCCCGTAAACATTTCAGACCCTCGCCGAGAGCCACTGAAAGAAATAATAGAAAACACAATTTCAAGTATCGACGGTGCTTTAAGCTTCCACGATCTTAGAATAATCCCCGGCAATACTCATACAAATGTAGTCTTCGATGTGGTACTCCATCCAGAATGTCAAATTTCAAAAAACGATATTTCCGAGAAGCTGATAGATGCAATCCATAAATTCGACCCTACATTTGAATGTATTCCCGAATTTGATACAAGTTATGTGAAGTCATCCAAAATATAAGTGTTGCTTTACTCTTATATGTAATATATAATAAAAGAAAAATTCCAATCAGTTGTCGCTTTTGTATTTTAGCGCAAAAAGGGGGAAAGGATATGACAATATTCGGCTTTTATGTAAGTGCCGCCGTTTTCTGGCTGGGTTTGGCGGTTATATTTCTTATCATTGAAGCTCTTACCGTAGGGCTTACAACGATTTGGTTTGCCGCAGGCTCTTTTGTAGCTCTGTTGCTTTCACTGTTTGATGTTTCTGTCATAATACAATTTGTCGCGTTCCTCATAGTGTCATTTTGTCTTTTGCTTTTCACAAGAAGAATCTTTGTCGAGAAGCTAAAGACCGGCTCTCAAGCCACAAACACAGACGCTCTCATCGGACAAACGGCTGAGACCATAAGCGAAATCAGACCTCTTGTTACAGGTCAGGTTCGTATAAACGGGCAAGTCTGGTCAGCTGTAGGTGCAGATGATGACGCTGTTATACCTTGCGGAACACATGTGAAAATTATCGCTATAGAGGGCGTAAAACTTTTGGTTAAGCCCGAAGAAGATTAGAAAGGATTGAGATGATATGGGAATTTTTCAAATTGTAATTGTATGCCTGATTGCTGCTGTTATTATATGGCTTCTTGTTTCAAACATAAGAATAGTACCTCAGGCAAGAGCGTATGTCGTTGAAAGATTAGGTGCTTACTATGGCACATGGCAGGTTGGTCTGCACTTTAAGGTTCCTTTGATTGATAAGATTTCAAGAAAAGTTTCATTGAAAGAAAAGGTTATCGACTTTCCGCCTCAGCCTGTAATAACGAAGGATAATGTTACCATGGAAATCGACACGGTTGTATATTTCCAGATAACAGACCCTAAACTCTATACTTATGGAGTGGAAAGCCCTATGGACGCTATAGAAAATCTGACAGCTACTACTCTTAGAAATATAATCGGCGAACTCGAGCTTGATGAATCCCTCACAAGCAGGGAGCACATCAACAGCAAAATACGCATGGTTTTAGACGAAGCTACAGACCCTTGGGGAATAAAGATAAACAGAGTTGAAGTTAAAAACATAACTCCTCCTAAGGACATTCAGGTTGCAATGGAAAAGCAGATGCGTGCAGAACGAGAAAGAAGAGAAGCTATTCTTATCGCAGAAGGTGAGAAAAAATCTCAGGTTCTTATTGCAGAAGGTCAAAAGGAAGCAGCAATACTTCAAGCAGAAGCTAAAAAGCAAACTGCCATCAAGGAGGCTGAGGGTCAGTCAGCTGCAATCCTCATGATAAACCAAGCTACCGCAGACGGTCTTAAGCTAATCAAAGAAGCTGGAGCCGATGACTCCGTTATCAAGCTCAAAAGTCTTGAAGCTTTTGAAAAAGCTGCTGACGGTCAGGCAACAAAGATTATCATTCCGTCAGAAATTCAGGGCCTTGCAGGACTTGCAACTTCACTTAAGGAATTCGTCAAAGAATAAGAATAATACATTCGCAAGCCGCTTGCCGCAAATCGGCGAGCGGCTTTTCATTTACAATACACTACACCAAAGGAGAAATTTTATGTTTTACGATCAGATTATGGAGTCTGCCGAATTTATATCAAAGCACACATCCCACAAACCCACTATCGGAATAATTTTAGGAAGCGGTCTGGGTGCATTGGTAGACATTATGGAAGATAAAGAAGTCATACCTTACACTTCTATACCACATTTCCCAAAATCTCATGTTGAAGGCCACGCAGGTAATTTAGTTTTAGGAAAAATAGGAGAGCAGACAGTAATATGTATGCAGGGGAGATTCCACTACTATGAAGGTTTTGAAATGAAAGAAGTAACTTACCCTGTTTATGTAATGAAACAGCTTGGAGTCGAATCTCTCATAGTTACCAATGCATGCGGAGGAATAAACACTTCATTCGTTCCGGGCGATTTGATGCTTATAACAGACCACATAAACTTTTCTGCACGTAACTCTTTGATTGGAATAAACGACGATCGCCTCGGCCCCCGTTTTCCTGACATGACCGAAGCATATAACAAAACATTGATTGAAAAGGCAGAAAGTATAGGAAAAAAATTAGGTATAGATTACAAACATGGAGTATATACTTTCTATCCGGGTCCTTGCTTTGAAACGGCTGCAGAAATCAGAGCCTTTGCCGTGCTCGGAGCAGATGCTGTGGGAATGTCAACCGTTCCCGAAACTATCGCCGCAAATTACCTCGGTATAAAAGTTCTCGGAATATCTTGCATAACAAATATGGCAACGGGCATTTCAAAGGTTAAGCATGACCATCTTCAGGTTCTTAAGACTGCCGACGAGGCAAGCGCCAAACTGTGCGCTTGGGTAAAAGCCGTAGTGGAAAACTGGTAAGACCTGCAGCATTAAGAAAATAAAAATACGACCGCCAAATTTCACAGTAAATCGGCGGTCGTATTTTTATATTATAATTGCAGACACAATATGTGATATTACCTGTTTTCGTTCAACATGCGATTCAATCTCTTCACCTTTATACGAATCGGAATATAAATAATAAACCAAATTGCAACAAAGCCCAGCAAAAAAATCAAGGTAAAACCCAAAACTTTATCCCATAGTATCCAACCATTCAACAAATAAATACCAAGATAGTCAATATAAAGGACCGCACATTGAATCATCCCTGCAAATGCTTTCGGAAGCTGTTCAATCTGATAAACAATAGTTATTCCTGCTGCTATAAAGGCAAGCAGTGTTGATGAAATCGTGCCGAGCACCACCTCATCAACTGTAAGAATTGAAACTGTTCCTGCACTTTTCAGACAAATCCAAACGATTGCCAAAATCACAGGGCCTCCCCATGCGAACATCATTCCTCTACAACAAAAACTTTTAATATATTTTTTCATAATTCGTACCTCTTTCTAATTTCAGAAAAACATCTTCTTGAAATGTAATCCTCATAGCCGCTTTTAAATACTACATTGACTGCTCCCGATAACTGCACCGTAAGCTTAGATATATGTCTCCAATTCGCTATTGCCGATTTGTTGATTTTTTCAAAATCATTCGGCAAGAGGCTATTAAGCTCATACAATCGTTTTTTGATCCGGTATCGCTTTTTATTCGTGCAATGTGCATAAGTCTTATCTTTTTCGACATAAAAGCACTCAATACTGTTTATAGACAGCATTACAATTGTATCATCCTCATATCCCGGGATTTTATCCTTAATGCAGTCCTGCAAAACGAGCCTTTCTATTTCGTCGATAAGAGGCGTTCTTTCATGCACAGTTGCAGTCACTTCTTCATTACAATTTTTATCAATCAATAATTTAAAAATCATCGCCATCACCTCCGACATCTTAATTTTACAGGAATGTAGCATATTTGTCACAAATTTTATGTATTAGGTTATTTTGGGACTGTCATCGGCATAAGAAATATACAGAAAGCAGTTATTAAGAAATACTCAATAACTGCCGCCTTGCTACAAAGACGTAACCTTTTCCAATTTCCGTAAAAATACCATTCATTTCATTACTGCAATCTGATTTTTGTGTAAGAAAAAACAGCCGGTCATAATGGCCACCTGCTTATTAATAAACTATATTTCATATTCTTTTCGTATTAAATTTTCTTTAACTGTTCACCTATATCACATCTGCCATACATGACATTAGCGATATTCACAATTTTTTCTTCCAAACAAGAAATATACACAACAAGATAATTATCCGCATAGACGATATACACCTCCTTGCTTTCCTGTGGCTTTATTATATGAAGAAAATGTACTTGACCCAAGTTTGCGAATATGCGGATAAGTTAAAAAAAGCCCTTTGAGAAAGGGTGTTCCTCTCTCAAAGAGTAATTCGACAAAATTTAAGTTATTTATTTCTTTTTTTCGGTTTTGGGGTTGGCAGTTCATCATACATTGCATGAAATAAGCCTATTAAAAATTCCTTATTATCAGCTTCTTCTACTAACAACATCTCTTTTGCCCCCTCATAAGGTAATTCATACGGAGCTGCCGGCATATAACTAATTGCTGATTTTACTGGTTTAACAAGTAATCTATCATCATAGATACCGCCTAAAATCTTGCCACGATAATAAATAATAAATTCTCCCATCATAGCTCAATAAGTAATTTCTTCTAACTCAGATAGCTGCCCTAAAATAAACTCTAAGTATTCCTTGCTTGATGCCATATTTCCACCTCAAATTCAAATCTTCATGTTAATATTGTCACCGCTGATATCATCAATAAATAAATCAGGAACACCTTGCTTTTTAAGAGAATGTTTATCCATATCAGACAAAGGGTTTTATGATGTTTACCGTCAGGTTTATATTTTCTTTCTTTAATATCAGAGTACAATCCACCGGCTTTATAAAAAACCTGTATCGATTCGTGAAGAAAACTATCGCTTGTAAGTTCAAATTCAGCCGGAATTATAAAATCATCTTTATCCCATTCTCCGTAATTGACTCTTTCTGGTATCTCTATCATATCTAAATCTCCTCAAACTGAAATTTGCAGCGCTAAAAATTTGACCTCTTACCGAATCGTTTCGGCAGGAGGTCTTTTTTATTAGCTGTATTCTACTTTTTTCTTCTTCCTTGCTATAGAAATCTTAATAAGCAAATCGTCAACGGCGCCGGTATATCTGACTTGCTGAAAAAGGCTGTTTTTTAATTTCATAAGCTGCTCTATCAATCTGTGGTATTCGTTATCATCAAGAGAAATATGATATTTTATCTTTTTTTATACAGCACTAATTCCGGGTTCAATCCATCTTTTTCATAAGTGCATACAAGAAAAAAATCCATATCTGCGATAACCCCAAAGCATCTTTCACCGCCGAATTCACTTTCAAGTTGATTTCCAAGATATGTCTTTGAGTCATCCAAAAATTTTATCGGATTGCCGTTTGGCAACATATACTCCAGATTTACATACTTTCCTACAAGAGCATTCAGTTTTTTTACTTTTGGCATTCCTTCTATATGAAGTTCGTTCATTTCCCTAATCAGCTGTTGCTTAAATTGTTCAAATCGACCATTGTCACTGAGTTCATTATAACGCTTCCAGTAATCTAATTGGGGAAGTAAGCCTTTCAAGTAAGAACGCACCTGCTCCTCGGTGAAGTTTTCGCTTGCCATATTTTTAACACAGACTTCAATCAGGTCATCCATATCATTATAGGTATATGTTCCATCAGTATAGCACCACTTGCAATAGTCCTCGTTAAATGTGCCATCGTGATTATGACTGATGACTGTGTCATCATCAAGCGGCATTCCGCAGCACTGACAGATAAGTTTTCTCGGTGTTCCTAAAAGCGTATTGATTGAAACATCAAAAAACTTTGAGAGCAGCTTTAAGGTTTCTGTATTTGGAATTGTTTCTCCGTTTTCCCAACGGGATACCGCTTGTCTCGTAACATAAAGCTTTTCAGCAAGTTCATCCTGCGACAAACCTTTTTTCGTTCGCAATTCGAATATAACATCTTTAGTATCCATTAAAATCACCACCTTGTAAATATTATAGTCTACGTGCATCCCGCAAACAAGCAACTCTCTGTTGCTGCTGTCTTGCGCAGCTCACACTCCGTTTTCTCTTTCTTCTAAAAATGGGCAATCCCACTTGGGGCTGCCCATTCATTCTGCTTATTATGCGATTTTTTCAGTTCTGCACGATTTACTGCATAAAATTTAGTAGAGCTTTGCACCTGCCGGAATTTCGTCACTTAACATAAGCAAATTGAGTCCTTCTTTTCCGTCATGCTCATAAACGGCAGATATTATCATGCCCTCTGAGTCGATTCCCATCATCTTTCTCGGAGGTAAATTTGTGATTGCAACAAGTGTTTTACCAACCAGTTCTTCCGGCTCGTAATATTCATGAATACCGCTTAAGATTACACGGTCTTTGCGAACACCGTCATCGAGAACAAACTTAAGAAGTTTCTTGCTCTTAGGCACAGCAGTACATTCTTTAACCTTTACAACACGGAAATCGGATTTGCTGAATGTTTCAAAATCAACATCCTCTTCAAAAAGCGGCTCAATATTGACCTTTGAAAAATCTATTTTTTTCTCCGGCTTCTTTTCCGCTTTTTCGCCTGCATCCTTTTTGTCCAGAGGTTTCATTGTCGGGACAGAACGTCAGTTTGTTTCCTTTATACCGTATTATGAAGTATTATAGGATTTTGTTATTTATTTCGTTTTCCAATCATCACGTATTATCAAGTATTGTTCGAAAAACTTTTGTTGCACTTAAGTAGCAGTAGACTATTTTTTGTTGCAGTACAGTTTTATCAACCACGCTCACACTTTTCAAGGACTCTTCCTTAAAAAATCTTTAAATTACGTGATAAATTTTCAATTGATTCAGTTTTCTTCATATCAGTTACTTCGGCGTAGATATCTAATGTAGTTTCGATATTTGCATGCCCCATAACTGCTTGAATGATTTTCACATTCGTTTCATTTTCGCAAAATCGTGTACAAAAAGTGTGTCTTAAGTGATGACACGAAAAGTGAGGAATAATAACCGGTGGTCTATTCTCTTTCTTCGCTTTAACGATTTCCTCAGAATTATGAGATTCCGTAATTCTCTTAATCGCACGATTGATCGCCTGAGGATTGTGAAGATTACCAAAACGGTTACAGAAAATGAAACCTGACATACCATCAACTTCCATTTCATTCTTAATTCCCGTTTCTTTCTGCATTGCCTTTTCTTCCAGGAATGCATCTCTCACTTCTTCCATCATAGGAATCGTTCTAATACCAGCATCTGTCTTTGGTAAAGACACTTGAAATTCACAGCGATAACTGTTGTCACTTCTCGGATAATAAGTCACGCTATGATTGATACTAATCATACTTTTCTCATAATCCAAATCTTTCCAACGCAATCCAATAACCTCGCCAATTCTACAACCGGTTCCTAATAATACAGTAAACAACGGTCTCCAACGATAATATACTGGATGATCCGCAATATAATTCATGAATGCTCTCTGCTGCTCAAGTGTCAGTGCATGACGAACACCATGATTTTTGCCTGGTCTTTTTTTAACTTCTGCCATTACACCGTCACATGGATTCACACGAATCAATCCATCACGTACTGCCAACTGAAATGTTGGACGTAATACTGTATGAACGGTCTCTAACGTATTAACCTGAATTCCTCTCTCCTTGAGAAGATGAAGATAAAAGTGCAACACATCAGAATATTTAATATCACCAATCTTCTTTTTACCAAATGTGTCTCTCACAAAATGGTTATAAATATAGGTATAATTCGTATACGTCGTTGATCTTAACTCTGTCTTCGTTGAAATATATCTGTCGAATACAAAATTCAAATCTGACTTACCAGCCGCATATACATCCAACCCGTCTAACTGGTCTCTGATTAGTGTCTTCTCCTTTTCTCTCAATTCCATCAAATCTTTGGAATACAGATACTTTCTGTTATGAGTGAATGGATCCGTATAGGTGTAAATATACATCAAGTCATATTTACGCTGTGTCTCGCCCTTACGCAAGACTCTTCCTCTATTATCTTTTCTTGCTTTCGCCATACCCTACTCCTTTCTTTATAAAAGAAGAGGTATTGCACTTTTCATCAGCGGCGCTGATTGATAACCATATCAACTCCTTGCTGCACGATCTGCGTTATAGTTTTATTATGAGCTTTAGCATACTGGCTAATAGCTGCATGTTCTTCATCAGTAACTCGGATAGTAATGGTCTTTACTTTGACCTTATCTATCTTCGGTCTGCCCATTTTAGCCATATACACCGCACCTCACTTCCTATATTCTTATTATACTTTTCGTACAACACAAAGTCAACAGGAAAGTGCAACAACTCTTTAGCATTCTAATCTGAACGTTTCAAGATATTCTTCAAAAATATCACAGTTAACTAATACAACTTTGTCTACCTTATAAATAGCTTTTGCTTCCTTTGCCATTCTTTCAAATTTGCTCTGACACATGCTGTATAATTCAGCACCCTCTTTATAACGTACAAATTTCTTTCTATTTGCATCTGTTCTTCTTGCCATATGAACATCCTCCTGATTTACCTTATTTATTGTTACAATTAGGAAGATTGGATCTGCTGCTCCACACCCAGCAGATCCTTATCTAGTAATCATTCAAAATACTTGATAATATATCTTCCTACTTTTCTGGTGGGGACGGGAAATCATCAATCTGGTGTGATTTTTTCAATTTTTTATAAAAATTTTTCTTTTAACATCTTTACCAGCTTTTCTTTACGCCATCTGACCGTATCTCTGCTCACACCCATTTGTCTTGCCAACATACATTCAGCTCCACGTTCTTCTGCAAAACATGCCAACAGAAATTCCTTATCTTCTTCCGGAAGTTCATTAAGTAACTGATTTAATCTTTCTAATTCCCATGTACGCATTGCTATCTCTTCTACATTTGTGTTCAAATCTGGAATATCAAAAGTATTCTGTTCTTCATACTCGGCACATTCCTGCATACCTTCAATGGAAAGGTAATATACTCCGTTCTCTTTTCTTGACTCTCTTCTTCTGTTCAATTTTTTCTGCTCTGCGTCAAAAAACTTCCTAATTTCTGCTGTCTGTTCTTCACTTAATCCTGCTTCTCTGCAAGCAATTTCATATTTAATAATCATCTTTCTACCTCCGATTTGATTTGTTAGTTGGCTGTTCGTTGCTTTGTAACTTTTCAAATCGAAGGTGGTGCTCTTATCCGTCCCATTAACATCTGCGGTTCCTCCCATGCGAATTTGGGCGAAAACCGCGACGCAAACTAAAAAAGGGCATAAAAATAGCCCCACACCATTACGATGTGAGGCATTTATACCTTAATTATGAAATTTTAATTGTATGCGGTACTTCTCCCAGCATACACATCTTACTATATATAAAGTCGGACTTTCAGTAGGACAACCGTCGGAACTTCATCGGACTTTTGTCGGAAAAATGTCGGACTTTCGTCGGACTTAATCTATAAAACCATGGAACACAAGAGTTCTCGGCTTTGTTGGTTCATAACTGATGACACCATTTGCTGATAATTTCTTCAAGTAATGATGCACAGTTGATGTGGAACTATATCCTAATAATTCACATAATTCTCTGACTGTAGGTGGAAATCCATTTTCATGCAGAAAACCTACAATCTCTGTCACTACAGCTAATTCTTTTTTTGATAATCTACCATCAGACATACTCATATTCCTCCGTTTCCACATCTTCAATCAGAAATGTTTTCAGTTTTGGAATTGCACTTCCCCAAAGGGAAATTCCAAACAACATGATTGACTCTTTCTTTCGATCATAAAATCTACTTCTTTCCATATTAAGAAGTTCCAACATCTCGCTTTCTGTATATTTAAACTTGCTCAGATAACATTTTGACAAGATTTCAAAATACAAATCCCCATTCTCAGGAAATTCTTTTACTTTCAGCATTGCTGTATCTACCAGTTCAATCATCCATCTGGTCTCAAACAAAGCACGTATCCTTCCTTCAAATCGGTCTTTTTCTTTGTCTGGTGCGAATTGCTCCAGATAGATTAAAGCTCCATCCAAATCAGATCCACAATAATAGCACATCTCATCCGCAACAAGATCGGCTCGTCCAATTGTTGACCAACAGACCCTGCGATAAATGCTTAAAAGCATCTTTGCCTTCTGATACATCTCTTTCTCATCAATATTATCCATTCTGCACATAGAACGAATACTGTTCCATGCTTCCGTATTTTTTCTGCTCAATAGTTTCGTCTCCCTTCATGATCACTACACTAATTAAATAATTCTTACTCTCTCGTCATATACAGCAAAGGGAAAGAATACCGTATACGTCCGTTTCTTTATATGAAAAGCTCGACCTTCGGGTGTCTCCCGGCAAGTTCCGATGCACTTACGCGCTGCCAGGTGCTTATCATTCCATTAATTTTTTGCTTCTACAAACCATTTATAATTTTCTTCATAAAACAGATAATGTGGACTGCCTGATATGATACAGGTATAGCGAAGACCAACACCTCCAGCTTTTAAACTTGCAGCTCTCCTGCAATCCGTTATTCTCTGGATTTCAAATTTACGACCATCTTCCCATGTTATCCACATGGGCTTTATCTGTCCTTCCGGAGTAAATTCAGCAGCAACTTTCACATATATCTTTGTTTTTGACATTTCATCACCTTAATTCACTTTCAATAATTCTACTCCTGTTCGATTTCCACCTTCAAAATATCCATGAGGATGAACCGTATGATCATCTTTTGCGTTCACTTTCGACAAGATGCGGTCATGATACATCAATCCACGTTGGATACTTTCAAAGCCAAAACGTCGCCGTATCATATCTACTGTTATATCCATCTTGTGAAGTTTATCTCTTTTTTCCTGACTAACGAATAAGTCTAACTGAACAGGACAACAAGCATCTACAAGATCACATCCCCTGACACCAATGCTTCGGATTGGACGTTTCCACTGATAGCTCTCGCGAAATAATTCCATTGCAACTTCAGCAATCTCACCGGTTATATCTGTTGGCATTGCAATCTTTTTCTGTTTGGAATAACTGTTTAGTTCCTTATCTCGCACATGTATCTCCACCACTCTGCATTTGAAATTATTTTGTCGGAGTCTGGCCGATACACTTTCTGACAGAACATAGGTAATGATCTTTACATCCTCCTCATTCTCCAAATCCCTCGGTGTTGTTGTACTATTACCAATACTCTTGATTGGTGCATGATAATTTTCCTGATTCACGGGTGTCTGGTCTTCTCCATTCGCAAACATATGAAGGACCAATCCCATCTTTCCCAGCTGACGTTGCAACAACTGTGGTTCCATTTTCGCCAAATCCCCAATGGTATGCACACCAAAAAGATTCAATTTCTTCTGTGTAGATCTCCCTACATAAAGAAGATCTTCTACCGGCAAGGGCCAGACAATCTTTTGATAATTATCTTTGTCAATTACTGTAATTGCATCTGGCTTCTTGTAATCAGATCCCAATTTAGCAAATATCTTATTCCAGCTCACACCTATACTAACAGTAATTCCAAGTTCGCGTTTGATTCTGGAACTGATTTCTTGAGCGATTTTCAATCCATCTCCCTTATAACTTGCACTAGCAGTCACATCCAGCCATGACTCATCCACACCATAAGCCTCCTGCTGATCTGTGTATTCTCCGTATATCTCATGTGCAAGTCGGGAGAACCGCAAGTATAAATCCATATTAGGTGGAACAAAAACTATATCAGGACAAACCTGTTTTGCCTGCCACAATGCCATACCAGTCTTCACACCAGCTTTCTTCGCCAATTGATCCTTTGCAAGAACAATACCATGACGTACTTCCGGATCTCCACCAACTGCCAAAGGCTTTCCTCGAAGTTCCGGGCGATGTAGCAATTCAATACTGGCATAACAGTTATTCATATCCGAATGTAGTATCACTCTGTTCATTTTCTCACCTCTAACTAGCCAAAACTCGCAACTTATAGCAACATTTCTCTTGACATTTTTATGTTTCTTTTCTATAATTTGCTTATAGTTACTACTTCTTGCGTGTTCTTGCTGATTGTATGATAGCAACTAATCGCAAGTTTGTCAAGAATAAAGTCGCAACTTATAGCAACTTAATTTAGAATGGGAGGCATACACATGAAATCATTTAAAGACAAAGTAAAGGAGCACAGGGGAATACTTAATCTGAGTCAGAAACAACTCGCAGAAAAATCCGGTATTGGTTATAGAACCATCACTTCCTACGAATCCGGCGAACGTTTCCCTCACTCAGCACAGTTATATAAACTGGCTAAGGCTCTGGGCGTTTCTACCGAATACTTAAAGAATGATGAAATCGATGATCCCGCATATGGCTTAGATAGAATGGAATATGTAGAAGAAATGCGTCAGCAGGCTGGCAAGAAAGATTCTCTTGATCTTGAAGAAATGTTAAAGCAGAACCAGTCTTTATTTGCTGGTGGTACGATTAGCGAAGAAGCAAAAGACGCTTACTTTCAAGCTGTTATGAAGGCTTATTTAGATTGTAAAGAGGCAGCAAAGCAGACTTATGGCAGAAAAAAAGACAACTAATCTTGTTAGCTGTCCGTTCTTTAGTACACGTAAGATGATATTCTTACACTGTCACAATCTACATTTTATTTTGTAACCGGAAGGAAGTGAATTCCATTGACCATTGAAATGATTGCCGATGCGGCCCAGAAATTAAAAAAGAAATATGATGAAACTGATCCCTGGAAACTGGCATCTGCTATGAATATCCATGTGTCGCTGGTTCCAATGGGACTCTTTGAAGGATGTTGTAAAGGATTTTTTCTCATCCATAAGCGAATCAAGCATATCACCATTAATTCGGATCTTCCAGAAGAATACCAGCGTGTTGTGTTAGCACACGAACTCGGTCATGCCGCACTACATGCAAAAGCTGCATCCGGTGCTACATTTCATGAGATTATATTATTTGACTCAACCGATAAACTGGAGTATGAAGCAAACGTTTTTGCTTCTGAGTTACTACTGACCGATGAAGCGGTACTCGAAGCATTGAATGACGATATGTTTTTCTTCCAGGCAGCCAAATATCTCTACGTTCCATCGGAATTGCTTGATTTTAAATTCCGTATCTTAAAACGCAGAGGATACAAAGTTGAATCTCCACTGGTATCCAATGGCGATTTCCTGAAAAAATTAGAAAAACAGATGCCGGAGGTACAGAGCTATGACTCCTAAAAATGATAACTACGAACACAACCTATATTACACCCAGCATAAGTGGCTTCCGCATTTCTTTTATGGAGCAACAGCTCCACTTATGAAAGAAATACAAGAGCAAAAAGGACAACTCTTTATTGATCTCTTCCATGCCATGCATAAGGATGAAACAGACTACCGCTGTCCGATCAGGGCAACTGATTTTAAAATTTCTTCATATATAAATGAAACTCAAACTATCATGCAGATTATTATGCCACAACCTTTAGGGAGTATGTACTGTAGAAGCGTGTACCTCTGCTACGACGAAAGCACAAAAGAAAAATCATACTTTACCGTAGAGCAGACCAGTTCCGGCGAATATTACATATGTTCCTGGTTGGATAACGGTGCACATATTATATATGAAGAGGCACCGAATTCTATTCAAGATGAATTAGAACATATTCAAAAACATTTCAAGGTGGGTTTTCATCTTGAAAATGTTATTGCTGTGACATTTCCATCTCAAATAGCATAGCATCAAGGCTGGGAAAACTCCCAGCCTTAAATCTACGCAAGGATCTTTACAATCTATCATAATATTCTTCTAAGCGTTCTGTACACGTTTTTTTGCTTTTCGAGCCCACGCTTTATCTTCGGTCGCAACTCGATTACCAAACCTTATTGTTTGACCATCAAATTCAATCACGCCTTCCCTTTGCAAAGATTTGATTACATTATTCCTCAAATATTTTACTACTAGCTTATAATCTGGCTTTGGATTACTAAACAATCCACTCTTTTCAGCAATTTGTTTTTTCTTTAGTCTCAAGTCATAAAATCTTATAAACCATCTTGCCATTTCATCAATATTACGAGGAGCAACTTCTTTTCCATTTCCTAACATTCCTAAAATAAACACTGCTTTGTATGAATAGTTCATAGCCATTTTCTTGCAATGTTCGTCAAGATGAATTACATAAGAATCCGCTTCAGTAATAATGGTGCTTTCAAACCCATGTAAAATGGCCATTTTAGTAGAAAGTTCCTGTATTGTAAGTATGCTCTCTTTATTTTCAGTAAGGTAATAATCGCGAATAGCATGCTTTAAATCCATTTGCATTTGTTCGAGATTATCAACTTGTTTTTTGGCCATCACTATTCCTCCACACTTTCTAGTAATTCCGAGAAAAAACCTATATCCCTATCTGCTAAAGTTCCAATTACTGTTCCTCTATCAAGCAGTCGATTCCCAACCTCACAGCATGTTTCAGGAAGAAGCGTACAATTGTGGCATGCTGCAAGATTAAGTGACTCCGGACCTTGGCCTGCGGATTGAATGCACACAGGGTCTGATGTACACCAAGAGGCATTTTCCATGGCACTTAATATAACATCTTCTATTCTTCCAGTTTCCCCCTGTCTAACTAGACCTCCAAGTGAACCTTCTGAATCCCCTGATGCTGTATACAATAATAAGCCATACATATTAAGGTTATTGCTTGTCTTTTCACAATATATACGTTCTCTAATTGAAGAACTACCATATCCACAATCAAAGCTCAGTTGATTAATGAGCAAATGTGCAAATGTGTGAATAAGAACAAACTCAGGTCTTAGATTTCCCGCATCATTGGCTCCAAACTTAGCACTATGAAAAGAACGATTCAAAATATCAATTCTTTCCTTTACATTTGGTTTATTTGCCCATTCCACAAGTGTAGCTTCATTGAATTCAAAAAAAATTCCTTCTCCATACACTTCAATAGCCGGAAGCCAATCTTCATTACCCAAACGCAATTCTTTCTTGGCATCAGATATTTTTTTGTTAGGAGCATCCAAACGTGAAAAACCAACAAAGGCTCTAGTTTCTCTTAATTTAGGCACAAGTGAAATGCTTTTAAAATATTTTCTTACAACAGCATCATAGCTCGCTATCGGATAATTGATAGAATGAAAATCTTCTATATCATTTCCACTCGATTTTATTAGAACTTTATATTCCTCTAATCGATATTCATCTTCAGAAATATCTTCAGTTATTTCTATTCTTCCCTCTCTTTGATTGGCTTCGTCTACAAAAGCTTGATATAGTTTTTGTGCATCAATATGATTCTGCGCAGCAAGAAAATTAATCAGGTCACGATTCAATTCTCCATTCACACGACTAGCATTGACCAATTCAAAACTATCTCTAAGAATGCCAAGAATGACACTATTTACTACATCATTTTCCACCGGAATATGAATAGAGCTTCTAGTATCCGCAAACCAAACATTTGTTGCACCACGAAGAACTACTTTTAACTGTTCTGGATCTGCCGAACAAATTTCATCTCCTTCAAGACCTAGCCAAGGTTTAGAAGAATGACAAGTGTATCCTATTTTACCAAGTGCACCTTTCGCCATCGCTCCAGCAAGGGATCTTTTGGCACCACATGTACACTCATAATATACTCCTGATAAATTTGCAGATGAACCACCGGTACTTCTACGAATTTTACATGTATTAGGATTATAAGTATAATTTCCTGGACAACTATGCAACCATTCCGCAACAGGAAAATCATCTATATGACCTTCTGGACAGATAACAACAAATCGCTCTGGAATCATTTTTCTGCGAAATTTGGCCTCTGGTGAACAAACTCGACCATTTTCCCATTGATACTGATCGCATTCAGGTAACGATTCTCGATAATATGTTGTTTTTTCCATACTTCCACAAAAAGGACAATAATGCCATCTTGGAAACCTAACCGCTGGAATTTTCAAATTACAATTTTCGGGATCTGCATTTCTCTCACGGAAATCAGGAGGCCAACGAAGTTCTTTTACCCCAAGTCTTTTAGTCAGTCTCTCGTCAGTGATTATAAATGGATGTTCGTTTTGATAACGCCATGCGTCAAGTCCTGCAATCATCAAAGACTCATCATTTGGGAAGGGAACTATTGCTCCTACACCCCATGGTCCAATTAGGGCACTTCGACGCATTGGTCTTTTTGAATATGCCATATTTAAACCTCCTTTGCTTCATATCTTGAAGAAATTTCGGCTTCACAAGAAGAATCAACACTTCTCATAGACGTAGGAGTTTCAAGCCCTGCTTTTCCCCATGCTCCGTTTTTATGACTCCCTGCGGAATACATAAGCGGAACATCATTTGCATAAGATTTATCCCGATTCAGTCGTGGTTCCCAACAATCTGGTTTATAATCTTCCCAATGTTGAATCACCCTTTGCATCCTATTCAAAGCAGCATCCAGTTCTTCTGGATCAATTTCTTCTATACGTTCAGTAATAATTTTTTCAATGTGTTTTAATATATGTTGAGTTGGTATTACTGGACGAGATCCGTTATATACCGAATCACTTTCCAATCGCATTATCCCAATCATAATTGCATGTAATGCTCTTTCTCTTACTGGAGCTGAAAACGGAGTTACACTGGTTGGCTCAACACTGCAATATAATCTTGAATGATATTCTTTAAAATGTTCATAATGAGACTTATCCCTTGGACGTCCAGGACGATACAAAGTAAAGACTATTCCGGGTGCTTCTTTTGCATTACGTCCAACACGACTTGTAGCCTGAATATATTCGGATGTTGTTTTAGGTTGTCCCGAAACCGTCATGAGCCCTAATCTTGATACATCAAGACCAACCGAAATCATATTTGTTGCTAAACATATATCGATAGGATATTCGCCATTAGAAGGTTTCTCAATCCCTTTATACTTTATATTAAGATTTGCCAAACTTGCAGTTACCTTATCTCCAGAAATACGGCTTGTTAACTCTTCATCTCTCCAGATATATCTTCTCCGCTTTCTATATTCTTCTTTTTCATAGATTTTATCATAGAATCGGCGTTTATAAATTACATCTAAGTGTTGGTCTATATCTGCTCTTATCCAAGTTCTTGCCTGCCCCAGTTCGCGAATGCTATTATAATATCCCATATTAGTCCAATACGGATCTCTATCTCCTTCGCTTTCAACTTGCATTTCCTTTGCCCCATACAACAATGAAGAATATAAGCGAATTGCAGTTGTTGCATCAGATGAAGAGCCGGTAGCCAGAATGCCTACATACTGACGTCCATTCTGCTTTTTGTCTTCTTGTGCAAAAAAAGAATTCCCTGCCTCCAAGCCAGCAGGTGGAAATTGAAACACATTCTCTTTACCACATCCATAAAGTGCGTGACATTGTTCCTTTGCACGACTAATTGTTGCTGTGGATGCAATCACTTTTGGATGTATTTCTTCATCTGCTACTCGAAGCGTACAAAGCTCATGAATTAAAGTTTCATAATGCCCCACCATTGATCCCAACGGCCCTGATATCAAATGTAATTCGTCTTGAATAATCAAATCTGGAGATGTCACTTTTTCTCCATCATAATATCCAAACAACCCTTGTGCTGCTGGTCTAAAAGGTAACATTGCGAATTTATCAACTGTTCCTAACAAGAGTGTTGGTTTTACTTCGTAGATTACATCATCTATTACATGTAATGGCAATGGATTTGATTCAGATGAAAATGCACATCCATATTCTGTGTTACTACAAACGAATTTGAATGTCTTTTGCCTGTTTCTCCCCAATCTTTTACTATATCCTGGAAGACGTCGATCTCCATTTTCCATTTTTACCAGCCCCATCTGCGCTCCACACCAAGGGCATTTCAAAATCACAAATGGGTTTTCGTCACTTTTTTTGTTATATAAATCCTCATATGCTTTTACTGCATCCTTCATTTTATTTGGAGTTGTAGCTGAACCAACCCATAATCCAATAGAAATTGTGCTACTACCAAATAAATCTTCATGTTCCTTTCTGATTTGTTCACACGCACAAATCATTGATGAAGCTCTTTCATATTGCTGTGCTGTAAGGAGTCTAAGCGTGTATCTCATTAATATAGCTGTTCCAGCGTCATCTCTGTTCAGCAACCTTCGAATAAAAATCGTGTATGCCGAAAGACCTAGATAGGCTTCCGTCTTACCGCCGCCAGTTGGAAACCAAATTAAATCAACAATTTTTCTTTCATCACTACGCCGGTCTGCCATAGATTCAAGATTCATTAAAACAAATGCTAACTGGAAAGGTCTCCATTTTCCATATACTTTATGTTCCTTGTTATACCAAGTATTATTATCATATGGATCTGGTAATTGTGTGATAGGATCTACTAAGCGTATCCCTTCATGTCCATTATCTTCCCATCGTTGAAGTGGCAGGTTATAATGTAATTGTTGCATCAACATCGCCAAATTCATGTATTGAAATGCAATACGAACTTTTTCATTCGATTGAAGAAGTATAATACCATTTCTCATTCTATTAAGGCATCTTTTACAATTCTCAATATGCCTGTCAGCAGTATCTCGATATTTTGCTGGCAACTCTCCTGTTTTTTCTTCTAGCTCATTAATCCATGCCTCATATCGTTCACACATCAGATTAAGTTCATGAATATTTTCTTCAAAATTACCTTTTGGTCCATACTTAAGCATTTCAAGTGTCACACCCTCTATAACGCTCGGAACAATTGGTTTCACTTCATACGAAGGAAAAATTGCAGATTCAATCCAAAACACACCTTCTTCAGAATCGTCCCACTCCGCAGCACATCCATGACCTATCGCATAATTTCTAACATTTCTATACAATAATTGATTTGACAAATAGTCTTCATCATTAACATTAATTCGTTGACTATCTGGAAGTGGACAAAATCCCTTTTCCGATTCCAAACGGAATTTCACTTGAAAAAAACACTGCTCATCATTAAATGTATTAGCGCCTGTGTTTGTATTTTCCAATGTGATTGTATAAATAGAAAAGTCTCCCTTTTTATATCTATATGTAATATCAAGTTGTAACTGCGTGTCTCCAACCTTTATTGGCTTAACCCCCTCAGAAACCGAAGGAAAATCTATTGATTTTTTGTCATTGTCCCAATAAATTGCAGTTCGAAGATAACGTTCTACCTTCTTCCCCGTTTTAGAATCAGTTGCGGACATTTTTTTATAAGTTCCCGCTGAAACACTAATCTTTATTACATCGTCTTTAGCAATTCCCACAGTCATACTCATTGCAGATTGACGATATGCATTTGACCTGTTAATTAATTCTTCTGCATCCTCTAAATATTCTGCTTTCATCCCAGCACTCTGTGGTAAATCCTCTGTTGCAGAATCCACATAATTCTCAGTTTCTAGGAGTTCCATATTTTCTATCTGCAGTTCTGTACTTTCGGAAGACGAATCTTCTGAAACTAATTTAGGGAATAAAATACCTGCAATATATCTTGTACTTGGTGCATCTGCTGATAATATTTCTTCTCCATTTGCCTGTTTAGTTCCCTCCCACTCAATCGGATCAGGTCCTATAAATTCTCTTTCTACGAACTCTTTTAATTGATTTCTTCTCGTATCAGTCATTTGTAAAATTCCTCCGGATAAATATCCTGTTATACTCTGCTTGGGCTGTTTCAGAATGCAATACATACAATCCTGTTCTCGCTCGGCTAAAAGCTACATACATCAGTTTTATATCATCATAGGATTCAATATCCGTCAATATTATCACGGTATTCTCCAATCCTTTGAATCCCTGAATTGTATGAAACGTAATCTCCTCCGTAGTCGGGATAGTATAATTCTCCACTCGGATGCCTTTAAGCATATTTACAACTGAATACTCCCGTTTCCGTGGTGATAAAATCGTAATTCTTCCCGTTTCGACCCTGTTTTCAGACAACTCATTTAACAACTTAACAAGCTTATCTCTTTCATTCTCTCTATCGTTATACACAATATAATGAACGGGATCTCCCGAAACCATTCCTTCATATGGAATATCTTTTGGAAATCCTGTTATAGTTTTTACTTCATTGCATATATTAGCTGTATTACGGCAATTAGTAGTTAATTTATATCGAATAAAGGACGTCCTTTCATCCAGCATATCGCTAAAATCGCTTTCAGTCTTTCCTTCCAAATAAATTGCCTGCTTATTAAAATCTCCAAAGAAGCACCATTTCCCTCGTGATATTCCTCTTTTTAAACACGCATCAATAAAATCAAGATATTCTGTAGTCATAATATCCTGTGCTTCATCAACTATAATTCTATCAAACATTCCGGCCTCTGTGCCAATTGCAGTTGTTGCAATACGTGGCAACTCATAAGAAAAGAAATGTTTCATTTCATCTGAGGACTCTGGAAACATCACTTTTTGTGACTTGTTTTGTAATATTTTAAGCATACATCCATGTAGCGTGCCAACATATTCTGGGCGAAGGTTTTTTTCTTGGTTAAAAAAATATTCATTTAGCCAAGAACCAAGTAGACTGTTGTAACAAATAAGAGCCACTTTTTCCCCTTTTGATACATATTTTTTTGTCTCCTCAATCGCTAGCAACGTTTTTCCTGTACCAGCAGAACCTTTTATCAAACATCTAGGGTTGTCTTCCAGTTGATCAATACATTTATATTGATTATCCGTTAATGACATTATCTCCTTTTCCGCATAATTATACTTAACTCGTAAGGAAGGAACGAAATCAAAATCGCCTCTTAAAACAGATGCCAAATATCTGACATCTTCTACTGACGGACGATTCTCATTAGTGACCATTCCATATTGGGTTTCCCAGCCCACCTTCGAACCTTCTGCGATTCTTTCCACAAACTCCTTAACTTTTTTTCCATCATTACAATCAAAAACCTGCCACTGAGCTTCATCAATTCCAACAGAATCATATGTGACATCCGGAAACATTACACCAATTCCAAAAAAAATCCGCTTTAGTCTCTTGTGCCTAATATCCAATTTTTCAGGCAGCGAATTAATGATACTATAGATGCCATTCCACGCTTGATCAAAAGGTCCACTTACTTTCGTATCCGTATGCCCATATTTATCTGTAAATGACCATATGCCATTATTTCTCTTTACCCGTCCACCTTTTACCTCTAATGCAAAAACACCAACATTTGGAACAAGTATGAAAAAATCCACTTCTCCATGAATATATTTATTGTGATTTATAATCCCTAAAGAATGTAACACAACCCAATCGTCTGTACCTGGTGCCTTTTCAAACCATTCATAAATCTGTCTCTCTGCCTTACTTTTCACATCTGGTGAAATTGCAGACGGAATCATTATTGCCATAGTTACCTCATTCCTCGATCAATCTATTTGTATCAGAAACATCTACTTGAACAGGAGTACCAACATCAATGATTTTTAATATTTTTGCTGTTCCTATTCCATCAACATCAATTTCTATAGGTTCCCAAATATTAAATGGATCTATTTTTCCATATTGTTTTAATTCTTCTACAATTTTTGTTTTTAACATATCCGACAAAACTCGACCAGCTTGGATATGTGCAGCTCTTACTATTCTTGCTGCTTCAAATATTTCTTCCATTAATTCAGTTAACACCTGATTCTTTGTTACATTTGCTATATATTGCAAGTCCTCAATTTGACCAGGTGCAATAACATTATCATTTTCAATCCATCTTTTAACAGTTGGAAATCCTTTAGTAAATCCCGCCTCAACTAGGCTTTCATAAAATTGTTTAGGCGTCACAAAAAGCAATTCTATCTCTATTACTTCTCTCCACTTTCTTGCTAAATCACGATAACCACTTTGGCCATTTTTCTTAAGTATCAAATCCGCCATCTCACGAATAATGTCCTTATCAGTTTCACGTATAATAACAAAATCTCCATTATGTAACTTATCTGGTGTAACAGAGTCAATCTTGTCTGATTCCTGTAAAATAATTTTGGTTACCGAAACCACTTCATGCCCTGTTTGATAAAATGCTATATAACCTCCTACGAAATTAATAGGAATTGCTTCAACAATATTATTACCTACGCGCTGACCAGTCCTCACATATCGCTTAAATCTGTTTTCACGTAATACAACATCAATTTCTTCAAGTTCATCTTCAAGCGCAATTTCTTCACCAGAAATAGTTGTAACACTATTTTCCTCTATTTGAAATGTAGTAGTAGAAATAACTACATCTTTTGAATTAAACGCATATTCAATAGTTCTTTTATTATCAGATTTATCTAATGCTTGCTTCCATTGCTTTGCATCATGATTTTTCCATCTGCTTTCGTAATCATATAAAAGAACAATGTATGATTTTGTATGATAACTGAATATTGCTTTCCTCATAATGGCTCTCTTTAACCATCCTACAATAATCGTTAAATCATATTTATTTTTTGAAACAGCATAATACTCGGACGGATAAAGCACATCTAGCAAAATATCGTATTTCTGTATCTTTTCCATCCAATAATTCTTGATTTTGGCTTTGCTCCCATGGTCTGATATGAGTAAACAAATCTTTTTGCCTCGATTTTCTTCAAAAATCTTCAATAATGCATCATGCTTATTCAATTTATATCCATAACTAAAAACACGACGATAATTGTCAATTACTTTGTCATAGTCATCATATTCTGAAATTGTAATATAAGACCTCTCATGTTCAAGAATACTTTTGCATTCATCAAGAATATTTGCCTTTAGCTGCACCTCAACATCACTTGTAGGTACTGTTTCCCTAAGTATATCAAACGACAAACCTGTGAGTTTTCCGTACATATCCATAATCTGGACAGATTGTTCTTGCGTTTTCCAACGATACTTTGCAAGTATTTTTGCCGATTCACTAATCTCATTACCAACCAACTTAATATATTGCACATTCTGTTTAACACAATTTTCAAGTGCATAATTAATAGTTGTATTTGAATGAGAATACAATTCTTTTGTTATACTTCCTTTATCCCATCTCCATACATTAAACTTTCGAGATACCAGTTCTGTTAAATCTAATGAATTTGCTGTATCTGTAACAAATATCACTGGTATCTTCTTTTCTAACAATTCATCCAGCATGTCCATCTGTGAAATTATAAGATTCATGTTTGAAAGATCAATAATTACAGATTGTATTGGATTACCATTGTCAATAGACGCAGCTACAGCGTATAAATCCGGAGAAAGAACAATTGCAGGGATACCTAACATCTGTCCAACTCCCAAATTTGTTATCATTCCTGCATAATTGGCTTGTCCAATCAACAAATAATCACTTAATTTTTCATCACAAAACCTCATATTTGCCAGCTGCTCTTTTACCCCCGTAACAGAACTCACATAATATACTGATGATGACATATGGGTTTTATACTTCTTCAAATGACTCAAATAGGTCCCAGACTCCTCTATTAGTTGATTACTTTCTTCAAGAGATTTTCTTTCACTGCTAAATTTAAGCCATCCACTCAAAGGTCGCCTTGTATCTGTTTTTTGAAATATCGGTGCTCTTTCAACAGGAATATAATAGCTATCTGTATCAGATAAATGAATCTGCATATATTTTTTCCCATCCATATCTGATATTCCCAGAAATTCTACTACGGCATTTCCAAGCTTTAGTTTATCTCCAACTTTAAAGTCATCAACTGTATATTTCTTTTCAATACGTCCAGTTGAAATATTGTGAATTGCTCTCATAAGAGAAAATAATAAAACAGTATTTTCCCTTTCAGGGAACACAATAATGTGTCTATTTCCTTGGGTTTGCATCATTTTATCGAGCATTAAGATACTGGATTTCACGATAGCAGGAATCGAACTTCTGTTTTTTCCCTCGTCAAAAGACACATCTATTCCATCGATTGTATCTGGAACTTCTATTAATTTATTCAAATAATCATTCCATGCTATCATAATACCCTCCAGTAATTATGCTTCTGTTGTGAATCCTTTTTCCAATGCTGCTTTGTAAACTTTTAATGCTTGAACAGACTGTTTTATACTCGGTTTCTTTCCACGACCAATCAATGTACCTACAGAAAAAAGTAAGCTTCTTTGCCACGGTTGAAAATTCTGTGTCTCTTTTGCCCATTTAGATAATTCTAACCACGTTGCCGCAGAAATAGATGCTGCTTCATCAATAGTTGCCTGATCTTCTTCAGTCAGAGATTCGATGCTATTGATTGCTTGTTCTTTTTGTGCTTTATCTGCTGAAATTAATTCAGACATCAATTCAGAGCTAATCGAATATGAAAATTCCTTAATTTCTTTCCAACATTTTTCTTTTTTACACCATTCTCCAACATTAGCGCCTCCTGGCGGATTGGTAATAAATTTTTGCACAATTTTAGACACTTCAACAATATCTCTTTCAAGTGCTTCACTTAATCCTTGTTCTTTCCATATTTTTTCCAAATCAATTCTTTGTGCTGTCTTATATGACAAAAACGCAAGAGTATATGTAACAATATTAGCTCTATAACCGCCATACTGTTGTAATGACACTAATTTTTCAGTTCTTCTAAACAAAATTGCTTTTGCAATTAAATTGTGAAAATATTGTTCATCTGGTAACTTACCTTTATTCTGGCCCAATCTCACAGTAAAACGACGAAAGTTCTTTTGAGCCCCTTCACTTACATAAAACGGTAACTGATCCCATGTATTTTCGTATTTGGCAAGATCTGTTTTGGTAAATAATGGATGTTGTTCTTTAAACTTCTTTCTTCTCAAGGTAGTGGATTCTCTTGACAACATATCTGCATATTGTCCCCTTGCTCTTTCATAAAACCAATTCTGTGGCAGTAAGCCTCCCTGTGCAGGTGCCCAAATCGTTCTTGAAAGTTCTTCGATTCTACGATGATAAGGATCATTTGCAGAAAAATCTGCAATCTGAACTTTATTTTGAGTGTTTGCAAAAGCAGATATTCTCGGCACAATATCGTCCATATCATCGGAAGATGTAATCACAGATATTTTCATCTGTACAAAAACTTTGCTTAAATCAGCATTTATTTTTTTATCCTTGTGTGCATTGAATATAGACGCTGTAGTTTGTCCACCATTTACAATCTGCATATCACGTATGCTTTTAATAGAAGGTTTACCATTTTCGTCTCGTACAATCTCAACACTTTCTGCAGTTACAGAGATACCATTATTATACGCCAGAAACATATCTGGTTCATCTCGCAACGTATCGCGTATTCCTTTATTCACAGCGCCTTTTACTTGAAGAAACGATCTTACATTCTTTTCTAATAATCGGTCACGATATTCGTCATACAACTCCGCTAACAATTCACCACTGATTATTGCTAAATAAACACTATATTTATCACTATTAGAGTTCTCAATACATGGGATTGTAAGATTAAACTTATCTTGAAAATCTATTTCTATAGTTTCTCGCATTTTTCCTGACATTACGCATCTATATAAACGATCCATATCCCATATGGTGAAGGACACTTCTGCATTTCCAATATTTATATTTTTGAATTCAATTGGTTTTACCAAACCATTTGTCAGGGCACAAATGCGAACGATTTTAATCTCATCTTTATGGTCGTGAAGCGATTTAGCAAACTCATATGTATCGTTATCTTTTTGGAATGACGTATACAAATCATTTACTGCCTTTTGAAAGAGTTGAATCGCCCTTTTTATAGCCGAATCTATTTCTGCCTGTGCAATTGTCTTAGGTTTATCCGTATCAGAATAAATGCTAACATAAATCACAAGACTTTCATTATCCTCAGATAATGAATACGCGTTTAATTGTAATCCATATCCTCTAAATGGGCACATAATATAATCTTCGGTTTCGCCAGCTTCTTCCAAATACTCCAACATTATTGAAGTAAAAAAATCATCAATACTCCATCCGCTTAAATCAGCGTCTACTGACATTTGTATTTCTTCAAGAAAATCCGTATAAAACTGATCTAATGATTTATTTGCCATAATTATCTTCCTCCAATAGTCTAGTTACAGCTTCTGCAATTGCATTTGCCATAAGCGGTGGTACTGCATTCCCAATTTGAAGAAATGCCGCTGTTCTCCCACCCTCAAAATAATAATTATCTGGAAAAGATTGTATTCTTGCCGCCTCACGAACTGACAATGATCTAGCCTGTTCAATATCAGGATGAATAAAATAATGACCATCTTTCGATATGTGTGCTACCATCGTTTGCGATGTATGAAGATTGCTCGCAACAATTTTAAAGCGATCCAAAAAAGCCTTTCTATTATTATGAGTACACAAATCCTCCGGTAAATCTGTATATTTTAGTCTAATGGGATTTTCTTGATTCCAAGCTCGTATTACACATCTGTATATTTCTCTATCCTGCTCCCGGTTAGGTCTAGCCACGTGCCACGTCAAAACATCATCTTTTGTACGTATTTTTGTTTTCTTAAGATATTCTGTCGGTTCACCAGAATAATTGAATTTTTCTGTCCCTGGCTGTAGTTCTGGTAAATCAGATAAAAGATCATTTACCAAATATTCCTGGAATTCCTCTCCTACTTTCTCAATATCTGGATATTCAAATTTTTTGCCAACTGTATGTTTTTTCCCTATCAAAATTACTCTTTTTCTATTTTGTAAAACTCCATAATCGCTAGCCGTCAAAACTTTCAAATCCAAATCGTAACCGGCCGCTTCAAAGCGACTTTTCATATCCGTCAAATACTTACCACCATTAGCAGTTTGAAGTCCCAAGACATTCTCGAATACAAACATTTTGGGCTTATAATATTCCAAAACATCTGCATATAACTGATAAAGATAGTTTCTCGGATCGCCTTTCATATTGTTCGCACTACGTGCTCTACCCACAAGGGAATATGCTTGACAAGGTGGACCGCCAACTAAAACATCAATAGTTCTAATATTTTGCTTCAACATTAGTGAATCAATCCGCACAAATAAATCTTGCATTCCCCCTGCATTCATTGTTTCTTGAATGACAGTATCAAGTAACGTTTCTGGAACCATATCATAAAGTTCATCACGAGAGATTTCTTTTTTTAGGTAACGGTAATAATCATCCAAACGATTATTAGCCTTAAGATAATAATAGCAAGTTCTAGTTTTCAAAGTCAGACAGGCTTCTTTATTCATTTCTACATGAGCAACCGGAATATGACCGTTTCTAACAAATCCTTCTGATAATCCGCCCGCTCCCGCAAATATATCAATGTATGTTAATGGCATTATTACCAAGCTCCTTTTCCATATCTGAATCTTCTACAATTTCCATAATGTCACCAACATCACAATTCATAGCAGTACATATTTTTTCAATCACAGCCATATTTACAGTTCCGCCCTTTCCCATTTTTGTAACGGAAGCTGTACTAATACCCGCTAGCAAGCATAAATCCTTTTTTTTCATATCACGATCTATTAGTAACTTCCACAATTTTTTATAACTAACAGCCATAATAATATCTCCTTATGAAATAGTCTTTCCAAAACTTAAATCTATTAAAGATAAGTATACCAAAATTCGTATTTGTTGCAAACAAATAACTGCGTTTTCAGCAGATAAATGATGTGTTCGTATCATTCAATGCTAAGGATGCAACAGAAATGCCTAGTTGTTTGGCTTATTCCAACTATTCATAAACGGATGGTACTCTCTCCGGCAAATAGGCAATAAACACACTGATCCTGTGCCAATCGCTACTACCACCTTCTTTCCAGATATCATATTTCACATAATAATCATCTATCGTATAACCACGATATGGCTCAGATAACGTGTACAATTCTTTTGTCTGAAAATCTATCAGACAGTATCCGGAACAACCATTATTTTCTTCGTCTCCATAGTTAATTTGGTCTTCGTAAAAATCTGCCAGCGTATCAAGACAACTCTGGCACAACCTTTCTTCCAGAAGTTCAAAATTCACTTCATCTTTGTCCGACACGCTAACATCTACATTGGTATATCCCCTGTTTGGATTTCCATTAATCGTCACAGAACCATAACCATTTCCGAAAGAATTCCTCATTGTAGAAGATCCTTTCTGATGGAACAATTCATTTCCATCATCATCAAAATCTCTTACTCGCGTTTCTGATATGTGTAATGAATTCAAATGTACAATTCCTATACTTTCTTTTTTTGAATAATAGCCCATCAAACTGTCATCTGCTTCTCCACAAAGGAAACACTCTTTTTGTTCAATTTTCGATTCAACTTCAATCTGAAATTCTTCCTTTTCTTCCACACCATTGTTCTGATGACTTTCAGAATTTTCCTTTGCTCCACATCCATTTAACACTATACACCCTGCTAATAACATAAGAATAAGTTTCTTCTTCATATCGTTCTTCTCTCCCAAAATAAAAAGAGCAACCTACAATTTGGCTGCTCTCATGATCTAATGATACCTTTCATATATGCTTTTGCTAACGCTCTTCCCTGCTCATCCATATCGTTCCATATAGCCAGAAGTTCTTTTTGTTCTTCTGTTAAATCTGGCATCATATTATCTCCAGCAAAGAATTGTGCAAGGGTGATATCCAATCCCATACAAATCTTTTCCAAAGTTTGTATAGTAGGAATACTTTTACGATTCAATAATGTTGAAATCGACGATTGTGCTATCCCCGCTTTTTGTGCTAAACGATAACGACTAATCTGCTTCTCCTCACAAAGTTTTTCTATTCTATCTATAATATAGTTCTCATCAACCAAGTAAAATACACCTCATTTCCGATACACTTATAGTTATTGTATCTGGAAAATTGTATTTTATTTAGATTGTATATTCCGATGTATTTTACTTCGGAGTTGCGAATGTCATGAGTAAAAAAAAGAGGCAACAAGCTATGCCAATTGTACATTACTATTGTAGCACTGGAAATTCTTACTGTCCATTACATCAGCTTACGATTTACTTTCAATATTTTTCTATCTCCTGTTTCCCCATTGCTTTGGTGTTTCTAATCTATAAAAAATTATAGAAAATCACACCAAATCACTACTTTTCCGTCCCCACCTGAAAAGTAGAAGGCTTTTTTCTAACTTAGAGCAAGTTCCACCATGTTAAACAAAAATGAATTTTCATCATTTTTCCACATGGTAACTTGTTGGTGATTACGCTTCCCCAAGCCCTCGTTTTTGGTTCCTGCTTGCGCAGTCACAGTTTTGCTAAGTCTTCCAACTTATCAAAGGAGGTGCATTTTCAATGGCACGCAAAAAGAAAGAATTTCCGCCCGTCAAAGAGCGCTTCATCGGATTTCGAGTTACCGAAGAACTGTACGAAATTATTGAATCCGAAGCATCACAGGCAAAAATGTCTGTATCCGAATATTGCCGTTCTCTTGCGACAAATAAACGAATCATTTTAAAGAAAGAGAACGTTTTCGACAATCCCGAATTACTTTCTGCTCTTTCTAATCTTGGAAAAATAGGCAGCAACCTCAATCAGATAGCCCGTCATCTCAACGAAGGCGGTGCTATGAATCTCTCGCTACGAAAAGAACTTTTTCAATGTATTACGGAATTAAGATCCATCAGAGAAGATGTAAAAGAAATGGCAGGTGAGTATCGTGGCAATAATTAAACATATCAAAATCCGTAATTCCAATTACGATGCAGCAACGGACTATCTCTGTTTTAAGCATGATGAATTTACAAACAAACCGATTCTGAATGAGTATGGCCAAATGATTCCACGTGAAGAATATTTACTGGATGGTCTCAACTGTGATCCGTTCAATTTCGGTAGAGAATGTGAATCAACCAATGCATACTTTAATAAAAACAACACACGCTCCGAAGTCAAAGCTCATCACTACATCATCAGCTTTGACCCACGCGATAAAGATGAAAATGGTCTTACTCCTGAACGTGCTCAGGAATTAGGAAAAGAATTTGCTTCAAGGAATTTTCCTGGTCATCAGACTATCATTTGTACCCATCCAGATGGTCATAATAGTGCCGGAAATATCCACGTACACATTGTTATCAATAGCGTCAGAAAATACGATGTTCCACAGCAATCTTTTATGGAACGTCCGGGAGATGCCAAAGCCGGAAATAAACATCGTTCCACAAATAAAATGTTGGAATACTTGAAACAGGAAACTATGATTCTCTGTCAAAGGGAACAATTCTATCAGGTCGATTTACTATCGCCTGCCAAAATTAGAATCACTGACCGAGAATATTGGACGCAGCGTAAAGGTCAGGCAAAACTTGATTCGGAAAACAACAAAAAAATTGAGGCCGGCATTTCTCCGGACAAAACAGAATTTGAGACAGAGAATGGATTTCTTCGCAGAGTTATTATTACCACTCTGAATGATAGCAATTCTATGGAAGAATTTCAGAAAAAGCTATTTGAAAATTATGGAATTGCAGTACATGAAAGTCGTGGACGAATCAGCTATAAATTGCCAGACAAAGACAGACCTATCCGTGGACGACAACTCGGAACTAATTTTGAAAAAGAATATCTTCAAGATTTTCTGCTGAAAAAGAAGATTCCTACTCTCAATATTCCTACTACTTCTGAGACTAAATCTTCTGCAACTAAACACACGCCATCATCAAAATCCATCCGTCTCATTGTGAATATTGAAGCCAATATCAAAGCACAGCAGAATCGTTTCTATGCACAAAAAGTCAAGGTTGGTAATCTGCAACAGATGTCAAAGACGCTTGCTTTTTTACAGGAAAATGGTATTGGAACTTTAGAAGAATTGCAGCATTTGCTCACTTCCACACAATCTGATTTTGATGAGAAACGTATTTCATTAAAAGCTACCGAAGATCGACTCAAGACCGTCAATCTGCTCATTAAAAACAGCGGACAATACCTTGCTCACAAACAGGTCTATGGAGAATATTTAAAAGCGAAGAACCAAAAGAAATTCCGTGAAGAACACGAATCAGAAATCATGCTATACGAAGCAGCCCGCAAAGAATTGAAACAGTTAACCAATGGTGAAAAGATTCCTTCTCTCAAAAATCTCCGTGCTGAAAAAGAGAGCCTGACACAAAAAAAGAATCAAGAATATGAAGACTACTCCTTTTCACGCGCAAAGCTCCGTGAATTACAGACCATTCATTCCAACGTAAACACTATTTTAGGAAAAGAACAGACCCAAGAAAAAGAAAAACTGGAACTATAATCTCTAACGGATAGAACTAATATGACCTGTTCATTGCTTCCTCTACAATTTATAATTCTCTATGGCATAATGCCAAATATATTTTTACAAGGAGAATCTATATGAAGTACACAAAAGAACAATTGGATGCTATCGAAAAAGTCAAGACCGTTTTTTCTGATTACATCAAGAACAGCAAAACCCTAGATCTTATCTGGTCCGATAAACTCGGATACATTTTGATCACCGGAATAACCAAAGATATGGATAATTTCGTAATGCAACCGGAAGTTATCTATACTGCGGAGAGATTATGTGACCAGCTACTTTATGAAATAGCATGTGACGTGTTAGAAGCCAACGGTCATTGCCATGATATCTATATTTCAACGCCAATAGAAAAGCAATTGATTCTGGAAGCATATCAGCCTTATATGAGTCAATTGCCAGAATATAAGGATATAACCGAACTTCATTTTACCGATCCAGCCAAAAGATAATATTAAAAAACAGCACTCCTCCTAGGAGTTTTACTCCTAGGAAGTGCCATTCTTCTCTATGGACGAATATATACCACAACTGTCAATTCATCTGTAGTTTTACTAAGATCCTTTTCAAATCCTCTTGGATTCTTTATTCTATTTTCAGGATCATACACAAAACATATTAGTTTTTTACAATCTGGATGGGCTGTATATCTTGCAATATCTATTATCAATTCGTTCGCTAATTCTTTATTGTTTAAACCTTTTCTCGTTTTTTTAGTTTCAATTAATATTTTTTCATCCTTTAGTAAAAAATCTTGTCTTGATGCTGTTCCAGCATATGATGGAGTCCATTCTTCAGGCCGAATATCATCACAATATATTTTCAACAACGAGTGTAGTAAATCTTGAACATCATACTCATCCGACACATCCAAAGTATCTCTATCATCATATCTATCTCGTAATTGAATAACTATTTGATGAAACTTATTAAGTAAATTTTCCAACGCTATATCTGTTAATAGCATTTCACGATCAGGCTTTCTTAAAGAATCCAATTCAGATTTATAGAAATCCTCATTTTCTTCCAATTCTTGAATAATGTTTTTTATCAATGAAGCATTTTCTTTATGTACATCATGGTTAAAAACATACTGATTAGATAATATTTCTCGTAAATTTTTTTGATACCATTTTTCAATTTCTTTACAAGCAAATAAAATAATTTCGTAATTATTCTCCTGCATAGCAGCATTTAAGGATTTTGTTATTGTTGTTATTGTTGGTTCAGAAGTGTATTTCTTTATACATCCAATAATACCTGTCAATTGAATTTTGATTATTGCAATACTATTCATTAAAGTCTTTTCCTCTTTTCTTTTGATATTAGTGTTATTATAAAAGGTAAAGCCAATGCTCACAAGCGAAATATTAAAAAATCCCGGTGCAGAACCAGACTTTATACAGTCTAGTCCCACACCGGGTTATCTTTACTCAATCTCTATTGCTTTTGTTTTTTCCTGCTTTGGAGCTACCTTTTCCATCATAGATGCTTCCACTTTTTTCTCCTGCAACTTTTCCATTACAGAAGACTTCTTTTCACTTCTGTCTTCTTTTACTCCATTATTGATAATTCCATCTACCATGTTATAGTCATCTTCCAGAAGTTCTTCCACTTTTTCCAGAGACTTCTTATCAATAAACATCATCCACTGACCTTTATCGATTGCGAAGTATCCGCCTTTTTCCGCATGTTCTACAATATCCTCGTGTGACTGTGTTCTTTCAGCACCGCCACCAGGAATCAGATTATATACGCGAAGGCCGGTATCAAATAGCTTATGTGCCATCTTCTCTCGAAGTGGAGCAATTCCATATGGATTATGACCATATTCCATCAACTGTTCAGAAGTAATTGTATGGTCAGGAACCGGTAATGCCCTGATTTCACCAGCAACCTGAATAAACATTTCTGGATGTTTAAACATATGCGTGTATTTCTCGATCATAGAATCATCCAGCGAACAATAATCATCTTCCGTAAGACCTGCGATCACAAATGTTCCAGCAACAATATCATATACCTTTCCGTCATCATCACAAAGAGCACGATTTAAAGGCAAGCCCATCCATTTTCCATCATCATTGCAGATAATGCCTACTGGATCTGCAAATGGATATACTCCCTGAATGGTTCCATCTACTTCCTGCAGTAATGCACGATATCCCGGTTCAATAAATTTCACATATGGTTCTTTATCTGGCTCTACCACAAGCACCTTTAACTTACTTTTCTGAACCGAATCTCTTTCTGCATCAATCATAGCCTCTTCCTTTCTTGTCAATCGATATTCTTCTGGAATACTCTCCAAAGTTCCATCGTATTCTTCATCCCAATACTGTTGATTATCCGTCACATATCCGCGTTCCGTAAATGAGCCGCCCTCATTAATACTCGCATCACGTCCGTAGGCTTCATAGTCAATATAATCCAGCAAATCTTCGATTTTCCATCGGTCAAATCTGCCACTTTCCTGAATGATATATCTTCCATAATCTTCTTCATCAAACACATTAGTGAACAGATCGTATCTCTCCATATTGAATGTCAGATTGATGAGCCCCGGAACACCATCCTGTGGAAGATCCATTTCATCCTCAACGATTGCATACCATTTTTCATAATCATAAGAGTCTATTTTCTGTAAACGTGCCGCCAGATAGTTCAGTTCATCTGCATTGGCATATTCACCTAATGCATCAGAAATACCGCTGATATTGGTATCATAATCAGAGAAAAAGTATTCTTCATAATTCTCATTGATACCAATTCTATCCAGCACTTTCTGGAATTCTTCCTGTTTGATTGGAAAATTGATCCACTCTCCTATGATCTCACCTTCATTAAATTTCCCTAAGTTTGTAATAAACGCACCTATTTTACATCTCTCCATCTAACTCCTCCTCATCATAAATTGTAAAATCAATCGCATCGAATTCATCATCCGTCATGTGCTCCAGTTTTTTAACGGTCTGCTGACAGATCTCTTTCAGTTCTTCATTCTCCAGAAATGGAAAGCGGTCCAGGATATCCTGAACCGCTGCCTTTCTGCTGGAATTATCAAACATATATAATAAATTCATCTCTTCAACATTTAATCTCATCATACCTGCATCTCCTCATTCTTCTTAACATGTTCTTTTTTAGGAGTCTTTACTCCTGAAATCTGTGCCTGTTTCTTATGAAGGTCCGCTAATACCGACTTCTTCTTTTCTGTTTGCTTTTCAGGAGTATTTACTCTTGTAACAGAAGCAGAAACAGCCTTTAATTCATAGTCTTTCATCTCTTTTTGAGACAATGGTTCGGCATATTCCAAATATCCCCAAGCCTGTAATTGGCCATTTTCCACTGGCTGACGCTCATCAAAGTTTTCAATGGAAATCGGCTTGTTTTCTCCATTTGGATAGGTACCTGGTGAAATCGGACGTTGTGTGGAATAATAACGATATTTTCCGTTATCCTGTAATCCCAAAGTTCCTTCCAATTCAGCCGCCTGGGCCTCTCTCTTTTCTTTACGAAGTTCCTTCAAAATATCTTTCATTTCCACAACAGCCAGGTTTGGGTTGGCGATCTGCGTTACATCCAATCGTTCTCGGATACCACGCTGCATCACCTTCCACTGTTCCTCCGAATACAATTCTTTGGGGATCTCATCTACTTTGAAAAAATATCGGATATCCGCAACCTGCTTATCTGAAAGTACCTTTTCAGATAGATCCAGTCTCTTTCCATTGCTGACAAATCTGGTAACATCGTTACCATCTTCCAAAAGCTCCTTCATCAGTTCCATCTGTTCTACAGAAAAATCTGGCTTTGCAAATGTGCTTACGTCTAAGCCGTGTTCTGCAGCTTCGTAGATGACACTACTCTGTTCTGACGAAAAATCCCACAAGTCAATACCGTCTTCTCTAAGTTCATAAGCGATACGGTTAGAAAGAACGTAATCTTCGTAAACAAATCCCTTATCATACATATCCTTTGCAAACGCAAATTCTCGCTCTGACAAAATACGCTTACAATCTAGGATGGCCTGCTGTACCAAAGGACTGTCTTTATAATGCTGTACCATATTGATCAGTTCTTCATCCACACGTCCAGCTTCCATAAGCGGATACTGCCCTTCGTATTCGCTACCATCGTGAAGTTCAAAACCAATGCCTTTAATACCATTCATTCGTTCTGCCGGAATCTGATCATATAAACGAAGCGCCTCTTCCAAAGTCACCCCATCATGAAATTCTCCCATAGTTGGAAACTCACTGCATTCTGCCACATAGAAACTAATCGTCGCTTCCGGTTCAATAGAAATTCCCGTAAACGCAGATACCTTATCTCTAAGTTCCTTACCTCTAGTTTCCAATGCCGTGGTTGCAACCGGTGTTTCTTCCAACCACTTCAAAATCCCCTCTGCTTTTTCACCTGCATCCAGTAAATCCTTTGTCGTATCGCGGATAAATTCCTCCACATACTCAATACTGTCTTGTGAACCATATGGATCTACTTCATCCGCATATTCATATAATTCACCAGCAAGCTGCTCGGCCTGTTCTCTTTTTGTTATTTCACGGCCTTCTTTAGACATATTTTTCATTGCCACAACAAGATCAATTGCTTCATTTGTATAATCCGAATCCTCATCCATAATCTGCTGAAACCATCCAGAGATTTCGTCTACGCGTTCGCTTCCAACCATAAGTGAATTTTTCAACTCTTCCGTAAAGATAAGAGGATCCTCGACTTCATTTTTATACTGAAAATTATCAGTTTCTCTTAAAAAGAAATCGACTTTTACAGCCAATCGTACCGCAGATTCCTCCCTTGTCATTTCACGACCAATCGCAATTCCATCACGATATATCTGTTTTTTATCAATATCGTACTCATATTCCGGACGTATATATCTGCCTGGTTCATCATCGATGTTGCTTGCGACTACCAAAACAGGAATTCCTTTACTTTCTAAAAACTCAGGAATGTTATCTACCTCTTTTTCCAATGCTTCCTTTAATACCCATTCTATTTTCTCGATTGTACCGGCTATACGATCGATCTCATATTCTGAACCCATGGAGCTCGTAATCTTAAGGTAGCAAGTGACCTTATTCTCCTGTTCCATTTCTTTGTTGATTTCAGCAATATGACCATCAATCTCTGTGATCATCTCATTTGCCGTTTTACGGATCGTATTTAACGATGCTTTCAACTCCGGTGTTTCCTTTCCATGGGACCATCCGGCAACATATGCAAAACTATAATCCGAAGTCTCAATGCCATAATGCTGACACACGGTATACGCAACAGATTCTGCCTCCACTTCTTTGCTGCTTCTCGTCTGATCGATAATTTCTGACTTTTCATCCAGCGGATCAACTGCATGAAGTCTCTGATGAGCCATTTCATGGATCGCAGTCTTGATTGTCTGCACCTGACTCATACCTTCTCTGATCGCAATCCTCTGTTCCATCTGGTGGTAATAGCCTTTTGCGCTGCCTTCGATATTTTCAAATTCCATAGGTACTGGACAGCTGCGCTTCAATGCCTCAAAAAACATTTCATATTCCCTGACATCTCCAGATAATTCGTCCACTCCAAGAGACGGTATTTCTCGTCCTTCCGTCTGACTCACATCGAATACGCTAACAACTTTAAAAGCTGGTCTTGTCACTTCCTGCACTTCAATAATGGGTTTTCCATCATCACTGTAGATTGGCATCTTCGTAACCGGATCCAACTTCTCTATTTCCACTTTTTCTTTATATGGAGCTGGTGCTAAAATCTTGATAGCCTTCTCTCCCTTTTGCACCTGACGTCCAAATTGTTTCTGCCATGCTGTATAACCTGCAACTAAGGTTGCATCTGGTCTTTGAAATGCGATCAGCAACGTATTATTCAGACTATAATCATGAAATTTACTCATGGTTCGGAGCCATGACATATACTTTTCTGATTCAAATAAATCCTGTATTCCTTGTTCCAACTGATCGGTAATCTCTTTTACCTTCTGATATTGTGTGCTATCAGCCAATTTATCCTCTCCTTCCTGGAGCTGTAGCTCCTAAAATAAAAGCAAGGATAAGCTCGCTATACTTACCCTTGCCCTCAATTGGTTTATTACTGTCTATGGAGTTATTACTCCATTTTTTGATCTTAAAGGAGGCTTTCTGCCTTGCTCTAATGCAACCTCCCTATAGTGCTGTTTGCGCGCTTCACTGAATGGTTTTCGGATAGAAATCAGATTCTTTTGAATCCGATAGACCTTGCAACGATAACCATATCGCTTAACAAATTTGCACGCTTCCGGAAATTCCTTTTCCAGCATAGCCAAACGCTCCATCAATTTTTTGTTATGAGTATAAACATCTGCAAACTCATCCTCTTCGTTAAAATTAATGATGGTCTCCTGTTCGTACTTGCTTAATTTCATCGTAAGCAGCCACCACCTGTTCCAAGTCCTCTCTCATGAGAATGAAGCATTGCAAGTACAGAACGGTTCGTTTCCTCCTCTTCTCGTTTCTGTTTCTCTTTTCTTGCTCTGGACACAGCCTCTTCATATCTTCTTAATCGTTCCAACATTTTCTTCTTTTCCATATGAACCTCCTACAGAGATACTTCCGCAGTACGAAGCGGTGTCTTCTTTTCACCGACCATTGTTTTAGCTGCTTCTTTCTTTTCTCCCAGCTTATCCATGATGGACTGTTTTTTCGCAGCCTTTTCTGCTTCTGCTTTCTTTTCGATTCGCGCTTCAAAGGTAGCTGCTTTTTCAAAAACTCTATCAATCGGATCATAATGATATACCTGATCTGTCAGTCTGTCCCATGGTTCCACCTGTGTTGCATTGATCTCTGTTACCATTGCTTCCAGTTCTTTTGCAGTCATTGCACCATTATCCGGCAAAATGATCGTCTCATGTACAGAAGAAGGGAGAATAAAATAATCCCCTTTTGTCGTTTCTGCAATCTTATCCATAACTCCTGGATAAAAAATAGCCGCAGCACCATTGACTCCTACGTCGTTGGTAACCACGGTCATTGCATTTTCCCTCGATTCCGGAAAATCTTTTAAAAATTCCTCTATCATCTCATCTGGCATCCCCTCTTGTTTCATATCATCAATAAAACTCTGACGCATACGCTCATTCAAATCAAAAGTACATAACGGAAACATCTTTTCACTATTTTCTAATGCCGCCTGATGAAGTTCCTCTACACTCACGCCATACATACGGAGATTATCATGTGCTACTACAGCCGATGCAACTCCATTTTCATCTATATTCATTTTCAGATGATAAGTGATCGCCATATCTTCCACGATGGTATGTGGTACATTTTTCAGATAATCTGCATTTTTCTCAGCACTGCTTACTCGTATAAAGAGCAGTTCCTTTGCCTTATCAAAATCAGTGAGTGCTCCAAAATTAAGCTCTGGCTGTTCCATGGAGATGGATTCGGAAATCGCACCCATGATACTATGAAAACTTCTCCCATGTTCATAATCATAGAAATAATCTTCCAGATTGATAACTGGTGCAAATTTGCTGTTATCAATGGTCAATGCTGCGTACTGATTATTCAGTTTCTCGTGCTGTCTTACCACAAACTCGGCATCCTGGAAAGACTCCGGTAAATATTCCTTGATCTGATCTAATACTCTGTTTACAAAACCTTCAAAATTCATTTAGTTCACACTTACCCTTTCTTTTTGTTATTTGAAAAATCTAATTTGAAATTTACATATTCGCCTGTATCATCCAGTACCAGGTCCGCATCAAAATTGCGCCCTGTGTTCTGGGAGTACAGACCTGTTACACTCACTCTTCCCTTAGAAAGAAGACTTTCTGCCATCTTCTTTGACACTTTTTTCTTCATACCAGACAGCCACTTTGTTTCTTTCCAGATACAGAACTTACACTCTCTATTAGAACAATAAAAGTTCTTGTCTCCCTCATAGACCGGTGCTCCACATCTCGGACAGATACCAATCTGCTCTTTTTCCGATCTGAAACGCTTCTTTTCCTCCTCTGATACCTCTCCATAATCGGCAATCAACTGATTGACCCACTGACTGATATCAGTAAGAAATGTTCTACTTTTTACCTTACCTCGTTCCATTTCCATAAGTGCATTTTCCCATTCTGCTGTCATCTTCGCTGACTTCACTTTTTCCGGCAAGACCGCCACAAGATTGATACCGGCATCCGTAGGTATGAGCTGCTTTCCCTTTCGCTCCAGATATTTTGACGATACCAGTTTCTCGATCATGGAAGCACGGGTTGCCGGTGTTCCCAAACCTTTCTTTTCTGTATCTTCATCAAAATCCTCATTTCCTGCAGTTTCCATAGCTGAAAGTAATGTGTCTTCTGTATACTGTTTCGGTGGACTTGTAAAATGCTCTGTCTTCGTTACCGTAACCCCATGCAAAACATCTCCTTCTGCAACTAATGGAAGAACCTCATCCTTTGCCTCTGTTTTGGACTTGTTTTTCAGACGGTTTCTAAATTCCATTTCATAGGATTTCCATCCCATCTCCAGAACCATCTTTCCCTTCACCTGGAATTCTTCTCCAACACACTCTACCTTGATCTCTGTTTCGGAAATACGTTGTTTTTCTCCTGTTGCACAGAGCAATCGCTGACTGATCAGCATCAGAATATCTCTTTCTCCCTGTGAGAGTTTCGACAGATCCTGCTTTTGGATTTCTGCTGTTGGAATGATTGCATGATGATCTGTGACCTTACTGTTATTGATCACACGGTTCACATCATAATCTTTCGGTGGAAATGACCCAAAATCAAAGGCCATCTGAACCGCCAGCACCATGTTTTCGGCTGTCTCTTTCATATCCGCTGTCAGATACTGGCTGTCTGTTCTCGGATAAGTGACCAGTTTCTGTTCATAAAGGCTTTGTGTATAATCCAATGTTTTCTGTGCCCTATAGCCAAAGTATCGATTACTTTCTCTCTGCAAGGTCGTTAAGTCATACAATTTCGGTGGATTTATATTTTTCTCTGCTTTTGTCACCGACTTTACGATTGCATCTGCACCATTGCATTTTTGCTGAATCTTTTTCGCTTCCTGTTCATCGAAGATCTTCTCCTTATGAACTTCCAGCTTTCCATCTTTCAAATGCACATTGAAATACTTCTGCTTTTGGAATTCCGTAATCTGCTTATTTCGTTCAACGACCATAGCAAGTGTCGGTGTCTGCACTCTTCCAACTGTCAGCCTGTTGTTATACAAAGTGGTAAATAATCTGGTTCCATTGATTCCCACAAGCCAATCTGCTTTGGAACGACAAAGGGCAGCTTCATACAAATTATCGTAATCGCTGCCTTCTCTCAGATTATCAAAACCTTCTTTAATTGCTTCATCTTCCATGGAACTGATCCATAATCTTTTAAATGGCTTCTTGCAGCCTGCTTGATAATAGACCAGTCTAAAAATCAATTCACCTTCTCGTCCGGCATCAGTCGGTCATTTTTTGCGGACAGTTCATACATGCTATCCTTTTCTGTTCTCTGCTCCTGCGTTTGCTCTCGTTTGATTTCTCCCTCCGTATCTTCTTGGCACAAGCAGGACAATACCTTGATGCACCAGAGCCCGGGACATATTCAACGCCGCACACCGTACAATTTTTAGCGGGCATTGCTGCCCACCGTTTTGTAGGTATGATATGTAATTCATCGACAAAGCCGATGAATTTATAGTAAATCTTGATTTCCTGCTTCACTGTTCCGTCTGCCATCTTCTCACGCTCCGAAACAAGTATCTTGTCTATGAGTGCGTTTATAACTGTTGCATCCAGTTCTTTTAAGCCTTGATAATTTCGGATAAGGGCGAGGAAGTCACGGATTCCCCGTGATTTCTCGTAGCTTTCATTAAGAGTTTCCGTCACCTCTTTCAGCCTTGCTTCAATTTCAAGCTGCTCTTTCTGGTATTTCCCCGACATCATCTCAAAATTCCGCTCGGTAATACGCTCCATGACCTTATCCTCGTAGAGAGAGGAAAACAGCCTGTCCAGTTCCGCAAGGCGTTTGTTCAGCTTCTTACGTTCTTTCTCTAATGCTTTCGCCCTGCTCTGGTCTGTTTCCGTGAGCCGCTTTTCTATGGCCCTGACCGCCTTTTCATCATTCACTGCCATATCCGCAAAACAGTTGATGTCGGCAAGAACGGCATTGAATAAATCCCTTGCTTCTATATTGTGGGCACTACACTCGCTTCTTCCGTTTCTTGCATAATTATTACATGAATACTGTACACAGTCGATAATCTCTGGGCGTTTCCTCCTGTGTACGTTCATTGCCCGCAGAGCACATCCGCAGTCCACACACTTGATAACGCCTGCAAAAATATTTACAAATCCTCCCTTGTTCTGTGGAAGCCTACGACTTGTAATAAGCTGTTGGACAATATCAAATTCCTCCTGCGTGACTATTCCCTCATGGGTATTGGGTATCACTTCCCATTCTTCGGGCAGCTTAGAGGGGCGTTTCTTGCTTTTCATATTGGCGGCAATCCGTTTGTAGCCTACAAGATTTCCCGCATATATCGGGCTTCTTAAAATGCTCCTCACGCTGTTCCCACTCCAAATATAGCGTTTGTCCTCGTTCCCCTCAAAATGACGTTCAAAGCCTGTTTCGCCACGCTCCGCCGCATAAGCGGCAGGGCGTAGGATATGCTGTTTATTAAGATGTCTGCAAATTTTGGCAACTCCATTCCCTTTTAATGCAAGGTCGAATATCTCTTTTACAACATGTGCCACTTTATCATCTATCAGCAGATGGTTGTGGTCGGCAGGGTCTTTGATATAGCCATAAGGGG